>JAUSID010000276.1 GCA_030648295.1 Opitutaceae bacterium | reverse complement strand
CTAACCCGGAAAATTCATACGCGAGGCGAAGGCCGGGCGCGATTCCTGCTTAAGTTGTTGGTGTGAACAAATCAACTACAGCAGGAGCCGACGCCCGGCCTTCGACAGACTGTCAGCAAGAACCGTTCCTGTTTCCAGACCTCTTTTCGCGCAAAGTGGTGGCCGATTTTTCCGGCGGCACGTTGTCGAGCGACGGCGGCTCGCCGTTCCTGCGCCAGATCGACGCGAGCCTCGGGCTGACGCGCACCCTGGCCGGCTGCTTTGGCGACCAGCGCGATCAGCGGTTTGTCGATCACGCGCTGCCGGCATTGCTGCGCCAGCGGATCTTCGGCTTGGCGCTGGGCTACGAGGATCTCAACGATCACGAGCAACTGCGCCGCGATCCGCTGCTGGCGACGGCGTGCGACAAGCTCGATCCTCTGGGCCGGGATCGTTTCAACCCGCAGGATCGCGGCATCCCCTTGGCCGGCCCCTCGACGCTCAACCGGTTGGAGCTGTCCAACAATAAGGCGACGCGGTGTCACAAGCTGCCGCACGATCCGATCAAGGTGGAAGCCTGCCTGCTGGAAATGGGCGTGCGCTGCCTGCGCCAACACGCGAAGGAAGTGGTGATCGATCTGGATAGCATGGGCCACTTGGTGCACGGGCTGCAGGAAGGCCGGTTCTATAACGGCTACTACAGCGACTATTGTTACCTGCCCCTGTACCTCGTGGTGGGCGAGGTGGTGCTGTGGGCGCAACTGCGCACCAGTGACAAAAGCGGTGCGGACGGCGTGGTGCCCGCGCTGGAGAAGGTCGTGGCCGCGATTCGCCGGCGCTGCAAAAAAGCGCGGATCATCGTGCGAGGCGACAGCGACTTTTGCGTGGAGGTAATCCTGGCCTGGTGCGAAACCCAGCCGGAGCTTTACTACTGCCTGGGGATGGGCAAGAACTCGGTGCTGATCGGGAAACTGGAACTGGCGCAGGCCAACGCGCGCATGCGGTATTGTCTCTGCGGTGCACCCATGGTGCGTGAGTTTGCCGAGTTCGAGTATCAGACGCAGAAGAGCTGGAGTCGGTTGCGACGGATGGTGGGCAAAGCCGAAGTGACGAACGGCAGCGACAACCCGCGCTTTATCGTCACGAACCTGCCGGCCAAAGCGTTCCCGGGTGACCAAGACCGGGAGCGTTTCACGGCGGCGCGACTCTATGAAGAGTTCTATTGTGCGCGCGGGGAGATGGAAAATGTCCTCAAGCAGCAGGTCCTGGATTTGGAAGCCGATAAGTTGAGCACGCACTTTCTGGCCAGCAACCAACTGCGCCTCTGGCTGGCGAGCTTCGCGTATCTGCTCTTGGAACGGCTGCGCACCCTGGGCTGTCACGGGACGGAGCTGGCGCGGGCGACGGCCGGAAGCATCCGCTTGAAGCTGTTGAAAGTGGCGGCGCGGGTGACGGTGAGCGTGCGGCGGGTGTATATCCAACTCAGCAGCGCCTATCCGCGGCAGGATTTGTTTCAGCTCTGTCACGCCCGGCTGATGCGGCTGGCGCCGGCAGACGGATAGCCGCGGACCCCAGATCGCTAAAAACCGGCGCGCCACTCGTGCCGGATCGGCGGAGCGTTGACGCGCACCGCAGAAAAACGGAGTTTTGACGCCGGCAACGCTGCTGGGCCGCGCCACCGGTGAAAAACACGCCGGACACCGATCCTTTTCGCACCCATCACCGGAAAAATCGAAAAACCGCGGCGGCTATGAAATATCCGGGCTAGCGGTATCGCGGCCTCCTTCGATTTTTTCCCACGTGTCGACGAATTCGCCCGGTTTGGTCGCAACGAGTGAGTTCCCGTCGTAGACCTCCGTCGGCGGTTCGATTTCGCCGGAGGCCGTCTTGACATTCGGCATCTTGAATTCGAGGCGGCCGCCTTGGACCTTCACCGGCACCGTCACGGTATTCGGTGTGTTCTGGACAAAGGTTATCTTCCCTTTGTCCACACCGAGATCGAACAGGATGGTCTGGACGAGCGTGCTGCCCGTCAGCCGATAGGTGCTGAACGACGAGAACGACGTTTCTCCGACCACGATATTGAAGTTCATCGTGGTGGGGGTAACCGTGAACAAACCGTTGACCCGCGGCGGATGCAGCACCTCGCCGCTCGGTACCTTGCGGGAAACCAGTTTGTAGGTACCGACGATATCGGGCCCGGCGGATGCGGCGGTCGATCCAGCCGCCGGCCGCGCTTGCAGCGGGAGATCGGAATTGAAGATCCCGCGCGCGTATTTCCATTTTCCGTCGGATTGTTTGCGCCAGATCTCGATATACTTTCCGGCGTCGGGCTGTTCCGGCTGGTTCGACGGCGTCATGACCATCGAGTAGCGTCCGCGCACGTATGCGAGGTTGCCGGCGCCGGAAATTTCCTGCGGTTCGAGCCGCAGATTCTTGAACGCAGGATACGTCTTCAGCATCGCTTCGACTGCCTTGCGGCCGATCACCTCGGGCGCATTGGGCGGCATGAACACGATGTCATCGGTGAACACCGTCAGCAGCGTCGGCCAGTCGCGCTGGTTGCCGGCCTGCTCGTAAGTTTTTGAGCCGGCGCGAATCGCCGCTTCATCGGCCGCCGTGAGCGCCGAAGCGGACATGGCTGAACTCTTGTTCTGCTGGGCCAAAGCGAGCGCGCAGGCGCTCGCGAAGCATGCCATCCAGACGAGGGCTTTCATGGGGTATGGGGTGAGTGAAAGGGGACGACTGCGGACGCGGGGGCAGGAGCATTCGGTCGTGGCGCGCGTTCGTCGGAACCGAGGGGGTCGATGAACGCAGCACGCCACCCTTCGGACTGCGCCGACGCGTCCGTGAAATTCGCCTCTTTGCGCGACAACAACCTGCTCATGTGGAGTACAGGAGGGGCTAAAGATGGGGTAACCGAAGCGGGGTGACGGGGAAATTGGCGCGTGGATGTGTGCCGCGCAATGACGAAACCGGGAGTACCATGAGTCGAAACCACTTTGCAGGAACATACGGGGAGCGGAACCTGCCTGGCCTATTATCCGCTCCGTATCTCGGTTTCCTCGTGCAACCCGGATTCGCCGAAGGCCTCAGGCGGACAGTGTCCGGCATTTCCACGTGTTGACGGGAGAAGAAGCGGCGCCGTCTTCACTCCGTTTCGCGGCTGGACGACGGTCCGTTCGGCGGGTCCGCGAAGTCGTCCGGCCGTAGTCGTAAACCGCAAGAGCGAGGATGCCGCCGACGGTATAGAAGCCGACAAACGCCTGCACACTCAGTACACTGAACGGAAGTACACCAAGGACGGCGGCAAAGATGAGAACGAATGTTATTTTCACGATGGGTGGGAGTTGAAGTTTGAGGGCGAGGGCCGGCCCGCCTGCCAGGTGCAGAGGGGCTCATTTCCTAGCGCGCAATTCACCGGGTGAAAGCGATCATGCGGCGGATGAAAATCTTCGCCGGGCACCGACCACGGCTTGTCATCCAATCGTTCGTGTCACTCCCACGGCCGAGTGAGAGCGGGTTCAGGGTCGGGGTGCGGACTGACCGGACGGCACATCGGCACCGGCGGTGAGCGCCTTTGCCTCCGCCAACAGCGCACGCAGCCGCTCATCGTCCGGCAAAGCTGCGGCGGCCGCCTGCAGTTCCCGCAAGGCTTCCTCGTTGCGTTTTTCGCGGAGCAGCCATGCCCCCTTCTCCCGCCGGAGTGCTGGCGTCAGGCCGAGATGCCGCTCGAGATGCGTCAATAGTGACAATGCTTCGCCATACGCGCCTGTTCCGATCGCGCGATGCATGGCCGCGACATAAACGGCCTGCGCCTGGTTGAGCAGTTCGGCCGCCCTTTCGGCCCGCCCATTCTCGGCCTCGTAGCCCGCCCACATGACGTAGATGTGTCCCTCCTGCCGCGGGTTGTCATGGAAATCTGGATGCTTGGCCATGCTGGTGAACAGCGCGCCGGAGTCGCGCCAGATTTCGCACTGCGCCCGTGCCGCCACTGCCAGTCCGCCCGTCACCACCGCGGCCAACAGCCCGATGGCCATTCTCTGCCTCGCTCCGTGCCATTGCCACCACGGCCAGGTGGCCACCGCCCCGACCAGCGGCAGGTGCGCGACATAGCTGTAACGATCGACCGGCCACGTCGGGTACTCCGTCAGCCCGAGACACGGGAGGCTAAGCACGGCAAATCCAATGCCGCACAACGCGAACAGCGGACGCCTCCGGCGCAGGTGCCACGCGCCGATCAGTGCGACAACGGCGACCACCGCCATGATCAATACCGAGGGGCTCACGATGTCGCCCGCCAGTGGCGGAACGTTGGGGGTGAGATCGACCGGCCACACGAGGCGGCCGGCGAGAAACGTCAGCGAGGCCAGCGCCATGAGGCCGCGCGCCCCCGGCCCCACGGACTCGATGGCCGGTGCGGACGCGAAGATGCCGGGATGCGCGATCCGACTCCACATCGTAATCGCCACCGCCAGCGCGGCGGGAGCGAGGAAACATGCATGTTTGATCGCGCTCCTGACCTGGCTCGGACCAGTCGTCGCGGGGACGCCGGTCCGGCCGCTACCGGCCAGGAGCCATTTGTCCACGGCGATGAGCCACAGCCCATAGGTCGCCGTGACGGGATAACTCGCGTAGGCCATCACCGCCAGCAACCACGCCGCAACGAGCCATGAGAAACCGGTTCGTCCCCTGACGTGTGCCCGAAGATAGCATGAAAACGAGGCGAGGAGGAACACGGTCGCCAGCGGATACGTCGACACGCTGAGCCACGACACCGTTTCCGCCCGGAGAGGATGCACGGACCAAAGCGCGGCACCAAACAGCGGCCCCAGTTCAGCCGCCATGCCGCCCGGGGCGTCGCCGCCTCGCACGAGGGAGAGCACCTGGCGCAATACCAGATACAGGAGTGCGGTCGCGGTCAGATGGAGGATCAGGTTCGCGGCGTGCCAGGCCGCCGGCTCGAAATCCGCGATGGAGCTGATTCCCCGCGCCATCGCCCAGTGCAGCGGTTTGAACCGCAGCGCCTGGTCGGGGTCGAAAAATCGCGCGACCAGCGAGGCCGACCAGGGCTCTTTCAGCACGGGGCTCTGCGTGATGAGAATATTGTCATCCCAACGGACGAAGTCGAATGTCAGCACACACCCGAAAACGATCGCGTTGAGCAACAGCAATCCGATGACCCCGGCCCAAGGGCACTTTGATGGAAACGTCACGTGCGAAGCGGCACGAGCGTGCCGCGCGGATCTGCCAATGCGAGATCCAAGCCCGATGCCTCGAGGACGTTGCTGGAGGCGGCGTTGCGGCGGGTTCCGCGATCGACGTGGATTCGTGATCTCGCGGCCCGAGATCACCTGCGCACGCCATCCCAAAATTCGCGGCAACCCTCGAGGAGTCTGCCTCCTGAGAGGATGTACGCTTCACAAAATGAATCGTACTCCACGGAGAAAGGATCGGGTCGTACTCTATCCGATGGTAATAAAGTACGGACGGTTTTGCCCGTGTCCGCACCGAGGAGTTGCTTTACGGCAATCGGTCTTGGTGCCGCGTGCGCTCCATGGACGGCATTGACTTCCGGATCGCCCCGTGGTCCGCATATGAATGTCGCCGCGACGCACTTCGCCACGTGCATCTCGCACTGTGTAAGCAGCCTAGCCAAGTTCTGCTCGTCCTCAAAACATGGAAATAAAAAACCCGGGATTCATCACCAGCAGCGTTTCGGCTACCAGTGCTAGGAATGGCCCCGGGACAGTGAGCAAAGTGTCTCACACTTTGTCGGAATGTAAAGAGGAAGATTTGGCACTGATAAAGAAAGCCCTTTCTGTTGAAAGGTTTGAGTCTCATCGGAAAACAGCAAGTGAGTCCGACTCCGTGGTCTTCCAACGATACCAATGGAACGCTGCGCTTTGTGAGCACTTTTATGCTCCGTTGCGTATCCTCGAAGTGGTCCTACGCAACGCCTTCAACGAAGCGATTGCCGGCAAGGCGAAGCCGCCCGACCCAAATTGGCTCACGACGGTGCCGCAGTGGCTACGCGAGAACGAACGCAACGACATCGTCGCCGCACACGATTTTCTGAAAGAGCGAAAGCGTCCAATTACGCAGGCGCGAGTAGTCCAAGAGATGAGTTTCGGATTTTGGACCAGCCTTCTAAATAGTAAGTATGAAACGCTGTTTCATGCAATAGGTGCACAAGTGTTTCCTGGAATGCCGAGGTCTGCCCGAACACGTGCGAACGCCTCCCAGCGGTTTGAAGCAATCCGGGCATTGCGTAACCGCATTTTTCATTTCCGTCGAATTTGGAACCGCCAAGATCTCCAACGGGACTACAACGAGATTCTTGAGGCCATCGAATGGGTTGACGTGAATGCGCGGCGGCTATTGCTGCCTTCTGATGCCGTCGCCCGATTCCTTGTTTCTCTTTCAGAGCGGCCGTGACGTCCACAATGGGTGGACCGGACCTTTTCTGAACCCTATCCGTCCCGTAAGCGTCCGGTGGATTCTGCCCAGCTTTGCCGATTCTTCCGTTTTACCTATGAAAACGGACTGGCGGAGAGAGGGGGATTCGAACCCCCGGTAGGGATTTAAACCCCTACAATGGTTTAGCAAACCACCGCTTTCGACCACTCAGCCATCTCTCCAAATCCAGAGTCTGGCGAGCGAATCGCCGTCCAATGAAAGTGCAAGGCCGGATTTCATTTCGGTCCGCCCCCAAGGGTGGGGGGCCTTCCCCGAGGGGTGACCCGGCGTTCCGACGAAGACTCCGAGTCGCGCGCAGCGCGATCCAGCCGCCCGTCGGAACGGGGATGATGGATGCGCAGAAAATGGTCGCCGGGTACCTCGGCCACCGCGCACGCCCGACGGGCGGCTATTCCTCTTCGTCGATCGGCCGCTCCAGTTCCTCGCGACACTCGGCGATCACGCGCAGCCAGATTTCCCGCAGATCGAAGATTCGCGGCAGCGCGTCTTCGCGCCAGCCTGCCACATGCCGGTAACGCAGCGCGGCATCTCCGTTCACCAGGGCGAGCGATGCATTCAACTCGCTCAGCGCGCGTTTGAAGAGGCTCACGGCCATCGCATAGTCCCCAAAATCCAGCGCGTGGATCGCCTGCACCGCCACTTCCTCGCCGCGATGGATCGAGCCGAGCAGCGCCACCGCGAGCGGCTGTGGCACACGCGCCGGTTCGGACGCGACCGCCTGCCAGGAACGCTGCAGCCCGAGGTAAATCGCCTTGGTCGAAATGAAAATCGGATTCTTGTGCAGCGTGTAGACGTCCTCTTTCTCGTCGAAATTGTCTTCGTCGTCCTCGGCGGCGTCGTCGCTGTCGCTCGCATCGTCGTCGGCCCAGTCGTCCTGGCCCCAGCCCATTTTTTCGGCGACAGCATCGATCCGATCCGGGCTGTTCTTACACGTCTCGTAGAAGCGCAAGTAGCGCGTGATCGCCTCGTCCTGCTCGCGCAAATAGCGTTCCCAATCGAACTCGTTCCACGCCAGTTCGCCGCGATCCTCCCACTCGCCTTCCGAGCCGCTGTCAGAATCGAAGTTGCTCATCGCTGCGGCGGAAACTGAGTGGCGCGGGGTCTCAAATGCAAATAAAAACCCGGCCACCCGTTAGAGCCCGGCGGCGGGCAGTTTTTCACTGCTTTTGCAAACGGCGTTGCTCGCGGCACCTGCCATGGCGCGTCATCGCCGGCCGGGCGTTTTGCGGGTTGATGCGCCGCAGCCGGCTGCCTACGTTCGCCGGCCCCAATGGCAGACGTGCATCACGAGACCGTTTTTTTCACCGGCCATGTGCAAGGCGTTGGGTTTCGGTACTCTGTCCTGCAGGTGGCGCGCGGCTACGAGGTGACGGGATTCGTGAGCAACCTCGCCGACGGCCGCGTGCAGCTCGAGGCCGAAGGCGCGCGCGACGAAGTGAATGCGTTCGTCGATGCGTTACAGGAAAAGATGCACGGCTTCATCCGCAAAGTGGAACGCAATGGTCGCGTGCGACCCGCGCAATTGATTGGGTTCACGATCAAGTAGGTTTTCGCCGCGCGAATACCGACCTTGGCGAATTAGCCGAGAGCGCCCGTCCGTTCGCCCAAATAATTTCATGTCGTCACGAAATTCCGAGCCCGCCCCGGCAAATCCCCCCGCGGTCGAGCTGCGCGGGCTGGTCAAGGACTTCGCCGTCGGACTCCGCGGCCTGAAGCTGCGTGCCGTCGACCACCTCGATCTGCGAATCAATGCCGGTGAAATCTACGGGTTGCTCGGGCCGAACGGGTCGGGCAAGAGCACCACGATCAAGGTACTGCTGGGGTTGCTCGAGCCCACCGCGGGTGAGGGCCGCGTCTTCGGGATCGATTGCGCGAAGGTCGAGGCGCGCCGCGACGTCGGTTACCTGCCGGAGTCGCCGTATTTTTATCGCTACCTGTCGGGTACCGAACTGGTGCGCTTCTACGGCCGTCTTTGCGGACTGCGCGGCGCCGCGATGGAGCGCCGCGTGCGAGACGTGGTGCAGCTGGTCGGGCTGGCCGAGGCGGCGGAGCGGCGCGTCGGCACCTACTCGAAGGGCATGCTGCAACGGATCGGACTCGCGCAGGCGCTGGTGCACAATCCGCGGCTGCTGATTCTGGATGAGCCGACCGCGGGAGTTGATCCCGTGGGTGCGGCGGCGATTTCCGAATTGATCCTGCGGCTGAAGGGGGAGGGAAAGACCGTGCTGATCACGTCGCACCTGCTTGGGCAGATCGAGGACATTTGTGATCGCGTGGCGATTCTCGATCGAGGCCGGCTGATTGTGGAAGGCGCGGTGCGCGATCTCGTTGGCCGCGCCGATCGCCAGGCGCTCGTGGTGGAAAAGCTGCCGGCGGCTGAACTCGAGGAACTGCGTGCGTGGCTGGCCGCGCGCGGGCGCGTCCTGGAATCAGTGGAGACACCGCGCGCCCGGCTCGATCGGATCTTTGTCGAACGGGTGGGGAAGGCTGGCGCGAGCGCACCGGTGGAACCTCGCGAGACGGATGGCGGAGGGACGAATCGATCATGAGGGCGCATCCCGAGGATTGGGGTGGAGCGCGAAGCGGCTTGCGCGTGGCACGCGCGTTTCGCCGGTGGGTTTTGAAAATCTGCCGGCATGGGCAGGATGACCATGCCACTCCGGACGATCGTCGATTCCGAGGTGCGCCCCGATGACCATGGTCCCTTTTTCCCCCGGCCGGGCGCTGCTGATTGCCCACAACACGCTGCTCGAGGCAGCGCGGCAAAAACTTTTTCACGTTCTCCTCATTCTGGCGCTCGGACTCGTGCTCGGCGCGCGCTGGTTTCGCGATTTCAATTTCGGCGCGCCGGAATTGAAGTTTCTCGCCGACTGCGGATTCGGTGCGATGACGTTTTTCGGGGCGGCCTTGACGATCTCCGCCACGGCCCAGCTGTTCTTCAGTGAGATCGAGAACCGCACGGTGCTCACGCTTCTGGCCAAGCCGGTGTGGAGGACGGAATTCATCCTCGGAAAATTCCTCGGGCTGGCGGCCGTGGCCGCCGTGTTTTGCGCGCTGCTCACCGGGTTGTTGATCGCGGTGCTGTGGTCGCGCGAGACCCAGCTGATGGCGGAATTTCCCGACAACTTCGCGCGGGGCCGCGTGGTGAGCTACACGAACGTGCTGCTCGCGGGCGGGCTCCAGTGGCTGAAGCTGACCGTGCTTGCGGCATTTGCGCTGCTCGTGGCGAGCTTCGCGCAGACGCAGCTGTTCACCGTCATCGCGGGATTTTGCATCCTGGTCATCTGCCACCTCCAGTATCTCGCCCAGGACGCGTATATCCGCGGTCCGGCGACCGTGGGCCGCATCGCGGGTCGCGCCCTCGCCTCGGTATTTCCGAATTTCCAGGTGTTCACGCTGGCGGACTCGATCGCGCCGGCCGATGCCCCGGGGGCGATGCAGGTCGCGCTCGTGGCGGTCTATGCGCTCGGCTATGCCGCGGCCGCGGCGGCGCTCGCCGTATTCAGTTTTCGGAAACGTGAAATCTAGGGCGCTGACGCTCGTGGTGATCATCGGCGTGCTGGCGGTGGCCGGCATCGGTCTCGGCCGCGTGGTCGATCCCGCATGGTCGCAGTTCCGCTCGCGCCAACCCGCGTTGCAGCTGCGCTCGACCGCGGCGGCGGCGCGGCAGGGGGCGACGCTCGCGCTGCTCGGGGGATTTCGCGCCCTCGTCGCCGATGGCATTTGGATCCGGCTCTATGCCGTCTGGGAGCGGCAGGAACTCGCCGCCACCGATGCGCTGGCCCACCTCGTCACCGCCGTGGATCCACGTCCGGCTTATTTTTGGATCAATGGCGCGCGGATGATTGCCTATGACCTCGCCGCGTGGCGAATCCAGACGGAGGGCGGCTACGATGTGGTGCCCGAAGCAATCCAGCAGCGGATCAATCACGAACAGGCGCGGCTCGCACTGGTGCACCTCCAGGCGGCGATGGAGTTCCATCCGCACAATCCCGACCTCTGGGTCGAGCGGGCGAACATCGAGCTGAACCGGCTCGGCGATGTCGCCGCGGCGGCGGGAAGTTATCGGCGCGCCTATGAGGAGCCGCACGGTCCGTACTATGCCGCCCGGTTGCATGCGGAATTGCTGCGGCGCAGCGGCCGACCGGAAGAGGCGCTGGCATGGCTGGTGCGGCTACATCCGTCGCTGCCGCCGGGGGACGAGGGAGCGGCGGCTGATGTAGTGCTCGGCCGGATTCGCGATCTCGAGCGCCAGCTCGGCGTCCCGCCGGAGCGCGCCTATCGGCCGCCAACACGATGAGTGAGTGCGTGCCGCACGCCATAGGTGAGGGGTGGAACGAAATCCCAGCCTCGTCACCTCGGCTGCTACGCTTCCCCTTACTCCCTCACTCCCTTCTCCCTTCCCACTCTCACGTTCACCTTCACCTTTACCTTCACTTTCACTTTCCATTTCACTCTCACCTTCACTTTCATTTTCCGTCCATTTGACACGCCCGCACGCGCCGTGCTTGCTCCAGCCAAAACTGCATGCTCTTTGATCTGGCGCCGCTCTTGCTCGGATTGCTCCTGCTCTGGTTTCCGCGCCAGCTGATGCGGCTGGGCGCGGTTGTCCGGCGGCATCGCGCGAGTTCAGCGCCGGCAAAATGGAAGAGCGAACCTTGGAACACGCAGGAACCGGGTGACCCGCGGCTGAGCTTCCTGCTCGAATTCACCAAGGGCCGGAATTACTCGGATTTGCTGCGCGCCGCCGCCGGCTCGCTCGTGATTGTCGGCGGCCTCGGTATCCAGCCCGCCATTTCGGCGGCGTCGGGCAGCAACCGAATGCTGATGCAACAGGTGCTCGGGGTGAAATTGCTCATCCTGCTCGTCGCGGTGCTGATCCAGACGATGCGCATCGAGAACAGGCGGCTGAGCTTTTTTGCGCCCGTTTTTTTTCTCGCCGGTCTCTCAGTCAGCCTCTGCGGCCACTGGGCCGCGCTCTTCGCCTTCATCCTCGTATGGGCCGTGAATCCGATGTTCAAGAGCGCGCATGGTTTTCTCGCCGGCTACGGCGTGCTCATGGCGTTATTCGGCTATCTGTTTCGCGACGTCGATGTACGGCTCATTCTTGGTGCGGCGGTTCTTTGCCTGGTTCCGGTGATGCTCAGCTTGCTGACGCGCCGGCGGCTCGGCGTGTTCACCCGCAAGCCCACGCACGTGCGCACCGGGTGAGCGGCCGATTTTTTCCCGTAATGGTGGACTCACGGAATTTGCTTTGCCGGCCCGCCGCGAGTGCGAGGGTGGCGAAACTTTGACACGATTGCGCGGCATCTGCTTGCTCGCGCCAGGGCATGGCCATCAACGTTCCGGTTTTTCTCCTCGGGCTTCTGTTGCTTTGGATTCCGCGGCCTTGGATGCGGTTCGGCGCAATTCTCGGCCGTCGACGTCGTCGTAATTCCGGTGGCGCGTGGAAACAGGAACCATGGAACCGCCAGGAGTCGGGCGATCTGCGGCTGAGCTTCCGGGCCGAGTTCACGAAGGCGCGAAACTATCTTGACCTGCTCCGCGCCGCCACGGGCGCACTTGTCATCATCGGTGGATACCAGGTTCAACCCGCTCTCGCTGCTGCCGCGGGCGCCACCCGGTTCGTCACGCAGGAGGTGTTGGTGGTCAAAATCGCAGTGCTCCTGGTCGGCGTGCTGCTCCAGACCCTGCGCTACGAGCACCGGCGCGTGACATTTTTCGCGCCGGTTTTTTTCCTCGCCGGCCTTTCCGTCATACTCTGCGGGTATTGGTCGGCGCTGTTTGCCTTCATTTTCGTCTGGGGCGTGAACTCAGTGTTCAACAACGCGCAGGCGTTCCTCACGGTGTATGCGCTTTTGCTGGCCGCGTTTGGCCTGCTGTTCAAGGCCGCCAATTACCGCTTCGCGCCCGCGGTCAACTTCCGCTTCGTCATCGCCGCGGCGCTGTTTTGTTTCCTGCCGGTGCTGCTCAGTCTGATGACGGGCCGGCGGCTGGGTGTGTTCACGCGCAAGGGCGCGCACATGCGAAAAATGTGACCGTGGACCACTCGCGCCTGAAAGTCTGGCTGTCGGCCGCGCGGCCGCGCACGTTGCCGGCGGCGATCGCGCCCGTCATCGTCGGCTCGGCGCTCGCGGCGCACGACGGCCGGTTCGACGCCGGTGCCGCGGCGCTCTGCCTCACGTTCGCGTTGCTGATCCAAATCGGCACCAACTTCGCGAACGACTATTACGACTTCGTGCATGGCGCGGACACCGCGGCTCGGGTGGGCCCGCGCCGCGCGGTCGCGGCCGGGCTGATTCCGGCGGCCACCATGAGGGGCGCGATGATCGTTACGTTCGCGGCGGCATTCACCGCGGGACTTGGGCTGGTCGCATGGGGCGGGCCGTGGCTGATTGCGATCGGCATCGCGAGTATCGCGTGTGGCATCACCTACACCGGCGGACCGTGGCCGCTCGGTTACCACGGGCTCGGAGATGTTTTTGTGTTCGTCTTCTTCGGGCTCGTCGCCGTTACCGCAACCTACTTCGTGCAGGTGGGAGGCGTGACGGGCGACGCGCTGCTGGCTGCGATCCCGGTTGGACTGCTCGCCACGAATATCCTGGTGGTGAACAATTATCGCGACGCGGACACCGATGCGGCGGCGGGCAAGCGCACACTCGTGGTCCGCTTCGGTCGCGGCGCCGCACGCGCGCAGTTTGCGCTGTCATTGCTCATCGCGCTCTCCATCCCGATTGCGATGCTGGCGCGCGGGTTTCGCCCGTGGTGCCTGCTGCCTCTGGTGCTTGCACCCATCGGGTGGTCGCACGTGCGGCGGCTGCGCCAAAGCACAACGCCCGGTGAACTGATTGCGTTGCTGGGCGACACGGGAAAACTCGTGGCGGCCTACGCCGTGCTGTTCGCGCTCGGGTTGGCTCAGTAGCGGCTCGGTTGGGAGCGCGACCGCCCTCGGTCGCAAACGCGGATGCGATCAGCGCCGCGGCGCATGCGGTATTATTTGCAGAAGCGACCGGGGGCGGTCGCGCTGCCAGGGCTAGGCTCCGACGTGCGCGACGAGCTTCGCCTTCAACGCCGCTTTCGGCATCATGCCAACGAGCGTCTCGGCCACCTGGCCGCCCTTGAAAAGGATCATCGTGGGAATCGCTCGCACGCCGAATTCCGCCGCCACGCCCTCGTTGTCGTCGATGTTCACCTTGGCGATCTTAAGCTTGCCATCGAGTTCGGTGGCCAGCTCCTCGAGCACGGGCGCGATCGCCTTGCACGGGCCGCACCACGGCGCCCAGAAATCCACGAGCACGGGCGTCGTGGAGGAGTTGACTGTCGTCTTGAACGACTCGGTGGTGAGGTTGGCAATCTTTTCGGACATGTGAATTAGCGGTTCAGAAACAAGAGAATGGAAAACAGCACGGAAGCAACTGCTGCGACCCCACATATTCCGACCGCCCACGACGGCAGCTCGTCTGGCCCCGCTTTGCCGGCGCCGGGCGCGCCCTCCTTCGACGACCGTTCGCTCATGGCCAAAGCGCGCCTTCAGCGCGGCGTCGATTTCGCGAGGATCTCCGCCAGTTCGTCAGGTTCAACCTGATGCAGCTCTTTGCGGCGATTCTTCAACTCCTCGAAGGTCTTGACCGCCGTCTCGGTCATCCGCTCGTGCGTGTTTTCCGATCCGCCGACGATCGCGAATTGTTCGCCGGTGGTGATGCGCTTGTGCCCGTCCTCGTGATCGAGACCGATGCCAAGCAGGCCGGCACGCGGGGCGGTTTTCTTTTTCTTCTTAATCACGAGGTCACCGTGGGAACTGCCGGCGCAGACTCAAGGGGCATTTCCACGGAGGCGGCATCGACGGCCTCACACACGATGTCGGAAAACGCCTCGTTCTGCCTCAACCGCAGCTTCTTGAGCCGGGTCAGCTCGAGCACGGCGAGAAACGTCGCGACCAGCCGGCGGAGGGTGACGCCATCCGGGAAAAGATGGGAGAAAACGAACGATTTTTCCGTCTGGGTGCGCGCGAGCAGCCATTCCATCTGGTCGGCCACTGTCACCATCTCGTCGTGGATTTCGCCCACCACGAGCTTCTCGGCCAGCCGCCGCAGCACCATGTTGAATGCATTCCAGAGCTCGATCCGGTCGACGCTCTTCAGCGGACGATCGGTGAACTCGGACGAAAGGCTGGAGACGAACCGCTGCATCAGGTTCTGCCGGGTCTCGGCCAGTTCCGCGAGTTTCGCGGCGGCATCCTTGAACTTCTTGTATTGCAGCAGCTGATGCACGAGCTCCCAGCGCGGATCGACCTCGTCGTCCTCGGCATTGGGATCCACCGCATGCTGGCCTTTCGGGAGCAGCATCCGGCTTTTAATTTCCATCAGGCTCGCGGCCATGACGAAGAATTCGCCCGCGATATCGAGATCCAGCTGCTGCATCCCATGCAGCGCATCGATATACTGCCGGGTCACGGACTCGATCGGGATGTCGTAGATATCGAGTTCGTTCTTGCGGATAAGAAAAAGGAGAAGGTCGAGCGGGCCTTCGAACACCTGCAGCTTGATGCGATAATCTGAGTCTGGAACCACGCCGCGATGGTTGGGCGCGGGAAAGGCGCGGCAAGGAAATAGGAGCGCGGCCGGAGCAGGAGACGGGCGTCAGACGTCAGACGTCAGACGACAGACGGCAGACGGCAGACGGCAGACGGCAGACGGCAGACGGCAGACGGCTGACGGCTGACGGCTGACGGCAGATGTCAGATGTCAGACGTCAGGGGACAGAGGTCAGGCGTCAGAGGTCAGAGGTCAGAGGACAGAGGACAGAGGACAGACGCCAGACGCCAGATGTCAGACGCCAGATGTCAGATGTCATGTCAGTTGTCAGACGTCAGCGGACAGAGGACATCGGCTGAACTTCGGGAGGAATGGCTAGCCGGGAAATTTCACACTCTGCTCCGCTGCGAACGCACAGTGTGTTCGTTGGTGCCGTGCGCCGGCGCGCGCTCCACGATTTCCCGGCAAAGGGCATTCTGCTGGCCAGCAGAATGCATTTAGCCCGCATGAACGCGGGGCGCTCGCCGGAACATTGGAATGTTGGCGGTCAGACACGGGTGAAGACCATTTCAAGTGTGAAAAATGCGGGCTACCGCCGGCGCAAGGAGGCGACAAAGAATCCGTCGGTATCGTGTTGCGCGGGAAGAATCAGGAGCCCGACTGAGCGCTGCATGGCGCCAAAGTTCCGCACGAATGGTTCCGGGCGGAACTCGGGATGCGCGGTCAGAAACGTGTTTACCACATCCTCGTTTTCCCGCGCGCTCAGTGAACACGTGGCGTACACGAGCCGGCCGCCCGGTTTTACGCGCGAACTGTACTGAGCAAGCAGTGTTCGCTGCGTGGCGGCCGCGCGGACAATGGCTTCGTCTGTCGTCACCCATTTGAGATGCGGCGCCCGCCGCCATGTGCCGGATCCGCTGCACGGTGCATCAACCAGCACACCGTCATAATTCCCTTGGAGCCTTGAAGAATCGGCGCGCACGATCCGAATTGCCGTCTTCCTCTGCGCGGCTGTGCGATCGCCTTTGTCATCTATTAGATGACAAACGTGGGAGGCGCGACGCGTCCGGGTGCGCAGTTCGTCGAGGGCGGAGGCGCGGACATCATGGGCGTCGATTGCACCGCCGGGACCGAGCAGCCGTGCGAGCTGGAGGGTTTTTCCGCCCGCGCCCGTGCAGGCGTCCAGCCAGCGGCCGCCGCGTTCCACGCCGATCGATTCCAGAATCATCTGCGAACCGAGGTCCTGCACCTCGTCGAGTCCGTTGCGCCACGCCTCGCTCGTGGTCACGTCCGCCTCGGCCAGCAGTTGGATCGCGCCCGCGATCACATCTGAGGCGCGCCACGCCCAGCCGCGGCGGGAAAACTCTTCGAACACGGCCGCGGGGGCATCAGTTTGCAGTCGGAGCCAAAGCGGGGCGCGGCGAAGCTGCGCCGCGAGTTCCGCACCCTGAAAGATCGCCGGGCAATGAGGCCTGAACCACCCCGGAAGCAGCTCGGCCTTGTCGCCCGTGGGCGGATCGCCCATCGCGAACGTCGCGCGGAAAACCCGTGTGGCCGGCGTCTCGGCGGCGAGCCAGGCGACGCGCCGGGTCGCTTCGCCAGGATCAGTGTCGAGCATCGGTTCGATCCACGGGAGATACCGCACGGTCGTGAACATGAGCTCGCGATAGAGCCGGCGGTCGCGCGCACCAAATTCGCGGTGCCGGGCGAACAGCGCCTGAATCCGCGCCGGCAGCGCGGGATCGCGGCGCCAGTGCGGGCGGAGCCCCGCCACCAGCCGCAGGAACGTCCGTTGCTGGTTGGCCGCGATGCTCACTTTCACTTCTCAAAACCGAACCGTGTCGACGCGCACGTTGAATCCGAAGCTGCTCTCGCGCCGGCGGCCGGAGTAGAGGCTCACGGTGTACGACACGAGCCAGGTATTGCCGAGGTTGTGCGCGATACCGTACATCTGTTCGTTGAACCGCCGCCGCCGCACGTCGTAGTGCAGCCGGGTCAGGGCCTGGAATGCTTCGTTGATCCGAAACCGGCCATCGATCGCGTAGTCCTCGATCTGGTGGCGGAGAAAATTGTTGGTGAAACGCAGTTCCCAGGCGCGCCCGTCGCGAATCGTGATCGCCGAGTTGAACTCGCGCAGCTGCATGCTTTGCGGCGCGAAACTTTCATAGACATCGACCTGCAGCCAGCGCGCGGGCGTGAGGCTGAGCTCGGTGTGGATTTCCGAGACATCGCGCTCGCCAGGACCAGGCCTGAACCGGAAATCATTCGCGATGTTGAAGGAGAGCAGATCGCGCGTGTTCTGCTCCGCGTCGCGCGTTTGCAGGATATTGTCGAGCGAGAGCCGCAGCGTGTTGGTGCGGCGAAGATCGTCGATGTTGCGCACGTCACCAAGGCCGAGCGGTTGCAGGTAAGTCGAGAACGACTGCCGGTCGATCCGCGGGATATACGCGCGGCCGCGGTCGGCCCTGGGGATGTTGCGATAGCTGAGCCGCGGCGTGATGAGGTGTCGCAAGCCATCGATCTTCCATTGTGGATTCCTGTAATCGAACGTGCCGCTCGCTCGCAGCACGGCGTCCGCCCCGACTTCGCCCAGTACCCGCGTGTAGCTGCGAAGGCGCGTTGCTCGAGCGCCAAGCGGTTCGGGCAGATCAATGAGCACGTTGTCGGGCGGCGCCGGCAGGCTGAATCTTTGGTCCAGCCCCCGCGAATGGTCGTAGTGTGTCATGCGCACGCCCGCGATCGGCGTGATCGCCAGCCAGTCCGTGGGCACGATCGGCCGCTCGATCGCGTAATACCCGTCCAGCCGGTTGGTCCGCTGCTCGATTCGCGGTGAAAAATTCGCGGGCCCCGGCGGCAGCGGCTCCTCGTGCAGCACGGCCGCGCTGGCATGGAACCGCTCGTAGAATCCGCGGCCCATCGCCCGTGGCAGCAAATCGAAGGAAATCTCCGGCAGCCGCTGCTGCACGACGTGAAAATCGTTCGGCTGGAAACGCGCGAAGGCCGAGAGGAAGTAATGCGGTCCCTGATAGGTCGATTCGACGAACGTGTCGGGCTCCTGCACCGGGAAAAAGTTACGCGGCCGGAAATCGCGCACCACCTCCGAGTCTTTCCACCAGTTGAGTTGCGCCGCCAGTTTGAGTCGCTCGGTGAGCACCTGCTCGTGCTGCCACTCCGCGAAGGCGCGATCCTCCGGGACCGGCCGGCCGATCAGGTCCGTGCCCTTGTCGCCGTTGTCGTGGATGTAACCGGAACGGAAATGCCCGCGGAACCGGCCGGTGTCTTTGGAATCCGAATACCGGGCGGCAGGCCCGAACATGAGCCCGCGTTCGGTGTAGAGGCCGACGTCGGGCCCCAGCCGGACGCCCGGCCGGATCGGAATGAGCAGCGACGCCTCGGCGAAGGCGCCGAGCGAGCGCCGGAATCCGCCGTCGAGCGAAAGCGCGCCGGCGAACAGCGGCGCGCGCATATTCTGTTCGTAGCGCGGAATCGGCACCGGCTGCGCGTGGCCGATTCCAATGGTGACGTTTTCCGAGCGCAGCTGTTTGTCCTCCGAAAACACGAGCGTGTCGGCATTGATGGTCGGCTGCCAGGGGCCCGGTTCGCCGTAGCTGACCCGCGCGCGCTTGAGGGTTATTTCCGTGCGCGTGCCGGTCGCGGAGTAGGCTTCGGCGAAATACGGATAACTGCCGAGCCGGATGCTGTCGGCGGAGAACGAGCCGTCGCTTTGCTGGTACACGAGCCGATCCGCGAGCAACCGGTTGCCGCCACGCGTGAACACGACCCGGCCGGTGGACGTCGTTTTCGTCGCATACGTGCCGGGCTTGCCCTCGATCGGCACCCACTCGACCCGCATTTCGTCCGCCTGCAAAAGCATGTCTCGATCGCGGAACACGGTGTTGCCGCGCAGCAGCGCGACGCCTGACGTCGAATCCAGCGAGCCCTCCATGTGATCGCCGCTGAGCGTCGGCGCGGCTGGCGGCACCGCCGGCGGCGGCGTCTGCGCGAGTACGCTCGCGACCAGCGATAGGAGAAGGACGAATCGGCGGATCACGCGCGCAGCAAAGGCAGCCGGGTAGGGGCAGGCAAGCCCGCGGGAGACGGGCGGAGAGGCCAGACGTCAGACGTCAGACGTCAGAGGTCAGAGGTCAGACGTCAGAGGTCAGATGTCAGCCAGAAGCTAGACGCCAGACGACAGACGACAGACGACAGATGGCAGAGGACATCAGCCAGAAGCTGGAGGTCGGAGCACAAGTGATGGAGCCGCGGCGCCCCCGCCGCGGATTTTCATTCTGGCTCGCGCAGCCGGCTTCGCGAGCTACGGACGCTGCACTTCGTAGACTTCCACCAGCACCACGCCTGACTCGTTCGCGCCGCTTTCAACGATGGCGGTAAAGTTTCCGGGCGACAGCGTGACGAGCAGCGCGGCATCGCGACTGCCGGCGGATAGAGGGAACGCGCCGACCGCGGTGGCCGCACCACGCAACTCGCCGAGGTTCGAATTTGCTTCCCAGTCGTCGTTGAGCGCGACGGTGGTGGCGCGTTCGTCCTTCAACTCCAGCCGCGGATTCGAGAGCGGTTGACCCACGCCGAATCCCGCCAGCGTCGGTCCGACGGCGCGCAGCAGCATCTTTTTCGGCACCGCACCGCGGACGCCCAGCCCGGCAATCGCCGGAAACCCTGGCGCAACGAACGCGCGTGTCGAAAGGTTCAGCATCCGATCCGCCTCGTTGTCGTCTTCGTAAATCTCGACGAGCGCGACACCGCTTTCGCCTGGCTTGGCCGTCAAATGCACGGTGTAGCTCCCGGCGGCGAGGGTCACGCTCGTCGCCGCGTCCTTGCTGCCGGACTCGAGCGGAAAAGCCCCCACCCGTTCGAAGTCATCGCGCCAACCCTCGGGACGTTGAGATTTTGGAATGAAGCGGCGGAGCCGGCGGATTTCGCAGCCGCAGATTCATCGGCTGGAAGCCGGAGCCGCTTCAAAGCACCGTTCCACATCGATTCGGGTTGCCGGCGCTCCGGGTACCCGCCGCCGCCGTCATCAACCCCGGCGCATCCTATTTTCACCCACGGATTAACCGGAACTTTTCGGGGCGATTCCCGGCTAGACGCGACCGCCCTCGTCGGGCACGGTGAACCAGCCAATCTTTTTCGCGTGATCATTTCCAAGACCGATCTCACCACCCTGGTGGAAGCAAAGCATGCCTCGCCCCATTCGATCCTCGGCATGCATCCCCTCACGTACAAGCGCAGCAAGGGCGTGGTCGTGCGCGCGTTTGTCAGCGGGGCCAAGATCTGCGAGGTCGTCGATCTTCACTCGGAACCGCATCCGAAATTCCTCATGACCCGGCTGGCCGACGAGGGCTTTTTCGAGGTGTTCATCCCGAAACGGCCAAACGTCTTCCGCTACCAGCTGCGCGTGACCTATCCCAGCGGCGAGATGCGGCAGTTCTTCGACCCGTATTGCTTCCTGCCGACGCTGGGCCCGCAGGATCTGTATTTGTTCAACGAGGGAAACGAGCACCGGATCTATACCAAGCTGGGCTCGCATGTGCGCGACCTCGGCGGCGTGCTCGGCGTGTCGTTCGCGGTGTGGGCGCCGGCGGCGGCGCGCGTGTCGGTGGTGGGGAACTTCAATCACTGGGACGGCCGCTACCACCCGATGCGGCCGCTCGGGGCATCGGGTGTATGGGAGCTGTTCATACCGGGTCTCGTCGAAGGCGAACTCTACAAGTTCGAAATCCGCGATCAGCGCGGGAACATCCGGTTGAAGACGGATCCCTACGGAACGTATTTCGAGGCGCCGCCGAACAACGCGGCCATCGTCTGCGACCCGGACAAGTTCAAATGGACGGACGACGCCTGGCTCCAGCGGCGGCGGGAGAATGCGGCCCACCTCGACCGGCCGATGTCGGTTTACGAGGTGCACCTGGCGTCGTGGCGGCGGATGCCCGAGGACGCCGACCGGCCGCTCACCTATCGCGAACTGGCGAGGCAGCTTGCGGATTACGTGACCGAGATGGGGTTCACCCACATCGAAATCATGCCCATCGCCGAGCACCCGTTCGACGGTTCATGGGGGTATCAGGTGAGTGGATTCTTTGCGCCGACGCATCGTCACGGCCCGCCCGAGGACTTTGCCTGGTTCGTCGATTACCTCCACGGCCGCGGCATTGGGGTGATCCTCGACTGGGTGCCGGCGCATTTCCCGCGCGACAGCTTCGCGCTGGCGGAGTTCGATGGCACGCATCTCTACGAGCACGCGGATCCGCGGCAGGGCGCGCACATGGACTGGGGCACGCTGATCTTCAACTACGGTCGCAACGAGGTGCGGTGCTTCCTCACCGCCAACGCGCTGGCATGGTTCGAGCGTTATCACCTCGACGGGCTGCGGGTCGATGCCGTGGCGTCGATGCTCTACCTCGATTACTCGCGCAAGGAAGGGCAGTGGATCCCCAACAAATACGGCGGCCGCGAAAACCTGGAGGCGATCGAGTTCATCCGCCACGTCAACGGGCTGGTGCACCATTATTATCCCGGCGCGCGGATGATTGCGGAGGAGAGCACGTCGTTCGCGGGCGTGAGCCGGCCGCCGGAGCAGGGCGGGCTCGGCTTCGACTACAAGTGGAACATGGGATGGATGAACGACACGTTGCGCTATTTCACCAAGGAGCCCGTCGTCCGCCGCTTTCACCACAACGACCTCACGTTCGGCATGCTCTACCAGTATGCCGAGAATTTCATCACCGTCTTCTCCCACGACGAGGTGGTGCACGGGAAGGCGTCGATGCTCTTCAAGATGGGCGCGTGGCACATCGCGGAAAAGGCGGCTAACCTCCGCGCGCTCTACGCGCACACGTGGGTCTGGCCGGGCAAAAAGCTGCTGTTCATGGGCGGCGAGTTCGCGCAGTCCCGCGAGTGGGCGCATGACACGAGCCTCGACTGGCATCTCTGCCAGTACATGGACCACGAGGGCGTACGGCTGCTCGTGCGCGACTTGAACAAATTCTACGCGAGCGAGCCGGTGCTCAGCCAAAACGATTTCAACTCCCAGGGATTTCGCTGGCTGACCTGTCACGATTCCGATGCAAACCTGATCGCCTACGTGCGCAGCGACCCGTCGGACCAGGTGTTGATCGCGGCCGTGTGCCATTTCGGCGGCGCCACCCGCGACTATCGCGTGGGCTTACCGCGGCGCGGTTTCTGGCGCGAGATGATCAACACCAACAGCGAGTATTACGGCGGCAGCGGACTGGGCAACGATGGCGGCCGAAACACCGAGGACATCGAACGCGACGGGTTCAGCCAGTCGCTGCGCGTGACCTTGCCGCCGCTGACCACGACGATTTTCAAGTGGACCGGCGGAGTCTAGGCGACGGAGCGGCAGACATCTCGCCGTCGCCTGAAGTGGCACCGGCATCCTGCCGGTGAAGTTACTCCGGCAGAGCCATCATTATTGGGGCTTGAAAGCAATGCGTTGAGTCGTGCGTGGCGGTGATTCGGTTTGTGGGCGTTGTGAATTCGGGTCCCGAAACAGCAATGCAATTGGTGGAAGTGGAGCAGCGGTAGGGCTGCCGCTTGCCGGCAGGCCGTTGCGAGAGCTGCAGGCGAGAATCACGCCGTGTGCGAATGCAGATTTGCCGGCGGCCCGGCGACGAGCGCCGGCCCCAATGGCGGTGCCACGCCCCGTTCATATTTGTCCGGTCTTGTCGCGCGCGCCTGCTATGGTGACAACAACTCATGCCCGAGGATCCTGAACTGCTGCGTCGCTATGCGGAGGAAAAATCCGAGTCGGCTTTTGCCGAGTTGGTCCGGCGACGCGTCGATCTAGTTTACTCGGTGGCGCTGCGGCAGGTCGGCGGCGACGTGCATCTTGCTGAGGATGTGACGCAGAAGGTGTTCGCTGATCTCGCGCGAAAGGCGGCGGCGCTGGCACAGCGGCCGGTGCTCGGTGGCTGGCTTTATCGGAGCACGCAATTTGCGTCTAGCGACGTGGTGCGCTCGGAACGCCGGCGCCGGGCCCGCGAACAGGAGAGTCAAGTCATGCAGGAACTGACCGCAAACCCGAACGCAGCGACGGATTGGGACAAGCTGCGGCCGCTGCTCGACGAAGCCATGTCCGACTTGAGTGAGGACGATCGCGATGCCGTGGTGCTGCGGTATTTCGAGGCGCGGACGTTTGCGGAAATCGGCCGCGCGCTGCTGCTGACCGAGGAAGCCGCGCGGAAGCGCGTGGACCGCGCGCTCGATAAAATGGCCGGTGCGCTCTCGCGACGTGGAGTCACCTCGACGTCGGCTGCGTTGGGCGTGGCGCTTGGTGCGCAGGCACTGGTGGCCGCGCCGGCGGGATTGGCAGCGAGCGTCACCGGATCAGCTTTAGCCGAGGCTGCGGCGGGCGCAGGCGCGGTGTCAGGAGCGGGAATTCTTTCATTTATGAGTTCAGCAAAAATGACTGCCGGCGTGGCGGTCGCCGCCATGATCGGGATTGGCGCGGCGGTTTACCAGGGACGGGAGGCGCGACACCACGCGGCGTCACTGAACAAGGCGAGCATGCGCCATGATGGATTGCGGGCCGAGATCGCGAGCCTGCACCAGCGGCTTTCGGCGGCGGAACAGCGGGCGAAGGCGGCGGAGGAAGACAATGGGAAGCTGCTGGCGGCCATCCGGAGTCAGAGCTCGGCGCGGACGGCAACGGGCGATGCGGCGCGGGCTGCGGTGGCGGAGCCACTGACGCGCGATCAAGTGGATGCGCGATGGCGGCGCGCGCAGGAGCTGGCGAAGTCGGGCGATCCGGCAGAGGCGCTGCGGGAGTTGCTGTGGTGTTTTGATGAAGGGATGGTGCGCATAACTTCGTACTCTGGGGTCAGGCGGAGCTTTTTGTTGAGCGTAATTGCGAAGCTGGGAGAGACGCATCCTGCGGCGCTGGCTGCGTTGCGTGAGCGGCGTGATGCCGCGGAGCGGCAGATGCTCGGGAGTGAAGGCGACTACGATGCGGTGGCGAATTTCGGCGCGATCAATCGGGTGCTGAAAGAAGCGAACAACACGCTGGCGGCGCTGGACAAGTTTACGCCGGGCGACCGCCGCAGGCGCTCGCTTGCCTCGAGTGCGATCGAAGAGCTGGTCGATCAGCGCCGGTATCAGGAGGCAATGGAGGCGCGGACATTCGACCAGATGGTGCGATTCTTCGCATCGTTGCGGGACACCGCAAATTCGGACGAACGGCGGAAGAGCGCGGTGAACTACGTGGCGAAATATGTGGAAATCCTGGCGGGCGCAGGGCAGACGGCGCAGGCCGGTGAGTTTGCGCGGCAGGTTCTGGCGGTTGACGCGTCGGACGAAACGCACGCGCTGCTGCAAAGGCATGCGGCGCGGGCGGGTCATCCGCGATTACTGGAGGGGATTCGCGGGCCGTGAGGCGGGGCGCATCTCCATGTTGAGGGTGACTGAGCGATGAAATGGCACGGGCGTCCCGCAACGTTCCCGCCCGTGATTTGAACTGGTGCGATCTGCGGCTGGAAGCCGCAGCCACTGGGTCGGCATGCGGCGACAATATACGCCAACATGGGCGGGCCGCTTGGCGGGACGCCCATGCAACCACAACGCCTCTCACTTCTTCACCGCCTTCACGTAGTCCGTGTAGGTGACGCTCATGTCGGCATCCAGTGATTTGAACCAGAATGCCCGGCCACGGACATGGGTCGCGACGCGGCGGGGAAAAGCGGGACGCTCATCGGCTGGCGGCGTGTAGGCCATGAGCGTGTTCATGGTCGCGATGTTGACGCCGAACGTGGGGCTGAATTCGGCGGTGCTCGCGAGCTCGAGCGTGAGAATCGTCCGTGTCGGCTTGTGCACGACGATCGTGGCCCGCAGGAAAGCAGCGGTTTTGTCGCCGGCATCGCCCGGTTTGAGCCGGCACCGATACGTGAGTTGCTCCGCCGCGTCGCTCACGAGCTCGGCCGCTGCGACATCAATCTGATCGGTGAGCTTTGGCGCGGTGCCACCGCGGGAGCGCCGCGAGCGCATTTCCGCATAGGTTTTCGTTTCGTCGGCGGTCGGCGCTCGTGCGTCCTTCTGCACGAGTGACCAGCGGTCGAATTCCGGCTTCGTGGCGTCGTAGTGCTCCACCGTCGATTTTCCTTCCGCGATCGTGGTCTGCGTATACGACCAGCCCCTCGGTGGGTCGGGCCGAAATGCCGCGATTGCCGCCTGCAACGGCTCTGGCGCCGCGGCGTGAGCGATGGCCGCGATGGCACAGAAGAAAACCACAAGGCGCATCGGCCGGTGAAAGCGCATCGCATGGTTGGTGGCAACTATTGGTGAACCGTGAATCCAGCCTCGTTACCCCGGCTGCTACGGCTTGGCCCGCACGCGCTCGAGCACAGCGAATTAATAGTGCGGGCGCCCGGCATGGGCTGTTCACCCCACTGAACGATCTGCGACGGCACGTTATCCTGCTCCGTCGACCATGCTTCACCTCCAGAAAACACCTTTTATCCTCGCCACCTCCATTCCGCGCGGCGCCGCCCATCGTTGGGGCGCCTCTGGTTTCAGAATGGCCGGGTTGGTGTTTGCGCTCGCGGTATCGACCGTGGCGGAAGCCCAGGCTGTTTTCGTCACCCGGCTCGAGACGCCGCCGGCGGGAACCTATGATCCGTCGCTGTCGCTGCACTTCACCGCCACGTTCAGCGCGCCCGTGGTGGTCACCGGGCGGCCGCGGCTCACGCTGCGGGTGGGGGAAAACATCCGGCACGCGACCGCCGTGACACCGCTGAATTCCGGCGGCCCGACGACGTCGGTGACTTTCGAATACGCGCCGGCCCCCGTCGACCGGGACGACGACGGCATTGTCGTCACCCCCGCGATCGATCTGGCCGGTGGCGCGATTCGCGGGACGGACGCGTCGCCGGCGGAGTTGACCTTCTGGAGTGCTGATACGCGCGGAATACGCATCGGGTCGCAACGTCCGCCCGTGCCACGGATTCTCGGGCTGACGGCGCCGGCTGAAACGGATCGCGCCGACTCGCTGTTGCTCTGTGGCACCGCGGACGGCAGCAGCCGGGTCACGGTGACGCTGGTTGATGTGGGGATCCTTGGCCGCACGACCGCGGCGGAGAATGGCGCGTGGGCTTTGCCATATCCACGCTCGTTGCTCACGCCGGGCATTCATCGCCTGATGGCGACAACGCAGAATTCCGCCGGTCTCGTGAGCGCCGAATCGGCGCCGTTGGACATCACCGTGCGGCCGGGCGATGCCGGGGCGATCACGCGGTAGTCCTTGGGGGGCGCGGGCGTCTCGCCCGCCGGAGGACTACCGAACGTCATTCCCACCGAATCTGCGGCTGGACGCCGCAGCCCCTCGAGCATTGCGGGCGAGGACGCCCGCGCTCCCAGGTCAATCCGCGTCGTACACTTCGACCAGCGCGATGCCGGTCGTGCCGCCGAGTCCCGTGACCACGGCGGTGTAGCTGCCGGGCGCGAGGGTGATCAACAACGCGGCATCGAGGCTCGCGGGGGCGAGTGCGAACGCGCCGACCTGCTGCGCCGTTGCCGCGACGGCTGCGCCGCTCCGGCTGATTTCCCAATCGTCGTTGCTCGCGATGCGCTCGTCGCCCCGAAACAAGCTGAGCAGCGGATCGCCGAGCGGACCTGAAACGCCGAACGCACTGAGCGAGGGACCGACGGCACGGACCAGGATACGGCGCGGCTGGCTTCCGGTGAGCACGAACCCGGCGACCAGTGCGTTCTCGCCCACGCCGACATCGCCCCGCGTCGAGAGGTTGAGCAGCCGGGGATTTGCGGGTGCGCCGGGCGCGGCATCCGCGTCGTAGGCTTCGACGAGCGCGATGCCGGTCGCCCCCGTTCCCGATGTCGTTGCACCGGCCACGACCGCGGTGAAACTCTGCGCTTCCAGCGGCAACAGCAGCGCGGCATCGAGGCTGGCGGCGTTGAACGGAAATGCGCCGAGTCGGTTGAACAACGCCGCCGTCGCGCCGCCCAGCGGCCAGTTGTCGTTCGTCGCGATTGGATCCGAGCCCGGCACGAGCAAGGTCAGCTGCGGATCGGGGAGCGGGTCCGGCACCCCGAACGCGGCCAGCGCCGGCCCGGCGGCGCGCACGAGCATCGATTTGTTTCCGCTCAGGACGAAACCCACGATCATCTGGCTCAAGCCCGCGCCGACGCGGCCGCGGGTCGCCACATTAATCAACCGCGCGTTCGTGGCGTTCGTTGCGCTTTCGGGCGTGCTGCCGCGTGTGACCAGGTTCATCGCGCTGGTGCCGGGCGGTGGCGCTGGTTGCGACACGACGTGCAGCGCCTCGCGCGTGACCGACATCGCCTTGCCGGCCACGCCGGAGAAACGCGTCGTGCGCCACACCAGTCCCGGCCGCGCCGAAACCGCTGGCGCCGCCGCGATCCCCAGCGTCTGCGGGAACATGATGGGGGGAACCGGCTGCGGCACTGCCGGTTCGGCCGGGGTTGGCGGTACCTCGCCGGCCGCGAACACCGTGCCTGCGCCATCGGGCCGGCCAAGGGTCGCGACGTCGAGCGCATCGGGTTGCTCGCGCCGGAGGACCAGCGTTTCGCCATATTCGGGCACGCGCGGATTCGTGCCCTGATCGAACTCGACCACATTGGAAACACCATCGCCGTCAAAATCCGCCGCGGCACCCGAGAGTTCCGCGTTGCCCAGTTCGGCGCGACCAAACCGAGCCACCCGCCACGTTTCGAACGACGCGACTGGCGCCGGTGCGAACCGCACCACGAACGGATCCGAATCGCCCGTGCGCGTTTCACACCAGATCGCCGCCCACGGCTGGTCAGCGGTAAACGAGGCCGCGACCGCCAGGTAGTCGCCGAGCATGACGCCGCGCGGCGTCTGCGGTCCGAAACGCAGATCGCTGCTCATCTCCGACAGCCGGACATTCGACTGCCAGGTTGCGCCGCCATCGAACGACCAGGCGGCGGAATGGTCCACGAACCCGCGTCCGTCCGGCGCGTGTCGTTTATCCATGAATACGATGACGACGGTGCGCCCGTCGGCCGACGTCGCCACGGCGGGATTCACGACGCTCATTCCCGCGGGTTGATCGCTGACCGCCATCGGCGCCGTCCACGTCAGCCCGAGATCGGACGACTTCATGAACATGATGCGCGGCGACCCGCCAAGCACGGCCGTGTAGGTGACGAAAATATCGCCGGTCTGCCGCGCCGCCGTCGCCGATGGGAGGAAAATGGCATCCCGGAGCTCCGGGTCGTCCCAGCCGGGCACAAACCCGGCGAACGTGGTGGGGGTGGTCGGAAAGGTGAGTCCCCCGTCGAGCGAGCGTTTGTAGCTGATGCTGAATTGCGTGACGTTGCTCGTATTCAGAAAGTTGATGTACACGACGCCGACGGAACCGTCGGGCAGAAAGAACGGCAGGCTGCCCTGGTTGCGCGAGCCGAAAGGCGTGACCTCCGCGGACGGGCTCCACGTCAAACCGCGGTCGTCGCTGACGGACGCGATGATGTTGTTGCCGGTCGCGACGCCGTTGGCGGTGCTGGTGAAGTTTGTCCAGGTGGCGACGAGACGCCCGGGATTCACGGTTCCCGGCAGGTCATTGACGACAAACCAGTTTTTATCCGCGAACACCGTCGCATTGGGCGACTGGAAGATCACGGTCGGCGGCGTCCAGGAGACGCCCTGATCAGTCGACCGCTGCAACACGAGCGCAGAGGTGTCGAACGAGGGGTCGAGCGCAGCGAGCCCATTCAGATAAAAATCGCCCTGCGGACCAATGGCCGCAACCGGATCGGTGGCGCGGAAATACGATCCACCGGTAACCGGGGTGAGGGACGGTACCAGCGCGCGCGTCCACGTGAGCCCGCCGTCACGAGAAACCGCATACCCGTTGTTGAACGCGCCGCCGTCGGCATCGGTGAACCGACCTTCCTGGAACGTGGCCAGCAGGAGATCCGGATTGGTGGCGCTGCGATAAAGGTGTGGCTCGGCCTGCCCGCGCTGCGTGGCGGGGAGCGAGTCGGGATCATCCAGCAGCCGGAGGTTGGCGCCGACCCGGGCATCGAGCACCGCGGGCGGCCGGCCCTTGGAAATATCAGGATAAGCGGCCTGGGAGCGGGGCGGAGTTCCGCCGCCGCCGAATGCGCCGCGAAAATAAAGTCGAGTGAAGGCGGCGCCCGAGAGCATGTCGGGATTCACGGCTCGGAGCGCGAGTGGCAGCTGTGGCTCGGATCCAGCGAAAGCCATCGCCGCAAGCAGCCCGCCGCAGGCCGTGGCCGCGGCGGCGAGACGTGAAGCGATCAGCATGCGGACATGCAACCGTAGACCCGGCGGGCTCTCAAGAGCGGCGTTTGCGGTCTGCGCGTGCATTCGCGGGTAACTGCATTGTTCGGGCTAAGAAGCCGGGGATTCGCACGTATCCATAATAACCGGCACTGGCGTGCTGCCAGCGTACGAAGAAACCCCAAACGAAACCTCAACCCGGCTAAATATGTTCGACCGTCATTTCACGCTGCCCATCGCGCTCGCCGCCGCCATTCATGGCGCGTTGTTTTTCGGTTCGCCGATTCGTCCGCCGAATCTGCCGGCGAAGAAGCTCACGGAGAAACCGGTGCCAACGATTGCCATGACGCGACGGGAGGATGAGCCCGACCCCGCACCGCTCGAGGCCATTGCGGAGACGGGCGCAAAGGCGTCACCAGATCAATATCGTCCGACGACGGACGATGTTCCGACCATTCCGAAGCTCACCGACTTCACCGTGCCGGTGGTGAAGACGCCCGTGGTCGAATTTCGCGGCCACATGCGAGTGATTCCGACGGACATCGGCCCGAAGGTCGGAACCGGGAGCGGGACAAGCATCGGCGATATCATTGGTGCGATGGGGCTCGACTCACCGCCGAAAACCCGAGTCCAAACTACGCCGGTTTATCCGTTCGAAGCGAAACGCGACGGCCGCCGCGGCGAGGTGCTGGTTGAGTTTGTGGTCGACGAGACCGGACGCGTCGTCGATCCCCGCGTGGTGCAGTCGACGGATCGCGTTTTCGAAGAGGCAACCCTTCGCGCGGTATCAAAGTGGCGGTTCGAACCTGGCCGGCGCCACGGCCGTGTCGTGCGGTTCCGGATGGTCCAACCGGTGGTGTTCAACCTGAGCGAGTGAGCCGCGTGTGTGCGGCGCAGACGAAACTAAAGCGAACCGATGCGGAGTGCAATCTGGATGCATGTCGTCACTCCAGCGCCACGATGGCCTGTTCGATCATCGTCCCGCCCCGGCCGGGTGACTGCACCTTGTCACCGACAAGCCGGCCGATGAGCTGCCGACCGAGCGGCGATTGCGGGGTGAGAACGAGAATGTCGCGGCCGTCGAGTGAAAGTTCCAGCCCCCCGGCGCGGGGGCCCACAAAATACCAGGTGCGGCGGGCGCCGGCCTGGAGCTCGACGAGGGCGCCGAGCGCCACCGTATCGTTCGGTCCGAAGTCGGCCGGTGCGAAGTTCGAGTAGACCTCCAGGCTCGTCTCGATTTCGCCGGCAATCCGGGCCTGGCCTTGGGCGAGGTAGGCGGCCTCCTGGCTATGTGTGTCATATTTGCTGCGGGCGCGGCTCTCCTCGTTCGTCGCCTCATCGCGTGCCAGATCGGCTGCCTTGAGCTGCAGGGCGAGATCCTGGCGGAGCTTTTGCAGGATTGCGTCGCGCAATTCCGATTTCTTCACGAGAAAAAGTTTGGTCAAACGCCTGCCCGCCTGTTTTTGACTGGCACACCGGAATGCGGTCCCGCATGGTGGCGGGGTCCTGTCCCGCACGTCAACGGGCATAACGCATGGCGCGCAAAATCAGTTTCTTAAATTACAAGGGTGGTGTCGGTAAGACATCGCTCATCATCAACACCGCGGCGGCTCTGGCCAAAATGGGCAAGCGCGTGCTTTTGTTCGACTTCGACACGCAGTCGAACGCGAGCATCTGGTTGCTGAAACTCGACCGCTGGAACAAGATCAACGCCTCGGGTGAGGGCGCGATCTATTCCATCTTTGAACCCGGCAAGGCGCAGGTGAAGGATCTCGTGATCAAGGACGTGCTGGAGGGCAAATCGGGCGAGAAGCTCCTTCCCGGCCTCGATTTGGTGCCGACGACGTTCAACCTCGTCGACCTCGAGAACGAATACAACGGGGACCCGAAGCGCCCGCCGTTCCTCGTGTTCTACGAGCAGGTGCAGCCGCTCGAAGCGCAGTACGATTTCATCCTGTTCGACTGCCCGCCCAACATCCTGCGCGCGTCGCAGTGCGGAGTGTTTACATCGAATGAAATCTACGTTCCGGCCAACCCGGATGCGCTGAGCCTGATCGGCTTCACGCTGCTGACGGAGAAGCTGCACAAATTCCACCAGTTGTCCGCGAGTTTCCGCCGCGCCGCCATGGGCCTGCCGGCGCAGGTCCACGGCATCATCTTCAATTCGATCAAGCAGGGCGTGGACATCGAGGTGCCCAAAATGCGGATGCAGCTTCGCCTGAATCAATTCAAGACGGCGAAGCGCGCCGCCCCGAGCGCCAAGATTTTCAACACCCAGATTCGCGATGCGATGGTCGTGCGCCGCGCCGTCGCGCTCGGGTTGCCGGTGTCGCTCGTCAGCGCCGAGGCGATCGAGACGGGCGCGAGCGGTGACAACGTGATCAACGATTATCGGAAGCTTGCGAGCGAACTCGTGCAGCACGTGCCGGCCGCAACCTGACCCGAAGTAATCGCGCCGACGCGCGCCTTGCGCTCCGCTCGCGGCGCGCCAAAGTCCACTTACCAGCTCACCATGAAATCCACCGCCAAAGATTGGGATGAGGTCAGAACTGCCTTCGCGAGTTCGATCATGGCTGATACCGCGTTGAGCAGCCTGGCCCAGAATCTCGACGGACCGGACTGGCCGATCAAGGGCAAGGACGAGACACCATCCAAGTACATCGATCTCAGCTTCGACGAGGTGGTCGAAATGCTCCAGCTCAAGGGCCAGTCTCCCGACCAGATCGACCAGCTCATTTCGATCCTCAAGGAAACGCTGGCGTTCGACAGCCCATTCGGGGACATGGTCGAACAGACGGCCGCCGCGTCGGAGCGCGATAACGCGCTGCTGAAAAACATGGCGAAGCTGGGGATTCCCGAGAATTTCCCGATCGCGCTGGCGGCGTTGGAGCCCGGGACGCAGGAATTCTGCAAGTTGGAAAAACTTTCGACGCTGGGCGAATTCGCGGTGTTTGCGCAGGGGATGTCGCAAAACGTGATCGTGGGCGGCGATTTTCGGAAGCTGCTCAATGCGCTTTCGCACGTCGATGAATCTTCGCTGGGCGAGGTGCTGCCATTCCGGCGCGGCCACAAGGGCCTGCATCTCATCGAAGCGCTGGCCAAGGCGGCCAATGCGCCTGACGCCACCGTGCGGGCCGAAATTGCCACGACGTGGTTCCGCGATGAGCTTTCGGCGCTGGAAAAGGATCTGGCGGCGGGCGGTTCACTCGAGCGGCACTTTGTCGTCATTGGCGATCCGGCGGTGGAAAAGCGTGCCGTGGAGCTGCTGCGGCCCCACTTGCGGCTGCCCGCGGCCGCCACCGCGGCGGCACAAAAGAAAAAATCGGGCTTGTTCGGTTGGTTCTCGAAGAAGTAGCACGTATGTGCTGTTAGCAGGAGGACACGGCATGGAAGCACAGCCGCATCCGCGCCGGGTTCTTCATCCGCGTTTGGAATTCCTCTCCGACCTTCCGCCTCATGTCTGACCCTGGCCCTCCGCCTGGACCTACGAATCCCGCCACTCCCTCGGGCGCGTCACCCGCGCCGGGCGCGCCCGCGACGCCGGGTGTTCCGGCTGAGCCGGCTTCCGGCGCAGCGGGGCCGGAGGGTGCTCCGGTCGCGCCGGCACCGGCGCCGAAGCCGATCAAGTTTCCCCCGATCAAGCCTGCGGCGCCGACCACCTTGTCGCTGCGCCGGCGATCCGTCTCGTCGACCCGCTCGCCCTTCGAGATGTCGGAGAAATCGGCGGCGGCGCGCGAATCGATCAAGGCGATCGTATCCGCAACCCGGGCGCCCTTCGTTTATGGCGGCGCCGCGGCCGCCCAGGCGGCGGAGCTGGAGCGGAGCCTGCGCCAGCTGGAGCTTACGCTGGCGGAGCGGGAGCGCGTCATTGCCGACACCGAGACGCGGCTGGCCGATCGCGAGCGCGACCTCGCGGAGATGGAAGCGCTCCTGGTGGCACGCGAAAAATTGCTGGCCGCGGCGCGGAAAACTGCACCGTCGGAGACGATGGTGTCGACCGAGGAGAAAGCCGCGCTCGAGCATTTGCGGGCAGAACTCGAGCGGCAGGAGCAGAGTCTCAAGGAGGCGAAGCAGGCCGTGCGCGACCGCGAGGCATTCCTGGACGAATCGGAGACGAAGCTTTTCGAAAAAGTACAGTCCCAACAGGAAAAGGAAATCGAACTCGAGCAGAAGCAGGAGGATTTGCGCGCCATGGAACGGCGGCTCAAGGAGCGTGAGGCCTCACTGGATCCGCAGGCGGCCGAGGCATTGAAAGCCGCGGATGAAGCCGCGAAGAAGCGCGACGAGTTTAACGAGTAGTCGAAGACGCGGAAGACTGGGAAGACGCGGAAGACGGGAAGACTGGGAAGACGGGGAGCGGAATAGAAGAAACATCGGAAACGGCAGAAAGAAGAAACCCGGTCGAAGACTCGGGAGACGTGTGAGACTTGTAAGACGCGGAAGACTTTCACTTTATTCTCACTCTGACTTTCCGTCCCTGATGAACCCCCTCCGTCTGTCGGTGCTCATGTTTGCCACCCTCGTCGCCATTACGCTGCACGGGGCGGCGCCGGCTCCGCCGCCGCTGCCGGGGGATGCGCCACTGGCCGAGTACTTTCGCCGGGAGACCGCACGCGTGCATGCCGGCACTTTTGCAGGCATCACGACGCTGGCCGATTGGACGGGCCAGCGCGCCACCGCGCGCGAGCAACTGTTGGAAATGCTCGGCCTCTCGCCGCTGCCGGAACGCACGGACCTGAAACCAGAGATCACCGGCCGGACGGAACACGCGGAATTTTATGTCGAGCGGCTGCATTACCAGTCGATGCCCGGGTTGTACGTGGGCGCCAATCTCTACGTGCCGAAAAACCTAACCGGCAAGGCGCCCGCAATTCTGTATGTGTGCGGACATTCGACGGCGAAGGAGGGCAGCGCGGTTTACGGCGCGAAGGCCGTTTACCAACACCATGGCGCGTGGTTCGCGCGGCACGGCTACGTTTGCCTCATCATCGACACGATCCAATACGGCGAACTCGAGGGGCTGCATCATGGGATTTACTGGCACCGGATGTGGTGGTGGTATGCGCGCGGCTACACGCCAGGCGGGGTGGAGACGTGGAACGCGATTCGCGCGCTCGATTACCTCCAGTCGCGGCCCGAGGTGGACGCGGAAAAAATCGGCATGACCGGGCGTTCCGGCGGCGGGGCGTATTCGTGGTATACCGCCGCGGTCGACGAGCGGGTTAAAGTGGCGGTGCCCGTGTCCGGCATCACCGATCTGCAAAACTACGTCGTCGACGGCTGCGTGCGCGGGCACTGCGACTGCATGTTTCCCGTGAATACCTATCGCTGGGACTACGCGAAGCTCGCCGCCCTCCTCGCCCCGCGTCCGTTGCTGTTTCAAAACGCGGACAAGGACTGGATTTTTCCGCTCGACGGTGTGGTGCGGATGCACGCGGACCTCGCGCGGATTTATCAGCTGTATGGTGCGGCGGACAAGCTGGGGCTGTCGATTGGCGAAGGGCCCCACAAGGACACGCAGGATCTCCAGGTCGCCGCATTTCGCTGGTTCGATCGTTTTTTGAAGAACGACACGCGCTTGATCAGCGTGCCGGCGACGAAGCTGTTCGCGCCGCCGCAACTCAAGTCGTTCCCGACGCTTCCGACCGACGAGCGGACGACGAAAATACACGAGACGTTCGTGCCGATGGCGACGCCGGTGGTTTCCGCGTCGGGCGCGGGGTGGACGAAGCAGCGCGCCGAGTGGCTGGCCTCGTTGCGCCAGAAATCATTTCGCGGCTGGCCCGAAGCCGGCGTTTCACCGCAGCCGCGCCGCGGCCCGGAGCAGGCAAAGGGCGCGGTCACGCTGGCGACGTGGGACTACACGAGCCAGGAGGGAATTACGCTGCCGCTCTTCGTATTTTCGGCCGGCCAGTCGCGCGCCGCGAAACCGGTGCGATTGCACGTGCTGGACGATCGGGGCTGGAGTCAGTTCGTCGCGGCGCTCGGTCGCGACTGGAAGCTGCCGGCCGATCCGCTGGCAAATGTGGCGTCGCGCCCGCCCGCCAAGAAGGGAGCTGCCGGTCCGGCCCAAAAAACTCCGGGCGTGGTCGCAGTCGCGCCGAAGGTGCCGAAGCAAGAGGGACCGGCCACGGATTTTGCCGGGATGCTGCGAGAGGTTGAGCGGGGCCAATTGACGGTCGCGTTCCTTGCGCCGCGCGGAGTTGGCCCAACGGCGTGGAGTGGCGACGACAAAGCCCAAATGGACATCGGCCGCCGTTTCATGCTGCTCGGTCAGACACTGGAGGGGATGCGAGTGTGGGATATTCGCCGCGCGGTGGACGCGCTGCGCGATTCCGCAATGTTCGGCGCCACCGACGTGCGCATCGCCGGCGAGCGTAACCAAGCCGTGAACGCACTCTATGCATCGCTGTTCGCCGAGGGTGTCGCGGGTGTCGAACTGATAGAACCGGCGGCGTCACACCGCACCGGGCCGGACTATTTGAATGTGTTGCGGTTCCTCGATGTGCCGCAGGCGGTCGCAATGGCGGCGGAGTCGCGGCCGGTGAAGTTTGTGCGTGCCAATCCGGACGACTGGACGTGGGTGGTGAAAACGGCACGCCAGCTGGGCTGGCCGGCGGAGCGGCTGCAGTGGTAGCGGTTCGGAGCGACCAGACGTCAGACGTCAGATGTCAGATGTCGGATGTCGGATGTCGGAGGATTCGAGCGAAACCGAATACCGGATACCGGAAGATCAGGGGTGAAGCCAGAAGCCAGAGGACAGAGGGCCAGCGGCCACCGCACATCCGGAACGGCGGCTTTCCAGCCGCCGAACTACTGTTCGACCGAACCCACTTGGGCGACTGGAAAGTCGCCCCTCCGATCCGGCCACCCGTCCACGCTATCCGGAACGGCGGCTTTCCAGCTGCCGGTTCTGCGGCTGGAAGCCGCAGCCACTCGAGCCTCGGCGTTCCGGTTTCCGGTTTCCGAAATCCGGCCTCTGGCCTCTGCCTTAGGAATCAGTGTTTCGTTGGGAAAAGCTCTCCCGATCCTACCTGCGGCCAACTCAGCCCGGCAGCTCCACCGTGACGCGGAGACCGGAACGGTCGGCGCGATTCTCGGCGCGAATCGTGCCGCCGTGGAGCTGGACGATGCTCTTGCAGATCGCGAGCCCAAGCCCGTGTCCGCCGCCGCGGCCCCCGGACTGCCCCGGCGGCAGATCGAATCGTACGAAGCGTTCGAATACGCGCGCCAGTTGCGGCTCCGGCAATCCGGGACCTTCGTCGATGACATCGAATCGCCGGCCGCCAGCGGTGACGGCGGACGAAAGTGCGACCAACCCGCCGGGCTTCGAGACCGCGACGGCATTCGCGACCAGGTTGAGCAGCAGTTGCCGCAACAGATCCGGCTCGGCGCGAATCTCGCCCGGATCGTTGCGGGCGAGCTCGAACCGGACGTTGCGATCCTCGGCCAGCGCCTGCGCATCTTCACTGAACGTGGTGACGAACGTTTCGGTGATGACCGGCCGCAGCGCCGGTGTCAGCGCGCCGCTGTCGGATTTCGCGAGGAAGAGCAGCCGGTCGATGACTTGGTGAAGCTGGGTGATTTCCTCGAGGATGTCGGCCGCAGCGGCGGCCGCGTCGGGATCATTCGGCACGCGCGTCCGCAGCTTTTCCGCGTTTAGCCGGATGAGCGAGAGCGGCGTCTTCAGCTCGTGCGAGGCGTCCGCCGTAAACCGCCGCACCTGTTCGAACGAACCCTGAAGCCGATCGAACATCTGATTAAGCAGCCGCGTCAGCGCCACGAGCTCGTCGTTGCCCGGCGGCATCGTGATTCGTTCGCTCAGACTGTCCGCCCGGATCCGGTTGGCCGTGTCGGCAATGGCGCGGATCGGCCGAAGCGTCGCGCGGCTGAATCCATAGCCGAGCGCCACGCTGAGCAGCGCGACGCCCAGGACGAGCGGCAGGCTGATCCGGATGTAGTCGCGCAGCACGCGTTCGGCGGGCGCGAGCGGGCTGCCGATCTGAATTCGCCAGGGATCGAGCCAGAACTCGGACAGGTGCACCTTGCCGAAAAAGGGCAGGATTGTCGTCCAGTGGGGCGCATCTTTCGCGGCCGCGGGAAGCACGGTTTCGCCGAGGTTCTCCGAGCGAAAAAGCACCGCCCCGGCGGCATTCGTGACTTGGGCGACGAAGAGATGCGCGTCCGTTTCGGTGTCGTGTTTGATTCGCGCCGCCACCGCCTCCGGACCGAGGCTGCCGTCGTTGCCGATCAACTGCCGGAGTTCGCGCGCCTCGATCTCGTGGAGCAGTTCGAGTCCGCGCTCATTCTGGTGCTGCAACAGCAATCCGCCGACCAGCAGCACCGCCGCCGTCGTGGCCGTCACGAGCAGCGCAAAACGGCAGGTGACGCGAAACGTGAACGATTTCACGACAGTTGATAGCCGGTGCCGCGCACGGTCTTGATGAAGGGCTCGGCCTCGGGCCGGTCGAGTTTTTGCCGCAGCCGGCGGACGTAGACGTCGATGAGATTGGTTTCGAGATCGTATGACGCGTCCCAGATTTTTTCCGCAATCATCGTTCGCGTCAGGACGCGGCGCGGATTTTGCAGGAAAAGCTCGAGCAGCGCAAATTCGCGGCTGGTCAGCCCGACCGGTCGCTCCTCGCACGTCGCGATGCGGGCGAGCAGGTCGAGCCGGACGCCGCGATGCTCGAGGACGGTGGCGCGCGGTGCGGTGTTATGGCGGCGTAGGAGCGAGCGCAGCCGGGCGAGCAGTTCGTCGACGCAGAATGGCTTGGGCAGGTAGTCGTCGGCCCCGATGTTCAACCCGCGCACCCGATCCTCGACGGCGTCGCGGGCGCTGAGAATGAGCACGGGTTCGTTGAAACCACATTTCCGCCACTCGCGCAGCAGGTCCAGTCCGTCACCATCCGGAAGTCCGAGGTCGAGGACGATGGCATCGAAGGGAGACTCGGAGAGCGCGTCGCGCGCCTCGGCGCATCGGCTGACGAGCCGCGCCGTGTACGCATGCTCGGTCAGGGCGCGCTCGATGAAACGGCCCACCTTCGCTTCGTCCTCCACAATCAGGATCTTCATGGCTGGAAGGCGACGATCGACTCGCCGCCGGGAGCAGTATGCAAAGTCTGGACGTGACGCGCGAGTCCAAGAATCGCCGCATCGGAAAGGTATTCATGCCCCGCCATCGGCGACATCGGCAGCCCGAACTTCACGATCTGGCTGAGGCTCGCTTCGACATTGGCGCCGCGGGTCACGCGACGCCAGGGATCGCGCGTCCAATCGGGCGGGGTGACACTCAGCTGCCGCGCGAGGTGGCCGTCACCGCGGCCGGTTTCACCATGGCATTGCGCGCAAAGCTGGAGAAAAAGTCCGTGTGCCTTCGCGGGCGGCAGCACCTGCCGCGCATTGGGCGTCCACGCGGCGATTTGCTCGAGCCGCGCGCCCAGCGTGTCGCGTCCGAGTGAACCAAGGTATGCGACCAGCGCATCACCGCCGCGATTGGGGCGCGAAAAAAGATGCGCATACGACGGCATCCGCGAGCCGGGCGAGATAAGCCGCGGCGCGATCAGGTGGAGCCGGTTCCATTCGGGCGAACGGCGGTTGCCCACCCGCGAGAGATCGGGACCGAGCCGGCGGTTGCCGAAGAGCGGCGGATTGGCCGCGAGTTCATCGCGCAGCGAGGCCGCCGGTCCCCAGCGTTCAACGTCGGACGGCGACCGCGGCCGCACGAATTGCGAGTGACAATGGATGCAGCCCTCCGCGATGTACACTTCGCGACCGCGGGCGATCAGTTCCGGCTCGCCGGCCCGCAGGCTTTCGCCGCCGGTTACGAGCACGACCGCAGGCAACGCGAGCCGACGCAACCCGCGCCAGCGCCATGCGAGCGCGATGCCGAGCGTGGCGACGGCCGCCAGCACGAAGCCGGGCGGAATGCGGTGCAAGTCCTGCGCCATGCCGATGCCGAGCGCCGAGCCCACCCAGCCGGCCAACGCGAAAACAACCGCGGCAATCCAGGCGCGGCCGCTGCGCGCCGGATACTCAACGAGCAGCGTCGAGTACACCGACACGCCTGCGGTGTAGAGCCAGCCCGCGGGAATTCGCGCGGAGATCGTGCCGTTGAGCTCGAGGCAGGCGAGGGCAAGCGCCGCGAGCGACAAGGCGGCGAGGTAACCCCGGCCCCCACGATCGAGCAGCGCACCGGCGGCAAGCGCGGCGAAAAGGTGTGTGCTGGCGTTCAGCCACAGCATGCCGGAACCGCCCCACGTCACCGACCGCAACGACTCGCTGTGTTGTACGATGTAGAACGCGGCCGAGTCCATCCAGACCAGCGCGAGTAGAATCACGACCCAGCGCGTGATGCCGGCGCGATCGTACTCGCGTGGCGGCGCGAATTCCGGCGTGTGCGTCGAAAAGAACCGCGGCAGCAGCGATGCCGCAGCGGCGATGGCGATGGCGGCGATCGTTTGCGTGCGCGCGCTGGCGTGGAAAACCGACGGCACGTTGCACAGTGCATACGCCAGGCCGGTGCCGCCGCCGATGCAGAGACCGAGGTGCCCGTTGGTCGCGGCCGCACGCAGCGCGGACGTTAGCGTTACCGTCAGCCATCCGAGCGAAAGCCCGATTGCAATCGCCGCCGCGACCAGCAGCGGAAACGACGGCGGGAAAAGTGCGAACGCCGCGCTGGCAGCGCAGGCGCGAAAGCCCCAGGTGAGCGCCGTGCGCCGGTTGGCATCGTTCACCATCGCGACCAGCGCCGCCCCGGCGACACCACCACCACCGAGCCCCATCATGATTGTGCGCAGCCGGTGGGCGGACGGCGCGATTTGCGTCGCGAGTTCCAGGAACGCGAACTCCGCGAAAATCAGGAAAAAGAAATAGGTGGCGGCAATCGCGAGAAGCGCCGCAGCCCATGAGAGCCGCGTGGCGTCGGCTCCGCGTCCGGTCGCTTCAGTCATCGCGACCCAATCCTTTCGCGAGAAACCAGGCCTGAACCCCCACGAACAGCAGGTCGGTCGCGGTAACCGCCACCCACGCGGGCGAAAGGAGATGCAATGCGACCGCGATGCCGGTGAAACTTCCGGCCGCGACACGGAAGAACACCGTCAGCTGGAACACCGAACGCAGGAAGGACATGCTACCGTTCGCTAACGCCCAAAGGTAACTGCTGCCGACGGCGGCGACGAATACGCCGACGAAACGTACGAACAGCAGCGCTTCACGTCCCGGCACCTCCGCGCCCATCTGCTCGAGTGTGAACGCCGGCGCGGTGACGAGCCCGATGCCCGTGGCAAAATCGGTGAACCCGGCGATCACCGCGAACCAGATGGCGGCGCGAGTCAGCGTGATGCTCATGGTCGAAGCAGGCTGGCCAGCCAGCCGATTGATGCCGCGGCCATGGCCATACCGCCTGCGAGCCGCACCGCCATCAGCGCCTGCGTCCACGATTCGCTGCGAAACAACCCGGCGACATGAGTGGTTTCGTGCCATCCGAGCACGAGCATCGCGGCGACGTGAATCAGGCATCCGGCCTGCCACGCCCAGAACGCAGTGCGCGGCGCGCGGCGGCCGGTGAGGACAACGAGCACGGCGCCGTTCACGCTTGTGAGCAGGCCGGCCATCGCGAGGTGCGCGTGACCGACGAGCGCATGCGTGAATTTCAGCGCTTCCGATATGCCGGGCAGGAAGACGACCCAGCCCGTGACGACGAGAACGAGCCACCACGCAAACGACGCGATTAGCCAGGGGCGAGCGCCTGCGGGCCAGTCGTGCCGCCGCCAGACGACGGGCAGCAGAACCACCCAAACGCCCAGCGTGCCCAAGCCCACGATTTGCGCCGGCGCATGGTGGGAGGCGTGGCCGCGATCGATCGCGAGGAAGACGCCCCACGACGCGACCAACGCCCAGGTGACGCCGGTGCGCCGCACCAATCCTGGGAGCGCGGGCCTCTGGCCCGCTTCAAGCCGTGGCGCGCGAGACGTCCGCGTTCCCAGGGCCGGCAACCCAAGAAATGCCGGCAGGAGCAGGAATATCGTGACGATCGCGAGCGTTGAGCCGAGCAGCGCCGCCCCGGTGGCTCCGCCGCTGTCGGGGTTGACCGACGGGTACACCTTCCGGTCCATCGACCAATACAGGACCGCCGGCGCCGCCAGTAAAACTCCGAGAACCACGGCACGAAACGTCCGCTCCGCGGATGAGAGTCGTTTCCAGCGCCAGACGGTGTGCGTGGCGAGCAACGCCCACAGCACGTGCATGGCGGCCGGGAGCAGCGGTCGGGTCCAGCCGTGCCAGTCGAGAAAAAGTTTCCCGCTGGTGTTGCCGCCCAGCCACGCGATGCCGCCAAGCGCCAGGGCGAGCGACCACGCAGTGAGCGCGATGCCCGCGTGCCGCCGGACATGCGGGTATCCGAAATCAAAGCACCACGTGAGCAGCACGCCGACGACCGGCAGCGAGCACCAGCCGTAAAGCTGCCAGTCCAGGTGCAGTGGCGCCCAGCGGCCATACGTCAGCGGCGCGAGCAAGTCGCCGAGCGCCGGCCACAGCAGACTGAGTGCGAGCCAGACGCCGACGATGTTGGCGGCCACGAGCCAGCCAAGGCTGTGGAGCGCAACGGCCCGACCGAAGGGTGGACCGGGGTACGGGGCGACGGAGTTCATCCGGCGATCTCGTCGAGCCGGCCGTCGCGGACCCGAATGATTCGGTGGCACGCCTCCGCGAAACGGCGTTCGTGCGTTGCCATCACCACCGCGATGCGATCGCGTTCGGCCAGCTGCTTCAGCAGCGCGAAAATGGTGTTGCCGGTGATCTCATCGAGCGAGCCCGTCGGCTCGTCTGCCAGCAGCAGCTGCGGCTTGTTCATCAGCGCGCGGCAGATTGCGGTTCGCTGGCGTTCGCCGCCGGAGAGATCCTGGATGCGATGGGTCAGCCGGTGGCCAATGCCGACCTGCTCGGCGAGGACCCGAATGCGCTCCGTCGTCTCGGCACCATTTTTTCCGGTCGCGATCGCCGGCACCCGCAGATTTTCGGTCACGGTGAGGTCCGGGATCAGGTTGTGCAGCTGGAAGACAAACCCGATGCGATGCCGGCGCAGCGTCAGTCGGTTCGCCTCGCCCGTCGGGTCGAGCCCGCAGACGTTGAGCTCGCCCTGATCCGGCGAATCGAGTCCGCCGAGGAGATGCAGCAGCGTGCTCTTGCCGGAGCCAGAAGCACCCCACAGCGCGACGAGCTCGCCGGCGCGCACCTCGAGGCTGGCGTCGCGCAACACCACGATCCGGCCATCGTCATAACTCTTGGAAACCGCGCGGGCCCGCGCGAGGACTTCGCCTTTATTCATAGCGCAACGCCTCCGCTGGTTCGATCTTCGACGCGAAGCGCGCGGGATAAATCGCGCCGGCCGCGGCGGTCACGAATGCCGTGCCGACGATGCCGAACAGCACCGACGGCGTGAGAACCGCCTGGACGTAGCCCTGGAACTGCGGCACGCGCTGCAGCACGGCCAGCAGCGCGTAGCCGATCGCGAAACCGGCGACGAGGCCGGCGGCGGCGATGGCACCGGCCTCGCCGAAGATGAGCAGGGCGACTTGGGGCCGGGAAAACCCGCACACGCGCAGCACGGCGATTTCACGAATGCGCGTGAAGACCGACAGCAGCATCGTATTTGCCACGCCCAGCCCGCCGAGGCAGAACGCGCAGATGCCGACCGCCCACGCGGTGAAATTCAGGATCTTGAAACTGTTGTAGGTCGAATTGAACTCGCGATTCTCGAGCGCGATGATTCCGGGCTGCGCCGCCTCGATCGCACCCTTGAAATCCGCGCCGCGACGCTCATCGCGCAGTTTGACCGTCACGATCGACGCGGCGTCGGCGCGATGAAAAAACGCCTGGGCTTCGGCGAGCGGCAGGAATACGCCTCCATCCTCGAAACCATTCTCCGTTTTGAAGATTCCCCCGACGCGAAGATTCGCGCGGCCGATCATCAGCATCTGCCCAAGCCGCGCGTGCAGGAACTCTGCGGCGCGGGAACCGAGGAAGATTTCGCCCTCTTTCGCCCCAAAGTCAGCCGGCCGGCCCGCGCGCCATTCGGCCTTCGCCAGCCGCGGATCGTTCGCCTCGATACCGAAACACGTGATCACGGGATGATCGGCCGCGGAAACGATGCCGAACAGGACGGCATGGGCCGACTCGACTTCGGGCCGGGAGCGAATGGCGGCGATTTGGTCCGGCGTCACCGAGCTGAAGAACAAATCGGAGACGTTGCGCTCGAACACGAGGTAATGGCTCTCGCTCGAGAGAATCCGCTGAAACATGCCGATCGCGCCGGTCACGATGGCGAGGATCGTCAGCATGGCGGCGACGCCGAACGCGATGCCAGCTGTGCCGATGAGCGCACGCCACCGGTGCCGCTGGAGATTGGTAAATACGAGGGAAAGGATCTTCATTAGGCGGCAATCCCGGCGGACTTGCCGGAGAGAGAGGCGCCCGAGTCGGCGAAGTAATGTTGGAATTCCACCAAGTAGCTCCATGCGGGACTCGTCGCGGTCAGCCGCCGCACCTTGCGATTCGCCTGCGCGAGCAGCCGCGCAATCCGCCGCCTTGTGCCGGGCACGCCGAGGGCGATCGCGAGGTTCGGGCGCGCCAGCTGCCGGTCGCGCCCGGTCGTTTTGCCGGCGTCAACGCTCGTCGCCGTCACATCGTTCAGGTCGTCCACCGCCTGGAACGCGAGTCCCCAGTAAATGCACAGCGCCTCGAGCGCGCGGACTTCCTCGAGGTCAGGGCCCGTGAGCAGCGCGGGAACGAGCAGCCCAAGCCACAGCATCGCGCTGGTTTTCGCCCCGGCGACCCGACAGACCTCCCGGACTGAGCGATCGCTGGTCGCGAACCGCAGATCGCGCGCCTGGCCGCCGACCAGACCGGCGGAGCCGAGACACGCATCGAGGCACGCCTGGACCTGAAGCCGCACGGGCGCGGGTTCACCGGCGGTGCATAAACCGACGAGGGTGTAGGCGCGGTTGATGAACGCGAGGGCGGCGAGAATCGCGGTCGCTTCCCCGTGCACGCGATGCGCGCACGGCTGGCCGCGCCGCGTCTGCGCGTCGTCCATGCACGGCAAATCGTCGAGCAGCAGCGAGGAGATGTGAAAATATTCCACCGCGGTCGCGAGCGCGAGACCGATGCGTTCATCGATCCCGTGCGCCGCTGTCGTTGCGAGTACGAGCCGCGCGCGCACGAGTTTGCCCGGCTGAGTCGCGACGCCGGTGATCACGGCGTGCAAGTGCGGCTCGGCGTGCGGCCCCGTCGGCGCGTGCTCGAGCAACGCGGCGAGAAGTTTGTCGCGGGTGGCTTCCGACCATGCCACGGAGTCGTTCATGATGATGCCTCCGCGGACGATTCTCCGGCTTGGATCCGGGTCATCGGGCTGCGCGATTCGACGCCGTGAGGGTGTTGGTGCTGCCCTGCAGGTGAAAGCGGACGTGTACGATGGGGTCGACCTTCAGCACGCCGATCATCCGGATGATCGGCAGCCCGTACTCGCGCGTGTCGATCGTCGCATCGCCGTCGATGCCGTAGACCGCGCCGTCGCGCGTCACCGAAACGGGGAAGCGGATGTCGCGCGTGATGCCATGGAACGTGAGCCGGCCCGAGGCGGTGTAGCCCGGGCCGGCGGCGGCGTCGAGGGACGAGAGCACAAACGCGCCATCCGGGAATGTGTCCGTTTGCTGCCATTTGTGCATGGCCTTGTCGCGGCTGTCCTTGCCCGTGACGACATCGCGGAAGTGAAACGCGACGCGGGCGGACGAAACCCGGCCGTCGTCGCCAACCATGATTGCGGGTTCGTAGCGCGTGAGTTTGCCGGTGAACGAGTCGACCGTCGCCTTGACGGCGATTTCGACGCGGGATTGGGCGGGGTCAACGGCCAGCGGACGATCCGCGGCGAGCGCGTGCGTCATGCCTGCCGCGGCGAGCGCGAGCAGCGAAAGGTAAGAAAGAAGCATCGTCCCTTTTACCCGCGGTACATTAATGCGACGTTAACGTCACATTAATTTTGATTCATGTTCGGGCGCCTGCTGCGTCGCTATGCATGTGGGGCTGCGCCGCACCATGACCATATGACACCGGAATTTTTCCGTTTCACGAATTCATCGCGTGACGACGCTTGAGAAAACATCCGGACCTCGCATGACTCTTTCATGTGGCGTGCGTCTTTCCCGATCTTGAAGCACCCAAGTCGTTTTTCCCCCACGGCCCCCCTTCATCGCATGTCCGGCTTCTGGCGTATCCTTGCACCCTCGTTTAACCAACAAAAAGGAGCGGCGGCCCCGGTGCACCTCTCGCATGGCGAGGGGAAAACGGGCGGATCTCCGAGCGCTGCGCGGAAACCCGGTGATGTTATCGTGACGTTGCGAAGCGGGCGGGCGCGTCGTCTTCAGGCCGGGGTGTGCGTCCTGGCGGCGGTGATCGGCGGCCACCCGTTGTTGCGGGCGGCGGATCCGTCTGAAGTCCAGCGCGAGTTGCTCGAAGGCGATTACGCCAGCGTGATTCGCGCAGCGACGGTCGGACTCAATAATTCGCAGGTGAGCTCCGAGTGGTCGCTCCTTTTGGTTCGGGCGCTGCTCACGATTGGCCGGAACACCGAGGCGGATGTCGCGCTGCGCGAAGCGCTCGAGCGCGACCAGCAGAACATCCGGTTGCGCTGGCTGGCACGCGACGTTTCCTATGCGAACGGCCGGCCCGACGAGGCTGCGCAGCGCGCCAGTGAAATCGTGCGGCTCGTCCAGGGTCGAACGTGGAATTACCGTACGCCGGCTGAACTGGTCGTTTTCGGCCGCGCGGCGCTGCTGCTCGGTGCGGATCCGAAGGACGTGCTCGAGAAGATCTACGCCACCGCGCAGAAGACCGACCCGAAGTTGCGGGACGTTTATCTCGCGCGCGGCGATCTGGCGCTGGAAAAGCATGACTTTGCCCTGGCGGCGAAGGCGTTCGAAGAAGGGCTCAAGCAACTGCCCGAGGATCCGGATCTGCTCAGCGGCCGGGCACGGGCCTACGCGGACAGCAATCGCGAGATTGCGCTCGGTTCGCTCAAGTCAGCCCTGGAGGTCAACGCACGGCATGTGCCGACGCTCCTCCAATTCGCGGACCATCACATCGCGGGCGAGGCGTACGATGAGGCGGAGAAGGTCCTGGACAAGATCGTGGGCATCAACCCGGCGCATCCCGAGGCCTGGGCGTACCGCGCCGTCATCGCGCACCTGCGGAACAATCCGAAGGCGGAAAACTCCGCGCGCGTGCGCGCCTTGAGCAGCTGGTCGAAGAATCCGCGGGTCGACTACATCATCGGAAAGAAGTTGTCGGAAAAATATCGCTTCGCCGAAGGCGCCGCCTACCAGCGGCGCGCACGCGAATTCGATTCGACGTTCGTACCCGCGGCGGCGCAGCTCGCGAGCGATCTGCTGCGTCTGGGCGAGGAAAACGAGGGCTGGTCGCTCGCGCACGCGGTGCATGAACGCGACGAGTATGACGTCGAGGCCTACAATCTCGTCACGCTGCACGACACGATGAAAAAGTACGCGACGCTGACCAACGATGACTTCGTCATCCGGATGTCGGCGCCGGAGGTCGCGGTCTACGGGCCGCGGGTGATGGCGTTGCTGCGCCGCGCGAAACAGACGCTGGTGGAGAAATATGGCGTCGAGCTGGCGAAGCCGACGACGGTCGAGATATTCGCGGACCAGCGGGATTTTGCGGTGCGCACCTTTGGGCTGCCGGATGTGCCGGGATTCCTGGGGGTGTGTTTCGGCCGCGTGGTGACGGCGAACAGCCCGGCGACGAGTTCGGGCCCGACGAATTGGGAGTCCGTCCTCTGGCACGAGTTTTGCCACGTGATCACGCTTCAGCTGACGCGGAACAAGATGCCACGTTGGTTGAGCGAGGGCATCTCCGTGCACGAGGAGCGGCACGCGAATCCGGCGTGGGGCATGCGGATGAACGCGCGTTATCGGCAGATGATCATGGATGGTGATCTGGTACCGGTCGGCAAGCTGAGTGCGGCGTTCCTGGCGCCGAAGAGTTCGCAGCATTTGCAGTTCGCCTACCTCCAGTCGGCCATGGTGGTTGACTTCATCGTCGAGCGTTTTGGCGTGGCGGCGTTGGTTGGAGTGCTGACCGACTTGCGGAGCGGGACGGAGATTAACGCGGCGCTCGCGAAAAACACGGTGTCGCTCGCGGAACTGGAGAAGGATTTCGAGAAGTACGCCCGCGACCGGGCGAAGCAGCTGGCGCCAAAGCTGGATTGGGAAAAACCGGAACCGGAACTCCTGATGGCCGGGGCGGCGGAGGAATTCGCGGCGTGGGAAAAGAAGCATCCAGATAATTATTGGGCGTTGCGCTATCGCGCCCACCACGCGGCGGAGGAGAAGAAGTGGCCCGAGGCGCGCGCCGCACTCGAACGGCTAATCGAACTTTATCCGGCGCAGAAGGGCGGGGAAACACCGTATCGGCCGCTGGTGACCGCGCTGAAGGCGATGGGTGACACGGCCGCCGAGGATGCCGTGTTGAAAAAATGGGTGGAAGTCGACGACGAAGCGCCCGATGCCTATCTCCGGCTGATGGAACTGGCGGCGGCAGCGAAGGATTGGGTAACAGTCGCACGCAACTCGGAGCGGTATCTCGCGGTCAATCCGCTGGTGGCGCCCCCCTATCGCTATCAAGCCCAGGCTGCGGCTGAAACCGGCAACGATTCTGCTGCGGTGGTGGCATGGCGCACACTGATTCAGCTCGATGTGCCGGACGCGACCGACGCTCATTACCATCTCGCCGGAATCCTCCACCGGCGCGGCGAACACGACGAGGCGCGCCGGCAGGTGTTGCTCGCGCTGGAAGAAACTCCTCGCTATCGGGAGGCACTGCGGCTGCTGGTAGATATCAACCGCTCCCACCGCGGTCCCAGCACGCCGGTTGTCCCCGGATCGGCGAGCTCGGTCCCGTGATTCTGCGATGAAACGCCTCCTACCCACCGTTTCGCTTTTCGTCGTCGTTGCCGGCCTGCTGATGGCGCAACGCCGGTACAGCTCCAGCTATGGCGGCTGGGGTGGGGGCGGCTGGGTGGGCGACACGACGAAGACGGCGCGCGAGATTCCCTCCGGCAGCACGGGCACGCCGGAATGGACCAACCCGCGCGGGTTCGAGAAGGACGTGTTCACGTTCACGCGGGTGCGTTATGGATCGGGTTACGGCGGGTACCGGCGCGGACCGGGATGGACGACCGATCTGCCGGACAGCGATCTAAACCTGTCGTACCGGTTGCAGCAGATGACTTCGATGAAGGTGGATCCGGATGGTCGGATCGTGAACCTCACGGATCAGGATCTGACGGATTTCCCATGGCTCTACGTTGTCGAGCCCGGCAGCCTTTCGTTCAGCGATCAGGAAGTCGCGGTGCTGCGAAAGTATCTGCTCAATGGCGGATTTCTGATGTTCGACGATTTCTGGGGCGATTCGGCGTGGCTGAACGTGGAGCGCGAGATGAAACGGGTTTTCCCGGAACGCGGCTTTGTCGAGATGCCGCTTGATCACCCGATCTACTCGTGCGTTTTCCAGATCAAGTCCAAGGGCCAGGTGCCGAACATCGGCACGGGAGCCGCGAGCGAGCACACGGGCGTCACATGGGAGAGCAACCACGACGGCGACACGCAGACGGTGCACCACCGGGCGATCTTCGACGACAAGGGCCGGCTGATGGTCCTCGCCACCCACAACACGGACAACGGCGACGGCTGGGAGCGCGAGGGCGAGAGCGCGTACTATTTCGCCAATTTCTCCGAAAAGATCGCGTATCCGCTCGGCATAAACGTGATCTTTTACGTGATGACGCATTAGCGGGGCGTGCGATCCCGCTGAACGAACTGGAACCCACCCATGCCCCCGGTAACTCGCCCCCCGCTCGGACTTCGCTGCGCGGATGCCTCACGGACGATTTCGAGCCCTGGTCGGACTGGGCGCAGCGGGCCCGTTTTAACGTATTACGTTAAAACGGCGCGGGTCGGGAAACTGCTCGCGATGGGCGTGCTCGCATCGGCGACCTGCTTCGCGCAGTGGCCGGCGCCGAGCTGGCGCAGTTTCAACGGCAACGAGAACGAGTCCAGCTCGCTCGTTCGCACCGAGGGCAGCGGCATCATCGACGAGAATGCGGTGAAGACTGCGCGCGAGGTGATTTCCCACAGCACCGGGACGCCGGAATGGACCAACCCGCGCGGGT
>JAUSID010000268.1 GCA_030648295.1 Opitutaceae bacterium | reverse complement strand
GCCAGGTCGAAGTAGGCATCCGTTCGCGCCGACGGCACCTTCGCGCTCTTCAGTCGTTCGACCGCCGCTCCCTTTCCCTTCAGCTCGTTCTGCATCGTCGCCAGCGCGCGCATCGCGCGCTCGAGATCGGTTTCGACGGCGGTGGCGGTCTCGCGCGTCGGCGGCGGTATCACCTCGCGCATCGCCGCGAGTTCGGTCTCCTTCTGGACGACTTTCGCCGCCGCCGCGCGTGCCGCCGCCACCGTTCATAGATGCACCACAGCTCGCCAAGCGCGATCAACGCGCAAAGCGTCAGCACCGTCGCGAAGAGTGGATTCTTGCGATACCAGCTCATGGGAATTCAAGGGAAGATTCGATCACGGCAGTGAGGTTTGGAGGCAAAGCGGGGCAGCCGCCCGGTTAGAGCGGTTTCTTCGGGTTGACGACAAGGGTGAAGTCGAACCGCAGGAGGCCGTTTTGGTTGTTGTCGAAGCGTTCGTTCTCCACGGCCGCGATGAAGTCCGAGTCCGTGAAGCTCGCAAGGAGTCGTTTCACGCGTTCGAACGACTCCGCGCTGACCTTCGACTGCGGGTTCGCGACGTCGAGCAGCCGGCCGCTCAGCGCGAGCCGCACCGGCACTGCCGGCGGCGGGGGTGGCGGTTGCGGTTCCGGAGGCGGCGCGTTTTCGGCCGGCGGTGGCGTCTCGCCTGATGCCGCCGGAGCGTCTGTGGCGGCGGGCGGCGGAGTGGGCGCCGCGGCGAGGTCGTTCAGATCGGCAACCGGCCGCACCACTTCGAGCCGGTCCAGCCAGACATCCTCGATCTTGACGAGGCGATCCTGAAGGTCGGCAAAAAAGTTAACCCAGTTGGCCTTCGTGTCGTAGGCGCCGCGCAGCGCCGCAATCTGTTTCCTGGCGTCGTCGATCTGCCGGAGGTTCTCCGCGTTCCGGTGCTCGAGCGAACGCAGCGGCATCAGCTGATCGTCAATGCGGGCGACATGCTGGAGCGTCGCACTCGCGACGCTGTGGAAATAAACGATGGGCGGCAGGAGCGCCAGCACACCAAGGACCGCGGCGGCGATGAAAGCCGGCTGCCGTTTCCGAAACGCGATCGTCTCGGTAATCGCCGGCGGCAGCAAACTCGCCTCCGGTTCGTCCGGCACGACCAGCCGGGTGGCGAGTCCCACCAGATCCGCCAGCGCGGCCTGCGCGCTTTCGGCCCCCGCCGCGCGGGCGTCCGCCGACAAATCCACCTGGCGCAGCGGTTCGAAACGCTCGACGCTAATCTTGAGTTTTTCGGCGAGCGCCGCCGGGAGATCCGGCATTTGCGAACCGCCGCCCGTGACATACAGCGCCACCGGCGCCGCCGCACCGGACTGGCGCCGGTGATTGATGGTCGAACGGGTGATCTCGAGCTGCAGCCGGCCGGCAAAGTTGGCGGCGGAGCGCTGAACGGCGAGCCGGGACGGGGAACTGGCCGGCAAATCGGAATGCCCCGACAGCACCTGGACCTTTAGGGTCTCTGCCTGCGCAAAATCGATCCGAAGTTCCTCGGCGATGCTGTGGGTAACCGTGTTGCCGGCGAGCGGCAGCGTCCGCAGGTAAAACCTGCCGTTGTCCAGAAACAGCAGGTTCGTGGAGCGTGCCCCGATGTTGGCGACCACGACGCTGTCGTGCACCTGCGGGTGGCTGTACCGAAATGAATGCCGGAGCGCGAGGCCCGCGGGTATGGCCCGCTCGACCGGAAACCCCGATGCATCGGCCGATGTGCAGAGCGCCTGCATGGCATCGAATTTCACCGCGGCCAGCATCACCTCGAGGTCGAAGCTGTCGTCCGACACGACGGCGTAGTCCCAGACGACCTCTTCCAACGGATACGGGATGTTCTCCGCCGCCTCGAAACCGATGATTTTGCCGCGCTTTTCCTTGGCGACCGACGGCGTCTTGACGAACTTGGTCAGCGCGAGGTGGCCGGGCACGGCGAGCGCGCTCGTCCCGCCCAGCTTTCGCCGGGAGCCGACGGAGCCGAGAGACTGGGCGACCTCGACGGCCCACCGGCTCTCGTTGGACGGATCCGGGCTGTGCGTCTCGTAGGCAAAATGTTGCAGGACCAGCCGGCCGGTCGCACCGGCGGTAAACACCCCGCACGCGACGTGACTGGCCCCGACGTCAACGGCTAGGATCCGGGGTGATCGCATATGGTAGGTTCAGAGGATTGAGGCGATTTCAGATGTCTCGACGCGGCAAGCGCATTCTGGTTACGAGCGATGCGCGACTAATCACGATGTTTCACGCCGAACGAACGATGGCGTGGCGCGCGGATTTTCATTCGCGAACGGGGTGAGATATTGCGGCAAAAGTATGCCGTCATTTCCAGGCGCCTCGGTCGCCGCCTTGGTTTGAAACGTCTTTCGCTGCTCGGCGGTCGCCAACGCGGCGGTGTAAGCACCGCGGGACGCCGGCACGGCGCGTCCTCCGACCGCCAGTTCCACGCCCCACGAACGTGGATCGCCGCGCAGCTGGTCGCGGCGCACCACTTCAGGTGGCAGATAAAAACGCACATCGGTCCGCCCCACCCCCAGCGCAACGCATTCTGCCCGTGCACGATAATGCTCGACCCGCCGCTCGGCGCCAGCCGACGCCGGCACCTCGAGGGCGAGGACAAGCGTCACGCGAACCCGCGACACCAATTGCGCAGGCGAGTTGGCCGGCGGTCGGACGTTAAGTGCCACCGCCGCCTCGAGCCAGCTGCCGTTCCCGCCGCGGAGGTTCGAGAAACGGACGGTCGTCACCTCGACTTCCTCCGCGAAGCCAGTGATGGCGGCGGTAAGGAAGCCGAATAGGCATGCAACAACAGGGACGGCTTGGGGCATTGCGGATGTGCGACGCTGGAAGTCCGTAAAAGTTGTGCTCTCGACCGACGGGGTCACGCCGAAAGTCAGCGTTTCGGACCGCGAATCATTGAAACAGAAGTCCGCCGGCAACGGGGCACGCGATTTTCTAATGTTTGGGCAAACCGGTCGTAGCCGGAATAATTCAACCGCGAATAGACGCCAATTCACGCGAATGAGAAGGCCTCTTTCGGGGACATGGAAACGATCAACGCTCACACGCGGATTTTTTCGTGTGCTTTTGTGTGTTTCGCGGGCTGCTGGCATGTGCCGCCGGGTTCAGACCGTCGTCCTTCAGAAAATTTCAACTGGAGCTTCGGGCGCCACGCTTCGAAGGTTGGTTCCATTGAACGCCGCCCTCGCCTACAAAATTGCCGTTCTGGTGTTTCTCGAAAACCAAGCGGGCGAACAACTGCTGATGTTGAGGGCAAAACCGCCAAACCTCGGCGTCTGGAGCCCAATTGGCGGAAAACTCGAGACGGCGATCGGTGAGTCTCCGTTCGAGTGCGCGGTGCGCGAGACGTTCGAGGAAACGGGCCACCGCGTCGACGCCGCCGGTTTTCACCTTTTCGCGATGATCGCGGAAAAGGCCTACGAGGGGCAGGCGCACTGGCTGATGTTTCTCTTCCGTTGCAAACTCCCGTTGCCCGCGCTGCCGCCGGAGATTGCAGAGGGAAAATTCGCGTTCTTCTCGCGCGCCGCCATCGACGCGCTGCCGATTCCGGAGACCGATCGCACCGCCCTGTGGCCGATTTACGACCGCTACCGCGATCGCTTCGTCGCACTGAAGGCGGATTGCGCACCCGGCAAACCTGTCCGGATCGACATCGAGGAAATCACGCCATAACAGCGCGTCGGACTGGCGGAGCCGGCTGGGGGTAACGAGAACAAATCTGGAGCGATCAAGATCCTGGAGGCCGCGGCCGAACCGGACGGGCGCCGCCGCGACCACTGCCCCGACCTGGTGTTTCTCGATCTGAAGATGCCCACGCTGACGGGCTTCGAAGTCCTCGCGTGGATACGCGATCACCCGTTCGTGCCGCCCCTCGATGTCGCCATGCTGAGCGGGTCGGATCACGCCAATGATGTCGAGCGGGCGACGGCGCTCGGCGCGTCGAACTATTACGTGAAGCCGTTGTCGCCCGAGCAGCTGCGTTCGCGTTTTCAGGCCTGGCAGCCTTCCGCCGCTCACGGCACCTCGTAAATCTCGACGATCACGAGGCCACCCGCGCTGCCGGCGCCGCTGACCCGCACCGAATAGTCGCCCGTGCCCAGCGTGCGCAGCAGCATGGCATCGCGACTATTCGAATCGGTTATCGCAAACGCGCCGATCGCCGACGCCGTCGCGGAGATGGCGGCATTGCCGCCCCAGTTGTCGTTTCCGCCAATTTGGGACGTGCCGGCGAAGAGCGTCAGTTGCGGGTCGGTCATGCCCGTAAGGCCAAAGGCCGCGAGTCCGGGGCCAATCGCGCGGATCAGCACGGTGCGGGCCGTCTGGCCGCGGAGCACAAAACCCGCGGTCAACGACGTGCCCGCGTCGATGGTTTTCAGCACCGAAACATTCAGCAGGCGCGGCGTGGTCGCCGTGGAGGTGCCGGCCGGCGTGGCATCATAAACCTCGGCGATGACGGTACCCGTCCCGCTGCCGGCCGCGGAAACTTTCACGGAATTGTCGCGCGTGGTGATATTGGCGACCGCAGCGGCGTCGAGCGAGGTGGTACTCAAGTAAGGAAATGCCCCGACGCCAACGAAGGCGGTCGAGAGCACCGTTGTCCCACCCCAGTTGTCGTTCCCACCCGTTGGCGTGGAGCCGGCAAACAATTCGATCTTCGGATCGTTGAGCGTGCCCGCGACACCAAACGCAGCGAGCGATGGTCCCGCCGCCCGGAGTACGAGTGGCTTGGCGCCCGTCGTGCCCGTTCCGCCGACGACATATCCAAGCGTGAACGAATCGCCGGTCGTCGGGATGCTGGAAAGGATGGAAAGATTGATGAGCCGGCCAAAGTCGCTCGTGACAAAGGTGGAGAGCCGCGCGGTGTTGCTGGTCGCCGACCCGGTTGCGTTGCTCGCCACGACGGAATAATCACCGGAGACGACGCTCGCACCGGAAAGCACCAGCGTCGGGCCCTGCGGGCTGCCAAAATTCACGCCATCCCGCCGCCATTGATAGCTCGTGGCATTGTTCGCAAAGGCCGTGAAAACGACGGTCGATCCGGCCGCGACATTCTGCGGGCTCGGCTGCTGCGTGAAGGTGGGCGGGGCCGGCGGACCGCTGACGTTGATCGTCACCTGCACCCGGTTGCTGTAAGCCCCGATCACGGTGGCGCCCGGCACACTCGTGGTGTCAAACGTGATGGCCCGGTTGGCCTCCATGTTGAGCTGATAAACTCCTCCCGCGCTCAATGAGTTGGCGGGGACCGTCAACGTTAGCGTGCTGGCGGTGAAATCGTTTTCCGTCCCCAAGTCCGTTCCCTGGCCGGAGGAAGCGTCGATGTAGATTCCCAGCCGTGAACGGCCCGCCAGGTAATTCTGGGTGAAATTGATCGTGACGGTGACAGGCGAGGCACGGTCGAGCATCAGCACCCCGTTGCTCCAAGTGCCGCCGGTAATCGTGGCGACGGGCACGTTGGGATAAAGATCGCCCGTCAGCGGCACGCTGGTCGCCCGGCCGCCGAGGTTGAGGACATACGTTCCGTTCGGAAACGCGGCATCCATCGCCGCCTGCGTGGCAAACGACTGTTCGATCTGCCAGCCTTGGCCGCCGCCTTCGCCGCCGAACGTGAGCGTGCGGGTTCCGGCATTGTTCGGCAGCACGAGGGTATTGGGCGGCGCCGGGTTGGTCGCCGTGCCCCCATCGACTCCGGCGCTGAACTGGAAAGGCTCAGTGGCCTGCGGTGCCGTGGTGGCCGGGCCGGTCTGCACATACGCGGCCTGCTTGTTCACAAATATAAAATCCTGCGCACGGGCGCTGACAGCCGCGACGGCACAAGCCAGCAGCGCAATGGAGGAGCGAATCAAAGATGAAGCATTCATAGGTGGGGATCGTGCGGCTGACACGACGCTCGGCCGCAAATCGAAGCGGCTGACGTGAATAAATCGCGCAGTCGCGTGTGGGTGGCGCGAGATGATTTCAATCGTTCCGGATAGTCAAGGGACGTGACGACGCGCGGAATCATGAGAGGGCGCGGGGCCGCTGTCCGCCGGCAGGACGTCGGGATTATTTCGCTCGCGACGTGTCGGTCCGGCTGCGAGCAGGGCAACGATTTACGAGGGACCCGCGCGATGACCGACGGCGCACGACTCCGCGCTTGCGTTCACCTAACTCCAACGAACACTTTTTCGTTTCGATCAACCGACCGACCTTCCGTGAGTAAGAAAACGAATGCCATGGCCGAAAAGAAAGCCGAACCGGCGGCCCACGCCACCGGCGCGCCGGCCGGCTCCCTGCACGCTCCCATCAACGCGAAGCTGTCGCGCGACGAGAAGATTGAGCTGTTCCGCAAGATGATGCGGATTCGCAGATTTGAAGAGCGGAGCCTCCGCGCCTACCAGGCGAAGAAGATCGGCGGGTTTCTTCACCTCTACATCGGCCAGGAGGCGGTCGCCGTCGGTTGCTGCTCATTGATGGGCAAAAACGATCACGTGATCACCGCCTATCGCGATCACGGCCATGCGATCGCGGTCGGAATGGACACAAAAGGGTTGATGGCCGAGCTCTATGGCAAGGTGACCGGCTGCTCCAAGGGCAAGGGCGGTTCGATGCACTATTTCGATCCCTCCCGCAATTTCTGGGGCGGCCACGGGATTGTCGGCGGCCAGATCCCGCTTGGCACCGGCCTGGCCTACGCGTTGAAGTTCCGCGGCCTCAAGGGCGCGGCAATGGCATTCATGGGTGACGGCGCGGTAAACCAGGGGGCGGTGCATGAGGCATACAACCTGGCCGCGTTGTGGCAGCTGCCCGTTGTTTTCGTGATCGAGAACAACGGCTACTCGATGGGCACGAGCCAGGAGCGTTCCTCGGCGGGCGAACTCGCCAAACGCGCCGAGGGCTACGACATGCCCTGGGGCCAGTGCAACGGCCACGATGTCTATGAGGTGCGCGCCACCATGGACAAGTTTCTCACCCTGGCCCGCGAGCAGTCGCGGCCCTCGACCGTGGAAATCGACACTTATCGTTATCGTGGACATTCGGTCGCGGACCCGGACAACACGTATCGGACCAAGCAGGAGATCGAGGAATACCGGAAGACCAAGGATCCGATCCAGCTTTTCCAGCAACAGCTCCTCGGCGAAGGCGTGCTGGACGAAGCGCTGCTGGAGAAGATCGACGGCGAGGCGCGCGCCGAGGCGGAGAACGCCGCCGAGTTTGCCGAAGCCAGCCCCTATCCCACTGCCGAGGACATCCAGAAGGACGTGTATTGGGAAAGCGACCACGCCGCCGAGCGCAAATCCGAAGGCCGGCTGTTCTTCGACTGAAAACGATCGCCCGCGAATGACGCGAATCCACGCGAACTCGAAATCGTTGCCCATGCTCCGAATCCATTCGCGCTCATTCGCGTGATTCGTGGGCGATCGTCCTGCTCCCTTCTCCTTTCCCCCTTCTCCCTCATGCCCGTCATCACCTACCGCGAAGCCGTCCGCCATGCGCTGGCGGAGGAACTGGAGCGCGATGAAAACGTCGTCGTCATGGGCGAGGAAGTCGCCCAGTTCAACGGCGCCTACAAAGTCACTGAAGGACTGCTGGCGAAGTTCGGTCCGAAACGGATTGTCGACACCCCGATCAGCGAAGCCGGATTCATCGGTCTCGGCATTGGTGCCTCGATGCTCGGCGTGCGCCCCGTGATGGAACTGATGTTCTGGTCGTTCTACTCGGTCGCCTTCGATCAGATCCTCAACAACGCGGCGAATGTCCGCTACATGAGCGGCGGGTTGATCAACTGCCCGATCGTGATCCGCGGGCCGGCCAACGGCGGCACGAATGTCGGCGCGACCCACTCGCACACGCCGGAAAACGTCCTCGCGAACCATCCCGGCGTGAAGGTCGTCGTCCCCGCCACGCCCTACGACGCGAAGGGACTGCTCAAGTCCGCCATCCGTGACAACGATCCGGTTTTCTTCCTCGAGAACACGATGCTCTACGGCGAAAAGGGCGAGGTGCCCGCCGAGGAATACGTCGTTCCGCTCGGCAAGGCCGACGTCAAACGCGAGGGCACGGATCTCACCATCGTGACCTACGGCCGCTCCGTCCTCCATTCGCAGCACGCCGCCGCCATCCTCGAAAAGGAACACGAGATTTCGGCCGAGATCATCGACCTGCGATCGATTCGTCCGCTCGACATCGATACCGTGCTGAAATCGGTGGCGAAGACACATCGCGTGCTGATCGTCGAGGAGCAGAAACCGTTCTGCTCCGTC
>JAUSID010000263.1 GCA_030648295.1 Opitutaceae bacterium | reverse complement strand
CCTCAGCGGGAAGGCCATTTCAATGGCCAACGGCTCCTATCTTTACGTCAGCGCCACCAACAGCGCCCTGACGATCGACAGCACGTCCACGGTCACCGGCGATGTGAGCCTGTACTCCGATGGCAGCACCGGTACCGCGATTACCAACCAAGGTACCCTCACGCACAACATCGGCTCCGGTTCGCTCTATGCCAGGACCTTTGTCAATTCCGGTTCGATCATAGCCACCGCGGGCTCACTCAGCATTGGCACGGCTTCCACCGGTTACTCGTTCGCCAACAATCCTGGCGCGACCATCACCGTCGCGGGAGCCAGCGTCACTTTCGGCGCGCCCACCGCGAACCCCATCATCAATCAGGGCACAATCAACGTACAGAGCGGCACGCTGAACACGGGAAGCGATCTGGTCAATGGCGCCACCGGGACCATCACCGGAGGCGGCACCATCAACGGCAGCCTGACGATCTCCGGCGGCACGCTCGCACCGGGCAACTCCATCGGCAACCTCACCGTGGTTGGCGGCGCCTTCCTGATCAACGGTGCGACCACGTTCGCCGTTGAGCTCAACGCGACGTCGGCCGATCAGCTCGTTTTCCAGAATCCCGCGGCGACCGTGAACCTCGGCGCGGGCCTGCTCAGCCTCAACCTCACGCTGCTGAGCGCACCCACGGACTTCATGACCTATAATCTCGTTCGCATCAGCTCGGGCGGAAGCGGAATCATCGGGACCTTCGCCGGGCTGCCCGATACGGGAAGCGCTCTCACCGCGATGTTTGGCACCACGGCTTACAATTTTACCATCAACTACGGGACAAACCTGATTTCGATCAGCGCGGTGCCGGAACCCTCAACCTACGCGCTGCTCGTTGCGGGTATTGTGATCCTCGCGTTGCGCCGCCGCCGCCGTCGTTCCCCGAGTAGGGTGGCTGGGGAAAACGATCGAGGTCGCACGGCGGGTGTGGGCGGCGCAGGCCGAGAGGTGTGAGGGGACGGAGATGCAGAGGTGCGGACGGGCTGACGACGGAAGCCAGAGGCCAGACGACAGAAGCCAGAGGTCAGTGTCGGAATGTGAAACCTGCACGTGGCTCGGAACCCAGAACCATTAAGCACCGGTTCACCGACGGGCAGTTAGGATCGGAGCGCTGTGACAAACTCATCGACCGTCAGGCCGGCAGCGCGAATGAGGCTCCGGAGCGTGCCCCGCGCAACTTCGCGGTGATCGGGGACGGAGAGCGATGCGATGTGTCCGGGTTTGACGAGAATCACGTGGCTGCCGCGTTGACGGGCAACTTGCCAGCCGAGTTTGACGAAGGCGGCGACCGTGTCACGCCCGCTCAGGACCGGCAGCGAAGGCATCGGATTTCAAACGGAGATTTCAAGTTGCCGCGTCTCGATTGTGAGCGGCATGCCCCGCTCAGCGCGTACTTCCAGGCACGCCCGGATGGCTTCATCGAGATTCTTGACGGCCTCGTCCTTCGTGGTGCCCTGACTCACGCAACCCGGGATCGCCGGACATTCAGCAATCCATATGCCGTCTTCGTCGCGGTCGAGGGTGACGGTGAACTTCATCGCGGCACGCTAGGCCAGATGCGCAGGCGGGCAAATCGGAAATGCATGGCATCCCTTTGAGGTTCTCACGTGGGTCAGGCTTCCAGCGAACAAACCTGAGCTCACGCGAAGCCGCGAAGCGCGCGACGGGATTGAGCCGTACCGAACTGGCTGCGGCTGAAACCGGCCGAACCGAACGACGCGCAGACGGCGGACATCGGACATCAGACGTCAGACGTCAGACGTCAGATGTCAGATGTCAGATGTCAGACGTCAGATGTCAGACGTCAGATGTCAGACGTCAGACGTCAGAGGTCAGAACTCAGAACCCGAAACGCGAAACGCGAAACCCGAAACTCAGAACCCAGAACGAAATCAGACGTCGCAACGCGCAACCGGAAAACCCGAAACCTCGCATCCCCTGCGACTTCGCTCGGTGATTGGCCGCATGCGAACGTCCCTCGTCGAGGCTTGCGGCGCCACTTACGAAAACGAAGTGCGCTTTTTTTCCTGCTATCCGGCAGGTAACGCAGACACGTGCGTTGTAGTTGCACAACGCGGGCTATCACGGCACTATTCGTCGTCTTCTCCGGTCGCAACCCAATCATGACGATGAATCGCACGACTTTGACGTTCGCTCTGGTCACCGCCCTTTGTGCGGGCACGGTCCGCGCCCAAACGCCCGCTACGGCGACCGTCGCGCAGACTGCCTCACCCGCGCCCAGCGTGTCGGCGGCGCCGGCTTCGACTCAGGCGCCGGTCGTGGTCCAGGCGCAAGCTGCCGCGTCTGCGCCGGAATCGATGCCGACCCGCGTGACCCAGATCGTTTACACGCCGCAGCTGCCGAGTGCCGCGGACCTCACCAATGCCGCCGCGGCCCAAGGCTTCACCGTCGATCGGATCGTGCAGACGGGCTCGCAGGTGATCGCCTTTTACCGCAACGCCAGCGGCCAGCCCACGACGGTGGCGTATCAGAGCCTGCCGCCCACTGGCGTCGCGCCCGCCGCAGCCCCGGCTCCCGCCCAGGTCGTGGTCACCTCCCCGCCGGCCACAGTGGTTTATGAGCGGGCCCCGCGGGTCGTCTACTACGACACGTATCCTGACTCTTATTACTATCCTCGGATGTGGTATCCGCCGGTTTCGCTCCACCTCGGGTTTGGTTTCCGCTCGTTCCATGGCGGACATTATCACGGCGGTTATCGGCACCACCGCTGAGGAACAAGCCGGTTGGGCCGTTTCAGTTCTTCCCGCTTCGCCATGCATAAACCTGCATTTCTCGCTTCCACCCTGCTGTTTTCCGCGCTGCTGACGGGCTGCGTGGGCACTGGACCCAGCACCGAACGCGGCGCCGTCACCGGTGGCGTGCTCGGCGCTCTGGCGGGCGGAATCATCGGCAACAACAGCCGCGGCGGTGACACCGTCGGCGGCGCGGTCCTCGGGGCGGCCGCGGGCGCAATCGCCGGCGGCGTGATGGGCAACAGTGTCGACCATGAACGCGGCACAATTTATGGGCCGTCGAACCCGCCGCCGGGTTATGGCTCGCCCGACGATCGGCGCTATCGCGTTTCCCGCGCGCAGGCAATTCCGCCGCCGCCGCCGACTCCGACGGAAACGATGCCTCCGGCGCCCGCGCCGAATGCGGTTTGGGTTCCCGGGTATTGGATCTACGATGGTCGCGCCTTCACGTGGATGAGCGGCCGCTGGGAAATCCCGCCGCCATTCGCGCACGCCTACGTCCCCGCGCACTCCGAGGTTCGCAACGGCCAACCGGTCTACGTTCCCGGCTACTGGCAGTAAGCGGCGCCGCGGCGGCCGCGACGCGTTCTGAGTTTTGAGTTCTGGGTTCTGGGTTCTGGGTTCTGGGTTCTGGGTTCTGGGTTCTGGGTTCTGGGTTCTGGGTTTCGCGTTCAACCGCGAATAAACGCGAATTCACGCGAAGACCAGGCGGGAGCGCTTTGTTGAGCTGCGACGGTGGACTTCACCGCGGACCTTTTGCCCGTCCGCTGAGATTCGCGTTCATTCGCGTTCATTCGCGGTTAACCCGAAGATTTCACACTCAGAGGTGTGAAATCTTCGCCCTGTCGGGCCGACTTTGTCGGGGCTAACCGCGACGAAGTCGCTCTGCCCGCAGGGCAGACGGATTTTTCTCTGTTCAAAACTTTTCATGGCTGTGAAAAATCCGGGTTAACGGCTCCGGAATTCGCGTGAAGCACGACCGGACGAATTGACCTGTCGCTTTCCAGCGCTCTGTATTCGCGCGGACTCGCATGATAAGCGCGAGGCTTGGCACCACTTGAATCTCAGCCCGCACAGCGAACCTCAACCACCCGTGCACCTCATCCTCTCCCTCTTTGCCTCGCCGCGCTTCATCCGCCGCGTGGTCTCGCTTTGCTCGATGCTGCTGGCGCCCGTGACGGCCCTCCGCGCTGCGGATACGGCCAAGCCCAATGTCGTAATCATTTTCATCGATGACATGGGCTACGCCGACATCGGGCCGTTTGGCGCGAAGAAACAGAAAACGCCGCAGCTCGATCGGATGGCGCGCGAAGGCATGAAGCTCACCTCGTTCTACGCGGCCCCGGTTTGCTCCGTGTCGCGCGCGCAGCTGCTCACGGGCTGCTACGGAGTGCGCGTTTCCGTGCCCGGCGTCTATCCGCCCGGTTCGGCGAACGGGCTTAATCCACGCGAATTCACCATCGCGGAACGGCTGAAGGAGCGCGGCTACGCGACGATGTGCATTGGCAAATGGCACGTCGGCGATCAGCCGCCATTCCTGCCCACGAAGCAGGGCTTCGATCGTTATCTCGGCATCCCGTATTCGAACGACATGCAGCGCGCGCCTGCGTCGGGCGGCGAACGCGTCGTGCCGCTGGTGCGCAACGACCAGGTCCTCGAGTTGCTCGACGAGGAAAAACAAAACGCGATCGTCGAACGCTACACGACCGAGGCGGTGAACTTCATCCGCGAGAGCAAGGACCGTCCGTTCCTGCTCTATCTGCCGCACACCGCGGTACACACCCCCATTCATCCCGGCGCGGCGTTTCGCGGAAAATCTTCCAATGGCCGGTTCGGCGACTGGGTCGAGGAGGTCGATTGGAGTGTGGGCCGCGTGCTCGACACCCTGCGCGAGTTGAAGCTCGCCGAGCGGACGCTCGTCATCTTCACCAGCGACAACGGCCCGTGGTTGATCAAGGGCGCCGACGGCGGCAGTGCGGGACCGTTGCGCGGCGGCAAAGGCAGCACGTGGGAGGGCGGCGTCCGCGTGCCGACGATTGCATGGTGGCCGGGCAAAATCGCGCCGGGCACGGTGTGCGACGCAGTCGCCGGCACCATCGATTTGCTCCCAACCGCGGTCTCGCTCGCCGGCGGCACCGTGCCGGCCGAACCGGTGATCGATGGACGCGACATTTCGCCGCTGCTGCTGGGCAAGCGGAAGGACTCGCCGCGCGAGGCGCATTATTATTTCCAAGGCTATAATCTCCAGGCTGTCCGGCAGGGGCCTTGGAAACTCGCCATCGCGACGCAGGCGGAGGGGATGAAGAAAGGCACGTCGGGCGATGCGATGAAGAACCCCCGTCTGTACAACCTGGATACTGAAATCGGCGAGCAGACCAATGTGGCCGGTCGGCATCCCGAAATCGTGGCGAAGCTTCAGGCGCTGGCGGCGAAGATGAACGCCGAGATCGGCGGCAACGCCCCCACGGCGCGCCGTCCCGCCGGCATCGTGAAAAACCCGCAGACGTTGTATCCGACGGAACCCACGGCCGGCCGGTCCAAGGAGAAGGCGAAAAGGGCGCGGTGAACGCGGCGTGGCGACCGAATCCTTTTCCGGCAATCGTAACGTGCGCCGCGGGAGAAGGGAGAAGGGAGCAGGGAGAAGCCAGAGGCCAGACGACAGACGACAGACGTCAGACGTCAGACGACGGACGACGGACGACAGATGAAGGGCGCCAGATTATGCGAAAGCTTCGGCTTCCACCCGCCTCGGTAATTGAAGTTAGGGTTTCCCGTTTGTCGGGCCGGCGTTCACCGCCGGGCCGCGTAATGCATTTCGAAACGCAGGCACGGCCTGCCCGGTGAACGGCAGCCCTGCAACCGTCGTTCTTCACGTATTACGTTAAGATCTCCGGGTTTCTTCTTTCTGCCGTTTGTCCGCGTCTTCCGCGTCTCGCGTTCTTCCCAGTCTCGCGTTCTTCAGGCCCCCTACAACCGCCGCGAGGTCGCCTGGTTCGCCAGCCGCAGCGTGAAGGCGAACGTGGCGCCTTTGCCGGGGATGCTTGTCGCCCAAATCCGCCCGCCCAGATCCTCCGCGATTCGGCGGCAAATCGTCAGCCCGAGCCCGGTGCCGTGCGGCTTGCCGTGCGTCGCGAACGGCTTGAAGAGCGAGTCCACGAATTCCGGCGCGATGCCCTGGCCCTCGTCCTGCACTTCAATCAGCAGCTCGCGGCTGTGTTTCTTGAAACGCAGCGTGATCGTCCCGCCGTCTTTCATCTCGTCCGCGGCGTTGGACAGAAGATTGTAGAACAGCCGCGACAGCCGCTGCGGCTCCATCCGCACCGGCACTCGCGGCGGTGTCTCCACCACGAGCTTCACGCCGCGTTGCGCCAGCTGCGGGCTGACTTCCTCGGCGAGCGAATTGAGGTACGGCGCAAATCGCACGGGACGCAGCTTCGGGTGCTGGCCGCCCGGCCGGGCGAAATCGATCAATTCCTGAAGCATCGAGTGCATCCGCTGCGTCTGTCGCGAAACCATCGTTCGCATCTGCCGCCGCTCCGTCCATCGCGAGCCGCGGCTGCACGCGAGATCGGTCGCCAGCCCGATGATCGCGAGCGGGTTCTTGAAATCGTGCACGATCGACGTGGCGAACCGGCCCACCACCGCGAGCCGCTCCGCCTGCCGGATTTCCTCCACGTAACGCTCGTTCAGGCTGCGCATCCGCGCGCTGAATTCACGGATGATCCGCAGCGCGAGCCCGGGCTGGCGCTCGAGCAGGTCGAGCAAATCCTGCCGTGCGATGAACAGCGCCCGGGTCGACACTTCCGCCGTCGCCGTGGCCGACCGCGGCGCGTCATCGATCACTGCCATCTCGCCAAAAAAGTCGCCGGGACCGATGCACGCGAGGACCCGCGATTCGCCGGGCCCGACTGCGGCCGAGATCTCCACGCGGCCACTGGCGACAAGATAACAACCGTCGCCCGCATCGCCGGCCGTGAAGATGACCTGGCCCGGGGCGAAGGTGCGCGGTTTCGCCGCCGGTTCCAGCGCCCGCAAATCGGCGGCCCTCAGACCGCTCGGAGCTTTGACTGTTTTCGGGGCGGGCATGGGAGCGCGAGACTTGCCCGCGCGACCCGGACCGCAAATGGAAACAACCGAAGCCGGCATCCGTTTTGTTGCGTAGTGGCCCCAGGGCAAGGGGGCAGGGAGAAGCCAGAGGCCAGCGGCCAGACGACAGACGACAGACGACAGACGGCAGACGGCAGAAGCCAGAAGACAGAAGCCGAGGAACTGTCGTAACGAATCTCCTTTGTAGGGGTGGCGCTTGGCGCCATGCCGCAAAATGCAAGTCGAACTGCAGGTCCGGCCAGCCGCTCACGCTGGCAGCTATCGACGGCCGCCGAAACTGTCGCGCGATCGTTGTCCCTGGGTCGCCTGGCGGAGCATCTTCTCCTGGGCCTGGGCCTGCTTCTGGTTTTCCCGTTCGGTTTCGCGGGCGAACCTGTCCTTCTCCTTCTGCGTGAGCTCGGAATTGGTGGCGCAGCCGGCGAGAACGACGAGGCCGGCAAGGAGACTCAGCTGAATCCAGCGCGGTTTCATGGCGACGTGCTCGCATGGCGCATATTGTGCCCGCCGTCAATGCCGGGGCCGCGGGGCGGCGCAGCCGCAGCGGAAGTGACAGACGGCCGGACGGCAGACGACAGACGACAGAAGCCAGAGGCCAGAGGCCAGAAGCCAGATGTCAGACGACGATGATGAATCCCGGTTGTAGGGCTGGCGCTTGCCGCCATGCCGCTAAGTACCGATGGAAATGCATACGTGGCGTGCCAGTAAACTGCGGATGCTCCATTCGCATCACCCGCATCGCCACCCGTAGCGGAACGCGTGAGCCCGCCGAAGGCGGGTAAACGCTTGCCCGCCTCTGGCGGTGCTTGCCCGCCTTCGGCAGGTTTCGCCAAAACGGAAACGACTACCGCACCGCGAAGCAAAACGCGCCTGGCCCGGGAGCGCGGGCCTCCGGCCCGCAACCAGGGACGTTCGAATTAGCTGTCCCTTTCAAATCGACCCGAACTCACGAACGGTCTGGCCGCAGTGGCTGCGGCTTCCAGCCGCAGATGGTGTCGATGGTCGGTCCGACTCGTCTGCGGCAAGATGCCGCAGCCACGCCCAGTTCAAGACAAGGATAAAGCCGAGCCTGGATTCGCGGGCGCAAATCGCGAAGCTCGAGGCCGAGTTGGTAGCGGCGGCAAACCAGCGCAACGACTCCGACGGCGTTTCGCTGCAGACGGTGCAGTGTGTCGTCAACGCCGTGAAGGGCGATCCCGGTGAAGGGCCGAACGGCGAGTTGTACGAAGCGATGGGTTACGTGCGCGACAGCGAGCGCCGGAGCGGATTGACCCGCCCGGCCAACGTCGCCGCGAAGACCGCCGTCGCGAAGTAAAGACCACCCCACACACCCGCGAACCGGGCCCCCTAAGCGGGGTGCCCGGTTCTTTTGCGCCCAACGCGTCTTCTCATCTCTGTCGGTTCCTGCCTGGGTTCACCGTCTTCAAGAACGCAACGCCTGTAGCGCGTTATGATGGCGCTTTCGAACGGAAGACTCCGTAGTTTCGGCACCTTGAGCGTCACATCGCCTGCCTTGGTGTGTAGTTGCCGTCCATAATGGCCCGCTCGGGTGTCCACCCGGTCCGCCAAATGCTCGTAACGCCTCGCGCCACCACGTGCCGCGGATTCTGGCGTGCGCGTGGGCCGGTTTCTCCCGTTACCCGGACTTCGAGGAAAATGAGCCTCCAAGTTGGGAACATCGCCAAATTACGTGACATCGCCGCGCTCGGGAGTTACTGAACTTCCACGAGTTAATGAAATTGCGCTTCCCACCACAACCCTTAGAGTTTCGCCAGATTTCCCAGCAACCTTGCTCCACAATCATGTCGCCACCACCCAGCGTCGTGCAGCACGGCGCGATGGAGTCGACTCTCTGCTCGAATTGGTGCGCTCGCCGCGATGGCTATCCGCGATGGTGAAGGGCAACGGCATCAACGACGAAAGCGTCTCTTTACAAAGAGACGACGTTGGGCCGCAACAATTCAAGAACGGGGAGATCCACGACTGGTACCGCCTAGTGCTCGGTTACTCCGACCACTTGGTCGGCGCGTTGTTAGATGAATTCAAGTTGGGGCCGGAGGCCGCCGTGCTCGATCCGTTCTCGGGCGCCGGAACCACCGCGGTCGAATGCAAGAAGCGCGGCATCAACTGTTGGGCCGTAGATGCGAATCCTTCGAGTTGTTTCGCGACGAAGGCAAAAACAAACTGGCGAATCGATCGAAGTGAACTCGTCCGCCTTGGTTTGGAGATCACCTCAGCGTTTCAGAAGCGCCGGGGCAACCTGAGATTGCTCGAATCTGATCGGACGACACTTTACGTCACTACATCGGGCATGGTGAAGCGTGGTTGGATCACGCGGTCACGGCTGTTTGACGTGATCGCCTTGAAGCACGCGATCGACGAATTTACCTCTGCGTCCCGCGTTCGCGAGCTGCTGCGCCTCGCTGCGATGCATGTACTGGTGCACACGGCTTCCAATGTGCGCTTCGGACCGGAGCTATACTGCGGCCAGCCTCGAAACGATCCGGTGCTGGACGCCTTTCTCCATCGCGTCCTATCGATGGCGGCCGATTTGGAAGCTACAGATGTATGTCCGCCCGCGGAGACGTTCGTGAGATGTGCCGATTCTAGGAAACTGTCCGCCAAACTAATTAACGCCCCGTCTGCGGGTTTCGATGCCGTGATTACGTCTCCGCCTTATCCTGCGGAACATGATTACACGCGAAACTCGCGATTGGAATTGGCATATCTCGAAAATGTCCGAGATGTGATGTCTCTCAGGTATGTAAAGCGCAGTATGGTGAGGTCACACACCAAAGGAATCTATAAAACCGATTGTGATGACGTACACGTAACGGATTTCAGTCGCCTCCAGCGTATTGTCCGCAGAATTGAAAAGCAGCTCGCGTGGAAGACCGCGAGCAAGCCAGCCACGGATAAAACGCGCGATTGCGGATTCGAGCGTCTGTATGGAAAAGTCACACAAGAATACTTTGGCGGAATGAGGCGGCATTTCCGGGCGCTCCGACCACTGCTCAAGGACTCGGCACACTGTGCGTATGTCGTCGGCGACCAGAGTTCGTATTTCCAGATCAAGATTCCTACGGCTAAATTGCTCGGCGAAATCGCTGCGACCGAAGGATTTGAAGTAACTGAAATCCGCAAATGGAGGGAACGCTGGTCGACAGGGACAAAAAGATTTTTGAAGGAACACATTCTGTTTTTTCGGCCTTCAACCCCTGCTTAATCCAATGGCTGAAAACTGGAAGCCCGTAAAACTTGCAGCCAAGGTTATTGGCCACATTTCGCAAGGGATGTATCGCACGCCCGCGGGGGCGATCAAGGAACTTATCTCAAACGCCTACGACGCAGATGCGACGTATGCGAAGATTCACACCGGATTCCCCAATTTCAGCGAATTCACCTGCGAGGATAACGGCTACGGCATTTCGGTAAAGGAATTTGAGCGTTTGATGAACGGCGGAATTGGGGACAGCCTCAAGCAGACTCCTGACGCTGAGCGGTTTGGCCGAAATAATCGTCCGATCATCGGCCGGCTCGGAGTGGGTCTGCTGTCGCTGGCCCAAATCTGCTCCCGCTTTTCGGTCGTTTCCTACCATCCTAAGAGCAAATGCGCATTTGAAGCCGCGATTAGGTTTCCTCCATATACGCGCAAAGAAATAGATAAAGTGATCAAGGAGCAGGGCGAAGATACTCTAGTCGAGACCGGGGAATACTCAATCTCCAATCTTAAGTATATACCGGAAAAAACTGGCGTTACGATTACGACGACGTTTGTACGCGAGACTTTCAAGCGAACGTTGTCGGACTTGAAGAATTACGCGAAGCTTCAGCACAAAGGCCTAAGAACCTCTTACGCGGACTTTGAAGAATTTTTGGCGTGCATCTCGAATCCGAAGTTGAGCGCGCTTTTTTACGCCTCGACCTACGACCAGCTATTGTACGGCCTGGCCCTCGCCAGCCCGATTCCGTACGTGGACGACAAGAATGCCCTTGGCATCGAGCCGTGCATTCTCAAGATCTCTGAACTTCAGGCGTTGCAGAAGCTGCTCCTTTCTTTCGATTTTCGCGTCGAGATAGATAATGTAATCATGCGACGCCCGCTGAGGCTGCCCAGTAACTCGGTTGCGACGCCCCCATCCGATTGTGCTCTCAAGGAAAAACCAGTGGAAGAGCGCTTCACTCTGACGGATGGATTTTATACGGAGAAAGTGCCTGCAAAGAAATATGTGTTCACCGTGGCTAATCGTGACGAAGTGTTTCAACTATATTACGTCAGCTATTCGGCGAAAGTAAACGGCTACCCGCTCAGGTTCTCGGCATATTTCTTCGCTCAGAATTCACGCCTGTTTCCCAAGGAGTTTCAGGGCATTCTCATCCGCATCCGGAATGTCGCGATCGGCCAATATGATTCCAGTTTCTTTTCGTTTCCCCGATCGGAAGGGCCGCGGATTACAATGGTCTCGGCCGAAGTGTTTGTGGACGAGGGGCTGGACGATGCGCTCAAGGTGGATCGAGACGGGTTCAATAGTTTGGACCCGCAATTTCTCCGGCTTCAGGCGCTCGTTCACAGTATTCTCTATGATCTGATTTTCAAATCAATGTGGGAGGAGGAGAAGCCTCGTAATGAACGGAAGCGAGATCGGGAATCGACACAGAGCATCCAAGACTTCTCAAGCAAATTGACTGAGGTAACTAGGGCGAAGGTTACGGGAATGGAACTCGTCAAAAGCAAGAAAAACGAGCCCAACGTCTTTGCAAATATTGATAGGGAAAGGAAGGTCGTCCGAATATATGAAGAGCATCCCGAAACCAAGCAGGTTTTGGGTAAACGGCGATTCAAGGGGATTGCTGCGCGCGTCTTGGCTGCATTCGAGGTGGCCAATACCGAGAAGACGCCGGAGAAACGCCGTGAGGTCTTTTATAATTTGATTAAGGGAGTTTTTAAATGAGCGACGACCCATTCGGCAAATGGTGGCCTTGCCTGAAGAAACATGAAAAGCGACTGACCGCATGGTTGCCACACGTGAAAAGAGTCCGGCAAGGTCTCAATGGCCGTGATTTGAGATACTTCACGCTGTGCGCGCCTCCGATGATCGACGTATATCTGTTGGTGCGCGAGGGGCTGGTGCCCTTCGATCAAGGGACGCGGCGAGTTGAAGGCGTCACGTTTTGCGAATGCGAAGAATCCGTGGTGTCGGAGATGAAGGAGCTAATCGGCGTCGAGGAGGCGGGATTCTTCGCCAAACTCGAGGACTTGGTGCTGTTTGTGGACTCTGACGAGACTCGGCCGCTGGCGACCATCCAGGATCTATCTCGGTATCTCGCCGATCAGGGCGAAGGGCTCGACGACACCGTAGCTAAGCAGATGCAAGACAAGCGGAAACATCTGGAATTCCAGCTTCTTTTCCCTTTCGATTTCATCAATCTCGATTTCTGTGATCGCTACTATCAGGAGCCGCCGAACGTGCTACGAATTCACGAGACGGTGAAGAAGATGCTGGAATGGCAAAGCCGGGATAGTACCGACGATTCGGACAAAACAATCCACGTGGAGAAGTTTTTCGCGGCGATTACTTGTCGGACGGACAGTGCGACCCCCGCGGACGCCTTGACCCGGCTGAAGCAGATCGTAGAGCAAAATCGTCATAATCATCCCGAGTATCGCACGGCGATGAATCGCTTAGATGGCAAGTCCCTCGATCAATGGCAGACGACAGGCGAATTGGATTTCTTTATGTCAGCCTGGCCCAAAGAAATCGCTCGGTTGGCCACCGAGTTGCATTGGGATATTGAGATAAAAGAACATTTATATTACGATCGCATTAACGATAAAGGACAGCCATACAATATGGTTTGTTTAGTGGCGGAATTCACTCGTGCGGAAAAATGTTCGACGTATCTAACCGCGATTACGACAGCACTGAGTCCCGAATCACGCCGGGAAATACGGCCGTTCGATATTGATTCCGCGCCGGGAAAGGCGTTACTCGCCGATCTGGGCAAGATCGTTGCGCTCCGCAACGAACAAGCACGTTACTATCGGCGGGTCGAACTGCCGGATCCGAGAACAGAAATCCTCAGACTTAGGGCTGAGGGGGTGCCGGTCTGAAGTGCGGCTAATGAATTGACTCGCAACTTAATCCCTGCGGCTAGGCATGCGAACATGTGAACAAGGCGACGCCCTTCTTGGGGAGATGCCACGAAAAATGGGCCTAGCAATAGTTCAAGACGCGACGTCTTCAATAAGACGCCTCAAGAGGCCCCACGCTTAATTCTTATCCTTTGTTGCCGCAATCTGTGCTTTTAGTTTGTCGCGATAGTTCTTTGGGTAATGCATTAGTTCAGTGTCAACGATCGCAAGTGCAGCCCCACCTTTACCGATAAACGCTAAATATAAACATCGGTATTTAGCCAACGCCCCAGGCCACGGACCGTTATTTCTGAATATTGCTTCGCACTAACGCGGCGCTTCGAGTGCTTTTTCGATGTCGGGCCGGAGCTCGGCGAAAACTTTCTTGAAGGCGTCGAGCGAGGACTGGCGAATCGCGGACTTCATCCCGAAGGCGCCGGCCCAAAACATTTTTGCGCCCTGGCGCAGTCCTTCGGCGGAATAGGTCTTGTCCAGCAGCTTGGTCTGCCGCGGCGCATAAACGATCGCATGGACGGTCAGCGTCGCATGAAAGTCGGCGAAGTCATACGACGGCACCGACAACTCCACCGTCGCGCGGCGGTCGCCGGTCTTCGGCTCGGCATACGACGCCGAGATCTCGTGATGGCCGAATGCTTGCGGAAATTCGATCTCGACGACGTCCTTCAGCATCATGCCGGGTTCGGCGTCCCATTTGTGCGCGATGCCCGTCATCCAGGCACTGATGGTTTTTTTCTGGGCCAGCGTCTCCGGAGTGATGACCGCCACAATCGAGGTGGTGCGGGACACGGTCGCTCCGCTTTGCGGCACATTGTAGGCGGCTTTGTCGAACTTGACGGGATGCGAGATGCATCCGCCGAGGAAGGCCGACAGGGCGGCGAGGAGCACTGGACCGCGAAACGAATTCATGGGTGATGGGAGTGCATGGGTGCGACGCGAACCTGCGTCGCGTACGCGGGTGCGGCGGCAGGAGCGTAACGGAAAGGAAAAACTGGAAACGCCATGGCTGGAGGCGGCGTGCGTTGATAGAACCGAAACCACGCCCGGGCACGAACACCAAAACTACCGGAATTCCGGTGGTCGCCGCTGCTGCGGCGGCCAATGGAGGGCCGGCCTCTGCGCCGGCCGCGAAGATCGGTCGGACGCGATTCGGCGCGATGACGAATCGTTCGGATCGCGCGGACGGGGCGGAGCCCGTCCCTCCAGGAACGAGGGTCAATACGTTTAAAGGCGCGAAACGCTCACGCGTTCCGCTACGAAGGCCATGCATCCGCGCCATCCGCGAAATCTGCGGTGAGGTTTGTTTCCGCCGAATACGCGGATGCCACCGCCATTAAAACCTCCACTCGCTCACGCTCGTGGCCACGGCCGCGGACGGCGGCTCCACGATAGAATCGAAACCACACCGGCGGCCGACCGCCAAAACTACCGGAATTCCGGTAGATCTGCTCCTTGCCTTCGCCAGCGCGATGCTGGCATACCTGCGCCCGGGCGGCATGTGCCACCAAAACCAAGGCCGGCAATCCAGCATGACCTGGTCGAAGTATCTCGCTTGAGACGATTCAAGCGCAACCGTCCTGCTTTCCTCGATGCGAATCCTACTGCTGCTTGTTCTCGCGACGGGACTGGCCCGCGCCTCCATCAACTCGCCCGCCGAGCCGTTCACCGCCAAGGAGCGCAGCCAGCGCTACAGCGATCGCGTGATCCTCGCCAAACCGCACGCCCATCAGGCGGCAACCGTGGACCGGGAAGAGACGCGGGAGCGGATGCGAATTCGCGGCAAGTTCAAACGCTTCGGCGGGCTGCGCGTGATCGAGCTCGATGCCAGCGAGACGGTCGAAAGCGCGATTGCCCGGCTCCAGGCGACGGGCCGCTACGAATTCGTCGAGCCGGACTACATCGAGATGCCCGATGCCACTCCGAACGATGCGAGTTTCCCATCGCAGTGGGCCTTGAACAACACCGGCCAGCTTACGGGCAGCACGCCCGGCGCCGACATCAAGGCGACGGCCGCGTGGGACATCATCCACGACGCGCCCGGGGTCGTCGTCGCGGTGATCGACAATGGCATCAACATCACCCACCGCGATCTCACGGCCAATCTGTGGCGCAATCCGTCACCAACTTTTGGTGACGTCAACGGCGCCGCCTTCCTGCGGGGCGTCCGGAGCGCCAACGTGCGCGATGAAACCGGCCACGGCTCGCACATCGCCGGCATCGTCGGCGCGGTCGGCAACAACGGGTTCAATCTTTCCGGGGTGGCCTGGCGGGTTCAGCTGATGGCGGTGAAGAACAGCAACCCCTCCGGCTCTTCGCTCTCGAGCGACAGTGCCGCGTGCATCGACTACGCGATCGCCAATGGCGCCCACATCATCAACTGCAGCTTCGGCGGCGCGTCGTATTCCAAGGCGCTGTTCACGGCGCTCCAGGCGGCGCGCGACGCCGGCGTGATTGTCGTCACGTCGGCCGGAAACAGCGGGCTCAACAACGATATCTCACCGCATTATCCGTCCAACTACCTGCTCGATAACATCGTGTCGGTGGGCAATGCGGGGTCGAGCGACCTGGCGAGCGTTTCGTCGGACTTCGGCGGGTTGGTCGACCTATTCGCTCCCGGCTCATCGATTCTCTCGCTCGATCTCACGAACACGGGCCAGGTGTCACGCTCCGGCACGTCGATGTCGGCGCCACATGTCACCGGTGCGCTCGCGCTGCTGAAGGCGCGATTTCCCGCCGACAATTACCGGCAGCTGATCAACCGGCTGCTGCGCGGCGCGGATCGCCTGCCGGGATTCGCCGGCCGGGCGCAGACGGGCGGCCGGCTGAACCTGCATGCCGCGCTCACCACCACGAGCAACGCGCCGTTCAACGACGAATTCGAGAACCGGGCGGTCATCGTGGGTGGCGGCACCTCCATGCGCACCAACAACACCGGCGCCGGCGCGGAAGCCGGTGAACCGGCGCATGCCGGCACGCCCGCCTCGACGTCGCTGTGGTGGCAGTGGACCGCGTCCTCCAGCGGCGCGGCGACATTGTCCACTCGTGGCAGCGGCTACGACACGGTTGTCGCGGTCTATACCGGAACGGCGCTGAACCAGCTGACGCTCGTGGGCGCGAACGACGACTTCGGCGGCGACCCGAGCAGCTCGGTGACGTTCGTCGCGGAGCTGGGCGCGACCTATCAGTTCGCGGTTTCCGGGAAGAACGGGGCGGCGGGCCCGACGCGCGTCAACTTCGGCACGTCGCCGGCGAACGACGACTTCGCGAATGCCACCGTGCTCGCGAGCGCGGAATCCTTGCAGGCCACGGGGACGAACGTGCATGCCACGATGCAGTCCGGCGAGGCGCGGCTGACGGAAACGGCCGATGGCGCCTCGGTGTGGTATCGCTGGACCGCCCCACGGGCCGGCCGGTTTCAAGTCGCGGCCTTCTCGACTGTGTCCGACGTGGTGCTCGGCGTGTACACGGGTTCAAGCGTCAGTGCGCTGTCGCTCGTGACTTCCAGTGACGACACGGGGGTCGACGGCGCAAACAGCGACAGTCTCTGTACGTTCCAGGCGGCGGCGGGAACGGTGTATGCGTTCAAGGTGGATTCCAAGTCACCGCTCCAGTCCGGCCCCTTTGTATTGAGCCTGACGGATTCGAAGTGGCAGTTCGTCACCGAAGGCGCAGTCAGTGGTTCGCCGGCGGTGGGGGCGGATGGCACGATCTATGTTGGCGGCGGCAGTCCCGATCGGAACGTGTATGCGATCGCGCCGGACGGCACGATGAAGTGGCGCTATGAAACCGGCGGTTCGGTGAACAACTGCTCGCCCGCGATCGGGCTCGACGGGACGATCTTCTTTGGCGCCAACGACGGCCAGGTGACGGCGCTGAAGCCGGACGGAACGGTGGTGTGGCAGAAGTCGCTGGATGCCGGCTCCGTCTCGGTCAGCCCGGCGGTGGGCATCGATGGCACGATTTACCTGCACGGGACGAATGAATATCTCTACGCACTCGACCCGGCGACCGGGGCTACCAAGTGGCGGGCGTTTGTGGCGGCCCTGACGTTTGCGAGCGCCGCCATCGGACCCGATGGCACCATTTACCAGCCGTCGGATGTCGGCTACCTCTACGCGATTCGTCCGGACGGCACGTTGAAGTGGCGGTTCACGACGGCGAACGACACGTTTGCCACGCCGGCGATCGACGCGGCGGGAAATATATACGTTACCACTTATACATCAGGCCGGTTGTTCAGCGTCACGCCGGACGGCACGCTGCGGTGGATCTTTTCCGGCGCGAGTCCGGCATTGAGTTCTTCATCGCCGACGCTGAGCGGCGACGGGACCGTGGCTTACTTTGGCGCCAACGACCGGAACTTCTATGCCGTCAACACCAGCGATGGATCGCAGCGCTGGCGGACGGCACTGCCGAACTCCATCCTCGTGAGTTCGGCGGCCTCCGATGCCAACGGAACCATTTACGTGGGCTGCTATGACAACCGCGTGTACGCGTTGAATCCGACGGGCACCATCAAGCGCACGTGGGACACGGCGCAACCCGTGCGTTCGAGCGCCACGATTGCCGGACGGACGCTGTACATCGGCAGCGGCGATGGGAAACTGTACGCTTTCGATATCGGGGCGGACGCGGCGTCGGGGGTCTGGACGCAGTATCGGCAAAATGGCCGCCGCACCGGCCGCTACAGCGCGGGCCCGCTCGAAGTAACGCTCGCGCCGAAGCCCGTTTCCACGACCGTGAGCCTGCCCTATACGCTGTCTGTCGCGGCCACGGGTTCCGAACCGTTTTCGTTCCAGTGGAGCCGGGATGGCGTGGCGATTGCCGGCGCAACGTCGGCGACGCACATCGTCACGCGCTCCGCGCCGGGTGATGCGGGCAGCTACACGGTGGCGGTGACGAGTGGCGGACAAACGGTCACCAGCAGTGCGGTCACGGTGACGTTGGAGCCGCTGGTCGTGAGCCGGATCGCGAACTTTTCGGCGCGCGCCACCGCGGGCCTCGGAACGCAAACGATGATTGTGGGGTTCAGGGTCAGCCCGGGCAGCACGAAGCCCGTGCTGGCGCGGGCGATTGGGCCGGCGCTCGGGAGTTTCGGCGTCGCCGGGACGCTGGTTGATCCGCAGCTGCAGCTTTTCTCCGGGTCGACGCTTGTCGCCAGCAATGACAACTGGGGCGGGGACGCCGGGGTGCTGGCTGTTTCTCCGCGGGTCGGCGCGTTTCCGCTCGGCACGGGGGCGCGGGACGCCGCCCTGGTGCGGACGTTGAATCCCGGTTCCTATTCGATGCAGGTCCTGGAGACGAACAACACCACCGGAGTCGCGATGGCGGAAATCTACGACACCGAGCCGGCGGTCGCGGGAGCGACGGGGATGAGCCTGCTGACGAGTTTGTCCGCGCGCGCGCAAGTTGGCACCGGCGACAACGTGTTGATCGCGGGGTTCGCGATTCTGGGCAACGTGCCGAAGAGAATCCTGGTGCGTGCGATCGGTCCCACGCTGGCGGGATTCGGCGTCACGGGCGCGCTGACGGATCCGTTCCTGGAGATCTATCGCGGCGCGACGCGGATCGCGGTGAATGACGACTGGCTGGGCACGACGACGCTCTCGACTGCGTTTCTCGACGCCGGGGCATTTCCACTCCCGACGACGAGTACCGACTCTGCGCTCACGCTCAGCCTGCCGAGCGGATTATACACTGCGCGAGTGGCCGGCTTTTTTACCGGAAACGGCGTGGTGCTGCTCGAGCTGTACGAACTCCCGTAAGTCAGGGGACAGGAGACAGGGGACAAGTGACGAGTGACAAGTGACGAGTGACAGGTGACGAGTGACCGGAGATGGCTTCGCGCCTTCGCGTGAGCCGGATGTGAGATACGAGATACGGGATACGGGATGCGAAAAGCGGGACGGGCAAAGGGCTGCGGTAAAAGGTATGTTGGTCCGGTTGCTGGTGCTTTCACGTGCACGCACAACGCGGGAGAAAGCATCCCGCGTATGCCATCAGCCCTCCGGCTCTTGTCGCTGACCTCTGACTTCTGACGTCTGATTTCGCGGCGTAGCCGCGCTACCCCTTCGGCCGATCGGGATCGAAACCGAGGTTCGTCGGCGTTTTGGGCAGCGCGGCGCGCGGTTTGATCATGTTCGTCGATGCGACCTCGGGGCCGACCGGTTCGATCTTCGTGCCGCTCACCCACATTTTTCCGCCGCCGGACACGAAGAACCCATAGGCGAGCGCCCGCGAGTCTGGTGGCACATCCAGAACGACGGAGCATTCCTGCCAGTCGACCGTCCCTTTCACGGGGCGATTGTCCATGTTGTCGAATTGCAGCGAGACTCCCTGTTGCTGGCCGTCGACGCGAAGCCAGAGATGACCGCCGCCCTGGTTGGCGTCCTCGGTCTTGACCCAGCCGCTGAGCCGCACGCGTTTGCCGGTGAAGTCCTCGGAGGAAATCGTCTGCATCATTCCGCCGAATCCGTCGACGGTCGCGGCTTTCGATTTCACATAGGCGCTGGGCATGCCGCCAAACGAATTGAGCCGGTCGACCCCGACGACATACGCGTCGGTCTTGCTGCCGTTCTTGTTCCAGCCGGCCGGGGCCGTCGCCGTGACGCCGGTTGGAAGCGGCTCCTCGACCGGCGCGGGCATGGCCGCCGCTGCGGCTGCGGCCGCGGCCGCGGACTCGCGGGTCGTATTGGCGGTGGAAGTACGCGTTGATTCGCGCGCCTGCGCCTCCGATACGAGTCGCGCGAGGTTCTTCACCTGCCGGTTGAGCGATTCGCGATCCTTGTTGAGCAAATCGAGGGTGGTCTGGATTTCGCGGGTGCGGTTGCGATCATACAGGGCGGCGGCGATCACCGCGAGCAGCGCAAGCGCGACGAACGTAACTTTGTTGGCGCTCATAGATGGGGGACAACCAATGCCGGTGGCGGCGGATGAGGTTGATCGGATGATTCGACTCCGGGGAACGAGCAGGGCGATGCCGATGTGATAACCGGCCCATGCTCCGCGTTCCAACCAAAACAGCGCTCGTCTGTCCGCTATCGACGAGCGCCAGCCGTGGCCGTAACTACGAACGTGAGCGAGTGGACTGGACCGTAGCGGCGAGCGTGGAGCGAACCGACTTTCAGTGGCCCAGTGCGTAGCCCAGCTACGGATCGGCCAGGCGGCTTGCGTGGTGTAGCTACGGGCGTGACAGACCGTTTGAAAACTCATCAACACCACCCCTGCGTGTCATTCTGAGCGTAGCGAAGAATCCAGCCCTATGCCCACAACCGGTCGCATTACTGGATGCTTCGCTACGCTCAGCATGACAAAGGGGAAGGTGGTCGTTGTCGGCTCGCTGGCGCTCGCCGCTACGAGTGCGATTCAGAGCGAAAAACCAGCCTCGTCACCTCGGCTGCTACGGGGTACGGTCGGCGCACCGTTGGCATGTCAGCCGGCAGCAATTTTGAGCGTAACTTTCCACGCGATGCGGTGTTCTCTGAACATGAAGTTCGTCGTGACGCTGCTGCTCTGGTCGATCCTGCTCGTGCTCTGCTGGCCGCTCGCGTTGCTCATCCTCGTCCTGTGGCCGCTGCTCTGGCTGCTCTCGATTCCGTTTCGGATCGTCGGGGTCGTGTTAAGCGCGCTGCTCGCTTTCGTGAAAGCGCTGCTGTTCCTCCCCGCGCGGCTGCTCGGCGGCGGGACGTGAGCAGGGGACGGGGGACGGAAGCAGAAGCCAGAGGCCAGACGTCAGAGGTCAGACGTCAGAGGTCAGACGTCAGAGGTCAGAGGGGCCAAGACGACGAAGATGGGGGAGACATCGAAGAACGCGAGAACGCGAGACAACCGAGTCCGAAATGCAGAAGCCAGACGGCAGACGGGGCAAGATGCGAAACCCGAAATGCGAAACCGCCGCCACGTCGCGGCGGCCGCGACTCAGATCGTCCAGCCATTCCGATATTCGGGTCGGATATATTGATTCGCCTCGGGCAGGTTGGTGATCGCGAGATTCGCGGCGTCCCACTCGATCCGCGCATCGACGCGCTTGGCCACGTTGCCCAGCAGGCAGATTTCGGTGAGCGGACCGGAATATTCGAAACCCGCGTTTGCCTTGCGACCGGCCTTGGCCGCATCGACCCACTCCTTTTCGTGCGTGCCGACGACGCGCGGCATCGATTTTTCCGGACGGTTGTAGCCCTGCATCTTCGACTCGGGAATCAACCGCGCCCCCTCGCCATATACGCCGGCCATGAGGCAGCCCTTGCTGCCCTTGAAAATAATTCCGCCCTGCTCCGGCATCCGCCGGCCGTCCTCGAGCTCGACCGGCCGCGGAGCGCGCGTGCCCTCATACCACGTCAGCTTCACCGGCGGCAGGTTGCCGCGCGCCGGAAACCGAAACGTGATGACCGATGAAATCGGATGCGTGTCGGGATTCAGATCCGAGGACGTTGCTTCGATGCTCGTCGGCGGGCCAAGCTTCAGCGCCGTGACGGCGGAATCGAGCGTGTGGGCGCCGCGATCGCCCATCATGCCGTTGCCAAAATCCCACCAGCAGCGCCAGACGCGCGGGTGATACGCCGGATGATAGGCCCGTTCCGGCGCCGGTCCGAGCCACAAGTCCCAGTTCAACTTGTCCGGCAGCGGCGGTGTATCCGCCGGACGGCGACCCCATTTCGAACTCCAGCTGGCGTGGCCCCACGGGTAATACGTCAGGCTGCAATACGCGTCGACCTCGCGCACCTCGCCGATGGCGCCGTCGGCGATCCATTCGGTGATCAACCGCAGCCCCTCGCCGCTGTGGCCCTGGATGCCCATCTGGGTGCAGACCTTCGATTCGCGCGCCGCCTGCGTGAGGGTGCGCGCCTCGTGCACGTCATGGCACAGCGGCTTCTGGCAATACACGTGTTTGCCCGCCTGCATCGCGGCGAGCGTGATCACCGCGTGGGTGTGATCGGGAGTGGCGACCACGACGGCGTCGATGTCCTTTTGCTTCTCCAGCATCTTGCGATAATCGACGTACAATTTTGCGTCGGGATATTTTGCGATCGTGCGGGCGGTGTAGCCGTGGTCGACGTCGCAGAGCGCGACGATGTTTTCCGAGGCGAGCGTCGCAATGTTCGCCGAGCCCTGCGCGCCGATGCCGATGCCGGCGATGTTGAGCTTGTCGTTCGCCGATAGCTGCCGGACTCCGCCGCGCATCCGGCCCGGCAGGATGGTGAACGCGGCGGCGGCGCTGGTGCTCGCACGCAGGAAGGCTCGACGCGTGAGGGGGATTTTGGCGGACGCGGAGGTTTTCATCATTGAGACAACGGTGACGCTGTCACGCCGGGCGGGTTTCGGCGAGCGCGGACAGAACTCAGACGACTGACGACAGAGGGCAGACGGCAGTTAGCCTGGTTATTTCATAGCCAGACGAACCAAGGCCTGGGTCACAGAGGACACAGAGCTCGGACACAGAGACAGCAGGAGGCCACAAGGTGTTTGGACGCGCCTGATGCGAATGGGCAGGCATACCAAATTGGATTGAAGGGTTTTCCTCTGTGAACACTGTGTCGGAGCTCTGTGCGCTCTGTGACCAAAAAAGTTCTTTTCATTCAGCCTGTGAAATGTCCGGGTTAGCGGGTGCGATTCGGCGGCTCCGCTTCGGCCAGCTCGCGATCCTGAGCGGCAATTCGCCGGTTTGTTCCTGCTCCCTGCTCCTTTCTCCCTTCTCCCCGGCGGCGCAGCCGCTCACTTCCGCTTCGGCTGCGCCGCGCTCGCCTTCGCCTTTGTCTCGCGCGGCTTCGGCTCGATCGACTCGGGCGCGAACGTGGCGAGATCCGGCAGCGTCGTTCGCACGCCGGTGGCCGGCACCTCGAGCTTCGCGGTCCACGCGACGCCATTGAGGATGAACCGCCGCAGGTCCTCGTTTTTCCAGTTGCGATAGAAATGCGGCATGACGATGCCGAAACCGCGGCCGCCATCGGGGCGCTCGATCGACCACGCCACGATTTCACGCTTCGGCGATTCGGGCGGCAGCATCGAGGTCGCGAGCGCGGTTACGCCGGGCGCGAGCCGGTTGCCGTCGCGGCCGAAATAATTGTTATAGTAAGGCTCCTCGCTGACGGTGAACTCGCGCCAGCCGCGTGAAACCGGATGGTTGGCCGCGGCGGGCGAAATCGTCACCGAGGGAAAAATCTTCGCGACCGACTGGTGGTGTTTGCAGCGGGTGGCAAAGTAGCCGCCGGTCCAGTGGAGGAGCGGATGCTCGCCGTCCCCGGCGACATCTTCCGCGCGCAGCCCGGTCGAATAATGTACGCACACGATGCCGCAGCCGCGGGCCATCATCTCCGCGAGGTCGGCGAGGTTGCGCTGCGCGTTGGGCAGCCGCATCGCCGGAAACGTGTCGCCGAGGAGGATGACGGTGGCAGCGCGGTCGCGCCGGGATCTGTCGACCGGCCATTCGTTGACCAGATCCACCTGAACCCCGGGCAGGTTGTCCATGTGCTCCACGCAGTGCTTCAGCAGCCGGCCGCTGGCCGCAACTTCGTGCGATCCGGGCGGATGATTGCTCGGCCCAACAATGATAAGAACGCGAGCGGGCGCCGTTGTCGGTGCGGCGCCAAGGGAGAGGCTGGCGAGTGCGAACGAGAACCAGAAGAGCGCACGGCGGAATTTCATGGGGAGAAGCGGTTGGCGAAGCATACAGGGGAGGGCGCGGTTGGCGCGGAAAAAGTGTGGCGCGAATCGAACCGTGAATCTGACCACGGATCACATGGATCGGAGCGAACCCTGATCGGCGCGATCCGTGAGATCCGTGGTTGGCCGACCGGGAGAGGCTAGGATCGATCCGCGGACGGTCCACCAGCTTCGTTTCCGCGCGGCTTGATTCGAAACGCCAGCCACGCGATGGCGGCGCCCATGAACATCACCCACGGTCCTTCCCACACCTTCCAATAGCGGGGGAGTCCCTCGGCCCAATCGATGCCGGTGAGAATCGCGCCGAACCCGATCGTCGCGACGCCGAGAAAACACACCGTAGGGCGGTGGCGCGGGAGATCAAAGGAGAGCATCCAGAAGAGTCCGCCTAACAGCGCGTAGAAAGCCGAGAGCGACCGCGCGAGATATCCGACGATCGGCTCCGAGGGCAGCTTCCCCAGCCCGAGCCAGCGATGCGTGGCATCCATCCACGAATACGGCATCACGACGGCGACCAACGCCAGCAGCGACACACCGCCGATGGCGCGAAGAACAAACCGGAGGAGGGATTCGGCGCGAGACTGGTTCATGGAGTTATTCTAAGCTAAGAAATGCATTCGACGCTTTCCCTGGGAGCGCGGGCGTCCCGCCCGCCATAGCCTCGCGACGGAGGGTCCCGCCCGCAATTATACAATGCGGGCGAGACGCCCGCGCTCCCAGGGAAGGCCTCGCCGCTGGAGTTTTCATTGGCTGCCGCGGGCGGCGCGATAATCGGCGGCGACACTCCACGGGAAGTTCTTAGGGCGTGTCTTCAAACCTGGAGGCCGGTGTAGCGGAAGCCGTGAGGCTTTCGCCAAGCCGACGAAACGCTCACGCGTTCCGCTACACCGAGTTTCTGCAACGAAGTTTGAAAACACGGCTTGGACTACAGCGTCCAGGGCTTCCGCATGGCGCGGCAGGCGAGCAGCCGGTCGGCGGCGGGATCGCGCACGAAGCGTTCGGCGCGTGGATCCCACGTCAGCTTCCGGCCGGTCTTGAGCGCGAGATGACTGAGGTGGCACAGTGCATCGGATTGAAACGCCTCGTCGATATTCGCGATGGCGGCCTTCCGGCTGCGGATGCTTTCGAGGAAGTTCTGCGCGTGATAGGCGCTGCGCGGCAGCTTCACCCGATAATCGTCCGGGTTCTCCTTCAACAATGACTCCGGATGCGCCGCGATGTGACTGCGATCGACCAGCACCCAGCCGTCGGTGCCCTCGAACACCGTCCCGTGATCGCGCGTGCGGCCGTATTTGTCTTGCCGGGGATGATGCTGACCGATCGCCGCGTTGTTGTTATTCGCGATGGGCAGGCCGCGGAAATTGAGCGTCACACCGGCGCTGCTCTTGAAGTTGATGTCCCATTCGGTCGCGGTGTCGCACGCACCTTCCGTCGGAATCGTGCCGGTGCCCTGGACCTCGAGCGGACCCGCCATGAGCTCGGGACAGCCCCAATAGGCGATGTCGATCGGATGCACGCCCCAGCCGGCGATGAAGCCGAGCGCGTAGTCGGAGTTGAACCACCAGGTTTTCCTGTCGCCCGCGGCGTCGCAGAGGCGTTCGCGGTACGGCTTGGCGGGCGCCGGGCCGAGCCAGAAATCGTAATCGAGACCGGGCGGCACGGGCGCCGGTGCGGTGGAACCGCCGGGAACGCTGCCTATGCACCAGACGTTGATGTGCTTGAGGCGGCCGATCCGGCCGTTGCGGACGAGCTCGCACGCGCGGCGGAAGTTCGCGCTCGAGCGCTGCTGGGTGCCAAACTGGAAAACGCGCTGGCGCTTTCTCAATTCCGCCCGCAATGCCTGAGTCTCCGCGATGCTCAGCCCGAGCGGTTTCTCGACGTAGACATCCTTGCCCGTGCGCACCGCCGCGAGCGCAGCCACCACATGCCAGTGATCGGGCGTAGCGATGATCACGGCATCGATGTCCTTCCGCGCGATCAACTCGCGGAAATCGTGATACTTGGCGCAGTCCTGGTTCTGGTAGTGCTCGTTGACGGCGTTTTGGGCGAGGGCAAGTCGATCGTCTTTCACGTCGCATACCGCCACGACCCGCGCGGCGGGATCGGCCAGAAAGCCCTTCATGTCGCTGACGCCCTGGGGGCCGGCGCCAATGAGGCCAACGGTGATTCTGTTGCCGGGCGAGACCTGACCGGCCGCGCCGCGTGCCGACGACGCGATGAGGTGGGGAAACGCCATGGCGGCGACGGCCGCAGTGGCGGATTGCTGGAGAAAACGGCGACGGGTCGTCGACCCACGCGAGGGAGTTTTCATGGGGCGGTCCTGGGTTTCAGATCAACATCGGCGACGGTGACAGTGTAGTGCTCGCGCAGGGTTTCGCCGGCCGCGAGCGGCCGCTCGGCGAGATTGCTTGGGCCGAGGGTGAAGAATGCGAACGGTTCCTCCATGACGAAAAGCGCATTCCTCTGCCCTTGCGCGAGTGTGACCGCGACCTGGGGCGTGGGCCAGATGCCATCGATGGAACCGATGAACGTCGCCCGCGCGGGGGTGGCGCCCATCGCGGTGGTGAAGTCGAAGCGCGCGGAACCCTTGTTCCATCGAATGGGTGCATCATCGAGCTGCAGGCCATTGTTGCGCGTTCCTCCGCCGAATTCGCGGCGCAGCCGGAGCCCCAGGCCGTGATAATTGATTTTTCCGCCGTCCGGTTTCTTGTGGCTCCACTGGCTCTGGACCAGTCGCGTGGCACGGCGGGATTTGAGTGTCGTGTCCCATGTCCACACAAAGGCAGCGCCGTCCCGACGGCACGAGATGCGTCGTGTTTCCTCGAATACAGCCTCGCCGCCGCCAGCCGGCTCCCATGACAGCGTCTGGGTGAAGCCGGCTTCGCCGCCGGATTCGCGCTGCTCGGAAAACGCGAGGTGCCGCTGGCGCCCGACCGCCTCGCCGGGAAGCGTCGAACGCTCCTCCCAGAAATTGAGCTCCGGGATGCGCAGGGCATACATGAGCCCCTTGTGATGCTGGTGATCATGCGGGGAGACCAGCGATACGGAGTGGCCTTTCGGCGATTGCAGCGGATGTACGTAGGGCTTGAAGGCGTCGGTGTAGTTGTAGCGGCCGGCGAGCGCGCCGTCGGACGTGAGAAACTCGACCGCGTCGGCGCTGATCTTCATGCGCATCTTGGTGTTCGCGGCGCCTGCCGTATTCGCGATCGCTGCCAGCGCGGAGGTCGCGCTCAGCAGGCAGCCAAGCAGCGCTGGACCTCTGGTGAGCCGGGGCGTGATGATGCGACGGCGTTTCCGGATTCGCGACAGCGAGCGAACAATTCGAAAGATCATGGCGGCGACAAGGACGCAGCGAGCGCGCACGGCATGCGGTCGCGGCACGCGATGCGCATTCGATAAGAATTGGCCGGAGATAAGACTGGATGCGCCATGGCTGGATGCTGGCGTGGGCCGGATTCAATCCGTGCGGGAGCGTGAGACCAATCCTAAACATCGCCGGCGAGCACGGGCCGACTCACCCGTAACAATGCAGTGGAAGCCGTTCCGTATTGGAATAACGTCACCAAAGGTGGAGCGCGCTGCTCCTCAGCGCGCTTGAACTGTTCAATCGAAAAAAGCGGCTTGAGGGGCAAGCCGCTCCACCTCGACTGCATACTCCGATGGAGTGGCTGCGGCTTCCCCGTTCGACAAGCCTCTCGACAAGCCTTTCGACAAGCCTTTCGACAAGCTCAAGGCCTTTCAGTCGAACCAGCCGATGGCCGTGAGCTCGTCGAATCGGCTCAGGGCCCCGAGCCTGCCGAGGGGCAGCCGCAGATGTTCTCAAAGCGCATTCGAACGGATCTGCGGCAGAGCCTGCCCTGAGCTTGTCGAAGGGATGCCGCAGCCACTTCCAACCCAAGCGGGACGCCCATGCCACGGCCGAAGCTCCGAACGTGGCACGGGCATCCTGCCCGTGATGGCGGGACCGATTGAGCGACCTCGCCGGCTTAGCCGTATCGATTCAATGAACAACCGCGAATGAACGCGAATGAACGCAAATTCCAGAGGAGGAGGGGGAGGATTGCCCACGTGAAACGATGGGCACCGTTTGGTTGCTTGTTTCCATGCTCCCCAAGGACCCCTCTCCACTCGCGTGAATTGGCGTCTATTCGTGGTTGAACTGAATTGTTCCGGCTTGGTTAGAATCGGCCGCTGATGCCAGCCGTCACGGTGACGAAGGTGATCATGACATCCTGCGCTCGATTGGGAGTCCCGGAGTAAAGGCGCTGCGGCTCGTTGAAGAGGTTCGCGATATCGAGGTTGAGGTTGACCGTGGGTCGCAGCTGGTACGCCAGGCCGAGGTGAACGGTCTCGCGCTCGAAGCGGTAGAGATTCTGTCCGGGGTTGACGGCCGAGTAACTCGTGATGTGCTCGCCCACGAAATTATAAAGCACCCGGGTGCTGAAGCCGCGATAACGCCAGCTGAGGCTGACATTCGCGGCTTTCGGAATGAACCCGGCCACTTCTCCCGTCTTTCGCGCGACCCTGCCGCCGAAGTCCCCATGGGTATCGATCATCGTGTAGTTCGCATTTCCGCTGAAGCCCTTGAACAGCCCGGGGAGGAAGGTGAACTGCTGCTGGTAACTGAACTCCCATCCCTGGACCGTGGCCGTGCCGGCGTTGCTGCTCATCAGCCGCGTGAACCCCTCGAATTCTCCATTGTATCCGTTGTCCGTCCCGCCTTCGACGATGCCGGCGATGGTGCCGCTTACTATATAATCGTTGATCGTCTTGTGGAACCAGCCGACCGAAAGCGCGCCCACGGGCTCGAAATAATAATCGAGCGTCGCGTCCCAGTTGCTCGCCGTCTGCGGCTGAATGCTCGGATTGTTAATCGTAACGGTCTGGTTCGTCTCGCTCACCGACTCGTTCGGCAGGAAATTCGACATGGCTGGCCGGCCAAAGCTCGTGGACCAGCTGACGCGAGCCTTGAGATTCGACGTGAAATCGTGGGTCAGATGAACGCTGGGGAACGATTTCGTGTAATCCCCCTTGGTCTCGCGAAACGTATTGGCGTAGTCGCGCTGCGCTGAGCCGACCGGGTCAGCGACGCGTTGCGCCGTCGTGCTGGCAAATCGGGCGCGCACCCATCCCCTGCCTTCCGTTTCGGTCCGCTCCGTTCGCACGCCAGTGAGATAGCCGGTCCGGCCGAGCAAACCGTCGCGACCAAGCTTGCCCTGCGCCATGATATAGCCGGCGGTCACCTCCTCGGTCGCGTTGCGGTTGCCGGTGAATTTGTTCTCTTCGTGGTAAAAGCGATCCTCCTGCCACAACGACGCGTCAACCGGCTCCCTGCCCGCGGAACCCCCGGTCATGAAATCGGAAACCTGCCAGCGCGGTAGATTGATCCCGGCCTTTTCAAAGGTGAAAGGAACCGGGGAGGCGGCGAACACCGGCAGCGCGCTCGTACCAATATAGCTCCAGCGGCGGGAGGCGTTCCGCGCCTTCACCGACTGCTCGCGCCAGGAAAAGCCTGCCTTGAGGTGGGCCCGCACCGCGATCGGCAGCGTGTAACGCGCGTTGCCCCGGACCTGCGTGACGTTCTGCGGCTGTTCCGAGCTCGTTTTCACGAGTCCATTCGTGATCGGCCGGTAATTGTTCGGGTCGCTCCAATCCGGACCCGCGGTCTGGATGAGCCGCGGGTAGGTGTCTGAATTGGTGCGGTCGAAGATCCATCCAACATTGGCGAGCCGGTGGGTGAGCGCGAGCTGGCCGCCTTCGCGGTGGTGGCCCGACGCCTGGTGGTTGCGGCTGAACCCGGCGTTGTAATCAAGCTGGAGCGGACCGAACTCGTGCTCGGCGCCAAAATCGATCAGGTAGGTCTCGACCACGTAGCTGTTCGGCCCGTTGGTCAGGATGTCGATCATCGAGGCGGGCACCGCTCTCACCTGCGTGACTTTTTCGGTGAAGCCGGGAATCACGCCCGACGTCGTCGCATTCGGCACCGTGTTCTGGTTTCCGGTATACGCCCGTGTGTTGTACGAGCGGCGGAATCGCTCGATGTTGTCGTTGATCGTCGTGTTGAGTGTAAACTTGCTGTTGAACGAGTAGCGGTAGTCTGTTTTGACGTTCAGGCTGCGCTGCTTCCGGTTGTTGTAATTCTCCTTCACGTCGCTGCTCCAGACGAACGCCGGCGTGTTCAGGGTGTTCTGATACTGGTGCGTGATCCGGTATGCCCCGACGGAATTCTCGTGGTAGAAAAGATTGGCCGCGATGCCGAGATTGCGTTCGCCGCCAAAGACGCTGAACACCTCCTGGTAACCGAGCGTGATCAATGGGTGGGCGCGGTGTTCCTCCCGCACCGGCACCTGCTCGAAGAATGGCGGTGCCATTCGCACCGTCGCGCTGTACGTGAGCCGGCGCTTTTCGCGCATGTTCAGCGGCGAGCGCGTCTTCATGTTGATCGTGCCGCCCAGCGAATTGGCGCCCTTGTCGGGCGTGTGTCCCTTGATCAGCTCCAGCTGCTCGAACATCGTGCCGGTGATGCTCTGCATCTCGAAGGAGCGGTTCGTGCCGATGCTCGCGAGCAGTCCGCCGTCGACGGTGATCGTGTTGAGCGACTTGTCCATGCCGCGGATGCTGAACCCGCTGAAATGCCCCTCCTCCGAGGGGCTGCCGGCCACGCCCGGCAGTCGCATGACCACCTCGCCCGCGCTCATGTTCGGCAGGTTGCCGAACGAATCCGTGGCGACGATGTTCTTCACGTTGTCGGCGTTGCGCTGCGCGGTGATCGCGAGCGCGTCGCCTTCGCGTTCTCCGGTGACCTTGAACGCATCCAGCCTGTAGATACCCGTGGTGAGCTCGAAATCGCGCACTGTTCGCTGGCCGGCCGCGATCGCGAGCTGGGCACGGGTGGGGTCGAGGCCAATATAGGAAACGACGACGTCATGAACTCCCGCGGGCACTCCGGTCAGCACGAAACGGCCGGTGTTGTCGGAGAGCGCGCTGAGCCCGAGCGCGGGCACCTCGACCCGGGCGCCCTCGAGCAGATTTCGCGTAGCGGAGTTGCTGACCGAGCCGGTGATGACGCCGGTCGGCGAAACGGAAGCAGCAGGAATGGTGTCGGCGGCGCGCGCGAAGGGGAATGCGGCGAGCGCAAGAGCGATCCATCTGGCGATTAGGGCGAGACGTTTGTTGGTGTTCATGGTCTTCGAGGGGTTTCGGACGAAGAGTTGGTTTCGGGGGCACGGAGCCACGGGCGAACAATGGTTCGTACAATGCGGCGGTGAGGGGTGACGCGGGCGTTACGACGTTGCTCACCGGCGGAAGCCGGCGGCAATGGGGTGAGGGGTGACCCAAGGTGTGAAGCACTCGCGCTGGTGGCAAGCGCGCGGATGCCTCCGAAGTGGCACGGGCATCCTGCCTGTGATGGCGGGACCGGTTAAGCGTACGATGATCGATCCAACATGGGCGGGACGCCTATGCCCCGCCGGGCCTCAACCTTTTTTCTTCTTTCCCGCCTTGCCCGAAGGCGGTGGCGAGGATTGCGGCGTCCATTCCGCCGGCTTTGGATTTGCGACGGTGAGCGACGGGTCCTGACAGAAATGTCAGCTGCGGTCGCTTGAAGGGAGGGCATCTCTCGCTCGCATGTCGTTCACCGCCCCGCAGAGTCCCCGACGGCTTGATGCCGGGCGGGACGGTTACCTTTCCCCTGCGCACCCGGCGTTGTCCCGGGTTGCGTCGCCACCAGTCGGATACGGGATCGCGGGCTCATTCTGCATGCCTTATGATCACGCTTCCTGAATCGCCGACGCTGGCGGGGGCACCTGCCACCGACCATGACGTGATCGTCCCCCGCCTCACGGCCGATCTCGTGGCCGCCTTCAAGCGTGCGGCCGGTGATGAAAAGAAACTCCGTGACGCCATCTTTCTGTTCGCGCGACGCGCGCACGCGGCCGGTATCGCCCCCGGCTGGATCGCCGAGATTCTTGGCGTCAGCGTTGCGGGGGCACCATTCACTTCGGCAGAAAGCGACGCGGTGTACCGACTGTTCCCGCGCTGCGGCGAGATTGCCGTGGCCGCCGAGCAACGGCGGCGGGCGCGTCCCGGGTGGTGGAAATTGCGCCAGCTGAAGGTGCGGCTCACGCATGATGTCGGGCAGCAGTGCATCTGAACGGCCCCCCGCCGCGTATCGGCCCCAGGGGGTGTCCGCCAAAACAAGTCGCAATCAGAAATCCGGATGCACCGCGCTGGGCGTGGTCCGGGCTTCTCTTCGCCCTGAGTTCGGTCATCGTCGGCGCGAGTGTCGCTCCCCCACGACTCGATCGCCGCTTCACCGTCCCTGCTCCTGCTGCTTGCCGCCGCGGCGATCGCGGTGCTGGTTGCGCTCGTCACCTGGCGGAAGCTGAACGCGTTCATCGCCCTGTTCATCGCGTCGATGATCGTCGGGCTCGGCTCGGGGCTGGCACCGCTGGCGGCGTTGAAGGCGTTTCAGGATGGCGTGGGCGCGACCTTCGGCGGGATCGCGGCGGTGATCGCACTCGGCGCGATGCTCGGCAAGTTGCTCGCGGAGTCAGGCGGCGCGGACGTGCTGGCCGAACGGTTCAGCCGGATCTTCGGCCCGGCGCGCGCGATGGCCTGCGTCGTGGCGCTGGCGCTGCTCGTCGGCATGCTGACGTGGTTCACGGTCGGGCTGTTTCTGCTGCTGCCGGTGGTGATCTCGCTGACGCACGAAACCAAGCGGCCGTTCCTGTTGCTCGCGCTTCCGCTGGTGGCGTTTCTCTCGGTGATGCACGGGCTCACGCCGCCTCATCCCGGGCCCGTCGTCGCGATCGACGCGCTGGGGGCGAACAACGGCAAGGTGCTCGCGCTCGCGTTTCTCACGGGAATTCCGACCGCATGGATCGCCGGACCGTGGTTTGCGCGGTGGATCGCCCGGCGCGTGATTGTCGCCACGCCGGCCGCAACCTCCACGGGCGGCGGCGATGCGCCGCGGGCCGGCAACGCGCAACCGGCGCGGCCGCGCCCGGGAGTCGGCGCGACCGCGTTCGTGATGATCATGCCGATCGCGTTGATGCTGCTCGCGACGGCCGGCGAGCTCGCGTTTGCCAGCGGCCACCGAGCGCGCGTGGCGCTCGCATTCATCGGGCATCCCGTGATTGCGCTGGCGCTGGCAACGTTCGCCGCGCTGTGGGTTTTTGGCCGCGCCTGTCATTTCACCCGCGCCCAACTGCTCGGATTCACCGAGCAAAGTGTCGCGGCGATCGGCATGACGCTGCTCGTCGTCGCCGCGGGCGGAGGGTTCGCGCGCGTGTTGCGCGAAGCCGGCGTCGCGGACGCGCTCGGCAAACTCGCGGGAAACCTGCACCTGCCGCCACTGATCTACGCGTGGCTGGTCGCCGCGTTCATCCGCGTTGCGACCGGCTCGGCCACCGTTGCGATCACGACGGCCGCGGGATTGCTCGCGCCGATGCTCGCCTTGAATCCCGGAATCAACCGCGAGCTGCTCGTGCTCTCGCTCGGCTTCGGTTCGCTGTTCCTCTCCCACTTGAATGACGGGGGATTCTGGATCGTGAAGGATACGCTCGGGCTCACCGTCGGCCAGACGCTGCGCACCTGGACGGTGCTCGAGTCAATCATCGGAGTCGTTGGGCTCGGTTTCGTGCTATTGGTTGGAGCTGTCTTGTGAACGTCCCTGCAGGGCGGAGCGAACCATTGCGGCCCTTCGCCGTCGCGGCGCGGACGACGCGGAACTGCGCGGGGGGATGCCATCGGTACCTGGAACCGCGCCCGGGATTATTCTCCCCCCGACGGTTTCTCGTCCGTCGGCGATTGATCCGGTGAATCGCACGAATCGATTCCGATCAGCAGCGAGAGCAGGGCGATAAGTGTGACGCAGCTGATCATGGGTTTCCTGTTCATGCGGAATTCGCCGGCGGAACGGATCACCGTATCAACTTCGTCTGCGTGTTGGAGCGGGAGATCCACACGTCGGTCGTGACGAAACCCGGCTGTAGGTTGCGAACTCGTGTCGCCGGCGGCTGCGAGTTCATCGTCGCAACCCCTGGTTAACCTGACGCTGCGCTCGCAGGGCCAAGGCTGGAGCCAGGTTGCCCAAGCTCTGAACGTGCGGTTCGGCCAGGTGATGAGCAACGCGCGCACGTCGCTGCCCATCGACGCGGGCGGCGCGATGGGCCTGACGCCGACCCGACGCGCATTTTCCTCCGCCCCAGGTTTTCGCAGCAGCGAAAACCTGGCGAAAACCTTCACCCCCGCCACGGCTCGCGCATGGCGCGGGAGCGCATCCGGTTCGCCTCCGGGTCGCCGGGGAATTCCTCCTTCACCGGATCCCAGCGGACATTTCGCTTCAGCAGCATGCAAATGTTCGCGACGTGATTCGTGCTCATCGCACGGTGCATCACGGTTTCATTTGCGACGCAGGGGCGCCGGCTGCGCACGCCGTCGAGGAAATCGCGAATGTGATGCATGCCTCGATTCGTTCGCGCCGCGTACTCGCGCATGACCGGATCGAACTCCTGCAGGAGCGACGGTGAAGAAACATCCGGTCGCGCGTAGCCGTCGGCCACGGCGACCCAGCCTTCGGAGCCCTCGTAACGCACGCCGCACGAGCCGCGCCACATGCCCTTGTCGCCCGGCTGCGGCCAGCCCTGCGCGTTGCAGACCATCTTCACGCCATTGGCGTACCGGCAGACAAGTCCGTTGGCGTCATCGGTGCCCGGATACACGTATTCGATCGCCGAAGTGTCGGGCACGCCGGCGGCTGACTGGCACTGTCCAATCGTGTGGCTGCCCCACGCGGCGATCCCAGTGCCGAAATCGTAATAATCCAGCCACGCCCCGCAGCCGCGCAGATAGGCGGCGTTGTAGGGCCGGCGTGGCGCGGGCCCGAGCCACATGTCCCAGTCGCACTCCGCCGGCTCCGGCTCCCGCTCCGGCGGCAGCCACTCGGTCTTCATCTGGAACTTCAGCTGGTGGGCGTGGACCGTGTGCAGCTTGCCGAGCCGGCCGCTGCGCGCGAGCTCGTCGGCGAAGACAAAATTCGCCTCGCTCAACCGCTGCATGCCGGTCTGGAAAATCCGGCCGTAGCGCCGCGCCGTCGCCACGAGCTCCTGGCCCTGGGTGACCGACATGGTCGACGGTTTTTCGCAGAACACGTCCAGGCCGGCCCGCATCGCCATGATCGCCGCGGGCGCGTGCCAGCGATCGCCCGTGGCAATCAGCACCGCGTCGAGATCGGTCCGGGTGGCGATCAGTTCGCGCAGATCGCGGAAGGTGGCGCAGTCGCGGTTATGATACGCATCGTCCACCTGCCGCTTCACGGCGTCACGGCGGGTTTTCCGGACGTCGCACACGGCGACAAACTGTACGCCGGGTTCCTGCAACAGGATGCCGAGGTCGTAACCACCGCGGCCGCCAATGCCGATGCCACCCATCACGATTCGTTCGCTCGGCGCGACCGCGCCGCCGCGGCCCAGGACGGAGGCGGGGACGATCAGGGGGGCGCCGAGAATCGCGCCGGCCTTCGCCGCGCGGGAGAGAAACTGCCGGCGACTCAGCGACCTTGGTCCACCGTTGGCTGATGACCGAGCACCGACGACGCGAGCGGGGGAGTTCATGTTACTTGGTTGCCGTGCGCACTCGTCCGAGTTCACGCCATTTGGCCATGGAACGCACGAGGTGCTCGCGCGTGTCGCCACCGAGGCCGAAGCATTGGAGGCCGACGGGCCCGCGATAACCGAGTTCGTCGAGCGCGTGGAGCAGCGCGCCGACATCGAACGACCCCTGGTCCAGCGGTTGGATGTAGCGTTTCCAGCCCGGCTGCTCGTCGCGTTCATCGGCGCCATTGATCGACACGGCCCAAAGCCGCGGCATGGCCTGCCGGAGCAGACGCGCATAATCGCGACCGGTGTCGACCCGCAACCAGTGGCAGAGATTGAACATCACGCCGACATTTGGGCGATCGACCTTGTCGGCGACGCGAACGGCATCCTCGATCCGCTCGATCCAGTTCTTCTGGTGCGGATACAACAGCAATTGTGCGCCGGACGCGCGGGCGAGATCGGACATCGTGCGCAGGACTTCGACCGCATGGCTGTCGGCCGGGACATCGGAGGGATTCGCGCCTTTGCAGAGCAGGCAGAATTGCACCTGCCGGCCGGCGATGAGCGCGAGCACTTCCTTGAATCGTGGTATATCGTAGGGCGGTTTCCCCGGCGCGACATCGACTGTCATCGTGATTTGAAAGAGCCGCAGTCCCGCGGCGTCGAGCGTGGCGAGCCGCTCCTCGACCTTGTCGAGCCAGATGTGCCCGACACCTGGATAGCCAAGCTCTCTTAGCATCGTGGCCTGTTCGGCGAAGGAGCGTTTCTTCGCGTCGTGCCAGTCGATGCAGAATGGGAAGAACGGACTCTCAGTGACCGATCCGATCCGCGGCGCCGCGGCGCGCGGAGATTCGGCCCGCGTCGAACTCGACAGACAGAGCACCAGCGCGACCGCTGCGGCGGAACGGGAGAGGCGAAACAGGCCGGGGGTTTTCATCGCGACGAACGGAAACACGGGCAAGCGACTGCGGGGTTCGGGCCGTGATGCTTGGCGATCGCTTCCTGATCCGCGACGGCGTTTCTTGCGCACTTCTTGCCCGAACCGTCGCGGTTTTTGGGGTGCGCGGCGGACCCGTGAATCCGCAATCAGCTTCGGTGGCGGACGGATCGTGGAGTCGCAGTCCCGGCCGTAGGGCGGAGCTTTAGCCCGCACTGGATCGAAGCGACATGATCCGATCGCGCCGCGAGGATTACAGCTGACCGCGGCTCATGTCGTTGAACACTCCGTGTCCGTAGCAGCCGAGGTAACGAGGCTGGACGTTGTGATCGTCCGATCGCCCAGCCTCCTCACGTCGGCTGCTACGCCGATCGAAACTCTCCCGAGCGCAGCAAAGAAACAGTGGCATCGGCTTCCAGCCAATGATCTGCGGCTGGAAGCCGCAGCCACTCGAGCCGCGCGCGTCAATCCTTCACGCCCATCAAGTGCCGGAGCGTATAGAGCTCCAGCGCCTCGTAATCACGCTGCACCCGGAATTTCTCAACCAGTGCGCGATCGTAGGTGCGCGCTTTTTCGACCAGGTGGAGAAACATCGCGCGGCTCGCCTTCAGGTGATCGACCACGGGGCAGCCCGCCTGCGTGCGCATGGCCTTCACGTCCAGCCCGATGAACTCGCCCTTCGTGCCGTAGCCATTTTCCTCCAGCACCAGCACCTGGTTGAAGGCGGCGCGCAGGTTCACCGAGCCGAAATTCTTGTCCTGATCATACTTCAGCCCGTTCTGATCGTTGAGGTGGACGCTGCCCAGTTTTTGGTGCGCGAGTGCGAACGCCATTTCGTCGCTTGGATCGAGGTTCGCGAGAATCGCGTGCGCGCTCTCGATGACCGTCTTGACGCGCTGGTGATCCTTCGAAGCGTAGGCGAGGGCGACGGCATGTCCCGCGGTGGGCACATAAGCGAGATCGGTCGGCTCGTTCGGTTTTGGTTCGATCCAGATTTCGATCTCCCGATCGTAGTCGAGCGTCTGGTTGATCAATGCCAGCAGCCGCTCGTACGCGACACGCGCGTTCTTGGCCTCGCGGATGTACGTTCCTTCGCGCGCCAGCCACAGGACGATCGCCTTGCAGTTGATGGCGCGCGCAATGTCGACGCAGCGTTGCGTGCGCTCCCACGCGTACTTTCGGTCGCTCTCGCGGTTCGACGTGTAGCCACCATCGATCGTCTGCTCGGCGAACCAGAGCCGCGGCGCGACAAATTCGGGAACGAGCCCCTCGTTCCGGAGCATCGTCGAAATCTGGCCGGCCTTGGCCGCGATTTGCGCCGGCGACAAGCCGCCGAGATTCGGCACCACGTCATCGTCGTGAAACTGCACACCATCGAAGCCGAGTTTCTTGTAGAGCGCCCATTTCTCGTCGTGGGCAAAAGCCCGGCGCACCTCGGGACCGAACGGGTCGGCGCCTTCGCTGATGTTCCAGGGACCAAAGGAGAATCGATGGTTGATGGCCATAATGTTCGTGAGGACTGATCTGGTTACGACCCCGGCCGCGCGCGTCCAAGCTCAAATCGGATCTCTCTCCCGTTTTCTTTTTCTCTCTCCCGGGCCCGAAGTGTCAGCCATTAGATGACACTGGCATTCTGCTTCTCCGAGGAAGCGCAGCGGGAGTGTCATGTAATGGATGACACTCGGCCGCCGGAATACGATGCAGGGAGAAAGATAACGAGAAAGAGGAAAGAGAACGAGTCGGGTTCTCACCCGCGGGGCGCGGCCGCGATGCCCTCGTATCGGAGACGACAGTCGCGCGGCTAGAACCGCCCCGAGATCCCCGCCTTGATCGCCGGCGTGAACACCTGGTTATACCGCGTGCGGCTGTTCACGTAGATGAAGGCGTTGGCGATGGGATCGTCGAAGATGTTGATCACATCCACGAACACCGTGAGCCGCGGGTGCCACTTGTACTTGAGGTTAAAATCCACGTTCTTCTTCGAGTAGTAATAAACCCGCAGCAGCGGGTTCGCGTTGTAATCGCGCAGGTTCTCGGAGCGGTGCGTGTATTTCAGCTGGAGATCCCAGGCCCGCAGCGTGTACGAAATCCCGGCGTTGAAGGTCTCGGGCATGAACCCGGCCAGCTGCGCCCCCGTCATCACGCCGCCGGATGAGGTGTAGTTGCCGCGACTCGTCAACTTCGTGTAGTTGGCCATCACGCCCAACCCCTTCCACGGGCCCGGTAGTCGCGTGAACCGCTGGTTGTACGCGAGCTCGTAACCACGCACGCGACCGGAGCCGCCGTTCAAGTTACGGACCAGGTTGTAACCCTCGTAGTCGCCCTCAAACCCGTTGTCGGGCCCCGCGTCAATGACCGCACCCGTGTCACCATAGATGAAATCCTTGATCTCCTTCAGGAACACCCCGGCGGAAAAATAGCCCGACGGTTCGAAATAATACTCGAGCGCCAGATCGAAATTTTCCGCGGTCTGCGGCCGCAAATCGGGGTTGGCTGCCACCACGCGCATGGTGTCGTGATTGACCGTCGTGGTCCGAAGCAGGTTGGAAAAATTCGGCCGGCCGATCCCGGTGGAGTAACTCGCGCGCGCGAGCAGGTTCGGCGACATGTTGTACTTCAAGTGCACGCTCGGAAGCACGCTGCGATACTGCCCGTCGTCCTCGCGGATGTTGCTCCATTCCGCAATCGTCCGCCGCCGGAGTTCGTCCGAAGTGACCGGCCCGACCCAGGCCGCGCGGCGCGCTCGCTCGGCCGGCGTGATTTCCTGGCGGACGCCGCGGCCGGTGAGCCGCGTTTCCTCGACGCGCACACCCGTCGTGACGTCGAGCCGTCCCAGCCGCACGTCGCCCATCAAATAGGCGGCGTAAACATTCTCCGTGACCCGGCCGTTGAACTGGAGCGCATCGCGCGCGGTGGTCGCGACGTTCTCGACGAATTCCTGCGGGTGCGTGCGCAGGTGCTGGACCAGCAACCCGGGATCCAGCGCGGGTACGGGAACGTAACGTCCGCGCGCGGCGCCATAGCGATAATTCGTGTCGGCGAATTGCGCGACGTTGTCGTCGTTGATTCCAGTGGCCGGGTTGCGCCCATTCACGCCATCGGGACCCACGTACGCGTACGCGGGCCGTTCCTGGAGGCGATCTCGCTGCTGGCCCCGCCACCTCAGTCCCGTCTTGAGACTCACGGTCAGAGTGGTGGGCAGCCGCTGCTTCCAATTCACGTGCGCACCACGGATGACGTCCTTGTCGTGATAGTCCTGGAAATTCACCTGCGTGATCCGGTGTTCCGTGCGATCGTTGATGTCCGGCCCGCTGATTTGCGTCATCTTCGGGTAGAGCGGATTGGCGCGGTCAAACCGGAAGCCGACGCCCGCCACCTGCACGGTCGGCAGGATTCGCTGTTCATCGCCGCTGGAGGTGGAAAAATTCGTGCCGTAATCGAGGAATGCGCGGGGCAGTCGCTTCTCGCCGCCGAACACGACGTTGATCGTGTCCGCGCCACGGGCGCGGTGGAGTTGCGTGAAGTTGATCGGATGGTTCGTCGTCTCCGTGACCGTTGATGTCCAGCCCGGCCGGATCTGCGCGGCCGTCGGCGTCATCGTGATGTGCCGGCGATCGAGCCGGTCTTTGTAATCCGAATACATCGTGTTCAGGAACACGCGATGGGTCGAACTGAGCTTGTAATCCACCCGCGCGCCGATCCCGATCCGCTCGTGCTGGAGCCGGTCCTCGCCGAGGTTGCTCATGAAGAAATACGCCGGCACGTCCGTGACCGCGGTCTGCTGCCAGTTCTGGTAGACCGAGTCGCGCGGCTTGTGCGTCTTGTTGTAGCTCGACGTGAAAAGGGCCCCCACCTTTTGCTCGGGCCCGAACGTGTCCGAGTAGAAGAACGAGCCGATGGGCTCGAAGGTGTCGCGGTCCAGGTTCCACGACGTGCCGCCCATGTAGGAAATGAACCGGCCCTTGCGATCGAGCGGTGATTTCGTCCGGAGATTGACCGCGCCGCCAATGGAATCGCCGTCCATGTCCGGGGTGAGCGCCTTCGTCACCTCGATCCGCTCGACGAAGTCAGCCGGTATGCGGTCGATGGCGAAACCGCGGCTGAGGGCGCCGGTGTTGCCGCTGGCGCCGCGGGTGCCGTCGACCGTCACCGCATTCATGTCGGCCGAAATGCCGCGCACCGCGACCGAGGCGACCTCGCCCTCGAGGATTTCCTCCGCGACGCCCGGCAGCCGCATCAGCAGGTTGCCCAGGTTCTGGTCGGCGATGTTGCCGAAGGCATCGGCGGAGATGACGTTCTTGACGTTGGGCGCGTTGCGCTGCTGCGTGATCGCAAGGGCATTGCCCTCGCGTTCGCCCGCGACGGTGAACGCCTCCATGGCGTAGACCTGCGAGGTGAGTTCGAATTCACGCGTCACGGACTGACCCGGACCCACGGTCAACGACACGGTTTGCGGATCGAGTCCGGTGTACGAAATCGAAACCCGGTATTCGCCCGGCGGCAGCGGGGAAAAATCGAAGTTGCCATCGCGTGCGGTGAGGGTCGCTTGATGTCCCGGTTCGAGGAGCACCGATGCGCCTTCGAGATAGGCGCCGGTCGCGACATTGCGCACGCGGCCTGCGATGGTGCCGTTGGTCGCGGCAGCGGCCGTGGACTCGGCCGCGAGTATCATGGAAGTGGATGCAACCAGGACGAGACCGACGCAGTACAGGAAAAACGGTTGGGTTCGTTTCATGGTGGCTTCGCCGCCCGCTCCAGTGGGGCGACGTGGGGGTAGGTTTGGGTGAGAGCCCGTCAGGCCGCGGGCACAGCTCGATTGGCTTCGGGGAGAACGAATCCCGCGTCGCCATCGAAGTCGAGTTTCGAGATCGAGCCATCATTCCGGGCGCAGGACAGAACTGGCGGCCGTCGTTGGGACCATGGCCGCGATTCCGGCTCACCCCTCGGACATTCGTCCGCGTTCTCGTTGATGGTTTGTCATCATTCGCGTCCAACCGCGTTCGACCGCGGTTAAGACCGTATGGGCGTGATCGATGCCAAACGGAGCGCATCAAACGACAAGATGTGCGAAGGCGGGGCGTAGGCCTGCGGGTAGGCTACTGGCGTCACGGCCACTCGGCGCGTCCCCTCCTTCGCGCTGCCAGCTGTGGCCTGCACCGTGCCACCCATTTTCCGCGCCCGCCGATCCTCGACCGCGCCTCGGTCGCATCTCCTGCCTGCCGCCGGCCAGGCTTTCGCGCGCCGCATGGTGGTCATCGGGATGGCGCTGGCATTCGCCACCGCGGTGCCGGCGGCGTCGCCGGCCCGCCCGGCCGGCATGCGGGCGGCCAGCGCGACGGAGCCGCGCTCGGCGCTGGATGAAGCCGTCCGAACTCTTCGCGGATTCAATTTTCAATCGCTGCGGCTGGCGGTCGCGGATCTCTCCACGTCATTTCCGCCTGAATACATCAACGGCCCTGTCCACGCGCGCCGGCTCGATGCGCTTGAAGCCCGCGCGCGGCCGCTCATGACGGCGTTCGATGCCACGGATCCGGCGTTGGCGCGGCAGGTCATCGCGCTCGCGTCCGAGCTTCGCGCGTTGCGTGAGGAGGCGCTGCTCGGCAACCCGCTGCTGAAGTTCGATCGGTTGCTGCTGGTGAAACACGACGCCGAGAAGCTGCGGCTGCCGCGCAACGACGCGTGCTACTCGAGCATCCCGCAGCACGGCTACGACTGTGAAATCAGCATCCTCTCCCCGGTGGCCCCGACGGGCAGGCTGACGACGCTGTTCAAGCCGCCGGGCGGAAAATACCTCGCCGACGTCGAGCTGAACTTCGAGGCCGACAAACTGCTCTTCACCATGCCGGGCGCGAACCGCTGGCAGGTCTTTGAACTCAACGGCGACGGCATGGGGCTGCGCCAGGTCACCCGCAGTGCGCATGACGACGTCGATCATTTCGATCCGTGCTATCTGCCGAATGGCAGCATCCTCTTCTGCTCGACCGCGAACGGCCAGTCGGTGCCGTGTTACAATGGCACGCGTCGCGTGGGCGGAATCTACCTCATGGATCCGAAGACAGGTACCGTTCGCCAGCTCACCTTCGATCAGGACGACAATTCGTATCCGACGGTGATGAACAACGGCCGCGTGATGTTCACGCGCTGGGAATACGCCGGCACGCCCCATTTTTTCACGCGGCTTGTTTTCCAGATGAACCCCGACGGGACCGGCCAGGAGGAGCTGTATGGCAGCAATTCATACTGGCCGAACGCCATCTACGGGGCGCGGGCGATTCCCGGGCACGCGAGCCAGTTCATTGGCATCGTGTCCGGTCATCACGGCGATCGCCGGATGGGCGAGCTCGTGCTGTTCGACGCCGCGAAGGGCCGCCAGGAAACCGCCGGCGTGGTGCAGCGGATCCCGGGGCGCGGGCGGCCGGTGCTGCCGGTGATCAAGGACACGCTGGTGAACGAGAGCTGGCCGAAGTTCATGCACCCCTGGCCGCTCTCGGAAAAATATTTCCTCGTCGCGTGCAAGCCGGGCCGCCGCGCCGAGTGGGGCATCTATCTTGCGGACGTGTTCGACAATCTGCTCCTGCTTTGCGAGAGCCCCGGGCACGCGCTGCTCGAACCCGTGCCGTGGCGAAAGACGGCGCCTGCGCCGGTGATCCCCGATCGCGTCGACCCGAAACGCAACGATGCGCTCGTCTACATGGTGGACGTCTACGAAGGCCCCGGGCTCAAGGACGTGCCACGCGGGACGATCAGCAGGCTGCGGGTGATTTCGCCGCACTACGGGTACTTCGGCAACGCGGGCTGGTTGAACATCGGAATCGACGGACCGTGGGACGTGCAGCGCATCCTCGGCACGGTGCCGGTGCAGCCGGACGGCTCGGCGTATTTCCGCGTGCCGGCGAACACGCCGATCAGCGTGCAGCCGCTCGATGCCGAGGGAAAGGCCGTGCAGCTGATGCGGAGCTGGTTCACCGGCATGCGCGGCGAGGTCAAGTCGTGCACCGGCTGCCACGAAGGCCATGCGCGAACCTCCGCCAATCAGCGAACGCTCGCGCTCAGCCGGCCGCCGGCCGAAATTGAACCGTGGTTCGGGCCGCCGCGTGGCTTCAGCTTTGAGCGCGAGGTCCAGCCGGTGCTCGAAGTGCATTGCGTGCGTTGCCATGACGGCAAGCCGCAGCGCGACGGCCGCACCCTGGTTGATCTGCGCGCGCGAAAATTCTTCCCGAAATACGAGGGCACGATCGCGCCGATTCCCCAGGTGATCACCAACGGCCAGCTCGCGTCGAATGTCACGATCGACGACGTGGGGGTTGAAACCAGCCCGCTGTCCGAGCGGCATCAGCAGCGGATCAAGTTTTCGCCGGCCTACGAAGCACTGCATCCGCACGTCCGGCGCGGCGGAACCGAGAGCGACGCGTTGCTGCTCACGCCGGGCGAGTTTCACGCCGACACGAGCGGACTGGTGCAGATGCTGCGCAAGGGGCACCACGACGTGCAGCTCGATCCGGAGGCGTGGGATCGGTTGATCACCTGGATCGATCTCAACGTCCCGTATCATGGAACCTGGCACGAAGTGTACCCGATTCCGTTCGGCGGCCGCGAGCGGCGGCTCGAATATCTCAAGCTCTACGGCGGAATCGAGGAGGACTACGAAGCGATTCCGCAACTGGCGGGCTACAACCGGCCGGCGGCGCAGGTCGGTGCCGGCGTGAAGACGGCGGGCACGACCGTGCCGCCGGTGAAGGTCGCGGGCTTCCCCTTTGACGCGCACGAGGCGCGCGAGCGGCAGGTTGCGGCGGCCGCGCTCCATGCCCTGCCGCCGGAACGCACCATCGAGCTGGCGGCGGGCGTCGCCCTCACGCTCGTGCTCGTGCCCGCGGGCGAATTTGTCATGGGCAATGCCCAGGGCGCCAACGACGAGCGGCCGTTGCACCGCGTTTCGATTCCCCGTCCGTTCTGGATGGGACGATTCGAGGTGCGTAATCGCGAGTACCGGCTGTTCGATCCGCGGCACGACAGTGGCTACATCAGCCAGCTCGGCACCGCCGTCGAGTCCCGCGGGTATCCGGTAAATGCGGACGATCAGCCGGTCGTGCGCGTGTCGTGGCGCGACGCGATGGCGTTCTGCGCCTGGCTTTCAAAGCAGACCGGGATGGTATTTTCGCTGCCGTCCGAGGCGCAGTGGGAGCATGCGTGCCGGGCCGGCGCCGCGACGCCGCTTTGGTATGGGGGCGAGAACGTCATCTTCAACGGTTTTGGCAACCTGGCGGATCGCAGTCTGGAGGAGATGGCGCGACGCCGTCCCGGCATGCTGTACCGCGACCATCCGGACTGGGTGTTGCGTGACAACCGCTCGTTCGACCAGGCGCTGGTGACCACCACCGTCGGACGCTTCCTCCCGAATCCCTGGGGACTGCACGATCTGCACGGCAATGCCGCGGAGTGGACGCGTTCGGGGTATCGCCAATATCCCTACGTCGACAACGACGGACGAAACGAGGTCACGGTGCCCAGCCGCAGGGTGGTGCGTGGCGGCTCGTGGTACGACCGGCCAAGGCGCGCCGGCTCGGGCGTGCGGCTCGATTACCCGGAATGGCAGCGGGTGTACAATGTCGGCTTTCGCGTCGTGGCCGAGGTCGAGCCCGCAGGGCCGACCCGGGTGGCGGGACGGCGGTAGCAATTTCGGATCGCGGATCGCGGATTGCGGATTTCGGAAACCGGATGCCGGAAACCGGAAACCGGATACCGGATACCGGGATTTCGAATCCCGCATCCCGCATCCCGCCCGACGAGCCGCAGCGTACTCCAGCCACTCGCCTTGTATCCCAGGTTTTCGCAGCAGCGAAAACCTACTCTTGCCCGCTCTTCGCCAGGACCTCGGGCATGGGCTGATACCAAAGTGACTCCCAATAACTTCGCTCGACCGCGTACGGATCGAGCGGTGCTGCGGGATCCGCATCCACGGGCAGGATGCCATAACGTTTCATTTCCCGGACCCAGTCGGGCCGGGGGCGGAATCCCGGCATGTCGAAACGCTTGATTTTTTCCAGTCGTTCTTTTCCGGCGGCGAGAAACGCGTGGAGCGTCCGGTAATCCGGATCGTCCGTGCTGGTGAACACCTGGACGGGCGCGCCGGCTTTGGACTCCCGGCACAACTCCCAGCCGCCCGCCGAGGCGGCGAGGGGCGCGAGCAGCAGGAGCGATTTCTCCGGGCGCGACAGGTTGAACACGATGTGCCGGCTCGTGTTGAGCCGGGGATCGTCGGGATCCGGCCGCCAGAACGAAAGCCCGCGCTCGTCGGACAGGCTGCGCGGAAGCAGCCGCGGGGCCTTGTCGTGACATCCCGTACAGCGCTGCGTCATGACTTCGCCCGCCGCCTTCGTCGTGGGCCAATCCACATCCGTCTCGACCTGTTTGTTTTCGGCATAGCCGCCGATCATCCCGGTGCCGAGCGCGGCATAGGTTCCTGGATACGCCGCGCCGGATTCGATCCACAGCCGCAGGATCCGGGTTTGGGCGGGAGTCGCCTTGACGCCGTAATGCGACCCGTCGACGAGCTTCAGGATCCGGCTGGCGGATGAGCCAAGCGTTCGCGGCGCGTAGTTGCTCTTCGGCTGGTTGCGCCCGTCGGAGAACAGACGGGCGATCGTCATCATGTAGTAACTGTGGCTGAACATGGGCCCCCGATCCGCCGTCAGCAGCAACTGCCCGGCCCGCGGCCCGCCCGCGGGAGTTTTTTCATAGCCGTGGCAGTCCACGCACAATCGATCGAGGATCGGCTGGATGTCGCGCGGAAAGTCCATGATTTCCGGCACGCCTTCGATCCGTTCGACCGGGCTGGCAGCGCGACGCGTGGCGAGCAGCCGGGTATTGGCGAGGGGCGGGCTCTTGGTGCGCTGCTCGTGGCAGCCCAGGCAGCTCGTCGTTTCGCCCGGCTGCACGGTGAGAAAGCTCTGCATCCGTTTCACCGCGAGATCGTTTTCGTCGAGGGCCACGAGGATGAAGCTGCGCAGCGCGGGCAGTTCGATGTGCGCCGAGCCATCGGGCTCCACCGGCACCGTGCCGACGATTCGCTCGAGCGTGAACGTCCCGCCGTAGCTGATGGGGTCCATGCCGCCGGTGTAGTGAATCGGCATCGGCAGTGATTCGAGCACGAGCAGTTTCTTGATCTCGCCGCGCCGAACGCCCGCCATGTTCCGGCCGTCGTAAACATCGGCGAGCACGAGCCGGCCGGTGGCCTGCGTTGGCTTGATCCGATCGGGAATCACGCGTTCCCGCGCGCGGGCCATGAGCGGCCGCGGCTCGTGCAGATGCATGCCGGCAGCCACGTCCTCCGGTGGCAGCTTGAAAATCTCCTGTTGCGCGCCGGTCGCGTCCATCACCAGGACGCTCGCATCCGCCGCCACCATGAAACAGTTCTCGGAAAACGCCCACGGGTCGCGGAATTTGTTGCCCTTGCTCACCGGACGGGCGAACGCCTTGTTATCCGGACCGGCGCTCGGATCGACGATGGTGATCTGGCCCGCGTGTTCGCGTTGGCCGTGTCCGGGCGAGAAGCTCGCGACGATCTTGTCGGTGCCCGGGATCGGCTTCGCGTCGATCATCACGATTTTCGGATGCAGGTTGCCATACCAGTTGATCTGGGCCGTGCCATCCGGGTTTGCGGCCCAGAGATGGTGATAGTCCACCTGGCTGCGATCGACGTACTCCCAACGCGTATACAGCAGCCGGCCGTCCAGCATCGGCCACGGCGTGTTGTCCTGCTCGTTGTTGCTCGAGAGCGGCCGGAGGTTGCGGCCGTTTTGATCGCAACGGTACAACACGGCGACCTGCGTCAGCCAGCAATTGACCCACCGCTTGCAGCGGGTGGAGACGAACGCGATCCCGCCGTCGGGCAGGTAGGTCGGTTCGAAATCGTCGTAGTCACCATCGGTCAGCTGGCGCAGCCCGCTGCCGTCGGCGTTGATCTCGAAAAGATGGTACTGCTCGGTGCCGCCGCGCCGGTAGCTGAACAGGATGCGCTGGCCGTCGTAGTGGACCTGCGGATCCCGAATTCCGCCTCGCGGATCGTCGAGCAGTACCCGGAGCTGGCCCGTCGTCATGTTCCAGCGATAGAGCTTGCTGCCTTCCCGCCATGCCTTGCGGTTCGGATCGTGCGCGTAGTATCCGATGTTCGCGTACCAGTGGCCATCGGTGTCATTCAACCTCCGGGCGGCGAAGATGTAGTCGTCGATTCCCGCCATCGGGCCCGCGCGGAATTGCTGGAGCAGCGTCGGCTTGGCCACCGCGGCACCCTGCGCCGTTGTGGCCAGCAGCAGGGCGAGAAGTGCCGCCCATCCCGGCGCGGCCGCACCGTTGCAGAATCGTGGCTTCATGCTTTTCCTCCTGACGACCCGCTCACAACGAGAGCACGTAGGTGGCGAGGTCGTCGATTTGTTGTTCGGTGAGTTGGGACGTCGCCCCGTGTTTGTCCTGCCGGTTGTGCGGGCGGAATACGTCGCGGATCGTCGCGGCCGAACCGTCGTGCAGGAACGGCCCGGACCGCCAGAGTTCCACCAGCGTCGGTGTGTCGAAATTGGTGCCCGCGCCGTCGGCTCGCTGCCGCGTCCCCACGTCGTAGGACTGGAGGTCGGTGAAGAGTCCCGGCGGGTGGCATTTCGCGCAGCCGACCGCCGTGTCCTCGAAGAGTTGTTTCCCGCGCAGCGCCGATTTCGACAGCGCGCCTTTTTCCAGATACGGGCTGGGCGCCGGCATCAACGACCCCAGGTACGCGTCGAGCGCGGAGGGTATTTCCGGCGGCAGCACGGCGAACAAAATGTAGCGGATGCCGGAGCGCACCGCCGTCTCGGCCCTGTCCCGGACGCCCGTGCTCATCGCCGGCGGCGTCCGGTGCGACCAGAGCAGGCTTTTCGCATTCTTCGGGCTGCCGATGCCGTCGTTCAGCAGATCCCAATTCAAGGCGTCCACGCGTGCATCGTAGGAATGGCAGGTGGCGCAACTCTGCCAGGTCTGGAAGCAGAGGGTCGCATCGTTGAACGCCATTTCGCCCCGGCGAATCGCCGACATCGGCACGCGCGGCCCGACCGCAATCGACTCCGGCCGGCAGCCCGGCGCCGACAAATCCACCTTGTCGATCGAGTCGGAAAAGTAGCCCGGAACCCACGCGGTTTCGCCGCTAATCGCCAGCGACCGCGGTCCATTGCCGTTCAGTTTGATTCGCTGCCGCAGCCCGACCAGGAACGCGAGGTCGTTGGGTACATCGGCGCGGACATTTGAAACGCGGGTGTAATCAGGCGTCTGCCCCGCCGCGAGTGCGTCAGGCAGCTGGCTCAATTTCGCGACGAGCGCGGGGTAATCGATGACACTCAGCTCGTGCGTCCCCGCGTGCGTGATGAGCAGCCGCTTCGCGTCGGCCGTGAACGCCGCCGCCCATGGATTGGCGGCGCCGGATTCGACGTTGTCGAGGAGCACGGTGTTGATCACGCCAAGCTTCGCCACGTCGATCAGCGTCAGCGCCGCGGTGTTCATCCATCCGCGCTCGACCTGCGTCGTGGGCAGGTTGAAACGCGAAAGGTTGTGCGTGATGGCGGCGTGACGTCCGTCCGGAGTGATGGCGACGCCAAGCAGCAGCCCGCTGCCGTTCGGCAGCCGGATGGTTTTCACCACGCGCCGCGTGCCGGTGTCGATCACGCTCACGCCAGCCGCCACCTGTTCCGCGCTGGCAGGACCGTTGTGGAGGTGATTCGCGACGAAGAGCAGCCGGCCGTCAGGAGTGAGCGCGGCGGCGATGGGTTCCCGCTCCACCGCGATCCGGGCGACCTGTTTTCGAGCATTCAGGTCGAAAACGGCCACCTCGTGATTGAAGCGGTTGCAGGCGTAGAGCGTCCGCCCGTCCGAGCTGAACACCGGCGCGAACGTGCTGTGCCCGGCGGGCAGTCGCGCCACGATTTCCAGGCGCGCGAGGTCGACGATGCACACGGTGCTTTGGGGCGCGGCGCAGGTGATGGCCATCCGCGTGCCGTCTGGTGAGACCGCGAGACCCGAGGGCGAGCCCGGCACCTTGAGCGTTTGCGTGAGGTTCCCGGCGGAATCGAGGACGGCGACTTCGCCGCGCGTGGCGCAGGCAACGAACAACTTTCCCCCATCGCGGGATGCGACGATCGCCAACGGCGATGCCGGCGCGGTCGTTTCGGCGGCCTGCCCGCTGGCGGCTGCGATCGCGATTGCAGTGGCAATGTGGCGAATGGTTACGCGCCAAGGTTGACGGCCGCGCACGTTCGGAAAGCGCACATCGGGCGCGGCGGAGCTAGCGTCGGGATTTCGCTGGTGTCGCACGGGGTTCAAGCCGGCCGACGCGTGGCGGCGGCGGCTGTTTTAGGCACGCGGCAAGTAGACGTGCAGCGGCCGGAATGTCCGCCCAATTTCCAGCGCATTTTTTGGCATTTTCGTGCGGGAAATTGATAACGTCATGAGCGGCGAGTTTTTTGGGTGAGTCGCCAAACGCGGCGTAGCAAAGGCCAAGATGTGAGAAGGCGGCCCGGCGGCCGAGGAGTACACTCGCCGCATGATGTATCCTCGCACGGCGCCAGCACTATCACCCTGGGGCGCTCCATTTCAGCAGCGCGGTGCCTCACTGCTCATCGACCCGCTGCTGAACAAAGGCACGGCCTTCACCGACCGCGAGCGCGACGCGCTCGGGTTGCGCGGTCTGCTGCCGCCGCGGGTCTTCACCATGGAGGAGCAGGTCCAGCGCAGCGTGGCCGCCGTGCGCCGCATCCCGGAACCGCTGGAAAAATATATCTACCTCACGAACCTCCAGAATCGAAACGAGGTCCTCTTCTACCGGCTGATCCTCGACTACGTCGACGAAATGGTGCCGCTGATCTACACGCCGACCGTGGGGCAGGCGTGCCTGGAGTACGGTTCCATTTTCCGTCGGTCGCGCGGCATGTTCATTACCTTGAAGGAACGCGGCCGGATTGCTGAAATCCTGCGCCAGTGGCCGCACGAAGGCGCGCGATTGATCGTCGTCACCGACGGCGAACGGATTCTCGGGCTCGGCGATCTGGGCGCGCTCGGAATGGGCATCCCGATTGGCAAGCTCTCGCTCTATACCGCGTGTGCCGGACTGCATCCCTATTACACGCTGCCGATCACGCTCGACGTGGGCACCGATAACAAGGCGTTGCTCGACGGTCCGATGTACATCGGGCTGCGTGAACGCCGGGCGCGCGGCGCGGTGTTCGACGCGTTCATCGAGGAGTTCGTGACCGCGGTCGAAAACGTCTTTCCGCAGGCGCTCGTGCAATGGGAGGACTTTGGCAATACGAACGCGTTCCGGCTGCTCAACCGCTATCGCAAACGGCTGCCGAGCTTCAACGACGACATTCAGGGTACGGCCGCCGTGGCGCTGGCCGGGTTGCTCGCGGCGCTGCGCCTCACCGGCGGAACGCTGCGCGAACAGCGATTGCTTTTCCTCGGTGCGGGCGAGGCCGGAACCGGCATCGCGGATCTGTTTGTTTCCGCCGCGTGTGCCCAGGGGATGGCGGAGGCGGATGCGCGCCGGCAATGCTGGTTTGTCGACTCCAAGGGTCTCGTGGTGAAAAGCCGCGTGGCGGAACTCGCCGAGCACAAGCTGCCCTATGCGCACGACCACGCGTTCATTCCGACGCTGCACGACGCGGTGCAGCAAATCCGACCGACCGCGCTCATCGGCGTTTCGGGGACGCCCGCGACCTTCACGCGGGAAGTCGTCGGGCTGATGGCGGCGCTGAACCGGCAGCCGGTTATTTTTGCGCTGTCGAATCCGACCTCGAAGGCCGAGTGCACGGCCGAGCAGGCGTACGCTTGGTCCGAGAACCGCGCGATTTTCGCGAGCGGCAGCCCGTTCCCGCCGGTGCAGATCAACGGCCAGCAACGCGTGCCGGGGCAGGGGAACAACATCTACATTTTCCCCGGCGTCGGGCTCGGCGTGCTGGCGAGCGAATCGCGCGAAGTCACGGATTCGATGTTCCTCGCCGCCGCGCAAACGCTCGCGAGCCTGGTCGAGCCTGCCGATCTCGCAGTCGGCCGGATCTTCCCGTCGCTCACGCGAATTCGCGATGTCTCGCTCCAGATTGCGACCGCGGTTGCGAAGGTTGCCTATGAGAACGGACTCGCGCGCCGGTCGCGTCCCGGTGACATCGTCGAGGACATCCGCGGCTGCATGTTCCAGCCGGTGTATCGGGACTACGTGTAACGAGGCGCAGACTCGGGTCACTCGACCCACGTGGCGAATCGGCAATCCGGGATTAGCGAAAAGCGTGGCGGTGGGCGCCTCGTTACCAAGGTCCGCTGCGGCGGAACAACGGGGCGCAAGACGATCGTTTAGTGAGATGCGGTGCCCTCGCCGCGTCGGACTGCAGGACGTTGTCCTACTCCTTTTTTTGTCATTCTGAGGCTTGGCGAAGAATCCAGCACCATGCGCGCAGCCGGAAACGCCCTTGGATTCTTCGGCAGCCCTCAGAATGACAGTTGAGCGATAAGTCCTATTTCAAAACTTGACCTGTTCACAACCAGGCTGGCAATTGAAGGACTCTAGCGAAGCGACATCAGCCAATCGGTCATCCGGCATCTGAAATCTGTCATTGGGAAAAACGGACAGATTGAAATTGCCAGATGCCCGATGCCAGATGCCCGATTTCAAGATTTCCGAGGTTGACGGCACTTGGGTGCGGCCGCCTTGCCGCGTTAATAAAAATGCGGGCTACACCACCAACTGCATCAGCGTCCGGCGGACCAGTGCCTTCGCGATCGGAAGCTTGTAGGCGTTGTCACCAAATGGGCGTGCATCGCGCAGCAACAGGTCGGCGGCGCGTTCGGCCGTCTCGGTCGTCACGTTTTTCCCCTCGAGAAAAGCATTGGCTGCGTCTGCCTGCCACGGAATCGGCGCGATCGCGCCGAGCACGAGTCGCGTCGCGCGCAGCGTGGAGCCGTTCACCTTCGCGGCCGCCGCGCAGCTGACGATCGCCCAGTCGAAATCGCTCTTCTCCGCCACCTGCAAATACGCGCTGCGGCGATCCGACGCGATCGGGACCTCGACGCGCAGGATCAGATCGTCGGGCCGGAGCGAATTGTGCGCCGCCGGTGTCTTCCACGCCGACGCGTAAAGATCCGCGAGCGTCAGCGTCTCGGGTTTTCGACCGCGCTGCACGACAACGCGGGCATCGAGCGCGGCGAACGCGATGGCGAGGTTCGACATCAACGGGCTGATGCACATGCTGCCGGTAAAGAGCGAATGGTACTTGCTCTCGCCCTGGCGCGCGAAGCACGCGGTGCCACCCTTCTTGCGGCACTCGATGTCGCGGTGCCGGTAATACCAGCAGCGGGAATGCTGCGCGAGATTGCCGCCCACCGTGCCGACGTTGCGAATCTGCGGCGAACCCACCTCGAGCGCGGCCGTCGCCAGGCCGGGGAGCGCCCGTCGTACTTCCGAATTCGCGGCCAGCATCGCGAGCGTGACGTTTGCGCCGATCGTCCACATGGTGCCGGTCGTGCGTAGGTCGTTGGTGCCCGGCAACGCCTTCACGTTCACGAGGGTTTTGGGGGTGGCGAGCGACTCCTTCAGCTCACCGAGCAAATCCATGCCGCCCGCGAGGAAGCGGCCGTCCTGCCGTACGAGTTGCACGGCGGATTCGGGCGTTTGCGCCGTAACGTAGGCGAAGGCGTTCATGAGAGCGTGGTGTTGCGCGCGACCGCGGGCAGCGCGGCCACGGTGGCGAACGCGTTCGAGAGCTCCAGCGTGGCCGTGGCATCGCGCACCGCGGGCGGCACCTTGCCGAGCGCGGCGAGCACCTTGTCGGGCGTGATCGGCAGGCTGCCGACGCGGACGCCGATCGCGTTCGCCACCGCGTTGGCGATCGCGGACGCGGTCGGGATCGTGCACGGCTCGCCGACGCCGATGACACCGCGCTCCGGCATGTCGAGCAGCAGGATGTCGATCGGCGGAATGTCCGCCGCGCCGGGAAGCTTGTAGGTTTCGAAGTTCGGGTTCAGCACCACGCCACTTGCGCGATCCATCACGCGTGATTCATAGAGCGCGTAGCCGATCCCCATGATCACGCCGCCATTGATCTGGCTCTCGCACGTCAGCTTGTTCACGACGAGACCGCAGTCCTGCACGACGAGAATCTTCCGCAGCTTCACGAACCCGGTCTCTGTGTCGACCTCGACCTCCGCGAACTGGACGCCGCATGCGCCGCCGGTGGAAAGCCCCTCGCGCCAGCGGCCGATGACGCGCAGCGGCATGTTGCGCAATTTGCCGCACGCCTCCTTCCACTTCGCGCCCCGGGGATCGTCGATGCCGCTGGCCTTCTTCAACTCGGCGAGGACGTTCTCGCACGCGTCATACACCGCCGGCGTGATCGACACCGTGGTCGTGCTGCCGCCGCTCGGCCCGGAGAACGGGAAACTGGTGTCGCCGACCTGCACGTCGATCGCGCTGAGCTCAAGTCCGAGCATTTCGGCGGCGACGACCTGCACGACGGTGCGCGATCCGGTACCGAGATCCTGGGTGCCGATCCGTACCTCCACCGTGCCATCAGGGTTCGCTTGAAGTTCGCACTGGCTGGGCCGGTTGCCATTCATCCACGCGGCACCGGCGCAGCCGATCCCAACCTTGATCGGGCCGGGCGTGGCGCCGGGTTTATGGTACTTCTGTTTCCAGTCGAACCGCTCGCGGCCAAGCTCGTATTCGCGCCGGCGGATTTCCGACGGATCGTTCTTCAGCCGGATTTCCACCGGATCCATCCCGAGCTTGGCGGCCAGATCGTCCAGCGCGGCCTCGATCCCGGCCGAAGCCACGGGATGTCCCGGCGCGCGCATCGCGCACGACTGGCCCGCATTCACCGCGACACTGCCCTGCTTTATCCGCGTTGCCTCGGGCTTGTAGATATAAGGGGCGGGGAAACTGGCGCCGCCGCTGCCACCAGCGTTGCTGACGCCCGAGCTGAAGCCCGGGGTGCCAAACGATTCGAGCTGGAAGGCGGTGAGTTTGCCGCTGGCATCGGCCGCGAGCTTGATTTTCTGATACGAGGATGGCCGGTTGCCCACCGCGAGCGCCTGCTCGAACCGCGTCAGCATCAGTTTCACGGGCGCACCCGCGGCTTGGGCCAGTCGAGCGCAGAGGATTCCCTCGGCTCCCGGATTGAATTTCGAGCCGAACCCGCCGCCCATGTGTTCGCAAATCACGCGAATCTTGTTTTGCGGCACGCCGAGCGCCCCGGAAAACGCGGTGCGGCACCCGAACACCGCCTGGGTGGACGACCACGCCGTCATCTCGTCGCCCTCCCACGCCACGGTGTGACCGTGCGATTCGAGCGGGTGGTGGAATTCGATCGGCGTGCTGTAGTTTCCCTCGATCACCGCGGCGGCAGAGGCAAAGGCAGCATCGACGTCGCCGGAATTCTTCGCCTGCCCGAACCCGAGGTTCGGCTTGCCCGCGCTCACCGACGGCGCATCGGGTTTGATCGCGTCGAGTTCCTTGACCACGAAGGGGCGCGGGGTCGCGTTCACCACGATGAGCGCCAGCGCGTCGAGCACCGCCTGCCGGCTCGCCCCCGCGACGGCCGCGATTTCCTGGCCGTAATAATTGATGTCGAACTCGCCTTCCTTCGCGAGAATCGCCGCCTTGATTCCGGGCGCTGATTTCGCCTTCGACAAATCGACTGACTTGATTCGCGCCGCCGGCCACCGCGAGCGGAGGATCGCGCCGTAGAGCAGGCCGGCGGGGACCATGTCGCTGGTGAACTTCGCGCGGCCGGTGACCTTCGCCGGCGCGTCAACGCGCGGGGCCGACTTGCCAAGGTAACGCGTTTCTTTGGGCCACGGCATGGCGGAATGGGATTAAATTTTCGCGGCGACCGCCGCGCGGCTGGCCGCGAGTGCCGCGGAGAATATCCGCGGGTACGAGCCGCAGCGGCACAGGTGGCCGGAGCAGGCTTTGCGCACGTCGGCCTCGGTCGGCTGCGGGTTGCGTTTGAGCAACGCGGTCAGGCTCATGACGAACCCCGGGGTGCAGTAGCCGCATTGCAGCCCGTCGTGCTCGACCACCGCCTGCTGGACCGGGGTGAGCCCGCGTTTCGAGATGCCCTCGATCGTGGTGATTTCGCGGCCCTGCGCCTCGATCGCGAGGATCATGCAGGCGTAAACCGGCACGCCGTCGAGCAGCACCGTGCATGCGCCGCAGGTGGCGCGGTCGCACACCTCCTTGGGACCCGTGAGGCCGGCGTGGATACGCAGCGCCTCGAGCAGGGTGACGCGCGGCTCGAGCATCAGCGCGCGCCGCTCGCCGTTGATCGACAGGGTGATCGCGGCGCCGCCCGGGCCCTGCGGCTTTTCGCTGTTCGCCTGCCGCAGTTCCGCGGCCACGCTTTCGGCGCCGAGCGTCGCGGTCGAGATCGCGGTGGTTCCGAGGCCGCGCAGAAAGTCGCGACGAGACACCGATGCGGCGAGTGACACCGCCTGTTCTGCGCCGCGGAGGGAAGGGCCGGATTTCATCGCGAGCTGTTCGCGCGATCGTGCGCACCGGTCCGGTCGGGTAAAGGGCCATTGCTGCGCACGTATTGTCCGCGAGCGCAGACAAAATACGCGCGGCAATTCCGCTGCTCCGTTGATTGAATGACGGACCGATGCGGGCTGCTATCGTGACACCATGAGTCCACTCACACCCGCCACCGCCAGCACTGCGCCGATATAATACGTGCCGCGCGGCCGCGTGCCCTCGAGCCACGCCGCCAATGGGATCGTCAGCAGCGGTGCGGCGGCAACGATGGGTTGCACGATTCCCGCCGGCGTGCTGCGCAGCGCCCATTGGTAACACGTGACGCCGAGGATTGGCCCGGTCGCCGCGTTGGCCGCGACCCACCACCACGCCCGTGTCCACGCCCCTGGGAGCGCGGGCGTCCCGCCCGCAATATCTGGCGGGAGACCGGTTTTCGTTTCGTTTCGAAACAAATCGCGTGGTGCGGCTCGCGTGGCATCTTTCCGACAGAACACGAGCACGAGTCCGGCAATAAAAATGCCACCGAGCACGCGTTGATACGTCGCCGTTCCGGGATCGATTGGATCGCGCGCGAGCGCCGTGACGAGGAACGCCTTCCGGCTGATCACGGCGCCAACTCCCTGTCCAAGCGCCGAGAGGATCGCCCACGCCACGCCCGCGCGCCATTCGGCCGGGTTCGGCCGCGCCAGGCTCCGCGGTGCGAGCCCCAGCACCACGCCCGCCAGCGTCGTCGCGGCGCACGTGAGTTGGAGCGGCGTCAGCGTCGTGCCCAGCCACATCCATTCCACCACCACGGCGGTGACGGCCGACAGGCATTGCACGATCAACGTGGAGAGCGTCGACCCGATCCGCGGCAGCGATTGAAACATCGCGATCCCGCCGACACCGAAGCCAATCACGCCGCCGGCGACGAACCACGGCAGCGCCGCGCCCTCCAGCCCTTGGCCGAAAAGGTGGGCCCACGCGCCAAGTGCGACCAGTGCGACCAACAACCGCCCGAAGTTCGCCCGCAGGCTGCCGAGCAGCCGCGCCGCCCGCGTTGCGAACACAGGCGTAACCGCAAAGAAGGCGAGCGTCGCCAGCGGCGCGATCATGGCGCGCACCTCGCTGCGTTTGCCGGATACCGACCCTTCATCCCAGCGTTACGTGGAATACACATATCCTTTGAAATGGTGTCGGCCTGCCTGCAAATCGCTGCTGGTTCAGCCATCCGATGGTTTGGCCCTGCTCCTTGCTCCCTTCTCCGTTCTCCGCGGCGCATCAATCGGCGAAAACGATCACTTTGATTGCGGCTGCGCCGCACTGGGTACGCGACATGTTGCCGCGCCGCGCACCTGGAGGTTTTAACGTAATACGTTAAAATGGCGCAGGGCGCGGACGCGGTTGGGATTAGCGTTTCCATTCGATGCCGAAGGTGAAACTGCGGCCGGGCGCGGGGAGGAAGATACTGGTTGCTGCCGGGCTGCGCGCCAGGTCGAGCACGCCGGCGGTGCTCGCGATGCTCGCGCGATCGAACACATTTCGCACGTCCAGAAAGCAGGCGAAGCCGCGTGCGAAACGCCAGCCGCCGCGCCCATGTGCCAGCGTTCGTCCGCCGTAACCGAGCCGACCCGCATGATCGACGCGGGTGTGACCCGCGGTCCAATCGGCGCCCGCGGCGGCGAACACCCCGCGCGGTGACTCAATGAGTACCTCGGCGGCGCCCACGTGTGGTGGCAAGCCGGCCAGCCGGCCGCGCCCATGGACCGCATCGGCTTCGAACCGAATGTTGGTCCACGTCGCAGTCGCGGCGAGCGACACGCGCATGCCGCGCTCGACGATCACCCAGCGGGCGGCCGACTCGATGCCGGCGTGCGTGGTCGGCGACGCGTTGACGACTCCGCGCGGCACACCGGCGGAGTCGCTCAGCCGCAGAATCTCGTTCTGCCAACGGGCGCGATAGGCCGCGAAATCCCACGAGAGGTCTCCCGCGCGGCCGCGGGCGCCGATCTCCGTGGTGATCGCGTGCTGCGTAGCCAGTGATTGCATCCGCCGTTGAAGGACAGGATGCACGCTGGTGACCACGATCAGATCGTCGAACGTTGGCGGCTCGGCGGAACCGGACACGGTGGCAAATAGCGCCGTCTCCCGTGCCACGCTCCAGCGGAGACTCGCCTGCGGCAGCGTCTCGCTCGACGAAAGCCGGCGAGCCGGGCCCGGCGCGATCCGATCGACGACATCGCGGCGGGCCGATACGCGCGCGACGCCGAGCGTCGCGACGACCGTGCGGGTGATCGCCGCCACCTCTTCAATCTGCACCGCGACGGTGGTGGGGCACAGCCCGTCGCGTGCGAACTGCGTCCCAAGCCGGCCAGTCTCGTTGGTGAACCGCTGAAGTTCACGCCACCCTCGCGTGGCGGTTGCAGCCACTCGCAGTTGGTGCGGAATGCCGATGGCCACGAAGCGCTCGGCAAAGGCCAGATGAAGACTCGCGTCGTCACTCCGCGATCGGCTGACGCCATTGGGCTGAAGCTGAAGAAAATCATCCGCTGTTCGCGCGACGCTCGCGGCCGCGAGCAACTCGCGGGTGGCGGACCGCTGCTCCGCCCTTGCGGTGAGCCGCGTGATTTCGGCGACGCGTCGCGGTTGGTCTCGCTGCACGTCGCTCGAAACACTGCGTGGTGCGATCGAGGCGGCCACGAGTGTCAGCGGTCCCGGGACGGCATAACGCGCATGGGCGTGATAAACGCCCGCCGACACCGTCACTTCCGGGCGGAGCGCGCGGCGAAGCGACATGTGCGCTGCGGTGCGTGCCTGATCGCTTTGCGCGCGGTAGCCCGCTTGCCGTGAAAACGCCACCGCAGCGGCCGCCGCCGTTCGGCCGTGGTCGCGGGCGGCACTCGCGCGCGCACGAAACGCGCCAAACGATCCGGCCTCGAGGTTTACGACCTCCCGTTCGCGTCCCGTTACATCGGTGCGTACGTCCAGCGCGCCACCCATGGTCGCGGGTGCCGTCCGCCAGCCGTCGAGTCCGCGCTGCACCTGGACGCTTCCGCCGAGCATCGGCTCGAGCAACGTGGTATTGAATGATCCATCGGCGAGCCCCAGCGGCAATTCGTCGAGCAGCAGCGCGAGACCGCGACTTGTCGGCGCGCTTTGGACGCCGGAGCCGCGGATCGAGAGTCGCGGCGGCTCGATGCCGCCAAAGCTCTCCTGCATGATCGCGCCGGGGATTTGCCGGAAGGCGTCGGCGAGCGTTCCAATCGAACGTCCGGACCACGCCTGGCTCGTGAGCACGGAGCTCGCCCGTACCGGCGCGGCATCGGGCGGAAGCCGCGATTCCGCCACGACCCAAGGCGGCAGGGCGGTCGGCTCATCGATTCCCGCGGCGTGCGTGAGTGCGCCGAGCAGCGCGGGGAACAAGACTGCGATTTTCCCCACCGACTGTCGCCGCCGGATCGAGGGCCGCGGCAGATGCCGGCCGCGGCGCAGAGCTTCGACCCGAGCTTCCGGATCGAAGCAAACCAGACCCCGCGGCGCAGGGTCGCCGGCCGGCCTACCGTTTGTACAATGGCCGGGCGGTGTACTGGGTGTGCAGCAGCTCGTGCGCCCGCGGGCCGAGCGGCTTGCCCAGGAAATCCTCATACACACGAACCACCTCTGGATTTTCATGGGAATAGCGGACGGTCGCGTCACGATCATCCTGATACAGCCCGGCGATCCGAAGCTTCCGCCGTTCATTGTCCACGCCGTAAGGCTGGCCGCCGCCGCCGATGCAGCCGCCGGGGCAGGCCATGACCTCGATAAAATGGTACGGCGGCTCCTGGCCGTTCTTTCGCGCCGCCCGCACGCGATCGAGCACCTGTTCGACATTGGCGAGCCCATGCGCCACGGCGACGCGCACAGCCGTGCCATCGACCATGACGGTGCCCTCCTTCACGCCCTCGAGCCCGCGGACGGAGTCCAGTTCGAGCGACTCCAGCTTCTTGCCGGTGGCGTAGAAACAGGCCGTGCGCAACGCGGCCTCCATCACGCCGCCGGTGACGCCGAAAATGGTGCCGGCGCCCGAGTAGTCGCCCAGCATCGAATCGGCCTTGCCGTCGGCGAGGTTCAGGAAATCGATGCCGGATTGTTTCAGCATTCGCGCGAGCTCGCGCGTGGTCAGCGCCACGTCCACGTCCTTGAAACTGGAGGCATACATCTCCTCCGTGCGCGACAGCTCGTACTTCTTCGCCGTGCAGGGCATGATCGAAACCACGAACATCTTCGCGGGATCGAGCCCGAGCTTTTGCGCGTAGTAGGTCTTGGCCAGCACGCCCAGCATCTGTTGCGGCGACTTCGCGGTGGAGAAGTTGTCGATGAAGTCGTAGTGCCGCTTCTCCATGAAGTCCGTCCACGACGGGCAGCACGAGGTGATCAGCGGCAGCGCGCCGCGGCGGTGGACGAAGCGCTGGATGAACTCGCTCGCCTCCTCGACGATCGTGAGGTCGGCGGAAAAGTTGGTGTCGAACACGGCGCGGAACCCGAGCCGTCGCAGTGCCGCGTAGAGCTTTCGCGTCAGATTGGCGCCCGGCGGCAGCCCGAACGCCTCGCCCACCGTGACGCGGACGGACGGCGCGATTTGCACGACGCAGATCTTTTCCGGATCGTGCAACGCCTCCCACACGAGCGGCGTTTCGTCGTTCTCGACGATCGCACCGGTTGGGCAGTGGGCGGAGCACTGGCCGCATTTCACGCAGGGCGATTCGGCGAGCGTGATGTCGCCGGCCGGCGCCATCCGGGTGTTGATCCCGCGATCGAGGAAGGAAAGCGCCCAGACGTTCTGCACCTCCTGGCAAACCTGGATGCACCGGCCGCATTTGATGCACTTCTGGAACTCGAGGATGATCGAGCCGGTGGAACGATCCGCCGGCACGTCCTTCACGTAGCGCTTGATCGCCTCGAGCGGAATGTTGAAGTCCGCCGCGCGCGCCTGGAGTTCGCATTCGCCGTTGCGGCCGCAGGTGAGGCAGGCCTGGGGGTGGTTGGAGAGAATCAGCTCCAGCGTGGAGCGCCGCACCTCCACGATCTCACGATCGTGGGTCGTGATCTGCATGTTGTTTTCCAGCGGTGTGCAACACGCCCGAATGAGCTTGTTGCTGCCCTGGTTGCGCACGATGCAGAGCCCGCACGCGGCGGTCGGCAGCAGATCCTTGTGTTTGCACAAGGTGGGAATGTTCACCTGCACCTTGCGGGCGGCATCGAGGATGCTCGTGCCTTCGGGCACCTCGACTTCGAGCTGGTTGATTCGGGCTCTGGTCATGTCGCGGTAGGGTTGCGTTGGCAGTGGTTCAGGACTTGGCGGCCAGCAGGCCCGACGCGGTTTCGCCTGCGGCGGGCACGCGGCGCGCTTCGTCCGCTGACTTGGCGGCCGGCGCGGCGGTGCGGCTGATTTTGCGCACGTAGGCGGGGCCGCCTTCGATGAAGGCCTTATACTCGTCGTTGAAGTAGCGCAGCGTCGACAGCACCGGGTTCGGCGCCGTCTGCCCCAAGCCGCACAGCGAGGCGCGCTGCATCGCCAGGCAAATCCGGCGAATCTGCGCCACGTCGGAAGCGGAACCGCGGCCGCGGGAGATGCGTTCCAGGATCTGGAGCAGCTGGTATCCACCGATTCGACACGGGGCGCATTTGCCGCACGACTCGTCGACGCAGAAACGCAGGTAGAATTTGGCCACGTCGACCATCGAATCGGTCTTGTCCATCACCAGCATGCCGCCCGAGCCCATGATCGAGCCGAGCTCCTGCAGCGTCTCGTAGCTCACCGGCGTATCCAGATGCTGGACGGGGATGACGCCGCCGGAGGGGCCGCCGGTCTGGACGGCCTTGAGCTCCCGACCGTCGGCCACGCCGCCGCACACGTCGGTGATGATTTGGCGCAAGGTCGTGCCCATCGGCACCTCGACCAGCTGGGCGTTGCGCACCTTGCCGGTGACGGCAAAGACCTTCGTGCCGCGTGACGTGGGGGTGCCGTGGCCGGCGAACCACGCGCCGCCGTGGCGCAGTATCGGTGGCACGGATGCGAGCGTCTCCACGTTGTTGATTGCCGTCGGCATGCCCCACAGCCCGCGAACGGACGGATAGGGCGGCCGCGGGGTCGGGCTCCCCCTCCGCCCCTCGATGGAGGCGATCAGAGCCGTCTCCTCGCCGCACACGAACGCGCCGGCACCGAGACGGACCTTGGCGTCGAAGGCAAAGCCGCGACCAAGGATGTTGTCCCCGAGCAGCCCGCGCTCCCGCGCCTGACCGATGGCGCGTTCGATCCGTTCGACGGCCTTCGGGTATTCGGCCCGGATATAAAAATATCCGCGGCTCGCGCCCATCGCGTACGCCGCGATCAGCATGCCCTCGAGCACGACGTGCGGGTCGCTCTCGAGGACGCTGCGATCCATGAAGGCGCCCGGATCGCCCTCGTCGCCGTTGCAGATGACGTAACGCTGCGGCGCTGGCTGCGCGCGCGTCAGCTGCCATTTCAGCGCGGTGGGAAACCCCGCGCCACCACGGCCGCGGAGCGCCGCGGTTTTCATTTCGGCAATGACCTGCTCCGGGGTGAATTCGAAGAGCGCGCGGCGCAGGGCCTGATAACCCGCGGCCCGTCGCAGGTAATCGTCCAGGCTGTCGGGATCGACCTCGCCGCAATGGCGCAGGACGATCCGCTTTTGCCGGTCCGGCGTCTGCCACCGCAGATTCTCCAGCACGCGACCGCCGGCGATCGACTCGCGCACGATGAGCGCGATATCCGCCTCCTGTATGTTGGCGTAGGTCACCGCGCCGGGGAGCAGCTGCACCACGGCGCCCTGCTCGTAAATCCCGACGTCCAGCGCGCGCACAACCTGCACGCGGTCCCCGAGGTCCTGGCGCTTCAATTCCGCGTTGAAGGCGGACTGGAGAGATTCGGTGCGGCTGCCTTCCCCGCTCGTGTCGCGGACGAGAACATGCGTGACGGCGGTGTCGAGGCTCGTGCCGCGCTGGCGGGTTGCGATGATGTGATCGTCGAGGAGCCGGTGCGCGAGCAGGTGTTCGTCAATCAGATGGCTGGCAACCGCCGCGTTCATCCGGCCGTACAGCACGCGAGGCATCCCGGCGTCCTGTACCTCGATCACCGGATCCGCAAACGAGTACCCGACCGAGCCCGCGCGCAGCAGGGCGAACGAGAGCTGGCGCTCGGTGCGGGCGGCGGCGAGCGCCCCGTAAACCAGTTCCGCGCCGGCGGCGATTCCGCCGGTGTCGAGTTGCACGCGCACCCATTCGGGGGGATCGACCACCGGCGTGCGGGCGATGGCCTCGAGGTCGGCCGGCGTCAGCGCGTTCATGGCCGGGCCTCCTGATTGCTCTGCTTCAGCGCGACCAGATGCCCGCTGACGTCGGCAACCTTCACGTGACCGAGCGTCTTCCCGTCGATCACGACGGCGGGCGCCATGCCGCAGCAGCCGATGCAACGGACCGTATCCAGATGGATCTGACGGTCGGCGGTTGTCTGACCCTCCGCGACACCCAGCTCGGTGCGCAATGCATTCAGCAGGTCGGTCGAACCCTTGAGGTAGCACGCCGTGCCGTTGCAGACGGTCACGTTGTGCGCCCCGGGCGGCTGCAGCTTGAAGTAGTGATAGAAGGTGATGACCTCGTAGATCCGCGCCAGCTTCACGCCGAGTTCGCGCGACAGTTCCATCGCGACCTCGCGCGGCACGTAACCATGCTGGTTCTGGATCGCATGGAGGATCATGATCAGGTTGCCCTCCTCGTTGCGCCAGCGGGCAACATGCTGCTGGACGTCGCGGCGAATGGTGGAGTCGAGTTTGGCTTGGATCCGGCGCAGTCGTTCGAGCTTCACCGCCACCAGGCGGGAAACCTCGTCGGAGAATTCGCGCGGCACGTAGCCGTGGCGCTGGACGAGAGTTTCGAGCAATTCGAGCAATGCCGCCTCGTCATGGCGGGCAAGCTCGACTGGTCGGGTCGACTGTTCCGCTTCCGGCACGGATGCGGCGCTTTTCATGGCAGGGTCGACATTACGCCTGTGACCAGCAATGCACTTCGCCTCGATTGGCGAAAGGCACGCACCGATTGACTCTGCTGATAAGAACCAAGGGACTTTTGGTCCCTTTGCTCGCCAGAATTTCCGTGTCTTTCGGGCGCGGTCGCGACACGTTGCCGGGCCGTGACTCCCACTGAATTCATCGACCAGAACCCCGGGGAACTGTTGAGCCGGCTCCAGCAGCTGGTCGGCGTTGCGACGGTGAATCCCCCGGGTGAGAACTACGACGCCCAGACGCGGTGGCTGACCCACGAGCTCGAAGCCGTCGGGCTGCGCTCACGCCGCTATCCGATTTCGGCCGCGCTGATGAAGCGCGCGCTCCCGGCATCGCAGCAGGCGTATCCACGTTTCAATGTCCTGGCCCGGCTCGCCGCGCCCGGAGCGAAAAAGACGATTCATTTCAACGCCCACTACGACGTCGTGCCGGTGTCGGGCCGCTGGAAACACGGCAGCCCCTTCAGCGGCGAAATCCAGCGCGGCTGGATCTTTGGTCGTGGCACGGCCGACATGAAGGGCTCGATCGCGAGCCTGCTGATGGCGTTGCGCGCATTGCGGGCGACGCGAACCCCGCCGCGACTCAATGTCGAAGTGTCGTTCACGGCCGATGAGGAGACCGACTCCGTGCTCGGCGCCGGCTGGCTGGTGAAGCACGCGCCCATCGAACCCGACTACGCCGTCGTCATGGAGGGCGGCGAAGGCAGCATGGTGTGCTGCGGCCACAACGGCACGATCTGGCTCGAGGTCGACGTCCACGGCCGCGCCGCCCACGGCTCACTGCCGGAACGGGGCATAAACGCGCTGGAGAAAATGGCCGCGCTGGTGCTCTCCTTCAATGATTACAAGCGCGACATCGGCCGGCGCACCTGGCGCACCCCCGAGGGCAAGACGATGCGGCCGAGCGTCAACCTCGGTGGCGTGTTTCACTGCGGCGAGGGCGCCAAGATCAACACCGTGCCGGCGCACGCGAGCTTCACCATCGACCGGCGCGTGCTCGCGGTCGAAAACCACGCCGAGGCCGAACGCGAGTTGCGCGCGTTTCTGGCCGCGGCGGCGCGGAAGATCCCGCAGTGCCGGATCACGGTGCGGAAGATTTCGGAAAATTTTTCCTGCTTCGCGGAACCGACGCATCCGTTCTTCGCCGCGATGGCGGATTGTGTCACGCGCGTGCGGCGTCAGAAGACGACCTTCAACGTGTCGACCGGGTTCAACGACATGCACTTTTTCTCCCACCACCTGAAGATTCCGACGCTCGGGTACGGACCGGGCGGAGAGGATTATCACGGCGTCGACGAGCGCGCGAAGGTGAAGGAGTTGCTCGCGAGCGCGAAAATCTATGCTTCGCTGCTGACGAATTTTTCCGGCTGAAGACAGAAGCCAGATGTCAGATGTCAGAGGTCAGAGGTCAGATGTCAGATGTCAGTGCGCCCATCCGACCCATCGGGCCTATCCGTCGTATGGGTCTTATTCGTCCTATGCCTTCAGAGATTCAGGCCGCGGCGGATCATGCTGACGGCGATCGCGGCGAGCAGCATTGAGATGATTTTCGAGATCGCGCGCATGCCGGTGCCGCCGATGCGCTGGCCGATCTTTTCGCTGTAGGCGAAGGCGAGGACGACGAGGATCAGGTTGGCGACAAGCGCGGTTAGCGCGACGATGACGCCAACGGTTTGGGCCAGCAGCAGCAGCGTCGCGATGAGCGCCGGACCGGCGATGAGCGGCATGCCGAGCGGCACGACCCCGAAATCGTGCGGCAGTTTTTCCGGAACCGCTGCGGATTGGATGAGATCGCGCGCGGCCAGCAGGAAGAGGATCAACCCGCCGGCAACCTGGAAGTCTCCGGTGGTGATGCCCAGCGCGCGGAAAATCGTGGTGCCGAGAAACAGGAACAGCAGCGCCACAGCGCCGCCGGTGACGGTGGCCTGCCGCGCAATCCGCTGCCGCTGGGCTCGCGCCACGCCCTGGCCGAGCCCGAGAAAGATCGCCGCCAGCCCGATGGGATCGATCGCGACGAACAGCGGGATGAAGGCCTGCAGGAAGTGTTCGGCGAATTCGGACATGAAAGGGACGAAGGGACTAAGGGACTAAGGGACTAAGGGACCGGCACCGGAATATGATAAGAGATCGAAGGAGACGATACGGAATGCCGCAAAGGCGATGCGGTTTTTAGCCTTTAGTCCCTTGGTCTTTTAGTCCCTTTGTCTTTTTTCCTAGTCCTCCCTTGCCATGAAGATCAACGCCACCCTGACGCCACAACGGCTGCAAAAGAAAACCGCCCGCGTGTTCGAGCTCGCGGGACAGAAGATTCGCGCCGTTGACGCGGTGTGGGATCCAACCAAGGGAACACCCGTGTTCACGGTGAAGGGCCGCTACACCTCGCGCGGCTGGACGGAGTGGACGCAGGGCTTCCAGTTTGGAATGGCGTTCCTTCACTTCGACGGCACGGGCGACGCCGACATGCTCCGACTGGGTCGCGAGAAGACGGTCAGGTTCATGGCGTCGCACGTTTCGCACGTCGGGGTGCACGATCACGGGTTCAACAACATTTCGACCTACGGCAATCTCCGGCGGCTGATCCTCGAGGGCAAAATCCCGCATCACCAGCACGAGCTCGATTACACCGAGATGGCGCTGAAAGCGTCGGGCGCGGTACAGGCGGCCCGCTACGCCACGACGGCCTGCAAGCAGCCATGGTCGCCCGTCACCGGCACGGCGGCGGGCACGGGCGTCGTGCCCGGCGGCTACATCTACTCGTTCAACGGTCCGCAGTCGCTGTTCTCCGACACGATTCGATCGCTCCGCTCGCTCGTGGTCGCGCACCAGCTCGGACATGTGCTCATGGGCGAAGGCGACAAACCGATCAACCTGCTGCACCGGGCCATCGAGCACGCGGCGACGACGGCGCGGTTCAACCTGTTCTTCGGGGTGGGCCGCGACATCTACGACGTGCGCGGACGCGTGGCGCACGAATCCGTCTTCAACCGCAACGACGGGCAGTTCCGGTGTCCGAGTTCGCAGCAGGGATACTCTCCGTTCACGACGTGGACGCGCGGCGCGGCCTGGGTCATCTGCGGCTACGCGGAGCAGCTCGAGTTTTTGGATACGGTGAAGGGCGCGGACCTCGATGGCGCGGGCGGCCGCCGCGCCGTCACGGATCTTTTCGTCGAGGCGGCGCGCGCCGCGAGCGACTACTACATCGACGGCTATTCGGCGAAGGATGGCGTGCCGTATTGGGACAGCATGGCAGTGAATGCCCACCGGCTCGGCGACACCACGAAGAGGAACGCCGATCCGTTCAACGACCACGAGCCGGTCGACAGCTCGGCTGCGGCGATCACCGCGCAGGGATTGATTCGGCTCGGCACCTATTTGTCGGCGCAAGGAGAGAAAGCGGCGGGGAAAAAATATTTCCAGGCTGGGCTGACCATTGCGGACACGTTGTTCGACGAGCCGTATCTTTCGACGAGCGCGAAACACCAGGGCCTGCTGCTGCACAGCGTCTACCACCGGCCGAATGGCTGGGATCACATCCCACCGGGGCGCAAGATTCCGTGCGGCGAAGCCAGCATGTGGGGGGATTACCACGCGCTCGAGCTGGCGCTGTTGATCCGCCGCCTGGCGGACGGGAAGTACTACACGTTCTTCTGAGGGCGAGGTTCCATCAATTTTGCCGCAGATTTTGCTCACGACTCTTCGTGTTTTGTCCGGCGACGCGCGCGCGCGTCGTTTTCGCTGCGCGCATCTTGTGGAATCGATTAGCGGCCGCGCTGAATTCCAATCGTCGCGCCGCGGCGCTTGGTTTCGTCGATGCGGACAATAAACTGCGGCCAACCAAGGACGCAGCATGAGTACGATAAAAATTCATCTCGAAGGGGCGGAGTACGACGCGGTGGAACGTTTCGCCAAGTCCAGCGGAGTCTCGCTCGGGGACGTGGCGTATGCCGCACTCAATCGGCTGATGCTCGAATCGCAGAAGCCCGAGGTTGCGCGGGATATTTTGGAAACGCGCGCGTGGCGGCAGCAGAACCTGCCGCTGTGGAGCGACTCCGCGTGGTCGGTGCACATTTACGAAGGCAAGCCGGACGACGAGCCCGAGCCGTGCCGGCTGTTCGCGCCGGACTCGAAGCCCTAGCCGGGAAATTTCACCACACGGCACGGTGGCCGCAACCAAAGGAGCGTCACCGGTTCTTTCTCTTTCCTCTTCATCTTTATCTTTCTCGCCGATCGCGTTCGGCCAACCGGGAGAAAGAGAAAGAGAAAGAGAACGATTAAGAGAAAGAGAACGATGAAATCGTCTCAAGCATGCACGATCCATTATCTCAACGCGTCGCTGACGCGCTAGCCGGGAAATGCTCAAGGGCTCCACCGGCGGGTGTTACCCACGAAAAGGCTGTGTTGTCGGCGCAGAGTGGAGTGTGCTGATATTTAATCTCCGCAACGTGAACGGCCCGCCATGTGCGGGCGCGTGGGACGCATTCCGGTGGTTGCGGTGCGAACGGTCGCGCGTAGCGTGGCGGCCCTTCGCATGACCGCCACCGCCACGAACCTTCACGATCTCACCCGCGACGAATTGCGGGCGCGGTTCGAGGCTTGGGGCTTTTCGCCGGTGCACGCGGCGCGGCTTTGGAATTACCTCTATATCGAGATGGTTGATTCGCTCGAGGCCATGACAGAGCTGCCGGCAAAGGTGCGCTCACGACTCGCGGCCCACACGCGACTCGGCGTGCTTCCGATCGCGCTCGAAACCGATTCGGCGGATGGATTCACGCGGAAATATCTGCTCGGGCTGCGCGATGGCGAACGGATCGAAACCGTGCTGATGCGATTCACCGGGCGGGTCACGGCCTGCATCAGCTCGCAGGTCGGCTGTGCGATGGGCTGCGTCTTTTGCGCCACCGGGCAGATGGGCTACACGCGGCATCTCACGCCCGGAGAAATCGTCGCCCAGGCGGTGCACATCGCGCGGGTCCTGCGCACGAGCGGACGCCGCGCCGCCGCCGCGAATGGTGGCGCAGGAGTGGCCGAGCGGCTCCGGAACGTCGTGCTGATGGGGATGGGTGAACCGCTGCACAATTACGACGCCGTGATGCGGGCGATCGAAATTCTCCGCGACCCCAACGGACTCGCCCTCGCCGGCGAGCGGATCACGTTGAGCACGGTGGGAGTCGTGCCGGGGATCCTGCGGCTGGCGCGGGAGAAGCCACCGCTGCACCTCGCCGTGTCGCTTCACGCGGCGACCCAGGAGGAACGGGCCGCGCTCGTGCCCGTCGCGAAAAAATGGCCGCTGGATGAGCTGATGGCGGCGTGCCGGACGTACAGCGAGGCCACGGGCCGGAGGATCTTCTACGAGTGGACTTTGATCGAGGGGACGAATGACACGCCCGCCCATGCGCGCGCCGTCGGCCGGCTGCTGCATGGGCTTCCCGCCCAGGTGAACCTGATCCCGCTGAATCCTACGACCGGATACGATGGCGCGCCCACGCGGACCGAGGCGGCGAAACATTTTCAGAAAATCCTCGCGGACGAATTCAAGCTGCCGAGCACGGTCCGGCAGCGGCGCGGGATCGATATTGCCGCGGGTTGTGGGCAGCTCGCCGTGGCGGCCGGCTGAGCGGCGCAGCGGCGCAACAACGTGGGATGTCCGGCCGTCTGGCGCGCCGAGACCTCTATTGCAGTGCGTCTGCTTGTCGAGGACCGTGAGCCTGTCGAACGGCAGCCGCCGTGGTGCAAATCGGAATCTCGGATGCGGCGTCCGCAAGCGGACGCCCTACGAGTCTTCGCTCGTACCGCTGCGGAATAAGGCTGGATGTAGGAGCCCGCTTGCGGACGATTGGATTGAATGGGAGCGCGACCGCCCCCGGTCGCTTTTAATCATTGCGCCCGAGGGCGGTCGCGCTCCCAGGCGATCATCACTTTTTCCGCCGCGCGCGCATCGCGCCGGCGAGCAGCGCGAGTACGGGCAGCGTCTGTTCCCAGACGAGGCAGGCGTCGGTGATGCTGCGGCCATACACGAGCGGTTTCGCGCGGTATTCCTGCGAGCCGCCGAGCAGGTTGCTTTCAATCATGACCGCGGCGATGGCACGTTCGCCGCCGGAGATTTGTCCGGCGATATCGGCGGCCACGACCGGCTGCCGCGTCGGGTCCTTGCCGCTGTTGCCATGGCTGAAGTCCACCATGAGGTAGGGCGGCAGCGCCGTCTTGCGCAGCAGATCCGTAACCGTGCGAATGCTCTCGCCGGAAAAATTCGTGCCGCGCGACCCGCCGCGCAGCACGAGGTGCGCATGTTCGTTGCCGGCTGTGCCCATGATCGCAGGCGCGCCTTCGCGCGTCAGCGATGGAAACCAGTGCGGATGCCGCGCCGCGCGAATCGCGTCGACGGCGACCTGCACGTCACCATCGGGGCGATTCTTGAACCCGACGGGCATCGACAGCCCCGATGCGAGCTCGCGGTGGATCTGACTCTCCACCGTGCGGGCCCCGATCGCGCCCCAGGTCACGAGGTCGGCATAATACTGGCCGAGCGTTGTATCCAGAAACTCAGTCGCGACCGGCACGCCGGCGGCCACGATTTGCACCATCAGCTTCCGCGCCATCCGCAGCCCGGCGTTGATTTGGAAGCTGTCGTCGAGGAACGGATCGTTGATCAGTCCCTTCCAGCCGAAGACGGTGCGCGGTTTCTCGAAATACACGCGCATCACCAGCAGCAGTTCGTCCCGGTAGAGCGCCGCCGCGTCCCGCAGCCGCTCGGCATACTCGAAGGCCGCGGCGGGATCGTGGATCGAGCACGGGCCGACCACGACCAGCAGGCGGGCATCGCCGCCGGTCAGGATCGTCGCGGCGTCGCGGCGCGTGCGCGTCACGAGTTCGGCGCCCGCATCGGACAGCGGCAGCTCGTCCTCGAGGACGGCCGGCGCGATCAGCGGCTTTTGCGCGCGGATGCGCAGGTCGGAGGTCGGCGGGTGCATGCGGTTACGGCAGCTTGGCGGCCTGGTTCACCAGCGGTGAGCGGGCCAGGGTCGCGTCTGGTGGCGCATCGCCGAGTCCCAGCCGTTGCGCGCGAGCCCTCATGGTCAGGAACGCGAACGACGCGGCCTCGCCGGTGGCCGCGAGCCTCGCGGCGGCCGCGAGATCGTCTGCCACGGGTCGCAGCAGTTCGCGCGGCGCAATCGATTTCTCGGCCAGAAAAAGCCCGAGCGATGCCCCCAGCGTTTCGAGCCACGCGCGCGGCTGCGCCGGAATCGTGTACGCAAACGCCGCGCTCGAGGGCGACCACTCCATGTAGCCGCGGACCTGCGCGTGGAGTTGCACGAGTGCGGCGTCGGCGGTGGCCGGCGTCCACCGCGCGGTGAACGCCTTCCGCTCGCGATACGATTTCACGTCCCACGCCCGCAGCACCAACTCGTAATCGCCCGCCGTCACTTTCAGCGCGCCGGTGAAAATGTAGTCCAGTCCGTCGGCCGACGTCTCCACGAGCTGGCGCAGGTTGTCGGTCGTCCACTCGGTGAGAAACGGCACAAAATGGCTCGAGCCCTCCGGCGGCGTCATCACCCCGATGGCCGCAACCGCGGAATAAATCGGCGAAAAATAAAACGTCTCGGCCAGCCACAGCGGAATCGCGCGCGACAGCCGGCCGAGTTCGTCCTCCGGCTGCTTTTTCGCATCGGCGTTGTCGGTGTGGCCCGGCACCGCGAGCTGGGCGAACGCGATCCGGCGCAGCCGCGACTCCTTCGGCGGCAGAATCTGCGCGGCCAGCGGCTCGAGCCCGTAGAACCAAATCGGTTTGCTGACGGTGATGAGACCGACCTTCGGCGGCTCGCCCGGTCCGCCGCCCGGGACCGGCACGGCCGGGCCCTTGTCCGGCGTCGCGATCATTTCCGCAATCGCATTCGAGAATCCGTGCAGCCGATCCTCCAGCTCCGGCCGCCTCAGCGCGAAGAGGATGTCGAGCACGTGTTGCGCCGCGTCCGGTTCGCGCATGGCGAGATAGGCCTGCAACAGGTTGAGCCCGGTCGCCGGACCATGCCGGTCGGCATCGTAGCGTGGCGCGACGAGCTCGACGATTTGTGCGACGTGCCCGTGTGAGCCCAGGTCGCCCGAGATCGCCACTAGTACGTCGGCGCGATCACCTGCCATGGCCAGAACCTCTTCGTAAATGGCAACCGCGCCCGGTAAGTCCGCCGCGTCAAGTCGCTCGCTGGCCGCCGCGAGCCGCGACTTTACGCTGCCAACCGCCGGAGCAGCGGCCGGCACGGCCGGCGCCGCGGCAGCATCGTTCGCCGGCTCGGTCCGCGCCGGCGTCGGCTCGCTGACGGCACGTGGCGCCGGCTTTTTCGCGGTGAACCGGTCGAAAAATCCCATGCGGCGAGGAAAACGCCCCCCGCGCCGCTGGCGAACAACTTTTATTGCCGCCGCCCCACGATCTACCCGGCGTTCCCGGCCCGCGCGGAGGCGTGCCCTCCAAGTATCAAGCTCAGCGCGCGCGCCGGCCAATATTCTCGGGCGTTACTCCCGTACGAATCGCAATCAACGCGCACACTTTCGGCACGTACATCCTCGTTTCAGCCGGCAGGCTGTTCGCGATGGCGGTGAACGTCGTTGCCTTTTGCGCCGCCAGGGCCCGGCTGACGCGGCCTTCGCCGGCGTTGTAGGCTGCCAGCGCGAGCGCCCAGTTTCCGAACCGGCCGTGCAAGGCGCGGAGATAACGCGCCGCCGCCCGCGCTGACTTCTCGGGATCAATCCGGTCATCGGGCATGAATGTGCTCAATCCCTGCGCCTTCGCCGTCTCCGGCATGAATTGAAACAGCCCCTTGGCGCCGACCGGGCTGCGGGCGGACGGGTTGAAGGAACTTTCGGCTTCGGCGAGCCACGCGAGTTCCGGCGGTACGCCTTCGGCGACGAACGCCGGCTGAACTCTCGGCAGCAGGCTCGCGGCGCGTGAGGGCACCGGCCGATTACGAACCCGCGCGAGCCAGAGATTGTAATGCGGCACCGGTTGAACCGCAGCCGTCGTCGGCGGCACGCCGGGGCGAGTGGGCCGCTGCGGCACTGGCGGCTGGCGCGGCGCCACGGCTTGTTGGGCGCCGTCGATTTCATCGAGCCGTTGTTCAAGCCAGTCCGCGAGATTCTCGTCGATCCCCACCATCCGCAGCGCGACGAGGGCCGCGCGCACTTCGGCGGCATACGCTGCGAGTTCGTCCAGCGATTCACCTTCAAGCGCGTGCTGGAGCCTCGTCGCGAAGGCTTCCCATTGCTCCTTCGTCGGGAACTCGTACCGGGCTTTGATCTCCGGCGGGGCGAGTTGGTCGAAGAGCTGCTTGCCCGCCTCGTACAACTCGTTCGCCCCGGCTGCGGATGCCGGAGGCGCCGCGGTTGGCGCGGGCGCGTCCGCCGCGAGCGCAGACGTCGGCGCCAGCGCGAGGAGCCCCACGTTGAACAAAAAGACACGCACGGCGGAACGAGCGCGCGAAACACTGGCGGTCGCGCATTCTGCCCCGGGATCGCATCGCCCCGACTTAGCCGGAATCATGCAGTCGAGGTGGAGCGGCTTGCCGTTCGACAGGCTCACGGCCAGCTCGCTACAATGACGAGGCCTCGAGCTGGTCGAGAGGCTCCCCAAGCCGCTTTTTTCGAGTGAACGGTTCAAGCGCGTTGAGGAGCAACGCGCTCCACCTTTCAGTGGATCCGATCTCACAGCGAGAAGGCACTCCGACTGCATCGTTCCGGGTTAGCGACCAGCCGCTCCATGCCTTTCATCAGGGCAGTTCGTAAAGTTCGACCAGCGCCACGCCGATCGTGCCATTCACGCCGCTTACCTGCGCGGTGTAGGTGCCTGGTGGCAGGGAAAAGAGGAGCACGGCGTCCTTGGTGTCAGTCGCGAGCGGGAATGCGCCAACGCTCGCGGCGGCGGCGGCGACTTGCGACGCGTTGGCCGCCGAGCCCCAGTTGTCGCTCGTGGCGATGGCCGCGGCAGTATCACTGCGGAACAGCTCGAGCTTTGGATCCACGATCGCGCCGCTGACGCCGAAACCGGCGAGGGTTGGACCGATGGCGCGGATTAATACGTTTTTTGACGTGGAACCACCGACCACGAACCCCGCGATGAGAATGTTGCCGCCGGTCCCCACCTGTGAGCGGGCGGACACGTTGACGAGCCGGGGCGTGGTCGTGGTGAAACTCGTGCCCGGCGTGGCATCGTAGATTTCCGCGAGCGCAATGCCGGTGCCGCCGTTGCCCGTGATCTGGATGCTGTAACCGCCGGCATTGAGCTGGCGGTAGAGTCCGGCGTCTTTGCTCGTCGGCGAGTCAAACGGAAACGCGCCCAACGTCGTGCCGGCGTTCGACACCTGTGTATCACCGCTCCAATTGTCGTTCGAGCCTGTGATGGCGCCGTCTTGGAACACGGTGAGCACGGGATCGGCGATCGCGTCCGCGACGCCAAACCGCGCCAGCGTCGGCCCGATGGCGCGGACGAGCACCGGCTTCTGACCAATGGTGCCGGCCCCGCCGACGGTGACGCCGACGATGAGCGTCTCCGCTCCCGTGCCGGCTTGTGAACGGATGGAGAGGTTCGTCAACCGGCCGACGTTCGCGACGGGGGCGGCACCGGTGACGGTGATTTGAGCCGCGGTGGTGGTTACGGAGCCTGCGGCGTTGGTTACCACCACAGTATAGCTGCCGGCATCGCTGCTCGAAGCCGACGGGATGGCGAGCGTGGCGCCGGTGGCGCCGGTAATCGCGCCGCCGTTGCGATACCACTGATAGGTGAACGGCCCCGAAGCATACGCGCCGGCGGAAAGCGTCACCGGCGACCCGGCCGTGACGGTCTGCGCAATGGGTTGTCCCGCGAGGATCGGTGCGCCGGCCGGCGTGTAGATTTGGGAACTCAGGCCGACGACGACGATCGTTCCGTTGCCTTCGGCGGCGGCTTGCAGGTTTGTGCTGGTGCCGGCGGCCGAGGCGGGAAACACCGGTGCCGATTCCCAATGCAGCGGACTTTCGGAGAGGAAGATTTGGCCGGCGTTCGCCCGGCTGACCGCGAGCAACAGGCTGGAATTTGCGACCGGAATGATGCTGCTCGTGAACGACACCCCCGCATCGATGTAAACCTTGGTCCACCTTTGTCCGTCCGGCGAGGTGAAGGCCACGCGCTTGGTCGAATCCGCAACCAGGGACGAGCCGGTGACCGCCAGCCACGACCCCTGATAATGAACGAGCCCGTAGGCTGTGCTGGCTTCACCGGCGGGCGACACATTTTGCCAGGTGACACCGTCGGCCGACGTCAGGTAGGTCGCGGCCACGCCCGCGGCGACGAAGCGGCCGCCGCCGTAGCGGACGGCGTTGAGGTCATTCGTGGTGCCCGAGCTCGCCGCCGTCCAGGTCGCACCGTCCGTAGAGGAAAAGATGATACCGCTTTTCCCGACGGCGACAAAGCGGCCCGCGGCGTAGCAGATGCTCTTCAAATCGGGGGACGACTCGGCCGGCGAGCGGTTCTGCCACGTCAACCCATCGGCGGACGTCATGATGCCGGTGGAATTCGGCTGACCGGTGCCGTTGAGCCGGTAGCCCACGGCGACATAGAGCGAGCTGCCGTAAGCGACGGCGTAGTTGTAGCTGTTATTCAGCCCTTGCGCGCGGGTCCAGGTCGCACCGTCGGTCGACGTCGCGGCAACATAGGAGCCAACGGCCACGAACTTGCCGCCGCCGAAGACGACGTCGTAGAACCAATTGGTCGTGAGACCCTCGGCGCGACGGGTCCACGTGAGGAGCGGATCGGTGACCGTGATATTGAAGCTCGTGGTGGTCTGGCCGCCGCGGCCATCGAGCGCCGTGCATCGCACGGCGTAGGTGCCGCCCTTCAGCCAGCGATGCGTGACACTGGCGGTCGCCGGCGCGATCGTCTGGTCGCCGAAGTCCCACCGGTAGTAAACCGTGTCGCCATCCGGATCGGCGCCGGTGGCCGTCAGCGCAATCTCCGTGCGAGCGGACAGGACCCCCGCCGGGGCGGATGCGGCCACGGTGGGGGCGCGATTGGTGGTCACCGGGCCGAGCGAGATGAACACGTCAATCCATTCGTTCGGCGCGGTGCCGCCGGCGTTGAATGGCGTGACCGTCAATTCCGTTGCGCCATCGGTGAAGCTTTCGCCGAACGCCAGCGCCGCATCGTTGAGCACGTGCGTGATTCTGCCCGTGTCCGTCGGCGGCGAGACGCCGCTGGTGGTGCCGGGCGTCATGTCGAGGAGGTAGGTTCCCGGTCCGTTCGCGAACGTCGGGCCCCGGTCCCAGTGCACGACGAGGCCGTTCTGCAGCCGCGGCAGCTGCGGCTGGCCACTGGTATACGCGAAACCGTTGTACGGTTCCGCCCGCCGGTATTCGAACCAGTAATTGGTGCCGACATTGCTGGTCGCGATCTTCAACGCCTGCACCCCTTCGGCATTCCGGTCGTCGTGCCGGAAAATCCGATACACGCCGGTTTTCGTGACGGTGGTGATCGCCTCGGACGCGAGATAGCCCAGGTTGAACTTTTGCACGGCGTTGAAGTGGCCGCCGGAGTTGCCGGCCTGCGCGCTGCCCATGTCGTCGAACGCGTCGCCGTATTCGAGGTGCGTGCCGGCGCCGGTGGCCGATCCCGCCGCGGGCAACCAGCCATGCGAATGGCGGAGACCGTGGTTGTGACCAAGCTCGTGCGCGGAAACGCAGCCGGTGATGTTCCCGTTCAGGCACAACCCCTTGGCGCCCACGCTGGCGATTCCCGCCCAGCTATACGCGGAAATCTTCTTGAAGATCACGACGTGGCGCTCGTATCGGTCGGGATTATACTGGCCCGTGCCGCCATTGGCGGCGTCGTAGTTCCGCGCGAGCTGCAGCGCATCGTTGCGAAGGGTCACATAACCGTCGGATGTGGCGCCGTAGATCGCCTTCGTCGTGTTGAGCATGACCGTTCCGGGAACGATCGTCGGCTTGAACCAGCACGTGCCGTGCGAGTTGTCCTTGTAGTAGGCATCGACGAACCCCATCGCCGAGTTGATCTCGTCATTCGTCACCGGTGAGCCGGGATCGTCCGGAAATTCGGCGCGGATCCAAAGCACCGTTTTTTCTCCGACTGTCCAGCCGGCGGGTGCCGCCGCGGTGGCCGGGTTGGATGGAACCGGATCTATCCGTGTTTCCGCCTCGATGGTCCGGTCGATCCACGCCGCCAGTTCGGCGGCCGAGGCGAACGACTGCACCGTATCGCCGACGGCCACCTGCACCGCCTCGCTGCCATCGCGGCGCAGCGCGAGCTCGTCATCGTCGAGCGCGCGACAGGGCTCGTCCGCCATCGCCAGCCGATCATCCACCGCAATGCCATGGATCGGCAGCCGGTTCTTGCTGATGGTTTCGAGCCGGCGGCCAAAGGTGTAGGTCGCATAACGCCTGCCGCCAATCACCGACCAGCGGTCGTAATGGTTGCCGCGCTCGTCGCAAATCGCGATCAACTCGAAGTCCGCGAACGCATCGATGGGTTGTTCGAGTGCGGCGGTGATTTCCGCCGGAAGCTGGTTGCGATCGCGACGCGACACGGCGTGGGCCAGCGCTTCGCGGGGGTCGATCTCGATCAGGAACTTCAGCGCGGCGCGGCGTGCCACGGCAAGATCGCGCCCCGCGGCGATGAGCAGAGCCGATCCCGGATCGCTGGCGCGGCGCCAGTCCGACAGCCACTTGTCGAAGGCAATCAGTTTGGCCACAGCATCATCGCGGGCGATTCCCGCGGCGCGCACGGCCTCGGCATTGGCCGCCGGCGGCACGGGATTGGGCTGGGAAGGGGCGGGAACGCCCGCGGCGACCGTTGCTGATGCAGATGCCGGCCGTGGAGCTTCCGATGTTCTCACCGATTCGGTGGGAACAGACAAATAACGGAAGGCGAACAGCAAAGCCGCGGCAGCCGCGAGCGTTGCCAGCACCAAACGGACGCTGGACTTGTGCATGTGGAGGAGGGGGTGATGGACTTATGCCGGCGCCCATTCGGCCCACAAGTGCAAACCCGGCCGGTTTCCCGTTTGACCCCTTCCGTGGGCCGGCTACCTAGAACCCTTTCACTTTTGAACCGCGTTCACATCAAGACCTACGGGTGCCAGATGAACGAGCGCGACAGCGAGGCTGTCGCGGCGATGCTGCGTGCCCGCGGGTATCGGATCGTCGTCGATGAGGACGACTGCGACATCCTGTTGCTCAACACGTGCAGCGTACGCGACGCCGCGGAGCAGAAGGCCATCGGCAAGGCGGGTTACCTCCAGCAGCGGAAGAAGAAGCAGCCCGAGTTCGTCCTCGGGATTCTCGGCTGCATGGCGCAGAACCGCGGTGCGACGTTGCTCGAGCAATTGCCGGACGTCGACCTCATCATCGGCACGCAGAAGTTTCACCAGGTGCCCGGCTACCTCGACAACCTGCGCGCGGCGCGCGAGGCCGGGCTGCCCGTCGGAACCACGATCGTCGATATCGCGGACGAGGTGGGTTCGCAAAACACGATCAAGGATCATCTCCTGCCGGAGTTGCGGGTGGACGGAGATGCGGTCGGCGCCGCGCCGGACCGCCAGGTGACGGCGTTTGTTTCCATCCAGCAGGGCTGCAACATGGACTGCTCATTCTGCATCGTGCCCAAGACGCGCGGTGACGAGCGGTCGCGGCCGATGGACGACATCGTGGCCGAGTGTCACATGCTTGCGGAGCGCGGCGTGCGCGAAATCACGCTGCTCGGCCAGATCGTGACGAGTTATGGCCGGCGGGATTATGCGCACACCGGCGGCGTCACGCCGTTCGTGCAGCTGCTCGAGCGCGTGCACGCGATCGAGGGCATCGAGCGGATTCGTTTCACGTCGCCGCATCCGCGTGGATTCAAGGACGATCTCGTGGCGGCCTACGGCCGGCTGCCGAAATTGTGCGGTTACGTCCACCTGCCGATGCAGAGCGGCAGCAACCGGATCCTGCGCGCGATGAACCGGCCGTATACGCGCGAGCGCTATCTGGAAATCGTCGCGGCGCTGCGCGCGGTTCAGCCGGCGATGTATTTTTCGACCGACGTGATCGTGGGATTTCCGGGCGAGACCGACGAGGACTTCGAGCAGACGCGCGAGCTGTTCGAGGCCTGCAACTACGACATGGCGTATGTCTTCAAGTATTCCATTCGGACCGGCACGCCCGCAGCGGAGTTGCCGGATCAGGTTCCGGAGGAGGTGAAGGAGCATCGCAACCAGGTTCTCCTCGATATCCTCCAGAAGAATTCACTGCGACGGACAGCGGAACTCATCGGCACGGTCGAGGACGTGCTGGTGGACGGCCGCGACAAAAGCGGCCAGCGGTTCAGCGGCCGGACGCGCGGCAACCGCGTGTGCGTCTTCGACGCCGAGCCGCGGTTGATCGGACAAATCGTCCCCCTGAAAATCGAGCGCGCGACCGTGAGCACGCTGTACGGGGAGTTGGTGTTACTGGGAGTGACGAGTGACGTGTGACAAGTGACGAGGTCTGATCGCCGACGAAATCCACCAGCCCACTATCACCGCATCTCACCACTCATCACTGGTCACTCGTCACTCGTCACTCGTCACTCGTCACCCGTCACTTCCGCAATGTCCCTCACCCTCGCCACCCTCATCCCCGCTTTGTTGCTGATCGTGCTCGGGGTCTTGTTGCTGATGAACAGCGTTGGCTTCGTGGCGATGCTCAAGTCGTTCCCGCGGTCGCAGTCGGCGGCGTACGTCATTTTCACGGCGGGGGCGGCATGGTTCCTTTACGCCATCTGGCATCTCTCGCCGGCGGATTTCGGTGAATATCGCTTCTGGCTCTTTGCCGGATTTGCGATCGTGGCGGTGTTGTCGTTCAAATGCGTGCCCGATTTCCTCGCCGTGCGGGGATTGTGCGTGGTCGTGCTGATGGGCGCGATGCCGCTGCTGGACGCGGCTTACATGGAATACGACAAACCGCAGCGGTTGCTGATGGTGAGCGCCGTTTATCTCGCGCTTGCGTCCGCCATCTGGCTCGGCGCGCAACCGTGGCGGCTGCGCGATTTCTTCGGCTGGCTCTTCGCGCGGCCGGGGCGGACCCGCGGGTTGGGCGGAGCGCTCGCCGGCTATGGATTGCTGCTCGCGCTCGTCGCGTTCACCTACTGAATCGGCCGCGAATGCCCGCGAACCCGACTGCCGCGCCTGTGTTGCTCGTCATTGCCGGCCCGGCTGGCTCGGGGAAAAGCACCCTGTGCGATCGACTTGTGACTGAGGTGCCCGGGTTTGCGCGCGTGGTGACGACGACCACGCGGCCGCCGCGCGCCGGTGAAATCGACGGCCTGCACTATCATTTTTTCTCGCCGGAGGAATTCGAGCGCAAGATCGCGGCGGGAGAGTTCATCGAGTGGGCGCAGGTCCACGGCGACAACCGCCAGCGGCTCTACGGCACGCTCAAAACGAGCATCCTCGAACCGCTCACGGCGGGCCGCAGCCTGATCATGAGCATCGACGTGCAGGGCGTGGAAACGCTCCGGCGCGTCGCGCAGTCAAACCCGCTGCTGAAACGATCGATGACGAGCGTGTTCATTGTGGTTGATCGCGAGCGGCTCGTGGCGCGGATGCGCGCGCGGGCCATGGACCACGAGGACGAAATCGAACGGCGAATGGCGACGGCGGAGGCGGAGTTGCGCGAAGCGCCAAAATTCGATTTCCGGATCGAAAGCCGGACCCGGGAGGAGGATTTCGCCGCCTTGCTGGCGATCCTGGAAAAAGCGCGCGCGCGGGCGGCCGGTGGCGCTTAGCCAGAACGACGCAGGGGCCTGTTCGTTATTTGATTTACGTGATCACGGAAAGGTGGAGCGCGTTGACCCAACGCGCTGTTGGATTTCCGTTCGCAAGAACGCGTTGAGGTCAACGCACGCCACCTTGGATTGAATGGTTCCGGCCGTGGGCAAATCAGCGGAGATTCATCGGCAACGACGGGTCCTCCGCCACGGTGGGAGCGGTCACGGCCTTGGGTTCCGGTTTCCCGAGCTTCTGCCCGAGATCGGCGGGCAAAACGACGGGGTCAGGTTGCTAATCTTTCACTTGACCTCAGGGCAAGTGCGGCGTGTGGGTCCACGGTATGGCGCGCAAACTGTGACTCGTACCGAGCGCAGCGACATCAGCCATTTCCCGGCGCGATTTACCATGTGATCAATCGGGGCAATCGCCGCGTCGGGCCGTTCGGCGCGCCGCGGACCCGCGACGCGTTCGAGACCTGCCTGTTTGCCGCCTGCGCC
>JAUSID010000262.1 GCA_030648295.1 Opitutaceae bacterium | reverse complement strand
GGCGCAGGCGGCAAACAGGCAGGTCTCGAACGCGTCGCGGGTCCGCGGCGCGCCGAACGGCCCGACGCGGCGATTGCCCCGATTGATCACATGGTAAATCGCGCCGGGAAATGGCTGATGTCGCTGCGCTCGGTACGAGTCGCAGTTTGCGCGCCATACCGGGGACCACACGCCGCACTTGCCCTGAGGTCAAGTGAAAGATTAGCAACCTGACCCCGTCGTCTGCCCCTTCGCGCCGCCGGCACCAGCCCGCCCACCGGGCGAAGTCCCCATTGGGGGCTACTCGCACCGGGCACTGCCGCCATTTGCCGCCGTCCGCCTCTCCGGCGCGCTAAATACAATCCGCATATAGCGGACCGTCGTCGTCCCGGGCTTGTTCAACAGGAGTCGTGTGACGGCTTCGCGTCAGACAACTCTCAGGGTTCGGCCCTTACTTTGAAATCTCATCGTAGTAACTCTTCTGCTTGTGCTCCCGCGGAAACAAATGAATGCCGCCCTTGATCGCGAGGACCAGAATCAATCCCGGGATAAACGCTAGCCCTGCCAGCATAGCGACGAAATCTGCGGTCGCCTGTACGAAACCACCGTAGTTTGGGGCGAACATGACGAAGGCAACGAAGGAGCCAGCAACGATGAGCCACGCCAGGCAATAATAGCCGACGACCTTCCAAACGGATGCCTTCTTCTTTTCCGGTTCCTGAGGAGTGGTTATTTGAGATCTCATCTTTTGCCGAACGTCAGAGATGAGCCACGACCGCAGCCGGCGCGCCGTGTGCTTCACTCGATATCAGATTCGATTTCTTCGCTTCCCCTTTTCATTTCAATAGCACGCGGCGTGACGGCTCCTCGTGTTGGCTCTAGCGCCGGGTTCAAGAGTCCTGTGTCGGCTGCTGCGACACAGAACTCTCCGGGTTGAACTCTCCGGGTTGAACTCTCCGGGTTGGGCCATTTTTCATTTGGGCATGATTTCCAACGTGAGGCAGTAATCGCGATATCCAACACTCCGCCAAAAGGCGATGGCACCATGGTTCGCGCACAGGACGTCAACAGTCAGGCGAACACCAGTCGGCCATATCTCGCGCTGCAACAGCTGCATGGCAGAACGACCAACGCCGGCCCTCCTTCGTTCCTTTCGGACGAAAAGCTGTCGCAAGTAGACTAGCTCACTCTCGGTCTTAAAAAGCGCGTACGCGACCGGCTCAGAATCCGAAAAGATGACGGCACGGTATTCACCTTCGAGCCACTTCTTCATACGGCCTCGAAGTTCGTCCTTTGTCATCGGATTCCGATGCCCTTCGTCACGGATCAGCTGGTGATTCCATTCCGCGAGCAGCTCCAGATCTGCTTCAGACGCGTCACGCCAGGAGAGTTTCATTCGTTTTCGCCCAACGTCAGAGATGAGCCACGACCGCAGCCGGCGCGACGCGTGCTGCTCTCGATTCCAGATTCGCTTTGGTTCCTTCGATATTCATTCTCTTAGCACGCGGCGGGACGGCTGTGGGCGTTGGCTCTGGCGACTCGTTTTTTTGTTCATTCGGGCGCCACTCTCTGAAAAGCCTCCATGGCTGCCTCAACACTGCGCTGTCCGCTGGTCGGTCGACCTTCTTTCTTTGCAGTCACCGCTTCAGCAACGGCTGCCACATAGCTGTAAAATGCAGCTTTGATCGGCGCAGGTGCGTAACGGTTGTCGATCGCGAGCAGGCGGCGGAGCAATGCTTCACTCGGTTCGCGGCCTGCTTGTTCGTGAGCGGCCGCGACTGCAAAATAGAGCGTTGAATCCGCGTGTCCTGGATTCGAATCACCATGTCGCATCCATGCGACGAGATATCCTGCCGCGAATGCGAGCAAGAAGCCGACCAGAATAGGTAATGCGCGATTCACGTTTGCCGAACAGTGTTATTCGGCTGCACTGAGTGCAGCTTTTTCGGGGGAGACAAAAAGAACCATGGTGGGGAGTCTTACCTCTGAAAAGGAGGCTGGGTGCAGCTTTTTGCAGTTGATGCAGCTCCCGACAAAAGCTGCACTCGCGCTGTGAGCCAGGACCACGCTGCCGTCTCGTTTCCCACGTGGAAGGAGGCACTCGCGTCGGCACCGCTCCTGCCCGAAAGCCAAGCCGGGTATCGTCGCGAAATCCTGGCGTTTTTGCACCATTGCAAAGTCGAACATGCGCCCGCGACTGTCATGCTCGCGAAGCAGTATCTGGCAGCCAAGGAGAGGCAAGGCGCAATCGGGGCGAGGCCGGCATTGCGCTGGTTCTTCCCGTCCCGCGAAGCCGGTGTCGATCCAACGAGTGGCATGCGGCGGCGGCACCACGTGATCGACACGACCTTTCAGCGCATCCTCAAGCGCGCTGCGGTCGCCGCGAAGATCGACAAGCGCGTGACACCGCACGTGCTGCGGCACTCGTTCGCGACGCACCTCCTGGAGAGCGGAACAGACATCCGCACGGTACAGGAGCTGCTCGGGCACGACAGCGTGGAGACAACCCAGATATACACGCATGTGATGCAGAAACCAGGGCTGGGGGTGCGGAGTCCGCTGGACGAGCGCTAGCCGGGAAATTTCCCACCGCGGCAGCCGCAACGAAAGGAAATGGGCGTGAGTCACAGAGGCCCTGGAGCGGCGCAGCCCCTCGGCAGGCTCGGGGCCTCGAGCCGATTCGACAGGCTCACGGCCAAACGATTTCCGGACTGAAAGGCCTCGAGCTTGTCGAGAGGCTTGTCGAGACGGCCGCAACCAAACATAAACCTCGGATGAGACACAGAGCACACAGAGGCCAATCCGGAGGACACGGAGCCCCTCGGCAGGCTCGAGGCCTTGAGCTCGTCGAAACGGCAAGGCATTTCTCTGTGACCTCTGTTTGTTCTCCGTGCCCTCTGTGACCCGCCGAAGTTTTGCTGAGAAAACAACATTTTGAAGGATCGTGGTACAGAGTGTGACCATCCCTCCATTTCGTCGCCAGCCGCGACGATCTTGGTGGCCGCAAAAAAGCGCAAAAATAATCCGCCCGGCCGGCGAAAATTGCCCGGCGCCTATAGGCGCAGCGAGAGATTCAATCGCCTCCAATTTTTTGTGCCTCTTTGTGGCAATTCTGCCCGGTGACTTTGGCTGCGGCATGAGCCGCGGTAGGCTGATATCGATCTGGATCGTGCAGGATTGCGGCGATTTCAAAGTTCTGGATTGAGCCGCGAAAGAACACATAGAGCACAAAGATGAGTTCTATTCTCTGCGCTCTTTGCGTTCTCTTGCGGCTAAATCCGTTTGGTTGCGGCCGCAGGCCGCGGCAGGGAAATGTCCGGGTTTGCCGTCTGGCGTCCGGCGCGAAGTTTCGCGTTTCGGGTTTCGCGTTGGGTACGTGTGCTTCTCCTGACCATCCGACCATCCGGGCCTCGGGGATCGTAATCTGACATCTGACCTCTGGCCTCTGGCTTCTACCTCCGACGTGCGACTCCGACCTCCGACCTCTGACATCTGACCTCTGGCATCTGGCATCTGACATCTGGCCTCTGGCCTCTGGGCTGTCTGACCCGGTCCAGACCGGGCGTCGCTGTGCTGCCATGACCGAATAAGAGGTTTCACCTTTACGGGATTTTCGTGCCTGCTAGCAGCCTTCATGTCCGAACTTTCATCGCTTCCGCTGCCGCACATCGCGAAGCTGCATGCCTACACGCCGGGGCTGCAGCCAACCGAGCCCGGCTGGGTGAAACTCAACACGAACGAGTGTCCTTATCCGCCGAGTCCGCGCGTGGCCGAGGCGCTGCATCGCGAAATCGGTGAAAGTGGTGCGTCGCTGCGGTTGTATCCGAATCCGAAAAGCGCGCCGGTTCGCGCCGCCGTGGCCGGACTCCACCGCGTCCGGGAGGAAAACGTCTGCGTCGGGAACGGTTCGGATGACATCCTCAACCTTCTCGTGCGCGCCTTCTGCACGGCGGAAGCGGCCGCGGGTTTCACGCTGCCGAGCTACTCGTTGTATCCGGTGCTCGTCGAAATCCAGGCCGGCCGCAGCCAGGTCATCGAATTCGATCGCACGATGCGGCTGCCGGTCGAGCCGATGGCGGCGTCGGACGCCCGCGCGTTTTTCCTCACCTCGCCGAACGCGCCCACCGGCGTGGCGTTTTCCAATGCCGAAATCGAACGCGTGCTCGCGTCGTTTCGCGGGCTGCTGGTGGTCGACGAGGCGTACGCGCCGTTCGCGGCGGAAAACGCGCTGCCGCTGCTCGCGCGGCATCCCAATCTCGTCGTCGTGCGCACGCTGTCGAAGGCCTACGCGCTGGCCGGCATCCGCGTCGGTTATGCCGTCGCTCATCGTGAAATCATCGACGTGCTCGATCGCGTCCGCGACAGCTACAACGTGAACCGGCTCTCCCAGGCCGCGGCCGTGGCGGCGCTGCAGGATCAAGGCTACTACGACGGCATCATCGCGCAGGTGAAGGCGACGCGCGACCGCGTCGTCGCGGAATTTGGCCGGCGCGGCTGGTTCACCTATCCGTCGCAGGCCAATTTCATCTTCACCGAGCCGCGCAACGCGCGCGGCGAGAGCGGCCCGGCGGTCTCGAAAAGCGCCTACGATTTTCTCTTCGGCCGCAAGGTCCTTGTCCGCCATTTTCCGAGCCACGCCTTGACCGCTCCTTTCCTTCGCATCAGCGTCGGCACCGACGCCGAAATGCGCGTCCTCACCGACACCCTCGACGCATGGCAAAAGACAACCAACGCCTGACCGCAGCAGCCAAAGGCCGCAGTGCGACCGTCACGCGCAAGACAGCGGAGACAGACATCGCGTTGAATCTGACGATCGACGGCCGGGGGCAGTCGCAGATCGACACGGGTGTGCCGTTTTTCGACCACATGCTCACGCTGTTCGCCAAGCACGGGCTGTTTGATCTCACGGTGAAGGCGAAAGGCGATACCGATGTCGATTATCATCACACGGTCGAGGATGTCGGGCTCGTGCTCGGCCAGGCGTTCAAGGAAGCGCTTGGCGACAAGGTGGGGATCAAGCGGTACGGATTCTTCATCCTGCCGATGGACGAGTCGCTCGCGCGCGTGGTCATCGATGTTGGCGGCCGGCCGCACCTCGTTTACGAGGCGCAGGCCCCGACGATGTTCGTGCGCGACTTCAACATCGTGCTGGTGAAGGAATTTTGCCGCGCGTTCAGCAACGCGCTCGGCGCCAATCTCCACGTCCAGCTGGTCTATGGCGAGGAGCCGCACCACGTCGCCGAGGCGATTTTCAAGTGCCTCGCCCGCGCCCTCGACGTTGCGACCCAGATCGAGCCGCGCGCGGCCGACCGGCTGCCGTCGACGAAGGGCATGCTGTAACGCGGATTTCGGTTGAGGGCGGCCGGTTTCGCGTTGTGAGTTTCGCGTTTCGGGTTCGTCGCTGCCATGGCTTGGGCGAACTCCGATCCACCAGTCCGTATGGCTGACTTGAACTCAAAACCCAGAACCCAGAACGCAGAACCGATGATAGCCGTCATCGACACCGGGATCTGCAACCTGCGCAGCGTCACGAAGGCGCTGGAGGCGGTGGGCGCGAGCATTCAGGTCGTGCACACACCGGGCGAACTGGCTGGCAGCGGCGCGTCCGGTCTCGTGCTGCCCGGGGTGGGGGCGCTGCGCGACTGCGTGGCTTCGCTGCGGACAACCAAGCTCGACTCGGCCGTCCGGGACTGGATTCAGGCGGACCGCCCGTTTCTCGGGGTCTGCCTCGGAATGCAGGCGTTGTTCGAGCACTCCGAGGAGGGCAACGTGAGCGGATTGGGAGTTTTCCGCGGTCGCGTGGTCCGGTTTCAGCGGCCGCCGGAGTACAAGATCCCGCACATGGGCTGGAACACGATTCAGTTCCGGCAACCGAATTCACCGCTCGCGGCCAACCTGGCGCCGGACGGCGAGGCTTTTTATTTCGTGCACAGCTTTCACTGCGTGCCGGCGGAGCCCGCGCTGGTACTCGCCGAATGCGATTATGGCGGCGCATTCTGCGCCGCCATCGCGCGGGGCCGCTGTTTCGCCACCCAGTTCCACCCCGAGAAAAGCCAGGCCAGGGGGCTGCAGATTTATCGCAACTTCGCGCGAGTCGCAGGAGCGTGAATTACGGGTGAGATTGCGGCCTTGGAATCATCCAGGCGGGGGGAAGCTCCAAGCTCCAAGATCCAAGCTCCAGAGAAACACCAAAATCCAGAATCCCAACCAGGGCTGAGGACATTGGACGCTTGGTGTTTGAACGATTGGTCATTCCCTGGAGCTTGGATGTTGGATCTTGGAGCTTCCGCGCGAAGCGCGGCTGGACCTTCCGCGCGTTTCGCACGGCTCCTACAATAAACCCTAACCCGCCCGCGCTTCGTCCTTATTCCGAAGGGAAGGTTGCTTCGGACGGCTGGATTGCTTTGCCAGCGACCCGGTTTTGCTTTGGCTCGTGCGAATATGGCCAAAACCGCGCTGCTCAAACTGGATGATAAAGAATACCCCCTTCCAGTGATGGAAGGCACGGAAGGCGAAAAGGCGATCGACACCCGAACCTTGCGGGCGTCGAGCGGCTACATCGCCTATGATCAGGGCTACGGCAATACCGGGTCTTGCGAGAGCCAGGTAACCTACCTCGACGGCGACAATGGCATCCTGCGGCATCGCGGCATTCCGATCGAGCAGCTCGCGTCGTACAGCGACTTCGTCGAGACATCGTACCTGATCATCTACGGCGAGTTGCCGACGCCGGCGCTGCGAAAGGAATTCGGACTGCGATTGCGCAAGAACGCGGCGGTCGAGACCCAGATCCAAAAAATCCTGGAGGGGTTTCCCACCAGCGCGTCCCCGATGGCGATGCTGTCCGCCATGGTCGCCGCGCTGCCGGCGTATCACCCCGAACTCGCGACGAACCACTTCGAGAACGACCTGAAGAACTTCGACCTCGCCGCCGCGATCGCGATTTCGAAGATCCGCACGATGGTGTCGATGATCTACCGATACCAGAAGGGGCTGCCGTTCATGTTCCCGAAGCAGGAGCTTCCGTTCGCGGACAACTTCCTGCACATGATGTTTTCCGAGCCGTATCAGGATTACGTGGCGCCGCCCGAGGTCGCGAAGGCCCTGAACCTGGTGCTGCTGCTGCACGCCGATCACGAGCAAAACTGTTCCACCTCCACGGTGCGGATGGTCGGTTCGAGCCAGGCGAACATGTTCACCTCGATGTCCGCCGGCATCTGCGCGTTGTCCGGCCCGCTGCATGGCGGTGCCAATGTCGCGGTGATGCAGATGCTCCAGTCGATTCACGACGAGGGCGATGACGGCACGCGGTTCATTGCCGCGGCGAAATCGGGCAGCAAGAGCAACCGGCTGATGGGATTTGGCCACGCGGTGTACAAGAACTTCGACCCACGCGCGAAGATCATCGGCGAGGCTTGCGACACGGTGCTCAAGCGGCTCGGCATCGACGATCCGCTGCTGACGATTGCGAAGAACCTCGAGCAGGCGGCGCTGAAGGACGACTACTTCGTATCGCGGAAGCTGTATCCGAATGTCGACTTCTACTCCGGGATCATCATGCGCGCGATCGGGATCCCGATGAACATGTTCACGACCATGTTCGCGATCGGCCGTTCGCCCGGGTACATCGCGAACTGGAAGGAAGTCGCTTCGAACCCGAAGGGCCGGATTTATCGTCCGCGGCAGATCTACGTCGGGCCCAAGCAGCGCGATTACGTGCCGATGAACCGGCGCGGAGAGTAGGCCTGGGAGCGCCGGCGTCCCGCCCCGCGCGCTCCCTGGGGAAACATCTCAGCGTGGCCTCAAAGTGGCTGCGGCATCCTTGCCGCAGATAGGTTCGATAATCCGGTTGAATCTGCGGCTGGAAGCCGCAGCCACTTCGATTGCGGATTTCGGATTGCGGAGTGCGGATTTGGCAAACCGGTAGGATTTGCACGGCGGCGTTTGCCCAGGGAGCGCGGGCGGGGGCAGCCGTGCTCCCACACTATACTTGCGGGCGGGACGGCCCGCTCTCAGGGGAACAACGCCGTGCGATTCGTCGTTGTCTGCCGAAATCCGAAATCCGCAATCCGCAATCCGCAATCCGAAATCGACCGGCGCCCGCGCTCCCAGGACGGAAACGCGTCCGCCAGGGCTACTATGGCGAGGGCTGCGCCTTCGCCCGGCTGGTGTGGAAGATTTCGTCGAGCTCAAGGCCAGTCAGCCGCGTCAGCCCGTTCATCAGCTGCCAGAAGATGAACATCGTCACCACCATGCTCGGCAGCACGATCACGGGCCAGTTGAGCATGTTCATCCGGCCGAGTTGGGCGTTGAACTCCTCCGTGCCGGCCGGGCTGGTGAGCAGGTAGCGGGCGAGGCCGAAGTTCAGAATCGCGCTGAGCAGGAACGAGAGCGCCAGCCCGATGCTCGCGCGCTTGAGCAACCGCTCGAATTCCGCGCGTTGTCCGCGCTGCTCGAGCGCGGCATCGACCTTCGACACGTCAATCACCTGTTCGTTGTACAACACTTCGCGAACCAGTGGCCGGCGTGTGCGCACGGAAATGAGCACCGCCGCGCCGAAGACGAGAGGAACCGCGCCCTCCTTCACCGCGAACCACATGCCGTCGACCTTCAGCAGCCCGAACCCGCCGGTGAGAAGGACGCTGGCGAGACCGATGATCGAAAACAGGTTCGTCTTTTTGCGGACCTTGAAGTCGTAAATGCCGTAGGCCAGCGGAAACACCAGCGCGACAACGAGTGCCCAAACCGGTCCCAGCCGGTGTTCGCTGCTGAGTTTCATCAGCACGAACGTCGGCACGGCGATGTTGCAGGCGAGATTGAGGAGGAGGTTTTCCTTTTTGGGTGTGGGCGAACGCACAGGTGAATGGGAAGGACAACCCATAAACGGCCGCGGCGAAAGCCAAAGCATTATTTTCCTGATTTCCTGTCCTTCGAATTTCTGCCATCACTCGCGTCCCATGCTGTTGTTGGGTGTAAACATCGATCATTGTGCCACGTTGCGACAGGCGCGTTATCGCGATGCCGGTGTCACGGTGGGCGGCGCCGTCGAGCCGGATCCGGTGGCATTCGCGCTCGCGGCCGAGCAGGCCGGCGCCGACGGCGTCACCGTCCATCTGCGTGAGGACCGCCGCCATATGCAGGAGCGGGACGTGTGGCGGCTGCGGGAATCGATTGCGACGCGCTTGAATCTCGAAATGGCCTGCACGCCGGCGATGATCGCGCTGGCGCTGAAATTGCGGCCCGATTCCGTCTGCCTCGTGCCGGAGAACCGGCAGGAGGTCACGACCGAGGGCGGGCTCGACGTGGTCGGGCTGCGTCCACGCGTGGCCGAGACAGTGGCGGCGATGAATGCCGCCGGGATCGTGACGAGCCTCTTCATCGATCCCGATGAACCGCAGATCGCGCTCAGCGCGGAACTGAAGGCCCCATGGATTGAGCTTCACACGGGCGCGTATGCACAGGCCTATTACAAGGCGAACCGCGCCGCCGAATTCGAGCGGCTCCGGCGTGGGGCCGAACGGGGTCATGAACTCGGTCTGGTCGTGAATGCCGGCCACGGCATCAATTATGTGAACATCGCCGAGGTGCGGCTGCTGCCCCATTTGCACGAACTCAACATCGGCCACAGCATCGTCAGCCGCGCGCTGTTCACCGGCGTCGAGGAAGCCGTCCGCGAGATGCGGGCGAGGATGAAAAAGGGACTAAGGGACTAAGGGACTAAAAGACGACAGGAGCACGGGACGAAATCAGAACAACAACATGTATTATTCAGAGAAATTCATCAGCGGCCTTCGTCCCTTGGTCTCTTAGTCCTTTTGTCTTTTAGTCCCTTCTGGTCCCTGGTCCTCTCAATGAACCTTTCGCTTCCGCCCGGCGGTTTTCTCCTCGGCGTCGGCGCGGACTTCATCGAGGTCGAGCGCGTTCGCGGTGTGCTGGAGCGCCAGGGCGAACGATTCCTGCACCGTGTTTTCACGGAGGAGGAGCGGGCGTACTGCGGCGGCATGGCCCATCCGCACAAGCACTACGCGGCGCGGTTCGCCGCCAAGGAGGCGGTGTCGAAGTGTTTCTCCACCGGCATCGGCGCGGAACTCGGCTGGCGCTCAATCTCGATTTACCACGGCGACCGACGCCAGCCCCTCGTACGGCTGGATGAAAAGGGCGAGGCGCTCCTGCGGCACGTCGGCGCCACGCACGTGCTGGTCAGCCTCTCGCACACCGAAACGATGGCGCTGGCGGTCGCCGTTCTGCTGGACAGCAGAAAGCGCGATTGATTCCCTGCTGCATGGACGACGAGCCGCCTGCGAAGCGCTATCCGCCTTCGGTGTCCAAGATGTCCAAGACGCCGTCGTGGGTGATGCTCGGTTTCGTGCTCGGCGCAATGTTCGTGCTCGCGCTACCCGAGCGAAAAGCACCTCCGGCTCCGACGGAGCCGCCCAAGGCGGCGGAGCCCGCGGCGGCACCTGTGCCCCGCGATCCACCGCCCCTTTCAAACATCGAGGCGGTGTTCGAAGTGTGGGGAAAACACGCGGTGTGGCACGACGACACCACGGAAGTTGCGCTTTGGGACCCGACGGAAAAACGGTATGCCGATTTTTATGAGGTCCGGAGGTTCAGCGGGACGCTTTATTTCCGCTCCATCCCGAACCTCACCCGCCGTGTAATCGAGCGCGGCAGCAAGCTGGCGGATTCGCCCCTGCTTTTCACCGAGACCGAGGAGCAATTTCGCGAATGGGATGAGCGCGATCGCGAGCGGCGCCCCATTGAGCGGATGTGGCGGCCGCCGCCGCCAAAGTTGCCGTCCGTCGAACCCAAAGCACCCGCGACGAACATGCCCGCACCTGAAGTGCAACGGATTGTGCCGCCACCGTGGGAAACCACGAAGCCCGTGATCGACACGGCGAAAAAATAGGGCCGACATGCTGCGGGGCAGCCATCCAATCCTGAGTTGCGACGCCGCTCGTACGCTCGAGGCGAAGCTGCTCGGCGCCGACGAGGCGCGCGAGTGGGCGGCCATGCAAACGGCGGGCCGCGCCGTGGCGTCCGCGGTGGAGCGCGATTTCGCGGAAATCGGCGGCTGGCCGGCCAGCGGCCGGATCCTCGTACTCGCCGGCAAGGGCCACAATGGCGGCGACGCGCTGATTGCGGCGCAGTCCATGCTGGAGCGGTTTCCGGCGGCCACAGCCGAGGTGATGTTCGTGTTCGGCGAGCGTGCGCTCCGGCCGCTGGCCGCCCGGGCCTGGCGGGCCCTGCAACACGCGGCTGCCGGCCGGCTCACCGTGGGCAGCGGGCTGGTCAAGGGGCGTTCCTACGAGCTGTGCCTCGATGGTGTATTCGGATTTCAATTTCGCCCGCCGGCCGAGCCGCGGGTCGCCGCATTGCTCCAGGCCGTAAATGCCGCGCCGATCCGGCTGCGGGCGGCCGTCGACCTGCCGAGCGCCGGAACGTTCCAGGCCGATTTCACCTACGCGACCGGTAGCGTGAAGTCGCCGGTGGTGCATGCACCGGCCGCGGGGCGCGTGCGTTATCTCGACCTTGGTTTCTTTGGTGCCGACGAGCCCGGCGACGATCGTGTGCTCACACCGGCGATCCTGCGTCCACTCGCCGGCCTGCGACCGGCGCGTTCCGACAAACGGACCTACGGGCACGTTTTTGTCCTCGGCGGTTCCCGCAGCTTCCCCGGCGCAATCCTGATGACCGTCCTCGCGGCGATTCGCAGCGGCGCGGGTCTGGTCACCGCATTCGTGCCGGAGTCGGTGGCCGCGAGCTTTGCGGCGCGAACTCCGGAGGCGATGTGGGTGGGCTGGCCGGAAACGCCGGATGGCGGACTCGCGCTCGAGGGCGAACTCCTGTTGCGCAGCCGGTATGATCGCGCGACGGCGCTGGTCGTCGGGCCCGGCCTCGGCCGCGAAGCCGAAACGATGGCGCTCATCCAGAATGTCGTGCAGCAGTCGACCGTGCCCGTCGTGATCGATGCCGACGCGTTGCAGCCCGCGATTGTCCGCGCGGGTACGGCGCGCCGGATCGTGACGCCACACGCCGGTGAGTTCGCGCGAATCGCGGGCGCCGCCGAGTTGCGCGCCTTCGCGGCCGAAAGTGGCGCGACCGTCGTGCTGAAAGGGCCGGTGACGCGGATCGTGCCGGGTGGCACGAAGCCCACCAAGGGCGGGCGTGACCATCCGAAGAAACTGCCGCTGTATCATTCATTCTTTGGCGGACCTGTGCTGGCGCGCGGTGGCAGCGGCGATTTGCTGGCCGGACTGATCGGCGGGCTGCTCGCGCAAACCCCCGGCGACCCGCTTCTGGCCGCAGCGCGCGGTGTTGCATGGCACGGGCTGGCCGCGGATCACCTGGCGCGGGCGCATGGGCAGATGGCGGTCCAGACGACGCAACTGCTCGATTTCCTATGGGCGGCATTGCGTTCTGCCGCTGCTGACGGCGAAGCCGGACGATGAGCACCACGCCGGAGCTGACCGAGCGACAGGCGTTCATCGTCTTGAACGCACTGCCGAATATCGGCCCGGTGACACTCAACCGGCTGCTCGAGGAACTCGGCTCGGATCCGCGGACCGTGTTCTCGACCGATCGCCGGCGGCTCGAGTCCGTGAAGGGCGTCGGCCCCGTCATCTCGGAGAGCATCACAAACTGGCGCGAGCACATCGACATCGCCCGCGAGGAGGAGCGGATGGCGAAGAGCGGCGCCAGCTTCATCACCACACGCGATGCGGGGTATCCGCGGCTGCTGAAGGAAATCCATGACCCACCGATCGGGTTATACCGAAAAGGTCAGTACGATTTCTCGCAGCCGTGCGTCGCGATCGTCGGCAGCCGCCGCACCACGCTGTATGGGCAGAGCGTGGCGAAGAAATTTGCCGGGCAGCTGGCGCGGCTCGGATTCTGTGTCGTCAGCGGGCTCGCCCGTGGCATCGACACGGCCGCGCACGATGGCGCGCTAATCGTCGGCGGCAAGACCGCCGCCGTGCTCGGCACCGGGATCGACATCATTTATCCGCCGGAAAACATCGAGTTGTACCGGCGGATCGAGAAGGAGGGCGCGATCCTGACCGAGTTTCCCTTCGGTCGCCGCGCCGACCGGCAGTCGTTCGCCATGCGCAACCGAATCGTCGCCGGCATGTGCGAGGCCATCATCGTGGTTGAAAGCGACGTCGACGGCGGTGCGATGATCACGGCGCGATTCGCGGGCGAACACGGCCGGCTGATTTTTGCCGTCCCCGGCCGGATCGACCAGAACACGAGCGCGGGCTGTCACCAGCTCATTCGGGACGGGGCGACGTTGATGACGAGCGTGGACGATTTGTTGAACGAGCTGAACTACCTCGACGGCTTCCGGCCGCAGCCGATCGGCGAGAAGCCCGCGGAGGTCGCGGCCGGCCGGCCCGCGAATCTCACCGATGAGGAGGCGCGCGTGTTCGAGTGTTTTCGGGGCGGCTCGATTCTCTCGCCCGATGCACTCAACGCCCAGACCGGGCTCGCCGCCGCGCAGCTGTCCGCGACGCTGATGATGCTCGAACTAAAACGTTTGATCGCGAAACGCGCTGACGGCGCCTTTGAAGCCCGAGCGTGAGCGCTCGGGCTTCGGGTTCTGGGTTTTGGGTTCTGGGTCTTGAGTTTCTCGTTTCGAGTTTCGCGTCGCGTCGCGTTGGCGATCTGCCGGTCAGTCCAATTTTCAACCCAGAACTCAGAACCCTGAACCCAGAACCGCCGGGTTAATCGCCTGCGGGCGATTAACCCGGAGGCCACGACATCTGCCGCTTGGCGAGCAGGTGGACGTGGAGGTGCGGCACCGATTCGCACGCGTGCGGACCGTGGTTGATGACGAGACGGAATCCCTGGGCGAGGTTCATTTTTTTCGCGACCATGCCGGCGACCAGCAGCAGGTGGCCCAGCGTCGCCTGGTCCTCGGACGCCGCATCGCCGACGCGGGTGATTACCTTTTTCGGCACGATGAGCAGATGCACGGGCGCCTGGGGCTGGATGTCGTGCAGCACGACGCAATGCTCGTCCTCATACTCGATTTTCGCCGGAATCTCGCGGTCGATGATTTTCTGAAAGATCGTTTTCGACATGGTGGGAAACGGCCGTCGGCCGTTCTCGTTTTGGGTTCTGCGTTTTGAGTTCCAGCGGTGGTTACCCGATATCCAGCGAAGAGAGTTGGTTTTGATTCAATGGACAACCGCGAATGAACGCGAATGGACGCGAATTCCAGAGGAGGACGCGGAGG
>JAUSID010000261.1 GCA_030648295.1 Opitutaceae bacterium | reverse complement strand
TTCTGTTCCGAGACCCCGGCGGACTCAAGCGTGCGGAGCAGGATGGTGAGCAGGTTGTGGGCGAGCGCAATCAGATGCGCCTGCGTCTGAACGGCGATGGCGCCATTCGCCCAAGCCTTCTGCTGGTGTAGCTTGCTCTTGTACACATTGAAGGCCTTCTCGATTTTCCAGCGCAGGAAATAGAGCAGTGCGATGAGGCCGGGCCGCAAACTCAGCTCGGTGGTGAGGAAGACGAATCGTTCACCGCTGGCCGGATCACGATAGACGATGCGGCGCATGTAGGCGTAGGTGTAGCCCGCCATCTCGTCCGACTCGACGCCACGATTCACCGGATCGTCTGCCTCGTAGGGATAGTGGCTGATGACGGTCGGCTTCATGTTCTGCTTTTCCCGCGTGATCACCACCGCGCGGCGCAGTCGCCGCTGCTCCGACCAATAGAGCACGTCGATGTAGGCCGGATCGGCCACCACAATGGGCATCTTCTCGCCGCGATCCTGGCGTAGCCACCGCGTCCAGTGCTTCTGAAACACCGGAAACTCGTGTCGGCGGACGCCATCGCCTTGGAACGGCACCAGCGCTCGCATTAACCCAGAGTGCAGACAACAACCATAGAGCAGGCCCACCGGCACATACTCGTCCTTCGCATCGCAGTCGGCGTGACAGGCGTGGGCGATCTGATGGCCATCGATCGCCCAGACGGCGCGGCCGCTCAGCTCAGGAAATGCGCCGAGCCAGTCCCGGTCTTGGAGGAAGCGGCTGAAGATTTCGTACGAGCGGTTCGCCACCTCGGCAATCATCGACGCGCGCCGGCTGGAGTGCAGCGCATCGAACCAAGTTGCCCGCGCGAGCGCCTCGCCCCGATCTTGCTGCGCCTGCAAGAAGTCGCGGCCGGAATCGCACTGGCCGAAGACGCGCCGAATGCCCGAGCGCAGAAACTGTTCGTCACTGAGCTCCGGAGTATCGCGCCGGTTCCGGCAATAATCCCGCAAGAGCCGCAGCGCCGGTTCGAGAAATGACTCATCCACCGCGGGATTTCTGGAGGTTGGTTCCATGTCACCACTATATAGATACGTCGGCGGAAACACGATCCCAATCTTCCGGGAAAAACCGCCCCGCAGCGGCCAATGGCGGCTCGCAGACGCGCGCTGCGTGCGGGGCATGAAATCACCGGAGTAGCACCGGCAAAGTGGTCCCACGGCGGCTGCACGCGGCTCCCCCGGGCATTTTCTGGGAGCCAAAAAAAATAAAATTTTTGCCGGCATTCGGTGACAACCGTCCGCCCTCTTCCGACCGTCAAAACCAAACCATTTCATTCCAGGATCAATGCTCGTGCCGCTGGCAGGCTGTACGCGTGCCCGCGGCGCGTCCGTTAAGATCGTGTCCAGGCGGAGCGCAGCGCCACGGCAGCTCCGTCCGAATTTCCCCACATGTATCTCGACGACCGCCCCGGTGTTCCGCTCCGGTTCCTCGCTGAAGCCAACCTTACGCAAGTCATCCGCCGCGAGGAAACCAACGTGGATAACTCCGACATGATCGACAGGCGCGGCCGTGGCTTCGAGTAGGCGGCGGCGCTCGGCACGTCGACGATATCGGGATTATCGGACGGCTTCGAGGAACGCGAGCAACCGCGACTGCTCTTCGCGTTGCTTGCCTTTGGGGAACTGGGGAGCGGTGAGGCGGCGACCCGCCTCCAAGTCCACAGGTCCCCAGTGCATCTCGGGAAAGGTGCGTAGTCCTCTTCCGGCAATTGCTTCAGGCCGTGGTGCTCGGAAGCAAACCTCAAAACGGGGGGAACGCCGATGAATGATAAAATCACTTCGAAGCACGTGGAGCGAGCCGCGTATGTATATATCCGACAGTCGACCATGCAGCAGGTGCGGCACAATCTGGAGAGCAAGCTCCTCATTTTCACCGAACACCGGGAAACGCTGAATTACTTGAAGGAGAATCTCGCGAAGTGGAACTATTCCACCTGCGAGATTCAGGGCGGCATGAATCCTCACGAGCGCAAACATGCGCAGGAACTTTTCCGCACGTCCTCTCAGGTCTGCACCGCCACCGAAACCGTGGAACCGCTGGACGTGCGCTGCTTCCAGGTTCACGAGCAATATTGGCTCTGAAGAGACGATGCGCATGAAAATGCGCAGTTCGCTTCAGTCGAACTGTCGAACTCCCGCTCGAAAAATCGAATCGACAAATGCAGGACGCAGGTCCACACGCTGCAATCGTCGCGCGTTCCCCCGCTGTTTTCGCGCTCAAGTTGCCAATCGTCGGCCGCCGTTGTAGTGAGTATTCCGCCGCCAGCTTCCCTTCAACCCCTCAGTGCCGACCGCACGCGCTGGTTCACGGAGGAGGTGCACGCCCACGAGTCGCAGCTCAAGGCCTATTTGCGGAGCTCGTTTCCGGCCGTGCGCGACGTCGAGGACGTAGTGCAGGAGTCCTATCTCCGGATCTGGAAGGCGAAAATGACCCGGCCCATCGCTTCCGCCAAGGCGTATCTCTTCCAGGTCGCCCGGCACTTGGCGATCGACGCGGTGCGCGAAACCAAGGCGACGCCCGTCGACTGTTTGCGGGATTTATCCACCGTGACCGTCATAGAAGATAGGCCCACTGCGGCCGACGCGCTCTGCTACCAGGAAAAGGTTTCACTGGTGGCCGCAGCGCTGACGCAGCTTCCGGCCCGCTGCCGTGAAAGTTTCATCCTGCGCAAATTCAAACAAGTGCCGCAACGGGACATTGCCGCGGAGCTGGGCATTTCGGAACGGACCGTCGAAAGCCAAGTCACGCGCGGGATGAAACTCATCGAGGCCTATCTCCGGAAACATGGGGTCAATGGATTTTCTCGTGATGAAAAGTGATTATCCGTTCGACCCGCGGCATCCAGCGGAACAAGCACCGGCCGGCTCGAAGCTGCACCCGGTGGATTGGGTCGTCGAGTCGGACGCAGTTGGCGATGTCTTGCGTGAAATGAACGGCCAGTTGCACCGTCGCCATCGCCGTCGCCTGCGCGTTGTGACCGGTGGTGCGGTCGCCTTGCTCTTATCCGGATTCGTCTGGCAGCAGGCGTATCGGTCGACGACGATCACTGAACGGACATCGACTCCTTCCGCGATGGTTTCCCGGCCGGAGCGGCAGGTTCTGCCCGATGGCTCCATCGTCGAATTGAGAAACGGAGCGCAGGTCGCGGTCGCTTTCACTGACTCGGTTCGGCGCGTCGTCCTGACGCGCGGCGAAGCGCATTTCCAAGTTTTGACGCAAAAGGCGAAGCCGTTTGTTGTCGCCGTCGGTGACGTCGAAGTGCGCGCGGTTGGCACGGCGTTCTCCGTCGAGCTCGGCGGCACCGAAGTGGCAGTCTTGGTAACGGAGGGCAGTGTGGCCGTTGAGAAGGCGTCGAGCGAAAGCGCTGAGCCGGCCGGCACGGATTCGCCCAATACGGACAAGGCGCGGGCAGTCGTCGCGCTGGTGGAGGCGGGCAACCGGGTGGTGGTTCCGGTGGATACCGCTGCTACTTCCGATTCCCGCCCCGAAGTCGTGCCGGTCGAAACTGCGGAACTGGCCATGAGGCTGGCGTGGCGCGCGCCGCGGCTGGAATTCTCGCGGACCCCCCTGGTCGAAGCGCTCGCCTTGATGAGTCAACATGCCGCCGCAGGGAAAAACGTGACAGTGATCCTGGCCGACCCGTCACTCGGACGTGTGCAGGTGAGCGGTGTTCTGCGGGCTGATAACATGGAAACTCTTTTGGGCCTCCTCGACGATGAACACGGCATCAAGGCTGAATATCGCAGCCCCAAAGAAGTCGTGCTGCGCAAGGGGCAATAGCGGGATTGATTCGTTCCGCTCGTTCGCGGGCGACTCGCGGCGCGCGTGTGGAGTCCGTCGGTCGAAAGAGTTTTCAACTTTCTTTTGCGGGAATGGCACGGCTTTCCCGTCATCCTAAGCGTGAACACCCACGTCCGCCTTTTCCTGAAATGATAAGCCGGTAACCCCGCACCAGCTTATCTCATGAACTCATGAACAAGGCCAATGTGATGAAGCCTGCTGACAATCCAATCTCACGCCGTTCCTTTCTGGGGATGACTGGCGCGGCGGTAATCGCTGCAAGCGCAGCCAACGGTAGTCAAAAGACAGACGTAAGCTACGACGTCTGTATTTACGGAGCCACGCCGGGTGGCGTAGCGGCAGCGGTCGCGGCGGCTCGGTCGGGCGCGACTGTTTTATTGCTGGAAGAATCTGCGCACGTCGGTGGCATCGTGTCGGGTGGGCTGACCAACACAGACATCCGAAAAAAAGGAGCCGTAGGCGGGTTGTTTCAAGAATTCGTCAGGCGTGTCCGGGAGCATTATGCGAAGACTTATGGTGCCGATTCACAGCAGGTGAAAGTTTGTCGGGGCGGCCATATGTTCGAGCCGCGCGTGGCGGAGTTGGTCTTCAATAACATGCTGGCTGGGGAATCGCGCATCCGCTTGCTCCTGCGGCACCGCGTGGTAGCCGCGCGCGTCAAAGGCGCGGATGGCAAAGAGCGCGCAGCGGAACCCGGCAGACGATTCGATGGCGCGCAGCCGAAACAAGTCGGCGAAGCAGTGAAACTCACCGGCCTTATCGCAGAAGACCTGGCTCAACCCGGCTCGCGGTTAACCTTCAGCACTCGCGTGTTCATTGATGCCACGTATGAAGGTGACCTCGCCGCGTTGGCGGGCGTGCCGTATCGCGTGGGCCGCGAGAGTCGCCAGACATTTGCTGAACCGCTGGCTGGACGCATCTATATGCGCTTCGGCGACCGTAATCCGCTGCCGGGTTCGACGGGAGCAGCAGACGCCGGCATTCAGGCGTTTTGCTTCCGCTTTCACGTTACGAAAGACGCATCGAACTCCGTGCCGGTAGAAAAGCCACCGGGGTACAACCGCGACGATTACCGCGCTGTGCTGGCAGACCTCCGCCTGGGCAAAGCGAAACGGCTGCGGGATATTATCCAGCTTTACCAAATGCCGAATGGAAAGTTCGAGGTTAATAGCAATCACGCGGACGGCGTTACCAGTGTCAGCGAGTCGCTTGACCTGGCCGAAGAAAACTGGACTTGGCCCGAAGCCAATCGCGAAGAACGCGCCCGCATTTTTGGGCGCTACTGGTCACATAACGAGGGGTTGCTGTGGTTGCTGCAACACGACCCGGAGGTTCCCCAAGGCATTCGCGCGGAAGCACTGCAATACGGCTTTCCCAAAGACGAATTCATAGACAACCGTCATCGTCCGCATTCGCTGTATGTCCGCCAGGGACGACGGATATGGGGCGAATATAACTTCACCCAGCGTGATGGCGATCGGGACAACGCTACAGGTTTGCCCAAACGCAAACCCGATGGTATCGCCGTGGCAGAATTCGAGTTTGATTCGCACGGCGTAACCAAATTCGATCCGGCCTATCCCGGCGTGCGCGAAGGCTATATTTTCGTCCCGCACGAACCCATTCAAATTCCCTATGGGGTCCTTGTGCCGCAACGCGTGGATGGTTTGCTCGTGCCTGTTGCCTGTTCCGCCAGTCACGTCGGCTATTCGACGATTCGCATGGAGCCTGTGTTCATGGCGCTCGGTGAAGCCTGCGGCATCGCGGCGAAAATAGCGATAGATGCCCGCGTGGAAGTGCGACGCGTAAACGTTCCGGCCGTACAACGTGAGATACTGAAACGCGGCGGCGTCATACTTTACGAAGCACAGCCGCTACGACCTGACGGGCTTTGAGTTAATTTATTCATCTTTCTTTTGCGGGAATGGCATGGCTTTCCCGTCATCACTCATGTGAACACTCACGTCCGCCTTTTCCCTCAGCCCGGCCAGAGTGCCGCGTTGCGCCGGGCGATGGGCCTCCTGGCGATAGTGGCGACCGCCGTGCTCGTCCCCGCCGCCAGCCACGCGCGAGAGGATTCGGCGGCGAAAATGGCGTTCGATCTTCCCGCCGGCGACGCGGAACGCTCGCTCAAGCAATTCTCCGCCCGATCCGGGTTGGAAGTCCTGTTCGTCAGCAAAGCCGCCGCGAACGTCGGGACCAATGCAGTCAAAGGCGACTATACGCCGCGGGAAGCAATCGATCGCATGCTGGCGGGGACCAAACTGACGGCGGTCCAGCAGGAAAAAAATGGTGCCATCAGGATCGTCTCGGCCGCCAATGCGAACGGACGGAGCGGGTCCGCTGATTCAGTTACTGATTCTCGATCGTCCCCTAAAAAAAAAGCGAACCCGTGAAAGCTAAAAATCCAATCGCCCTCTTGCTTGGCTGGCTTGCCTTGGCAGCACCTCCGCAGGCACCAGCGCAGGCACCAGCGCAGGCAACAGCTGCACCAGCTTCAGCCCCCAAAGCCTCACCCGGAAAGACAACCGACCCGGCAATCGAACTCAGCCCATTCGAGGTCAAAGCTGATGCCTGGGACAGCTATGAAGCGCTCAACACAACGTCCATCACAGGCACGGCCAGAGAGCTCGGTCGGCTTCCCGTGACGGCGGAAATATTCACGGAGGCTCTGATGCGCGACCTCGGCGTCACCGATACAACCGAGCTGCTGAGCCTTTATGCGGTGGGCATGGCGACCGGCACTTTAGGTGGCGCGGACAAAGGGATGGGCCAAGTCATAGGTGATCAAATAAGTGCCGACGGGTTCCGCATGCGCGGCATCACATCGGGGAGAGTGCGCCGGGACGGCCTGTTTGAGAGCATGGGTTTTGTCCTGGATAACTTTAATGTACAACGCACCGAAGTTATTCGAGGACCCCAGTCCCTGCTTTATGGGGCCACCTCTGGGTCTGGCGTCATCAACAATACAACAAAATTGCCTGTTTTTGGCGGGCGGTTCGTCCGGCTGGCAAATCAATTGGAGGATACCGGTACCGTGCGTTTTACGGGAGACGCGAACTTCAGCACCAAGATTCGCGGCATTCCCGTGGCTCTCCGATTGAACGCTGTGACGATGGATAAGCGCTTTTGGCGCGATAATCTGCGCGCAATGACCGACGGCGGAGCGATGGCGATCGCCCTGAAACCCAGAGAGTGGATAACAGTCCACGCCGAATACGAACATACCATGCGCGAAAGCGTTGTGGGCAAGAATGCGAGCATGGTGCTCCAGTATGGCGTGCCCAACCCACTCAACGGCAAACCGCTGCCTGTGCTGTTAGCCGAGGGCGACCCGGTTCTGCGTGATGTGCTTGATGGCAGGCTCAATTGGGACAATATAAATTCGTTTGGCGGAAACATTGCGGGCGACATCCGCGACCTTCGATTTCAGTCCGTCGCGGCTGAGCTACGGCTCGCTCCCTGGCTGGCCATGAAGATTCAATCGGGCAAGTCGACCTGTGATTTCCCGCTGGGATTAGCCCAGGGGGGAGCGCTTTATGCGCCCACGGCTCCCCAAAATCCGACTGGACAATGGGCCGCCTCCTTCCTCCCCACATTTTTCAAGCAAAGAAAGAGTGAGAAGGTCACACGAGTTACGTTTGCAGCCAATGTCAATACCCGGAAGTTTGGAAAGCATGACATCGTTCTAGGCGCGGAAACCAGCTTTCGCGACGAGACATTCTGGACTGGCCAGTTCTACGCGGTGGACTCCGCCGGAAACTTCATTGTGAACCCAGCGCTGCTGAACAACGGGCAGCTGGGCCGTACTATTATGCCCTTTCAGTTGATACCAATCGACCTCGACCATCTTGGTGGACGATGGAATTTGCATACGAAAACAATCATCGCCGATGATGGGAAAACCTACGTTTTCGGAAGGACGGGAGTCCAAAATTATGTCGCTCCGACGCCAACCAACCCTTTTGGCTTCAGCCCGCCCGGCAGCGCAGGTTTCTTCAATGAGAGACGCGAAGAGTCCGTCTTCGGAACCTTGTTTTCCAGTTGGTTTGGAGGGCGCATTGACACCCTGTTCGGCTATCGTGTTTCGAAGATAAACACCGATTTTCGCGTAAACGGCTTGTCAACGCTTGTACCGGCTGCCTATGGCAGCTTTTACGGTGCCGTCTACCACCTTTCAAAATCATGGGCGCTCTTTTATGGCGCGTCCGAGTCGTACGCACCGCCCGCGGGTCAACAATTGGATTTTTATGGAAATGTTATACCTAACACCGTGGGTTTGGGTGATGAGGCCGGCGTCAAGTTCGGCAACCCCGAAGGCCGCGTTTCCGGCTCGCTTGCCTTGTTCCGCGTCAGGGCCACCCCACAAAGCGCGCAGGCAAGCCCGGCAATAGTCGCACTGGTGGATCCCAACGGGCTCAATGGAAGGGGACGCCACGGCGGATGGGTCTACCCCTTTGACCGGAAGTCCACGGGGCTGGAAGTGGCGCTCACCGCCAGGCCTTTCAAGAGCCTTAACCTGCGCTTCAGCTATGCCCACACGGACGGTAACGAAGGAACTGACGTGGTCCTACCGAAACTGTACAATGATCAGTTCAATGTAAACAGCGCGGGCCAGGTGACTTTCACAGACGGCACCGTGCATACGGTGCTGTCCAACCCATTCGACCCGGCTTCTCCCCTGATTCCGCTGACCGCTGCGATGATGCGCGATCCCGGGAGCGCTTACCGGGCCATTCTTGACCCCAGCAACGGCGCGATCACAAACCTGAAAGCCCTCGGACTTGATGCTATCCTGCCAAATGGAGCAAGGATTGGGACCGGTAACGCGGGCCTTCCAATAAGCGCACATCAGCTGGGCTTCGATCCGCCCGGCGGCCCGACCGCGATCGCAAAATTAGGGGGGGACAAAACCACCGAGTATCCCGTGGACAGTTTCAATCTGACGGCCAACTATCGGTTTTCTGACGGCCGTTTGCGCGGGTTTGGCTTGGGAGCCAACATAAATGGGCGCTTTAACAACAGAGCCTATTACTACTCCAATCCGGCAACCAAAGAGCGTCTTTTGCTCATGTGGAAGAATGTCGTATTGGTAAACGCTTTTCTCTCCTACGAACGCAAGCTGACGCGGCACATCACGTGGTCGACTCATTTGAATATTACGAATATTTTCGACACCCTCGAGTTGAGACGTTACCCGGTGATAAACACGGGGCAAATAAACATGGCCGGTTACGGCACGGCCCCAAGGAACGTAATCTGGACGAATACGTTCAGTTTCTAGCTTACTGTTGCCCGCGATCGCCGCCAAGTAATTTATCGTCCGCCAGCTCGCACGCTCGCTCCTACTCCCACTCCAAGCGGAAGCAATGTTCCGTGTGTCGGACGCATGGGAATGAAATTAATTGATATCTATGGGAATCAGCGCATCGGATTCCGCGTCGCCCGTTCCGGTGTCATAATGGCCCATGATCCCGATGGCAACCCACTGGGCAAAGTGGAATTTACGGCGAGCCGACCTGGTTGGTGCAAGTTCGCGCCGCTTCCGGCAGGCCGCTCCTATGTCTTCTCGCCAACCCACTGACTATCAGTTGCTGGGTCACGTTCTTCGAGATTTGGCGGACTGCGCCATCGTCGCCACGGCACGAGTCCATCGCCTGGGCCTGCTGACGTCTGATCAGCGAATCATCGAATCGAAAAGGATCTCTGTAATCGAGTAGCAGCCGCAAACCGCCGGCCTCGCCGCCCCCGTTCTTCGTTAGAATATCTACCCAACAATATGCGCATCTTCACACTGTTTTCAACGCTGCTTCTGTGCTGCGCCGCCTTTGCAAGCGCGTCGGAGATACCTATCCGTGAGATCGCCATCGTGCACCTCTCGCACACCGATTTCGGATTCACGGATCATCCGGCCGTGGTCGCTGATTTACAGCGCCGCTACCTGGACGTTGCGCTCGACGCGGCGCTCGCGACGCGCACCGCGCCGCCAGGCGAGCGCTTCGTCTGGACCGCAGAGAGCATGGCGGTATTTGACGACTGGTGGAAATCGGCTGCGCCGCTTCGACGCAACCAGATGATCGAGGTCATTCGCGCCGGCCAGATCGACGTCGCCGCGCTGCCGCTCAACAACACGCCTTTTCTCAATCGCGAGCAGTGGGACCAGATGCTCGATTGGATTCCCGGCGAGCTTTGGACGCGTCTGCGCCCGCGCGTCGCCGTGCAGAACGACGTCAACGGAATCCCTCGCGCCGGCGTCGTGCGCTTGCTCGACCGCGGCATCACGCGTCTTTTAATGGGCTTGAACGCGAGCAACGGCGGGCCGCCGTTTCCCCAACCGACGGCGTTCTGGTGGAAGATGCCTGACGGCCGCCGCATGTTCGTATGGCTCGGCGAATCCTACCCTGCGGGCTACGGATATTTCGAGCCCGGCGAATGGCGCCGCGGACCCGTGCCGCGCGCTGCTGACACCGCCTATCGTCCGCCGCGCCCCGGCGAGGTGCTGCCGTCGGACGAAGCGTCGGTACGCGCTGCGCACGCGCGTTGCATGAAGCGGCTCGAGCGCGTGGTGCGCGCCGGTTACCCGCACAACTTCCTGATCGTCTCCATGACCAACCAATGGCGCATGGACAACGATCCGCCGCTGCCTTCCCTTCCCCGCTTCGTCTCCACGTGGAATCGCCTGGGCTTGAAGCCGGTCTTGCGCTTGATGACCACCGCCGACGCGCTCGAAAAGATGGAGCGCGAAGCCGGCGCAAGCGTCGCCGAGTACAGCGGCGAATGGACCGATTGGTGGGCCAACGGCACTGCCTCCGGCCCGCGCGAAGTGTCCGCCAGCCGCATGGCGAAGCGCAGGCTTCGCGCCGCCACGAGCCCCGTTTTCGGTTCCATGCCGGCTGCCGCGCGCGCCGGTGCCGAAGAAATGTGGAAGGATCTCGCTTTGTTCGACGAACACACCTGGGGATCGTCCAACAGCCTCGCGTTGCCCGGCGATCTCGACGTCGCCGGCCAATACAACGAGAAGAGCCGCCTGGCATACCGTCCGATGGCGCGGGCCGAGTGGTTGCTCAGCCAGCGGGTGCGCACGCTACTCGGCGCGCGTGGCGCGGGGTTGTACGTCGTGAACCCGACGGCGACGCCCATGAGCGGCTGGGTAAGCTTCAATGTAACGGCTCTGCGCGACAACTACAAATCCGTCGAAGATCCATCCACCGGCGCGCGCGCGCCAATCGAATTCGATCGCGGCTTACAGGCATTCGTGCGGCCCAAGGCGCCCGAAGATCTGTCGCCCGAAAATCCGTCGTCGGTGTTTCCCAACAACGCGCCGCGACGGGTGGCGAAGATCTGGATCGAAGCGCTCCCGCCCAACTCCGTGCGCGCCCTGCGTCTATCAACTGCGGAGCCTTCCGCCGCAACGACTGAGATGGCTCCGGCGGTGGAACTCGACGCCAGCGGATGGCCAATCTCCGTGGTGTGGAAGGGTATGTCCAAGCCATTGTTCCTCCCCGGCACGGGCGACTTCCTTGCCGTAAGCACGCGCGCCTTCGCGCCGCGCTGGACGCTGAAGGATTTCGGCCAGATGCGCGATGCGGTCAAGCGCGACGCGGCGCGAGCGACCTCACTGGAAGAAACGCGCGCGACGCCGGCCATATCCACCGAGGTCGTCGAGACCGCACCTACCATCGTCTACCGCCAACAAATACAGCATCCGCGATTGCGCTACGGCACGCGCATTCTCGAAATCTGGAAGAATGCTCCGCGCGCCCGCCTGACGCTACGTCTCGACCGCATGTCGTCGCTCGATCCCGAAGCCTGGTTCGTCGACTTTCCGTTGCCGGTCGCCGACGTCACGCCGCGCGTAAGCAGCGGTGGCATGCCCTTCGTCCCCTATACGGAGCAACTGCCGAACACCTGCCAAGACTACTTCGCCATCGACGGTTGGGTTCAGTACGAAACGGCCGATGGCTCCTGGACCTGGGTGAGCCGCGACGCTCCTCTGGTCACCTTCGGAGAGCACAGCTGGTTCGCGCGACGTGCCGCGCCGCCCGCCGGAACCAATCGCGTGCTTGCCATGGTTTACAATAACAGTTGGTACACGAACTTTCTGGCATCGACTGAAGGCATGCTCGAGTTCCAATTCGATCTGGCCTGGAGCGCAAAGCCGATACTGCCGGTAAACATCGAAGAATTCGCCGACGCGCTCACCACGGACCCGCTCATCTACATCAGCCCAGGTGTAGCCGACGAACCGCTCTACATCCAACGTCTGTTCAAGCCCTGATCAGCGACTATACAGAGCCTCAGAAGTCGCAGGTTGCGATCGGCGCTCGCGTAGCGGCAGGCGTCCCTGCCTGCCGAGAGCAACGCGTCGGAACCGGCAGGCAGGGGCGCCTGCCGCTACGTTGCAACTTCCGACGCTCTGTATAGCGAGGAGAACTCGGAAGAAGGTGCCACACCACGTTGCAGCCGAATTTGCCTGTAGAAAAAAAATCGACCGACGATGCAACGTGGCGGCCCGGTGGCTCACTTTTTCTTGTTCTTCTTAATGTAGCCGGGCGTACCATCGCGCAGCTGCGTTGGCAGGCTCAGGTCTTCCGCGCCTTTGCGCCGGGCTTTTTCCAGTTCGACGGGTTTCCACCCCGCTCGGAAGGTCGGTTGGAGGAACTGGTTCAACTCAGGCATGTTGCTCACCGCCATTTTTGCCCCGTCCCACAGGATTTTCTTTCCCGGGGCGCGCAGCGCGAAATTTCCCAGCACGACGAACTCGGTCAGTCGCGTCGAGTACGCAAAATGCGAACCGGCCCACTCTGGGTCGCCCTTGCGGATTGCCTGAGTCCAGGCGAGGTACGGGTTGCCCAGCGGATCGGGCCGTCGGATGCTTTTGGGCGGGAGACCGGGCTGCAGTTCCCTCATTTTGGTCTCCGGGATAATGCGCGGGCTGTTGCAGTAATCCTGCCCGTCGAAAATCGTTGCCTTCTCACCCACGTAATATTGGCCGCTCTTGGTTAGCGCACGACCAGGTTCCATGTCCTTCGGCCGTAAAGGCGGCTTGCCGCCGTCGGACCAAGTTACCTTGACCGGCGGCATCTTCCCGCGGGCAGGAAATTCATAGGCGATCACCGACCAAGGCGGAAAGCTCTCACCGATCGGTTGCGGGGACTCGGCCTGAATGCTGATCGGATCGCCGAGATCCAGAGTGTAGAAGGCTGCATCCATGGTGTGGCAGCCCATGTCGCCCAACGCACCGGCGCCAAACTCGGACCAACCGCGCCAGTCGTGCGGATGGTAGGCGATATTGTACGGCCGCTCAGGGGCGCGACCGAGGAACAACTCCCAATCCAATCCGGCGGGAATCGGTTCCGGGACGGGCCGCTTTGTCCAGCCCTGCGGCCAAATCGGCCGGTTGGTCCAGATTTGGACTTCACGGATCGGTCCGATCACCCCGGCATCAATCCACTCCTTCACCAAACGAATTCCCTCCATCTGGTGACCTTGATTGCCCATCTGGGTGCAGACCTTGGGATTCTGCTCGGCAAGGCGGCGCAGTTCGCGCGCCTCCCAGACGGTGCGCGTGAGCGGTTTCTGGACAAAGACGTGTTTGCCCATCGCGATGGCCATGTAGGCCGGCAGGAAGTGCATGTGGTCGGGCGTGCTGACGACTACCGCATCGATCTGGTCGTCCATCTCCAAAAGCATCTTCCGAAAATCCTTGTAGCGCCTGGCGCGCGGGAATTCCGCAAAGGTCTGCCGGACCTTTTCCAAGCCCCAGTCGACATCGCACAGCGCGACGATTTCCTCGTCGGGAAAGGAGCGAATGTCCGAAAATCCCTTGTTGTTAAAGCCCATCCCCGCGATGCGGATTTTGGCGCCCGACTGAATCGGGCGCGGCGGGCGCAGCTTCGGCTCTGCAGTGATCGCAACTCCCGCGCAACCGGCGAGGCCGAGCATGGCCGCGGCAGCGGCGGTGAGTTGCAGAAACTCACGGCGAGTCACGCATGGATGAGTTTTCATGTTTGGAATTGGAAAGCTGGCTTCACGACTTCGCACACGGTGCCGCGCCGAGGTGTCGTTGCAGTAAGCGATTGGTGGCGACGGCTCCTTGGCGTTCACCGAGCGCCGGGCCGGGTGTACGTTCGGGCACGGGCATGCCCCGGGTCCCGGCCGGCCCTTCGTACTCGACCTCAATCCAGCCTCGATAGCCGGAGTCGGCGACCAGCCGTGGCATGCGGGAATAATCCGAAAAGCATTCGCCGCCGTTGGCGTCGAAATCATGCGCCTCGGCGCAGACGCACTGGGCGAATGGCAGCATCGCAGCCACGTCCGCCAGCTCCGGCACTTCCATGAAGACGACGCTCATTGCGTAGCCCAGAACGATCAACCATGGTGACGGCACGATAGTGCCATCGAGCTATACTGGAATTATCGAGAACGTCCAGACGCGATCGGTGCTATCTCGCCGACCCGTCGCCCGGACGTATGCAGGTGAGCGGTGTTCTGCGGGCTGATAACATGGCATCTCTTTTGCGCCTCCTCGAGAACGAACACGGCATCAAGGCTGAACGTTGCCGTCCCAACGAAGTCGTGCTCGCAAGGGCCAATAGCGAGATTTGATTCGTTCCGCACGTTCGCGGACGACTGATGCCGCGCATTGAGAGTCCGCCGGGCGGAAGAGTTTTCAACTTTCTTTTGCGGGAACGGTACCGCTTTCCCGTCATCCTAAACGTGTACCCTTGCGTCCGCCCTCCCCTCCAGCCGGGCCTGTAGAACAACAAGCTGAAAAGCCGCTGCGCGCCATCCGAATGGAAAGAGCCTTCGATTAAAAACTAAACAACGCCAATCTGATGAACTCTGCTGAAAAACCAATCTCACGCCGTTCCTTTCTGGGAATGACTGGCGCGGCGGTTATCGCCGCAAGCGCAGTCAACGGTGGTCAAAAGACAGGCTCAAGCTACGATATCTGTATTTACGGAGCCACGCCGGGTGGCGTAGCGGCAGCGGTCGCGGCGGCTCGGTCGGGCGCGACTGTTTTATTGCTGGAAGAATCTGCGCACGTGGGTGGCATCGTGTCGGGTGGGCTGACAAACACAGACATCCGAAAAAAAGGAGCCGTAGGCGGGTTGTTTCAAGAATTCGTCAGGCGTGTCCGGGAGCATTATGCGAAGACTTATGGTGCGGATTCACAGCAGGTGAAAATTTGTCGGGGCGGCCATATGTTCGAGCCGCGCGTGGCGGAGTTGGTCTTCAACAACATGCTGGCTGGGGAATCGCGCATCCGCTTGCTCGTGCGGCATCGCGTGGTAGCCGCACGCGTCAAAGGCGCGGATGGCAGAGAGCGCGAAGCGGAACCCGGCAGACGATTCGATGGCGCGCAGCCGCAAAATGTCGGCGAAGCAGGGAAACTCACCAGCCTTATCGCAGAAGACCTGGCTCAACGCGGCTCACGGTTAACCTTCAGCACGCGCGTGTTCATTGATGCCACGTATGAAGGTGACCTCGCCGCGTTGGCGGGCGTACCGTATCGCGCGGGACGCGAGAGCCGCGAAACCTTTGGCGAACCGCTGGCTGGGTGCATCTATATGCGCATCGGCGACCGTAATCCGCTGCCCGGTTCGACGGGCGCCGCGGACGCCGGCATTCAGGCGTTTTGCTTCCGTTTTCACGTTACGCAAGACGCGGCCAACTCCGTGCCAGTGGAAAAGCCGCCGGGGTACAACCGCGATGATTATCGCGCTGTGCTGGTAGACCTTCGCGCGGGCAAAGCGAAACGGCTGCAGGACATTATCCAGCTTTACCCAATGCCGAACGGAAAGTTCGAGGTAAACAGCGACCATCCGGACGGCGTTACCGGCGTACCAAGCGAGTCGCTCGACCTGGCCGAAGAAAACTGGACCTGGCCCGAAGCCAATGCCGAAGAACGTGCCCGCATCTTCCGGCGTTACTGGTCGCATAACGAGGGGTTGATGTGGTTGCTGCAACACGACCCGGAGGTTCCGCAAAGCATTCGTGCGGAAGCACTGCAATACGGCTTTCCCATAGACGAATTCACGGACAACCGTCATCGTCCGCATTCGCTTTATGTCCGCCAGGGACGACGCATCTGGGGCGAGTACAACTTCACCCAGCGTGACGGCGATCGGGACAACGCTACAGGTTTGCCCAAACGCAAACCCGATGGTATCGCCGTGGCGGAATTCGAGTTTGATTCGCACGGCGCAACCAAATTCGATCCGGCCCATCCCGGCGTGCGCGAAGGGTATATTTTCGTCCCGCACGAACCCATTCAAATTCCCTATCGTGTCCTCGTGCCGCAACGCGTCGATGGTTTGCTCGTGCCTGTTGCCTGTTCCGCCAGTCACGTCGGCTATTCGACGATTCGCATGGAACCGGTGTTTATGGCGCTCGGCGAAGCTTGCGGCATCGCGGCGAAAACGGCGATCGATGCGCGCGTAGAGGTCCGGCGCGTAAACGTTCCGACCGTACAACGTGAGATACTGAAACGCGGTGGCGTCATACTTTACGAAGCGCAGCCGCTACGACCTGACGGACTCTGACTCAATTTAGTTGTTTCAACTAAACAAGGCCAAGGCGATGAACTCTGCTGACAATCCATTCTCACGCCGTTCCTTTGTGGGAATGACTCGCACGGAAGTTATCGCTGCCAGCGCAGGCAACGGTAGCCAAAAGACAGACGCAAGCTACGATGTCTGTATTTGCGGCGCCACGCCGGGTGGCGTAGCGGCGGCGAATTTCATGAGTTACTGCAGACCATCCCGAAGGACTTCCGCCGCCCGCTTTGTGGCAGCGCACGTCCCGACAACGATTCGCTTGGTGCCCGCACTTGCCCTGCTTTTTGCGGCGAGCGTATGCTCCGCCTCCGCTGCCGACGCCTCGTACCCGCGCGTGAAGCAGATCGTCATCGTGTACAAGATGCACTTTGACCTCGGGTATACCGCCTTGGCGCGCGATGTTGTGCATGAATACCGTACGTCGATGGTCGACCGCACGATTGATGAGATTGAGAAGAACCGTACCCGTCCCAAGGAAGAGCAATTCGCTTGGACCGTGCCCGGTTGGCCCTTGGAGCAGCTGTTGTGGCAGGGTCAAGATCCGAGTCGTAAGGCGAAGATCGAAGAAGCGGTTCGGCAAGGCAACATCGTCCCTCATGCCCTCGCGTTTTCGACGCATACCGAGACACTGGAGCTTGAGGATCTCGTCCGTAGCCTCGGCCACTCCTCGCAGATCGCCCGGACCTACGGGCAGCCCTTGCCGCGCGACGCGAAGATGACCGATGTGCCGGAGCACACGTGGATTCTTCCCACTCTTCTCAGCCACGCCGGCATTGAGTTCTTACACATCGGAGCCAACGCTGCGAACGCGCCCGCGATCGTGCCCCTGCTCTTCTGGTGGGAGGGACCGGACGGCTCTCGTTTGCTGACGATGTACTCGCACACTTACGGTACCACGCGCTTGCCACCAGTCGATTGGCCGCACGCCACCTGGGTATACATCCATCACACCGGAGATAACGCCGGTCCGCCGAGACCGGAAACGGTTCAGAACGACATCGACTATTATCGCAAGGCGGTGCCGGGCGCCAAAGTCAGGATCGGACGGCTCGCGGATTTTGCGGACGCGATCCTCGAGGAGAAACCCAACCTGCCGATCGTCCACAGCGACATGCCCGATGGGTGGATCCACGGTCCTATGAGCTCGCCGCTCGCGAGCAAACTGGCCCGAAACATTCGCCTCTCGATTGGGACTACGGACATGCTGTCTACTTTGGAGAAAAGCTGGGGAATTTTCGTCCCGGACATCAAAGACACCGTTGCGGCGGCGTATGAGCAGAGCCTGCTTTACGGCGAGCACACCTGGGGCCTTGCAGCGCAGGATTACCGCCTGTTTCCATACGGCAAGGGCTGGGAGGAGATGCTCTCCCGCGGTTTGCCTCCCGCCTACCGAAGATTGGAGGAGGCGTGGGACGAGCATGATGATTATATCCGTACCGCGCAGAGACTTATTCTAAGGCCGCTCGCTCACGCAGTATCCACCCTCGCCGACAACGTCAACGTGGAAAAGCATCGAATCGTGGTGTTCAACCCGCTGCCCTGGAAACGTGACGGTCTGGTGGAGGTCGTCTGCTCAAAATGGCCGGAGTTCAACGCCGTGAAACCAACCGATGAGGATGCACCCGTGCCCGTTGCGCTGGACGGTATCAAGGTTAAGGTCGTTCGCTTTGTTGCCAAAGATATCCCGCCGATGGGCTACCGGACCTATGTTCCCGTCAGCGCGCAGTTCACGTCGCCAGCCGCCCTCGTCGCCGATCAAGCTGCCGGCGTAATCGAAAGCCCATACTTCAGGGCCAGACTCGATCCGGCGCAGGGCCGTATCGTCAGTCTAATCGATAAACGAACGGGGCGTGAACTAGCGGACAATTCTGCCCCGGAGGGTTTCGGGCAGTACCTTTATGAGCGGTTCGGCAAAGCGGAGGTTATGAGCTACCTCAAGGCCTTCGTGCTGCCATCCCGGATGGCAACGCACGGACCGGTCTGCGACAAGATGGACGTGCCCGACGATTCTGTTTATCGCTCGGAACTGCCGGTCCACATGGACCTGCATCTCGATCGGTCACCGATCGATGTGTCCGCCGTCATGACGGGCACCCTGCCCGGCCCCGGTATGCCCCAGTCCGTTTCTATCCGGCTGACGCTCTACCGGGATCTGCCCGTGGCCGATGTGGAAGTAGGCGTGGAGAAGAAGCCCGATGGCTGGCCAGAAGCCGGCTGGATATGCTTCCCGTTCAAGATTGCAAAACCGTCCTTCCGGCTTGGAAGAGTCGGCTCTACTATCGACCCGGTCACTGATATTGTGGCGGGCAGTAACTCCCGTCACTTGTGGCTCAACACTGGCGCGACGATTTTCGATGACGCGGGCGGCGTTGGTATCTGTCCGCTCGACTCGCCGCTGATAAGCCTGGGCGAGCCTGGCTCCCGAAAGTATAGTGTGCGCTACACGCCGGGGGAAAGCCGGGTCTATGTGAACCTGTACAACAATCAGTATGCAACCAATTTCCGCGAGTGGTGGGGTGGAAGACTCTTCTCCCGTGTTCGCCTTTGGACGTTCGACAAGTATCGAACGGAAACTTCGCTCTACACGCCGGCGATGGAGGCGCGGGCCCAGCTTTCGGCGGCGCCGGCCGTCTACAAGGCCGGTACCCTGCCGCCCTGGCAAGCTGGGATCGTGCTCTCTCGAAAAGGTATCGCTGTGACGGCCTTCGGCCCAAATCCTGACGGCCCAGGCACGATCCTGCGACTGTGGGAACAGACCGGCACCTCCGGCGAAGTTACGGTCACCCTTCCGAAACGATACGACGGCATCAAAGGGATCCCGGTGAATCTGCGCGGAGAAAAAACTGGCGATCCCGTCAGCCTTGCCAGTGCCAGATTAAAGTTCAAGATGCCTGCTTATGCGCCGGTCAGCTTCGTGCTCGTCGATTGAACACAGCGTCTTGATTAAACAACGCCAATCTGATGAACTCTGCTGAAAAACCAATCTCACGCCGTTCCTTCCTGGGAATGACTGGCGCGGCGGTTATCGCTGCCAACGCAGTCAATGGCAGTCAAAAGACAGACGCAAGCTACGATGTCTGTATTTACGGAGCCACGCCGGGCGGCGTAGCGGCAGCGGTCGCGGCGGCTCGGTCGGGTGCGACTGTTTTATTGCTGGAACAATGTGCGCACGTTGGTGGCATCGTGTCGGGAGGGCTGACGAACACAGACATCCGCAAGAAAGGAGCCGTAGGCGGATTGTTTCAAGAATTCGTCAGGCGTGTCCGGGAGCATTATGCGAAGACTTATGGTGCGGATTCACAGCAGGTGAAAGTTTGTCGGGGCGGCCATATGTTTGAGCCGCGCGTGGCGGAGTTGGTCTTCAATAACATGCTGGCGGGGGAATCGAGCATCCGCTTGCTCCTGCGGCATCGCGTGGTAGCCGCACGCGTCGAAGGCGCGGATGCCAAAGAGCGCGAAGCGGAACCCGGCAGACGATTCGATGGCGCGCAGCCGAAAAACGTCGGCGAAGCAGTCAAACTCACAAGCTTTATCGTAGAAGACCTGGCTCAACCCGGCTCACGGTCGACCTTCAGTAGTCGCGTGTTCATTGACGCGACCTATGAAGGCGACCTCGCCGCGTTAGCCGGCGTACCCTATCGCGTGGGCCGCGAGAGTCGCCAGACATTTGCCGAACCGCTGGCTGGACGCATCTATATGCGCTTCGGGGACCGTAATCCGCTGCCGGGGTCGACGGGAGCAGCAGACGATGGCATTCAGGCGTTTTGCTTCCGCTTTCACGTTACGAAAGACGCATCGAACTCCGTGCCAGTAGAAAAGCCACCGGGGTATAACCGCGACGATTACCGCGCTGTGCTGGCAGACCTTCGCGCGGGCAAAACGAACCGGCTGCGGGACATTATTCAGCTTTACGAAATGCCGAACGGAAAGTTCGAGGTTAATAGCAATCACGCGGACGGCGTTACCAGTGTCAGCGAGTCGCTCGACCTAGCCGAAGAAAACTGGACTTGGCCCGAAGCCAATCGTGAAGAACGAGCCCGCATTTTTAGGCGCTACTGGTCACATAACGAGGGGTTGCTGTGGTTGCTGCAACACGACCGGGAGGTTCCGCAGAACATTCGCGCGGAAGCACTGCAATTCGGCTTTCCCAAAGACGAATTCACGGACAACCGACATCGCCCGCATTCGCTGTATGTCCGCCAGGGACGACGTATATGGGGCGAATATAACTTCACCCAGCGTGATGGCGATCGGGATCGCGCTACAGGTCTGCCCAAACGCAAACCGGATGGTATCGCCGTGGCGGAATTCGAGTTTGATTCGCACAGCGTAACCAAATTCGATCCGGCCTATCCCGGCGTGCGCGAAGGGTATATCTTCGTCCCGCACGAACCCATTCAAATTCCCTATGGGGTCCTTGTGCCGCAACGCGTGGATGGTTTGCTCGTGCCTGTTGCCTGTTCCGCCAGTCACGTCGGCTATTCGACGATTCGGATGGAGCCGGTGTTTATGGCGCTCGGTGAAGCTTGCGGCATCGCCGCGAAAATGGCGATCGATGCGCGCGTGGAAGTGCGACGCGTAAACGTTCTGACCATACAACGTGAGATACTGAAACGCGGCGGCGTCATACTCTACGAAGCGCAGTCGCTGCGACCTGACGGACTCTGACTCAATTTGGGTTTTTTCAACTTTCTTTTGCGGGAATGGCATGGCTTTCCCGTCATCACTCATGTGAACACCCACGTCCGCTTTCTCCCTCAGTCCGGCCACTGTGCCGTGCTGCGCCGGGCGATGGGCCTCCTGGGGATATTTGCAACCGCCGTGCTCGTTACTTCCGTCAGCCTCGCCCGAGAGGATACGGCGGAGAAAATGGCGTTCGATCTTCCCGCCGACGACGCAGAACGATCGCTCAAGCAATTCTCCGCCCGATCTGGTTTGGAAGTCCTGTTCGTCAGCGACTCCGTCGCAAGCGTCAGGACCAATGCGGTCAAAGGCGACTTCACACCGCGAGAAGTGATCGATCGGATGCTCGAGGGGACCAAACTGTCGGCGCTCCAGCAGGAAAAAAACGGTGCGATAAGAATCATCTCGGCCGCGAGCGCGAATGGACGGGGCGGTGCCGCTGATTCAGCTCGTTCTTCCGTTAAAAAAAAACATCCAGCCCATGAAAACTAAGAGTCCCATCGCCCTTTTTGTTGCCTGGCTCGCCTTGGGCTTGGGACCGGCCGACGCCGTGAGAGCAGAGGACGCCACGGGCGCCAGCGCGATTGTCCAGCAAACCGGAAGCATCACCGGTCGCATCTTGAACGTGACCAACGACAATTATCTTGAGAAGGCCCGCGTTACGATCGAAGGCACGTCGCTCGAGGCGTTTACCGACTCGACGGGCGAATTTCGGCTTAACAACGTTCCCGCGGGTTCGGTGCAGGTGAAGGCATTCTATACTGGGCTTGCCGCGCAGACGCAAACCGTCACCGTGACGGCGAACCAGGCGACGCGGCAGGATTTCGACTTGGTGGGATTTCAGCCGGATCACGGTGGGGTGGTAAAACTCGGTGAGGTTGTCGTGTCAGCCTCGAGGGAAATGAGCGGTGCCGCCATCGCCATCAACGAGCAGCGGTTTGCGTCCAACATCATGCACGTGGTCGCAGCCGACGAGTTCGGCGACGTGCCCGATGGGAGCGTAGGGGAGTTCCTGAAATTTATTCCCGGCGTAAACATCGATTACACCGGCGGAGTAGCGAACTCGATTTCGATTGACGGCGTGCCATCCAACAACGTGCCGGTCACAATCGGCGGCTTCGACCTGGCCAGCGCGGGCGCCACGGGTATTGCGCGCTCCGTCGAACTGCTGCAGGTTCCCCTCAACAGTGTCGCGCGCGTCGAGGTCTCGCATTCGCCCACGCCTGAATCGCCCGGCGCGGCGCTGGCTGGCTCGATCAACATGGTTCCGCGCGGCGCGTTCGAGCGCTCGCGCCCGCTGTTCAACGGCCGCGCATATCTTATGATGCGCGACAACGCGCGGAGCCTCGACAAAACGCCGGGGCCACGGAAAGATCCGACGCACAAGGTTCTCCCCGGATTCGATTTTTCGTACATCGTTCCCGTGAATCAGCGCTTCGGCTTCACCCTCTCCGGCAGCGCCAGCACGCAATACACGCCGGGCGATCGGATGCAAAACACGTGGGCCGGGGTCGGCGCGCGCACGAATCCAGCCAACAACCTTCCGAACACCACGCCCGACAAGCCCTACCTCATCACCTACGCAGTCGCTGACGACACGAAGTTCAACACCCGGTTCTCGGTGGGCGGGACAATCGATTATAAAATCAGCCCCAATGACGTCGTGTCATTTGCCTTTCAATATGGAAACTTCGGCACCGAAAGTATCAGTCGCACGCTGAGCTTCTTCGTGAACGGCGTTGCCCCGGGAAACTTCACGACCACCTCCACGCACGGCATGGTCGGACTGGGTGAAGTCCGCATGGACACTTTGAACGCGCGCGCCGGCACCCGCTCCATCTACATGCCCACGCTCGTTTACCGGCACAATGGTCCGACTTGGAAGGCGGAGGCCGGAGCGGGCCACTCCAAGGCGAATACTTGGTTTCACGACCTTGACCAGGGCGCCTTCGAGCGAGCCCAGTTGCGGCGCACCAATGTGACCGTGTCATTCGACGACATCTTTTATCTCCGACCGCGTGTGATTACGGTCACGGATGGCACCACCGGGGATCCCGTGGATCCGTACAATATCAATAACTACGTGCTCACCACGGCTACCGCCAACGATATCCGGGTCGCAGACCTCCAACGCAGCGCTTACGCCAACCTTCGCCGAGACTTCGACCTCCGCGGGATTCCGATCTCCCTCAAGGGCGGTCTCGACGTCAGGAACTCGATTCGCGACTCGCGGATCGAAACGACGCCCTTTGCTTTTGTCGGAGCGGATGGCCGCGCCACCACCACACCGAACACCCCGCTCGGGAGCGACGATGGCGCCGGAGTGGTGCTCGACGAAAATTTCTCCCAACGCATCGCGCCCTATGGTTTCGGAAGAATCCAGTGGGTCAGCCCCGAAAAGGCGGCCGACCTCTACCAAGCACACCCGGGTTACTTCACGAGAAACGAGAACACCAGTTATCGCAACAGAGTGGCCAATTCGAAGCGCGCAGAGGAGATCATCAGCTCCGTCTACCTGCGAGGCGACGTCGCGCTTTTTAATCGTCGGCTAAGGCTCGTCGGCGGCCTCCGGGTCGAGCAGACCAACGTCACCGCCGAGGGCCCGCTCACCGACCCGACCCGCAATTTCCAGCGTGACCCAAGCGGCGAACCCATTCTCGGCGCCAATGGCCGCCCCCTTCCCATCCTGCCGGCCTCCGACGCAGTCGGCGTTTCAAAGCTCACTTTCATCGATCGCGGACTGCACGCCGAAAAGGAATATCTCCGCCTGTTCCCCAATATCAATGTGAGCTACAACGTCCGCGAAAATCTGATCGCCCGGGCCGCTTACTACTACTCGCTCGGCCGGCCTAACTTTAACCAATACGCTGGCGGGCTCACGCTGCCCGACACGGAATTGCCGCCAGCTCCGAACAATCGCATCACCGTGAACAACGTCGGGATCAAGGCGTGGAGCGCGAGAACGACCAAGGTCCGGCTTGAATATTACTTCGAGCGCATCGGTCAGGTTTCGGTCGGAGCGTTCCGCCGTGATTTCGAGAACTTCTTCGGCAGCACCGTCTTCAACGCCACTCCGCAATTTCTCGGGCTCTATGGGCTCGATCCGGCAATCTACGATACCTATGATGTGGCCACTCAATATAATATTGAGAGCACGGTCCGCATGGAGGGCCTCGAATTCGACTACAAGCAATCGCTCACCTTTCTGCCGTTTTGGGCGCGTGGGGTGCAGGCCTTTGCCAACGCCAGCACATTGCGCGCCTTGGGCGCAGAGTCGGGAAACTTTGCCGGCTTTATTCCGCAGACCTACAATTGGGGCATCAGTCTTCGGCGGGCGAACTACAACCTGCAGATGAATTGGAACTACCGAGGTCGCCAGCGGCGCGGCATCGTTGCCGCCGGGACAAGTATCGAGCCGGGAACCTACAACTGGGGCGCCAAGCGGCTCTATCTCGACATCCAGGGCGAATATTATTTTTGGAAGCGATTCGCGCTCTTCGCGAATCTCAGAAATTTGAACGACGAGCCGGAGGATATCGGAATTTACGGTCCAAGTACGCCGGAGCACGCGCGGTTCCGGCAGCGCTCGGCGTCCGGCTCGCTCTGGACCTTTGGGATCAAAGGGTCGTTTTAAACTTCTTCCAGATAACCAAAGTGCGGGCAACAGATCCCATGCTTCGACTGCCAGCATGAGCAGCACAGAGGCGGCCGTGGGGGTCGTTGCCACCCAACCATCGTCAGGGACTCGGACATATGCTCACACGCCATAACCGCAGAAAACCTTGGACGGCCTTGCTCGCTTGCGCGGCAGCTTCCCTGGTTGCGGCGTCTTCCGCTCTCGCCGCCGATCCCATCCGCCGGCCAAACGTGCTTTTCGTCGCTATCGACGATCTCAGCGACTGGATCCCGCCTCTGGATCAAGGTTCGCCCATCGCGATGCCCAATCTTTCCCGCCTGGCTCAGCGCGGCACGCTTTTCCGCCGCGCCTATTGCGCCGCCCCCCAGTGCAATCCGTCGCGCACCGCCCTCCTCAGCGGTTTACGTCCGACGACCACAGGGGTTTACGCGAACGAGGATGACTGGAAGCAGGCCATGCCCAAGGTGGTGATGCTTCCGCGCTACTTCCGCAACAACGGCTACACTACCATCGGCGCGGGCAAGATTTATCATCACTTCAATCCGCGCTTCCATGACGACGCGTCATTTGACGAGTACCTTCCTTTCGTCATGGACCGTGTGCCGCCGAAAAAATTCAATGGACTCACCCGTGCACGCACGCCCGATGGACAATGGGAGCAGGTGGCCCCCACTTTTGACTGGGGTCCGTCACCCACGGCTGAAAGCGAAATGCTCGACACGCGCTCGGCAGATTTTGCCGTAGAATTTTTGCGCCGGACCCAGGACAAGCCCTTCTTTCTCGCGGTCGGATTTTTTCGGCCGCACCTGCCGTATTTCGTTCCGCCAAGATTCCTCGACCGATATCCGCCAGCCAAAATGTCTCTGCCGGTGGTCAAAGCCGATGATTTGGATGATGTGCCAGCGGGCGCCCAGCCGTTTTTGGAAAACTGGAAGCGCATGTTTCGTGCGATCCAACAGGCGCCTGACGCAACGGCCAAATGGCGCGAAGCCGTCGCCGGCTACGCGGCCGGCGCCACCTATGCGGACGAACAGCTCGGCCGCATCGTCGATGCCCTCGATCACAGTCACTACCGCGACAACACCATTATCATCGTCTGGTCCGACAATGGCTATCTTTTAGGCGAAAAGAATCACTGGTCGAAGTTCGTGCTCTGGGAGAAAGCGACCCACGTGCCGCTCATCGTGATCGCGCCAGGCGTGACAAAGCCCGGCACGGCGTGCGATCGGCCTGTTTCATTGATGGATTTGTACCCCACGCTCGTCGAACTCTGCCATTTGCCCGACCGGCCGGATCTGGACGGCATCTCACTCGTGCCACTGCTCGAGGACCCAACGGTTCCACGCGACGGCCCTGTGCTCATGACGGCAATGCGCGGGAACCACGCCCTCCGCACCGAACGCTGGCGCTACATCCACTACGCCGATGGCGGGGAGGAACTCTACGATCACGACGTCGATCCCAATGAATGGACGAATCTCGCGCGCGAACCTCGTTTCAACGATGTTCTGGCCCAGCACCGCCGCTGGCTGCCCCAAAAGGAAGCCGCTCGCGCGCCAGATTTTCGTACTGCCCCCGGCGTAGTTCGAGGCGGGCCCTCCACGAAGTCGAAATCCAGCATCAAGGACACAAAGCCCGAATGAATTCCAGTCATGCGAATCATCTGGGCCGCTTTCGGTAAGAATTCAGAACTTTTCTCGTTATATCATGCTTCGAATTCCATCGATAACCCTCGGATTGCTTGTCGCCACCACGGTTGGACAGGCCGAAAGCCCCGCGCTACACGTGGCGCCGAACGGCCGCACGTTCGTCGACGCGGCCGGCAAACCATTCTTCTGGCTCGGCGACACCGCTTGGATGCTCTTTCAAGCGACTGATCGCGATGAAGGCGAATTCTATCTCGAGACCCGGGCCAGGCAGGGCTTCACGGTCATTCAAGCCGCATTGATGATGGGGGAGGAGCGGGTCTGCGGGACACTTGCTCCGAATCGCTATGGCGACGTGGCGATCATTGGTGACGCGGCGCATCCCAACACAACGCCGGGGACGCGCGCCGATTATCCGGCCGAGTACGACTACTGGGATCACGCGGACTTCATCATCGAAGCGGCCGCAAAAAGGGGCCTCGTGCTGGCGCTCTTGCCAAACTTTGTCGGCTCCCGGGGCGACGGTTATAAATATCTCAATCCGTCCACCGCCGAGGCTTATGGGAAATTCCTCGGCGAACGCTACAAGACAAAGAACATCGTGTGGGTAATGGGCGGCGATCACATTCCCAAGGATCCCGCGCACCTCACGACTTGGAACCTGCTTGCCAAGGCCATCACCCGGGCCGCGACGGGCACGGAAGATTACGGCAGGACCACGATGACCTTCCACAGCGGACACTCGTCGTCCGAATCGTGGCATGATGCGCCCTGGCTGGACTTCAATATGCTCCAAACATGGGACAAGCACACCGAAATTCCGAACCGCGTCGAGGCCGACTAGCGGCGCGTGCCGGCGAAGCCGTGCGGAGTGAGTGAGGCCGCCTACGAAGATGGTCCGCAATACC
>JAUSID010000251.1 GCA_030648295.1 Opitutaceae bacterium | reverse complement strand
TTGCGACGATTTCAAAACCCTGAATTTTACAGGAGAAAGCAGAGGGAGCAGAGGTCCACTTCATGCATTTTCTCTGCTTCCTCCGCTGCCTCCTGTTAAATGGGTTGGGTTTGGTTGCGGCCCTGAGCCGCGGTGCGAAATATCCGGCTCAGGGCCCCGAACCGGTTCGCGGGGCTGGCGCTCGTCGCTACGAAATCAATGCCGTCCGTATCCCCTACTCGTTCTCGGCCGCACCGGACGCCAGGTGCAGTTCCTGACATGCGCGCAGATAAGCGGCTGCCGACCACGCCTGATAGGCCTTGCCCATCGGTCGGCCGGTCTGGCCGTGCACCCACTCATTGAACTCCCACTCGTGCGACTTCCCCAGCTGGTTCACCTCGGCGAGCCGCACGAGTTCATTGCAGGCGATCGAGTGCAGCCCGAGCCGGTGGATGAAACGCACCCACATTCCGCCGATGAAAGGCCAAATCCCGCCGTTGTGGTAATGATGCGGCAGGTTCAGCAGATTCACCGTGTAATAGGCGCGCCAGTCGGGATCGCCGGATTGAACAACCGGATACAGGTTCGCCACCGGGAATGTCGCGCTGACGCCGACGCCCCACATGAACCGGAACGCGGTCCGCGCGCGCTCCACGTCGATCACGTTGGTGAGGAACGCGAGGACGTTGCCGAGCACGTCGCACCGCCAGTTGAAGCCAAAAGGCGTGATTTCCGCCAACAGGTACTGCGTGTCGCCGAGCGATGCCTGCCGGTCCGCGAACGTGACCATCGCCGCGGGCTCGTTGCGCGTCGAGGGCCAGAAGGAGGCTTTGATCCGGCCGGCGATGTGTTGCGACCACCGGAGGTAGTCAGCCGCGCGCCCGAAGTCCTGCCGGTATTCCAGCAGCCGGCCGAAGCAGACGTTGGCCCGATACCAGAGCACTTCATCGTACAACACGTGGTAACTGCGGCCGAACAGGTCGGTCCAGTCGCCCGCCTCCGGGATTTCAATCAACCCGTCGTTGTTGCTGTCGTGCGCGCTCAGCCAGTCCATCGCGCGTTGCAACACCGCCGCGTGCTCATGCAGAAACTCCATGTCTCCCGTGTGCGTGACATAGTGATACACGGCGATGATCAGCCACAGCCCGCTGTCGATGGAGCAGATGCCGCCGACGCCGCAGTATTCGCGCGACAAATCGTCGATCCGCACGTTCGCCGGCACCTGGCCGTTGGGGGCCACCGCGCCGAGGAGCGTCACCAGCGTGCGCTTCTGCGCCTCGCGAATGTCGGGCTCGTCCATCTCGATCGTCTGAACGATGGTGAAGCAGCCGTCGCGCGCCCAGACGCTGCGATAATTCGCATCCGTGCCGGTGACGCTGTTGTCGGCCAGCGAACAGGCGGAGAATCCGAGCGGCGTGATGTTCCGCCGCAACGCCTCGAGCGCCTTGGTGTAGCCGGTTGCGATCAGTTCCCGCTGGTCGCCGGTCAGGGACCGCAGTGCCTCCGGCCCGAAGAGCATGCCCCGCCATGTGCCGCGTTCGCGGTGGCCCGCGGCCGGGCCGCGCGGCGGCGGCACCGCCGGGATGATGCCAAAGTGCTTGAGTCCCTCGAGCACGCCGTCGGCCATGACCTGGCGCGACACGAAAACGGGCAGCTTCACCACCGCCTCGAAAAGTTCGGGCTGCGCGTTCTCGACCACGATGCCCTTCACGCCGGGCAGCAGGAACAGGCTGCTGTCATTCGCGGTGTCGCCCGCGACCAGCACGCGGTCGAGCGGAATCCCCCGCCGGGCACACAGCCACGTCAGCGCATTGCCCTTGTTCCCGCGCAGCGGCAGGACGTCCAGGTAACGGAGACTTGAATACACGACGTTGACCCGCAGGCCGGCCCCGGCCAGCCGCTGTTCCAGGCTCGCGAGCTGCGAACGATCGACGCGGTGCCAGTACCAGCTCGACTTGTACGGATGCAGGAACTCGGGCGGTTGCCGCTCGATGCCGGGAACGGCGCCGACGATCGCCTCGATTTTCGCCAGGTCCCATCCTTCGCCGAACTGGGCGCAGAAATCCGCTAGATCCTGTTCGCCGCTGAGATCGCACATCTCGGTGCCGACCCCGCCGATGATGTAGTCCGGTTCGGGCAGTCGCTGCGCCGCGGCCACGGCCCTGGTGTCGGCGCAACTGCGGCCGGTGGCATACACCAACCACGGGCGCGTGCCGCGGTCCAACGCGTCCCACGCCCGCCGCAGCCGCTGGGACGCCTCGGGGTTGCCGATGACGGTGCCGTCAAGGTCGGTGCAAAACAGCCGGATGGCGGCGGAGGAGTTCGGGTTGGACATGCGATGCGTTTGACCGGCCAGCCGCACACGAAGACGCGTGTGCTGCATCGTTGCAACCGCGTCGTCACGTGCGTTGGTCCGCAACGCGTTCCGCCATGGCATGGTCGTCTCGTCCATGATGGGGCGACGCTGCGCGTCGTCCCGGGGTGGATTTCCTGCGCCCAAAAAAAAGTCCCCGCGCATCCAACGGGGGATGCGCGGGGATCAAGCGCCCTCAGTGCCACAACAACAGCGCTTGAAACTACGAGGGGGAAGGTGCCAACCCCGTGGCTTGGTTCAAATGATCGCGACTGACGTTTCTGTCAGGTCGGGAAACTTCTCACCCAAGACCAGAGCGGTCTCCTGCAACACGTCGGCGGCATCAGCCGGACTTCAGTGCCAACTTCGGATTATATCGTCCATCAATACGATGTCCGGTCGCGCGAACGGGGATCGGAGACGGCTTCGCCCGAGTTGAGCCGGCCTGCGATGGCGTCGGCACGGAACGTGCCGCTGGCGTCGTAATACTTCCTGGCGGTGTCAACCAGGTTGACCATGACCCCCGGTTCGTCGAGGACCAGCGCCCGCTCAATCAAGCCGTCCGGCGTGATGAAACGGCTTTCCCAGCTGCGCGCCGCGCTGCAGTTGTTCATCGAAATGTACATCGCGTTGCTCGCGGCGTTGGCCTGCGCCGTCGGCGGCATGATCTTCGGATGAATCGAACCTTCCTTCTGCCGCGCATTGTAAAAGGAGTGAAAGATCAGCTGGACCCCGAGCGCGGAATACTGCCGGTACAGCTCGGGGAAGCGGACGTCGAAGCAGATGAGCAATCCGCACCGCACGCCGTTCACGTTGAAGTTCACGAAATGATCCCCCGGCGAATAGTGCTTCAGATCGCCACCCGTGCAGAACCGCTTGTCGTAGCGGTCCACGATGCGCCCGCCGGCATCGATCACGTACAGCGAGTTGTGCGGTTTGTGGCTGCCGGTGAGCCGGTGCGTGGCGCCGAGAACGACCCACACGCGCAACTCCCGCGCCAGCGCCAGGATCTTCTCCAACTCCGACCGCTGCTGCTCCCAGGGAAACTGCTCCAGGGTCGGGTGATCGACCCCGGCGTACCCGGAAAGCGCGGTCTCGGAAAAGTGCACGATGTCGGCGCCGAGCGCCTGCGCCTCGGCCATTTGCTTCCGGATCCATCCACCGTTGGCCGTGATATCCGACGACACGGGGAACTGGCAGGTGCCGACGCGCAGTTCCGCGGCCGTGCTGACGGCCGCCCGGCCGAAAAGGAGCACCGCGGCCGCGATGGCGCGCGTGAAATGGCGAGTGTTCATGGCGTGATGCGGTCGCGATTGCCGTCGAGTGTGGGGGCGAGCGCCATCTGCACCACGGCGAGCTTCAGCCGGTCGGGCGGCGCGGCGCGCGCCGCACCGTGGCCAACGGTGCCGGCGACAGCCAGCGCCAGCAGCAGAATCGGTCTGACCGGGACCGTGACGAAAGCCCTGGCGGCTTCCGCCACCGCCGAAAGAACGATGGCGGTAGTATCCGCCAAATCGAAATTCGACGGCGCGCGAGCTCTGGCCATTTCAACCACGGATAACACGGATGGGCGGCTTGGGGTCTCTGGTCTCTGGTCCGAGGTCTCTGGTCTCTGGTCCGAGGTCTCTGGTCTCTGGTCTCTGGTCTCTGGTCTCTGGTCCGAGGTCTCAGCTAGAACGTTCCCTTCACCCCAAATGTCCAGAGCGAGCCGTATTCGATCCGGCGATCGAACTGCGCGTGTTCGGGCGTGCTCGGGCCGGCAATCTCGAAGTCCTCGGTGGCATCGTGCAGGTTGCGCAGGTTGGCAAAAACGGCGAAACGTTTCCAGAAATAGTATTCGCCCATGACGTCGATGTTCATCCGCTTGGAACCCCAGTTGTAGGTTCCCGGCCCGATGCTCGTGCTCGACGCGATTAGGGTGCGCCGCTGGCGGCCGCGATAATTCCAGTTCATCCGGAGGTTGTACTTCGGCCGCGAAAGGCTGATCCCCCAGCTCCCGGTGCGCGGCACATAGCCCTGGAAGTTGTCCGCCCCGCTTCCGGTCGCCCGCTGGCCGCTGCCGTTGGCGAACACCTGCATGCCCCGCGCCCAGTGGGGCAGGAACGTGAGCGCCTGCTTGTAGGCGAAATTCACGCCCGTCGTCCGCACCGTCGTGGTCAGGTTGTACTGGGTGCCGCGACAAGAGGCCGGAACCGGACGGTGAAAAGACGAAAGAACGGAACGTCTTGCCGGAGGATGGAGGGGGTCATGGCAGTGGGGTGTTGGGGCGGACTTCGTGGAACGTGCGTTCGCTGGACGATCATAGCGGCAATAGGCAAAGTATTGCGCGCACCCGCAATTTTCCATCGCAGTGCACGACGGGCCCCGGCGTGGCGCAAGTGATGACCGAACACCAGCTTCGGGCGCACCCCCGGGCGACCTCTGCCTCCCGTCGCGATCCTTTCAGTTGCACGTCGCGATCGGCCCGGGCGATTTCGAAGAGCCGGACTCTTGGGCTGGTCTTCCTCGCGACTCGCCAAGGTGTCGCTGCCCTGATAACGGCGAAGCATGAACCCATTGGTGAAAAACGGGATTTCACGGCGTCAATTTCTGGAAGCCACGGCAGCCGCGATGGCGACCACCACACTGGCCGGATCGGGCTTCGCCGCCGAGGGCTCCGGTTCCGGCGGCAGCGGCGCGTCACCCCGGCAGCCTTCGCTCATCCGGAGCGAGAACGCCAGGGCGGGCACGACTGACTGGCAGCTCACGCGGGTGCGCGTCGTGCCGGGCGAAGGCAACACCCCGCAAGAGGCGTACCGCTCGGTGGCAATTGAAGGCTACTGCTCGCGCCAGAGCGTCGCCGCGGGCGAAACCATCGAACTCATGATCAGCACCAACCCTCCGGCGCGTTACGGCGTCGAAATCTTCCGCACGGGCTATTATGGCGGACGTGGCGCGCGGCTGATCACGACGCTGGGGCCGTTTCAAGGGGCGAAGCAGCCCGAGCCTCCGGTCGGCGAGGGACGGGTGCGGGAGTGTCGTTGGGCGCCAAGCGTGTCCTTCAAGATCGCGGCGGACTGGCCGAGCGGGGTTTACCTTGGGCGGCTGACGACCCAGCCGGAGAAGAGTAGCGAGCCGTATTGGCAGAGTTATGTCGTGTTCATTGTCCGCGACGAGCGGCCCGTGGACATCCTTTTTCAGTGCAGTGACAACACTTGGCAGGCGTACAACCGCTGGCCGGGCACCTATTCGCTTTACGATGACGGTTCCGCCGGCATGACGACCAAGCGCAATATCGCCGCAAGCTTCGACCGGCCCTACGGGAAGTATCGACAAATCTACGACAATCCAATGTCGACCGGCTCCGGCGAATTCCTGTGTTGGGAGTTCCCGCTCTCCTACTGGCTGGAACAGCACGGCTACGATGTCGCCTACTGCTCCAACAGCGACATGCTCACGCCCGACCGCGGACTGAAATGCAAGTGTTTCGTGAGCATCGGCCATGATGAATATTGGGACGTGCGCCAGTATCACAGCGTCAAGGCGATGATCGACGCCGGCGTGAACGCCCTCTTCCTCACGGGCAACGCGGTCAGCGGCGTGACCCCGTTCACCCCGAGCAGCGACGGACGGCCCAACCGCATCATCACGCGTGTGGCCTCGTATGGCGGCTGGGGCAGATCGAGGGCAGGCGCGCCCGCCGCGCCCGCGGACAATCAGGTCGAGCCCGGCCCCGACGAGGGCCTCCTCATGGGCGCGCGGAACGTTTCGCCCGTCAACGGCGGAGGCGATTGGATCGTCACGAAGCCGAACCACTGGATCTTCGAGGGCACGGGCATGAAAAGCGGCGACCGCATCCCCGGTCTCGTGGGCTGGGAATACCACGGCAACCCCGCCGACATTCCCGGCCTCGAAGTGGTCGCGGAAGGCACGGCGTGGAAAAGCGGGACCGTGCCGCAGCACTGGACGGCGACGGTCCATCCCGGCCCCAGGAAGAACTTCGTGTTCAACGCCGCCACGATCTTCTGGGCCCAGGGGCTGAGCCGTCCACCCGGCCACATGCCGCCCTGGTCGCACTGGAACCGCCCCCACGGCCCCGACGAGCGCGTCCAGCGCATCGCGCGGAACCTGCTCGAACGGGCGCTGACCCGTTAGCCGGGAAATTTCACACTCTGCTCCGCTACGACCGCACAGTGTGTTCGCTTGGGCCGTGCGACGGCGCGCGCTCCACGATTTCCCGGCTAATGGCATTCTGCTGGCCAGCCGAATGCATTTAGCCCGCATGAACGCGGGGCGCTCGCCGGAACATGGGGATGTTGGCGGTCAGATACGGGTGAAGACCATTTCAAGTGTGGAAAAATGCGGGCTAGCCGCTCCGGGATCGGCCCGCACCACGCCACAAAACGCTCGACGCCGACGGGCGCGTCGAGAAGCTACTTTTGCTTTCGTCGGCGCAACTTCCCCGCCAGCGCCGCGGACCTCCAGAATCGGCAATACCCCTCCTGCTCCCGGCTTCATCCTTCGCGCCTTCTCGCGTTCCACCGCGTATCATCTGCGCCGCGGGCCGCGCGACGACGTGTCACGAAACCAGTCTTCGCACGAAATCATTATGCCCTCCCAATCCCCAACGGCACTCATCCTCGAAGCGGCCCCGAAACCAGCGACCACGAGGACACTTCCCGGCCCGTGGAGCCGGCGATTCTATCTCCTGCTGACCTTTGTTCTGATCGGAATGGTCGTGATCGGTTTCTGGCCGAGTTATTATGGCCCCATGCTGGGCGGCGGCGGCACGTCGCGCGCGTGGGTCATGCATCTGCACGGAGCGATCTACAGTGGCTGGCTGCTGCTGCTGCTGCTGCAAGTGTTCCTCGCCGCCACCGGTCGCGTCGCGGCGCACCGGCGGATTGGAACGGTGGGCATCGGGTATGGCGCGGCCGTGCTCGTAATTGGTCTGATCGTGAGTTTCGCCGCGCCCGTCATGCACATTCGCGCGGGCGAATGGACGGTCGATCGCGGGGCGGGATTCATGATCCTGCCGCTGGTCGACATGATCCTGTTCGCGGGTTTTTTTGGCGCAGCAGTCCTCTATCGCAAAAAGCCAGAGATCCACAAACGGCTAATCCTTGCCGCGACGGTCGCCGTGGTGTTTGCGGCGGTCGCGCGCATGAACCTCGCGCCCCCGATGTTTTTCCTGGTCTGGATAGCGCCGATGGTGGCCGGCGTCGCCTTCGATTGGGTGACCCGCCGGCGGGTGCACCCGGCCTATCTGATCAGCATCGCCGCCATGGCGATCGCTTTTGTCCGGATCTTCTTCATGGAATCCGAGGGCTGGCTCCGAATCGGCCGCGCGCTGCTGTCGCCTTTTCTGTAACGTGTGCCGGCGCGGCCGGCAGCCGTTCTCAGCCACGAACGCGTCGGGTGGACTGGAAAAAGGGATTGTCGTAGTTTGAACCGACACTGAAGGTCTATGCGCGCGGCCGAACGGTGGAGGTCCCGATGGTGCTGCGCGTTTCGGCGCGCTGAACCGCTCATCCAAGCACGAGCACGCGAGCGCTCCCTTTTGTCCTTTCTTCGGATCGATCTCGCCCATCACGCGGCGCGGGATTTGCTCGGAGTCGTGCTTTCTGTTCCTCGTACCCACGCGCGGCGCGGTTTTCCGCGCCGGGTCTCTGGTCCTTGGTCTCTGGTCTTTGGTCTCGCGGCGATTGCGCTCGGCCCGTTCTCCGGCGCCGCAGAATCCGCGCGGCCGAATGTGTTGTTCATCGCGATCGACGATCTCGCGCGCTCGCTCGGGTGCTACGGTCATCCCGTCGTGCAATCGCCGCACATCGATCGGCTGGCGCGGAGCGGCGTGCGGTTCGAGCGGGCGTATAATCAGATTCCCTTGTGCAACCCGAGCCGGGCGTCGCTGCTCACCGGACTCCGGCCGGACGTCACACGCGTGTACGATCTCGCCCAGCGGTTTCGGGAAGCGGTGCCGGACGCCGTGACGCTGCCGCAGCTTTTCCGGCAGGCCGGCTGGTGGACCGGCCGCGTCGGGAAGATTTTCCATTACGGCGTGCCCGGCGGCATCGGCACCAACGGGCTCGATGATCCGGTGTCGTGGGATGAAGTCGTAAACCCCAAGGGCCGCGACGTCGCCGACCAGAAGTTGATCACGAACCCGACGCCCGAGCGGCCGATCAGCGCGGCGCTGAGCTGGCTCGCAGCCGAGGGCGCCGACGAGGAACAGACCGACGGCATGATCGCCACCGCAGCCATCGCGCTGCTCGAGAAACATCGCGACCGGGCGTTCTTCCTCGGCGTCGGGTTCTTCCGGCCGCACACGCCCTATGTGGCGCCGAAGCGTTATTTCGAGCGCTATCCGCTCGAACCCATCCGGCTGCCGGATACGCCCGCCGGCGATCGCGACGACATCCCGGCCATCGCGTTCGCCCACAACAACCCGGTGCCCAACTACGGGCTCGACGAACTCACGCTGAAGCGCGCACTGCAGGCCTACTATGCCAGCGTGAGCTTCGTTGACGCCCAGGTGGGTCGGGTGCTCGCCGCCTTGGAGCGGTTGGGCCTGGCCGAACGCACACTGGTCGTCCTGTGGAGCGATCACGGGTATCATCTCGGCGAGCACGGCGGCGTGTGGCAGAAGCGATCGCTGTTCGAGGAGTCGGCCGGTGCGCCGCTGATCATCCGTGCGCCGGGCGCGGCGGGCAACGGCCGGCCGTGTCCGGCGGTGGTCGAGTTCGTCGACATTTATCCGACCGTCGCGGAGTGGTGCGGACTGCGCGGCCCGGCCAACCTCGCCGGCCGCAGCCTGCTGCCGCTGCTGCGCGCGCCCGCGACGCGTTGGGACGGGGTGGCGTTCACCCAAATCCTGCGCCCGGGCGATGGCCGGCCGGTGATGGGCCGCAGCGTGCGCACCGATCGCTGGCGCTACACCGAGTGGGCCGGCGGCGAGGCCGGTGCCGAATTATACGACCACGCGCGCGACCCGCGCGAGATCACGAACCTCGCGGCCGATCCCGCGCACGCGGCCACCCGCCGCGCACTGCGGCAATTGTTCAACGGCAAAGTCGACGCCGGCGTGCCGTCGACCCCCTTCATGCCGGCGCAGTTGTGAGGGCGCGTGAGTGGCGGTTGCATGACCTTTTCCTGCCTCCCCCACTCGCCGTTTACCTCAGTCGGAACGATCCAATTGAAGGTGGAGCGGCTTGACCTCAAGCCGCTGACGTAACGGCAGTCGAAGCAAAGCGCGTTGGGGGTCAACGCGCTCCACCGCTCATGCTTCTTTCCGCGAGCAAAAAGTCGGCCGATTGAAGATCCGGTTCAGACCACTCGCCCGAATAGTTCGCGAAAGTTCGCGGAATATTCGCCTTCCCCGCCGACTCTGTCGGGGCTAACGCGACTTGGTCGCCCGCCAAATGCCGACCGAAATTTCCTCGTCGTTTTCGCTGCTGTTCATGAAATTTCCGGGCTAGATATTTTCGGTTGTGTCCATGGCTCGCTGCACGCGCTTTTGAAAGACAGCCGCGACGACTGCAACCACGCCCGAAACAAACGTGATCAGCAAGCCCGGCGCCACGATGCCTGTTATGTCTTCTACCGGAGGCCGGTTTCACGCGGGAAATACCGGATTCCGGATGGGACCCCTTTTTCCTGACGCGCCATTTTCCCAACGCCGCCAACTCCCGCTCGAGCCGCTCGGCCGCGCACTTGCCCGGCACCGTGCAAGTTCATCGCGCGCAGCTCGCTGGGCGGAAGGCAACGAACCGGCCGGTTCCGATACACGGCGAAAGCCCTTGCACTACTACGTCACTGGTGTAGTTTGCTGCGGTGGTGTTCGTTGAAACTCCGTTGTTCGAGAGCCGCGCGGCCAGGCTGCTCTCGGAAGATGATGTCAGCGGGCTGCAGACGATGCTGATGCTGAGGCCCGACGCCGGTGATGTCATTCCCGGCAGCGGTGGCGTGCGCAAGGTGCGCGTTCCAGCCAAAGGCAAAGGCAAGAGCGGCGGCGCACGCGTCATCTACTACTGGGTGCAGGCCGATGGGCAGATTTTCTTGCTCTTCGTCTACGCCAAGAACGAACGGGCTAACCTCACAGCCAGGGAAGCGCGACAATTCCGCGAGGCCGCCGGGTTGTAGCGACAGCCAGCAGGGGCTCACGAACTCACGAAACGACCACGAACTTTCGACAATGAAAAAGAAACTCTTTGCCCAGCTCCTCGAGAGCGGCCGCCAGATGAAGGCGATCCGCGAAGGCAAGCTGAAGCCAGCCCGCGTCACGAAGCTCACGCCCGATCACCCGCGCGCCGTGCGCTCCCGCCTGGGCATGACGCAGGAGGAATTCGCGGGCATGCTCGGCGTTCCTCTCGGCACGTTGCGCAATTGGGAGCAAGGCATCCGCGAGCCGGCGGGCGCCGCGAAGGCGTTGCTGCGGGTCGCAGCCAAGCACCCCGATATCGTGCGGCGCACGCTCGCCGCGGCGTAGTTGCTTTGCCGGCGCGTGTTACCACGTGACCAACCGCGGCAACGATCCCCTGGCGAGCCTTCGGCTCAGACCAGGGACCAAAGACCAAGGACCTGAGACCCCAAGCCCCCCCAAGCACGTCTTGAAAAACTTGACCTGATAAAAACGGATTCAGTCCTTCAAGGAATCTGGGCGAAATTTTGACCGCTTGCGGGCGGAAGGATGAGCGGCGACGTTTGAACCCCCTCCCACCTTTCCCATGAATCCCGATCCCCGTTCCTCTCTCTCGCGTCGCAATTTCGTCGGCCGCCTCGCCGTCGGCGCGACCGCCCTCGCGCTAGCCGGCCGCAGCCGGGGCCAGACGCCGCCAGCGAAGAAGCTCGGGATCGCACTGTGCGGCCTCGGCCAATACGCGCGCGGCCAGCTCGGGCCGGCGCTGAAGCTCACGCAGCACTGCCAGCTCACGGGCGTGATCACGGGCTCGCGGGAAAAAGGCCTCCAGTGGGCGAAGGACCACGGCTTCCCGGAGAAGAACATCTACCACTACGACACGATGCCGCAGATGGCGGACAATCCCGACATCGCCATCGTCTATGTCGTCACGCCGAACGCGCTGCACGCCCCGCACACGATCGCCGCGGCCAGGGCCGGCAAGCACGTCATCTGCGAGAAGCCGATGGCGATGAACGCGACCGAGTGCGACACGATGATCGCGGCGTGCAAGACCGCGAACGTGCGGCTGTCGATCGGCTACCGGCTCCACTTCGAGCCCCATACGCAGGAGCTGAAGCGATTGGCGAAGGACAAGGACTTCGGCGCGTTCATGAAGATGTCCGGCGGGAACGGCTTCGTGATGCAGCGCAAGGTCTGGCGCGCCGACCACAAGCTGTCGGGCGGCGGGCCGCTGATGGACATGGGCATCTATTCGGTCCAGGCGGCGTGCATGGCGGCCGGCGACGCGACGTGCGTGGCCGTCACCGCGAAGGAGCACCCGAAGACCCGGCCCGAGATCTTCTCCGACGTCGAGGAAGGGCTCGACTACACCCTGGAGTTTTCCAACGGCGCGAAAGCCGAGCTCGTGACGACCTACGCGCAGCGCATCGGCAAGTTCCGCGCCGAAGGCGACCAGGGCTGGATCGCGCTCGAGCCGGCGCATGGATATCAGGGCATCAAGGCGGTCACGAGCAAGGGCCCGCTGAACGTCCGGGCGATCGCGAGCCAGCAGGCGCTGCAGATGGACGACTTCGCACTCTGCGTGCGCGAGAAGCGCGAGTCGATCGTCGGCGGCGCGATGGGCCGCCGCGACATGCGGATCATCGACGCGATCTACGGGGCGGCGAAGACCGGCAAGCGGACGTTGGTGAGGGCGTGAAACGCTCGGTGCGCGAGGCTGGACGTGATCGTCCAACCAATCAGTGAGAGGATCGCCGAGTATGCCCGGCGGCTCGAACTCGAACACAGCAACATTGTTTTCTTGCGTGCAAATTCGTTGGTGGAAGAACCGTCGGTCGAAATTTCCCCTGCTCCCTTCTCCCTCCAGGAGCGGCGCATCACAACGTGTGCCCAACACTTCGGTTGCGGCTGCGCCGCCCCGGGAACTCTGTGTCTAATTTCGTCGCGCCGCGGCGCGACGACGCTGGTGCGGGACCAGCCGGGAGGGTGAACGCGGCGGCCGGCCAAGGCACCCATGCGTGCCGCGCACCTGCCGTCCTCTGATCGCGGGCAGTCTCCGTGATCTCTGGCCGCGCGGATTCCAACAGATTCGTCAGGTTATCTTCCTTGCAGCGGGCGAACCCGCCCAACCACAGGTACCAAGCGACCTACCCACCCCAATAACCCCATGAAAATCAAGAGTCTTCTCTTATCGCTCGCCCTGCTCGTCGCCCTGTTCGCGGGCTCTCTCTCGCATGCGCAAACCGGCAATACCGGCACCCTGAGCGGCCGCGTCTTCAATCCCGCCACCGGTGAATACGTCCGCAACGCGGAAATTCAGATCGAGGGAACGAGTCTCACGGCCTATTCACGCGACGACGGTTCGTACGATCTCACGAAAATACCAGCGGGCGACGTTTCGGTCTCGGTCACCTACACGGGCTACGAACGCGAAACCGCTCGCGTGACGATTGGGGCCGGACGAACGGCCACCCGTGACTTCGAGTTGAAGGGTTCCGTCTACCAGCCCGGCGCCAAGGCCGCCCCGGGCCAGGGCGTCGTCCAGCTGGGCGAGTTCGTCGTCTCCAGCGAACGGGAGGGCAACGCCAAGGCGATCATGGAACAGCGCGCCGCGCTCAATATGAAAAGCGTCGTCGCTTCGGACAATTTCGGTGATGTCACCGGCGGCAACATCGGCGAGTTCATCAAGTATCTGCCGGGCGTCGTCATGGACTACGTCGATTCCGATGCCCGCACCGCGCGCATCGGCGGACTCAGCCCCATCTACGCCGGCGTGAGCATCGACGGCATGACGATGGCGAGCGCCCCCTCGGCGAGCTTCGGCGGCAACTCCCGCCAGTTCGAGTTCGAGCAGGCTTCGATTAACGGCGTCGAGTCGATCGAGATCAGCAAGACCACCACCGCGAGCATGGACGCCGACGCTCCCGCCGGCCGGATCAATCTCCGCAGCCGCAGCGCCTTCGACCGCAAGAAGCGCGAAATCACCGCCCAGCTCACGATGACCGGCAACCAATACTCGTGGGCCATCAGGAAAACCCCCGGGCCCTACAACGACCATTACTACAAGATCCGTCCCGGCTTCGTGTTCTCCTACGCCGACGCCTTCAAGGGCCGCTTCGGTGTCCAGCTCAGCCTCGCCGGCAACACCGTCGGCACCGAGCAGGCCGGCATCACCCATGCCTACAACCTGACGAACGCCGCCCGCGGGCCGGTCATCACCCAGATGAATTTTCGCGATGCCCCCAAGCTCTCCAACCGCGCCTCGTTCACGCTCAACACCGACTACAAGATATCGCCGAACCTCTCGGTCGCCCTGCGCACCTCGGGCTCGAATTTCGACGACGGCACCAACCTGCGCCAGATCGGATTCAACGTGAATCCCGCCCAGGTCACACCCGATTCCACCGTGACGTCCTTCACCGCCCTGCCCTCGAACAACGCCAACACCCGCGTCCAGTACACCACCAGCCGTCGCAACAAGGTGAATACAACGGTCACCTACGTGCCGAAGCTCGAGTATAAGCGCGAAGACCTGACGCTGACCCTGGGCGGCGGCTACTCGCGCAGCCGCACCGCCTATGAGCAGCTGACCGAGGGCTACTTCCAGGCCGTCACCCACCGGCTCACCCGCATCGGCTACAGCGCCGTGCGCAGCAGCCCCACCGACACCGACTGGCAGCTCACCCAGAACTCCGGCCCCGCGTGGGACGATCCCGCAAACTACAACCGCACCGACGCATTTTCCAACAACGCCAACGCCACGCCACAATCCGCCCGGCACCAGGTCTGGGTCGGCTACCTCGACGCGAAGAAAACCCTCACTATCGCCAACCTGCCGGTCCATTTTCTCGCCGGCGCCAAGACGAAGCTCGCCGTCTACGACCTCGAGAAGAACGGCGCGCTGCAGTACACCTACGTCGGCGCCGCCGGCTCGATGATCGATCCCACCACGCGGCTGCCCATTTCCACGCTCCTCCCCTACGACGCCCGCACCGGCGGCAACATCGTGACCCTCGGCATCCCGCTGACGGACCCGTATGCGACCGCCGATCTGTTCAAGGCCAACCCGTCGCACTTCACCCCCAATCTCATCAACAACCACATCAACGAAAACTACAGCTCGCGTTCGGTGAAGGAACAGATCGACGCCTACTATCTGGAGGGCAACACGCGCTGGCGCGCGGTGCGGCTCAACCTCGGCGTCCGCCACGAGCGGACGACCACGATCGGCAAGACCATCGACCTGATCCCTCCCGCCCAGGTGCGCGCCGCCGGTTTCACGCCCAACACGATCCCTTTCATCGATTATCAATACCGCAACGGCGAGCGCAGCGAAAAGGAGGGCGGTTATAGCAACACCTTCTTCAGCGGCGGCGCCAAATACGCCTTCACGCGCAACCTCCATCTGCAGCTCGCCGCGAGCCAGTCGATCAGCCGGCCCAGCTACGGCAACGTCGCGGGCGTGATTTCGATCAACGAGACCAACCAGGAAATCCGCGTGCCCAACCCCGACCTGAAGCCGGAGACCTCGGACAAGTATTTCGCCAGCGTGCAATACTACCTCGAACCCGCCGGCACCCTGAGCATTTCCGGCTTCCGTCTCTCCGTCGAAAACATGGGCGTCGGCACCCAGGCCGTCACCGCCGCGGAAGCCGGTTACGCTGACGATCCCGAGTACAGCTCCTTCACGTTCCTCCGGACGTCGAATGCCGCCAACACGATCGATCTCGACGGCGTCGAGGTCGAATACAGCCAGCAGCTGGTGTTTCTGCCCAGGGCGTGGCGCGGTTTCAGCCTCTTCGGCTCGCTCACCCGTACCGCCGCCAGCGAGCGCCTCCAGAGCCACGTGCCGAAATCGGCCAACGGCGGCATCCGCTACGGCAACCACAAGTTCAATGCCCAGCTCCGGTGCACCTGGCAGGCGCCCCGCTTTAACTCGACGAACGCCGCGGGGGAGGAAATCTGGCAGTATGAGCGGCTGATGTTCGACTTCAGCGGCGGCTACAAAATCAACAGCACGTACGAAATCACCGTCAGCGGCCGCAACATCCTGAACGAACCGATCCGCACCTACACGAACAGTCCGGCCCTGCTGCGCGTCATAAATCACTACGGCGCCTCCTGGACCGTCGGCGTCCGCGGCCGCTTCTGACGCCGCCCGCCCGGATCCACATCCCGGCGGCCGGGCGGCGAGTGTTTTTTCAACCCGGATTTCACGGGTCAGGCTTATTGGGGCCAGATGAGGACAGGTCTATGTCTATAGAGCCAGTGGACGGGGTCATGTCTTGAATGTTGACTAGTCGCCCGGCAGACGCTCGACCGCATTCGAGTCGCCCTCACAGCGCCACGCGCAAGGGCGGGCGGCCGCGGACGAGCTGGGTTTTCACGGTGGCGCGATGGGCGCCGGCGCGGACGGTGATTTCGTAGTCGCCCAGGAAACCGCGCGTGGCGAAGCGGCCGTCGCGGCCGGTGGCGCCGGTCGTCTCGGTCCACCAGTCCTCGCAAACGTGATCGAGCCAGACCTGCCCGGCGGGCTTGATCGACCAGCCGGGACGCCAGAGCAGTAGTCGCGACCTGATTGATCGGGCGCTTAGGATTTGAACCGCGGGCGCCGCCGTGCCATCCCACCCAGCGGCTTGACGACTCTAACCGTGCGCCCCTGGTTAATCTTTCTGCTCCTCTCCGTCGCTGCATCCGCGGCGGTTGAGCCGTCGCGCGACAAGTTTCTCGCGGCGTTTGCCCCGCTCGACGGAGGTCCCGCCAGGATCTCACCGGACGTTCCGCCGCCGGCTGGGATCGGCAGGCAATGCTCCCACGTTGTTCGAGGTGACCGAGGGAATTTCGGTGCCCGGAAGCGAGCAAGCGCAACTGTGGGCACGGATCGAGAGCTTTCTGGCGGAGCGCGTCGCGCCGCGGTGAGATCGTTGCACGGGCGCGAGGTTGGCCCGCGTTCTGTGGGCAGGAGCCAGGGGCGGGTGGCCAAACCGTCTCGACGAATGTTCCCGTTGCCGGCGGGGGGTTGCTGCCGCGGGAACACTTGATCGATCTGGTCGATGGCTTGGGCGGAGAGCGAAGAACGGCGGGCGGCATGTAATTTTTCTTCCGGCGCGGTGCCTAATGAGGTGTGAAAACAAATGCTGCTGCTCCCGAATCCTACTCCTATCTGCCCCACGCACCGATTTCGCTTCGCGCCGCCGCCTGGTCGGTGCTGACCGGTGTGGCGCTGGCGATGCCGGTCTCCGCCCTAATCACGCTGCTGCCGCTGCCGGGCCCGGACGCCGACATGGTCCGCGTCAACGCCACGCGGATGGCGCCACTCTACGTCCAGCCGTGGTGGATTGCCCTGCATGCGCTCGTGATCGGGCCTTTGTGGGAGGAGGGCGTTTGGCTGATGCTGCAGCTGTTGCGCCGCTACCTGCCCACGTGGGTCGCGGTCGCGATCCCGACGTTTATTTTCGCGGGAACGCATTTCACGTTCAGTTACCACAACGCCGTTCTCGCCGCGATGGTCGGCCTCTGTTTCAGCGGGCTCGCGCTCCGCAGCCGCTCGTTGTATCCGGCCATCCTGTGTCACGCCGGGGTAAACCTTGCGGCGCTGTTCATCCTGCGTCCGATCTTCGAAGCCGCCGGCCTTAAGCACGCCGGCGCCTGGCACGAGCCGCTCCCGCTGCTCATGCTCGCGAGCTCGCTGGCGCTGCTGGTGGCCGGCCTCCGCGCGCTCTCGGAAGAAAACGCGCGGCACGAAACGCACGTTGTCGTTGCCCCCGCGCTGCCGGTGCCGCCAGCTTGAATGTCACCCCGTGCCGGATACACCCGAAGCCCTCTTTGCCGCGATCCAGCGCGAGCACCCCGGCCTCATCATGCGCATCGTGCAGGCGTTCGCGCCGGCGCCGGGCGAGCGCGACGACCTTTACCAGGAAATCCTGCTCGCGCTCTGGCAGGCAATCCCGCAGTTCGGCGACCGGTCCAAGCTTTCCACCTACGTCTATCGCGTCGCGCTGAACTGTGCCCTCAACTGGCAACGCTCGCAGCGGCGTTATCGCGACAAGCTGCAAAATTTCGCCCGGATGCCCGCCGAGAGCGACCCGGATTTGCCCCCGCAGGTGCGCGCACGCCTCCAGTGGCTCTACGCCCGAATCCACGAACTGCCGCCGGTCGACCGCTCGCTGATCCTCCTCTCGCTCGATCGGCTCGACTACGAGGCCATCGCGGAAATCACCGGCATGTCCGCCAGTAACGTCGGCGTTCGCCTGCACCGCATCAAACAACGCCTCGCGGCCGCCGCGGCGGAAATTACCCATGAAATTTGAAGATCTCGAAAACGCCTGGTCCTCCCAGCCCACGCCGCTCCCCGCCGTGGACTTCGCCGCGCTGCAGCGCGCGACCTGGCCGGAAATGCGCCGGCGGACGCGCTTTCTCCGCTACGAACTGGGCGGTGCCGTCTTTGTGCTGATCGCTTACCCGCTTCTCTCGGTGGCGAATTATCTCTATCACCGCCCGGCGAACGCGCTGCTCTTCTGGGGCAACGTGGCCGTGCATGTGGCGGGGTGGATCGCTGTGCTCGGCTATACGCTTCGTCGCCTGCGTCGGCACCGCGCCTTGCTCCGCGAGAGCGCGGGGTCGGTGCGCTCCTTCGCCACCGTGTCGCTCGAGGCCACCGCGGCGGAGATGCGCGAGAACCGCCTGGCCCTCGCGCTCACGCCGCTCGTGTTTGGCCTGGCGTGGTTGTCGGGCTACGCGCGTCATCCTGCCGGCTACACGGCGGAGGCCTTCGCCACGCAAACGGTCATCGTCGCGGCGATCCTGTTGCCGCTGATCGGCGCTGTCTGGCGCCACCACCGGCGCTATCTGGCACCGCGCAAGGAGCAGCTGCAGGACTTGCTCCGCGATCTGCCTTAGGAATTCAAGTCCGCGTCCTGTTTCCAGATCTCTTTTCGCGAAAAGTGGTGGCCAATTTTTCGGGCGGCACGCTCTCCACCGACGGCGGACTGTTGCTGCTGCGCCAAATCGACGCCGGCCTGGGTCTGGGCCTGACCCGCACCCTGGCCGGCTGCTCTTGCGACCAGCGCGATCAGCGCTTCGTCGATTACTCGATGCCGCAGCTGTTGGCTCACCCTTTACGTCCTCCCCGATAGGGCGGTCTGAAGCCCAACCCTGCAGATGGCATCGCTCCGATCTGGTTAGGGCCGCGCCTGGATTTTGTAGGAGGTGTAGACGGGCACGTGGTCGCGCCACGCGACGCGGAAGCCCGCCTGCCCGTCGTTCACATCCAATGTGCCGGCTCGACTCTTGACGTAGGGGCTTTCGCAGATCGGCCACTGTTCGAAATCAAGCGGCACGCCCTTGACCGACGCGTGCGGGAACCAGCTCGCGTCGTTGTAGCGCAGGCTCAGCGGAATTCCGCGCGACGAAACATAGTCGATGCGCTTGGCGGCGAGTTTGGAGGCGTCCACGGCGGCGGCGCCGATGCGAGCAATGAACGTATCCACGTCGCCATACTCCGCGGCGTCGCCCGCTTCGACGATGAGTCCGAACCGGGAGCCCGTCAGCACGAGACGCTTGTAGCCCTGCTGCACTTCGTTGGTGCACGTCTGCCACTCGACCTGGGACGCGTTGACCGGCCGCAACGCCACGTAGACATCACCCTCGCGCAAAAGCCATCCCCAGGCGGTGCGGCGCGTTTCGTCGATGCTCTCGGGCACGTAGACGCACACGTTCGGGAGCGGGTTGAGCCGCCGGGAGTCGGTCCACTTCGCCGCCTCCTTCTTCTTCGCCGCCACCACGTAGGGGTCGGTGGCGGGAAGGTCGTAAAGATACAGGACGCTGTTCTCCCAGTGGACCGACTGCTCAAACGGGCTCTTGCCGAGCCAGCAATCGAGGCCGAAGACCTTGTTGGCCTCCGCGCTGTTGCCGTGGGGCTCGCCCGCATACCAGTAGGGGTGCGACACGAAGATGCTGTTGAGTCGATCGGACGTGCGATACGTGAGTGCGTTCGGCAGCAGGTGCATATACTGCTCGTTGTCGCCGGACTCATCCTGGCGAAAATACCCGGCGCCGATGGCGTAGTTGCGCGCCACGTACACGCTGCGCAGGTGGTTGCGCGTGACTTCGGCCTCGGGCCTGGCCTTCGTCTCGAGGAAGGGATTGCGCGCCACTGCGCCGACGAACGCGCCGTGGGCCCGGCTTTGCAACAGCATGTAGGGCAGTGCGACGTTCTTCGCGCCGAGATTGCGAATCACCTCGGGCGGCACCAGCGGGGAAACGGACGGGACGATCGCCGTCTGGAAACCCTCGTTGTCCTCCTTCATCCGGCTCGAACTGGTGTTGGGTGCCAGTGCCGCGGCGGCGGGCGCGAGCGGATCGTGACCAGGGCGGGAGCGCAAATCGCCCCAATAAAGCCAGGCCAGCCATTGCGCGTGCGTGCTGGGATGAATCATCGGCGAAGTGCGGTCGAGCATCAGTTTCGCGCGCGTGTTGGGCGGCATGGTCTGACCGAGCGCAGTGTTGACCGCGAGGTCGGCCCACAGCCAGTCGAGCATCGCCTGGCCGATTTTCCGCCCGGCGTCGGTCGGCGCGTATTCGGCGGCGGTCAGCCAGATCTCGTTGTGCACGCCGAGGTAGATCATCGAGAGGTATTCCTTCATCGAGGCGGCGTAAACGGCCTGCGCGTAGCGCGGCATCCACTCCGCGGTGAGCTGCGCGAGTTTTTCCCCCGGGATATTGTAGGCCGTGGTGGCGGCCGGAAAAGCCGTGCCGAAAATGTTTCCCGCGACGCGCTGCATCGCGATGTGGTTCTCCGTTCCCGTGCCCAGGAACTCGTCGTAGGCTTCCATTTGCCGGCGCATCGCCGCGTGGACCTCGGGGGACATGACCGCGTGATATTTGCCCCAGGTATACGCCAGCATGATCTTCGTGAAGTGGGCCGACTTCGCATCGAAGGGCGCGACCAGGACGATATTTTTCCACGCCAGCTCGTCCTGCGGATCGCGCGCGAGCCGGGCGAGATCCACCCGCAGCGACTGTTTCCCGCTGGGCTTGTTGTCCGGCCGGATCAGGGAGGCTTTCGCCAGCACCTCCTCCTTGCGAATCCGGACGGCAGCGTCCGACACACAATAGTCCAACCGCGCGGCTTCCGCCGAGGAGAGTGTTTCCGGCGCCGGCGGCTGCGCGACGCTGGCCACCAAGTCGGCGAAGGTTTTCGGCTTGGACTCGCGAGCGGAGGTCAGCGTGTCAGCGCGAAGCGGATACGTCAGGGCAAGAGCAACGACGATCACGGGGACGACGGCTCGGATGGCGCCGGTGACGAAATCCATCCGGCGCGCGGAAACGGGGTGGCGCATGCGGGAACGTTACGGCCGAATCAGCAGAGGGGAAGGCCGTTCCCGGCAAAGTGATGGCATTGCAAAAAGGGGGCAGGCTTGGGGTCAGGTTTTACCCTTTTGCCTCCACACGCCACCCGACGAGCTAAGTGTCCAAGAGGTAAAAAGGTAAAACCTAACCCTTTACGTCCCCTCTTCCACAAGCAGACTGGCCCCGGTTTCGAGTCCAAATCAAAAGTCCGTGCCAAAACGAATTCCTGGCGTTTGACTCGCCTCCGATGAAACACCACCGCGCGCTAATTTGCTGGCTGTTCATGGTGGTTAGCTGCGCCGGGCTGGTAGCCGCCGACCAGGCCGCGCGCGGCCCGGAACAGCTAGCGAGGATCCTCGAACGTTTCCCCGAAGCCGACACCGATAAGGACGGGAAGCTCACCGCCGAGGAGGCGCGGGCCTATCTGCGCAAGACGAAGGCCGGAAAGAGTGCGGAGTCGCCGGTCGTTGCGGACGCAGCGTCGAAGCCGATTGAAGGCGTAACTCCGGGCGCGCAACCGCCGGCCAGCAGGCCGGACGGCAAAGCCCAGGCTCGCGCAGCCAAACAGGCCCGTCGCGGCGGTGACGTACCGAAGCCGGATTTCGCCGACTTGCGCTATGGTTCACACCCGAACAACACGCTCGATCTCTGGCTCGCCGAGTCAGACCGGCCCACGCCATGGGTGGTTTTCATTCACGGCGGAGGCTTCGTAGGCGGCGACAAGAGCAGCGTGAGCGGCGCGGCCCTCTCGCAATGCCTCGCCGCCGGTGTGTCGTTCGCCTCCATCAATTATCGTTTCCGCACCGAAGCCTCCATCAACGCCGTGCTCCGCGATGCGGCGCGCGCCGTGCAGTTCCTGCGGTATCAGGCACGTTCGTACAACCTCGACAAGACCCGTGTTGCCACCTACGGCGGATCGGCGGGCGCGGGCACGTCGCTCTGGCTCGCCTTTCGCGACGACCTCGCCGATCCAACCAGCGACGACCCGGTGCTGCGCGAGTCGACACGCCTTACCGCCGCGGCGTCGAGCGCCGGTCAGGCGACCTACGACATCCTCAAATGGCGCGACGTGCTGGGCAGCGATGAGGCAATGCGGTTTTACCCGCAGTCCACCTGGCCCGGGTTTTACGGACTGAAGACGCTCGACGAATTGCACTCGGAAAAAGGGAAGCAGCTCCGCGCCGATGTGGACATGCTCGGACTCATCTCGAAAGACGATCCGCCGGTGTGGCTTGGCGCGGGAGACAACCATGATGCGCTTGCCCACAAGGGCGATACCAACCACAGCCCCAAACATTCCGAGGCGGTGAAGAAGCGGTGCGACGACGTCGGGATCATCGCGGTGCTGAAAGTAGGAAATCGGATGCAGCCAGACGGTGACGGCAACCGGTCGCAGATCGATTTTCTGCTGAAGCATCTCGGGGTAAAGCCGACGGAGGGGAGCAGGCGCTGATCGCGAGGGGGAACGAAGAACTGCGCGAAACAATGGACTATATATCGGCCCTACGCTGGCGGCCGGGTATCGGCGATCCCTCGTTTATGGGATGGTTCACCGTCGCCGCTTACGCTTGCGGGGCCGTATTGGCGGTGTTGGCCAGTCAGAGCGAAGCGAGTGGCCGGGACCCAGTGCAATCACGCCGAAGGAGCAGGCTTTGGCTTACGGTTGCGGTCGTCATGACGTGCCTGTGCCTCAACAAACAACTTGATTTGCAGTCCTTGTTGTCTGACATCGGCCGGGCCCTCGCGAACCAACAAGGCTTGATTTCACCACGTTGATGAGTTCCTCGGGCGCGAGGTGATGGGCGTCAGAATGAACTGGGCTCTCGAGTTGACCGGAATTGTCCTCATCAATCTCGCAGCCGTAAGGGAATGGCGCGGAAGATCGACTCGCCTTCCGCCGACGCCATTTCGGTAGACCGCTTGCCCAATGCCGCGCCGCCAGGCAAAACCATTTTCATGCAGAAGACCGCCCGCTCATTACATGAATCGACGCAAATCTCAGAGCAAACACGGATTCTGCTGAGCCCGTAGATTCATCACCGTTCAATAAGCAAAAACTGAGCGCCCGTTTTTTATCGCGTTATTTCGCGTGTACTCGCGCGCAACTGCATTTCCTTTTCGCGGTTTCTTCCCTAATCGCCCGGTCAAACGACCGATCAGCGCGACGCACTCGGCGTCAGGCCACCCGAAACCAAGTGCACAATCCGTTGCTCGATCTCCTCGTCGCTCTTGCGATGGGCGGTAATATCGCGGATCACCACCACGGCGCCGACAATTTTTCCACGAAGCCCGATGGGGTCGTGCCGTTACATGTTAGCCGAACAGTTCCAGGAAATTCACGAGCGAGATGGCCCCGATACTTTTGCTAACGTTTAACGGCCTGACCCCGGCCTGACCCCAGGCAGACCCCGTTCGGACCGCCGCTCCCACGCGTTCAAGCCGGCTGGTTGCCGGGATCGTGCGCTTCCAGGCTCTCTTCGAACTTATCCAACTGTTCAGCCTTGGGCAGCTTGTTCGCCGCTTTCGCCTGTGCTTTCGGCGTCAACTTGGGGTCGGGTTCTCTCACCGGTTGATTTGGGACCACGTCCTGGTGCGGCTCGGATTGCGTGCCGGGATTCGTTTGTTTCATCGCTCTGGAATCCTACATGGTGGGCAAGGATTTCATATACGCCATACGCCCCATGGAATTGGCTGGCGCGAGAAAGCCTCGTGGCGATTTCGGCTGTCGGGCGCCAGGAGCGAAGCGTTCCGAGGCCCCCACGGGGTTCAGGCTTTAAGTTTTTCAGTCGCCTGTCGGAGAATCGAACGACTCAATGGGATCCAGGTGGCGGCGCCGAGGATTGAAAAACTTAAAGCCTGACCCCGTGGCCGTGCGCGTTCGCCCGGTCCTGAGTCGGGTCTCCACATCGGTCGCAATTCATCCGGAATTCACGGTGAGCCAGTGGACGGGGTCATGTCTTGAATGTTGACTAGTCGCCCCGCAGACGCTCGACCGCGTTCGAGTCGCCCTCACAGCGCCACGCGCGAGGGCGTGCTGCCGCGAGTGAGCTGGGTCTTCACGGTGGCGCGGCGGGCGCCGGCGCGGACGGTGATTTCGTAGTCACCCAGGAAGCCGCGCGTGGCGAAGCGGCCGTCGCGACCGGTGGCGCCGGTCGTCTCGGTCCACCAGTCCTTGCAGACATGATCGAGCCAGACCTGCCCGGCGGGCTTGATCGACCAGTCGGGACGCCAGAGCGTCTTCGCGTCGGCGGCCTGGCCCCAGACCTGCCACATCACGATTCCGGATACGGCGGGATGGCTGAAGGCGATTTCCAGCACGTCGCGCATCGTGTCGGCCTGCAGCCGCTCGTCCTTGGTGTCGATGTCGAGCTCGGTGAGCTGCAGGTTCGGCACGAGCGCGGCGAAGCGCTCCAGCCGCCGGTAAATCTCCTCCGGCGGCGTGATTTCGCCTTCGCGGAAATGCGCCATGAACCCGATGCCGTCGGGCTTCGCACCCAGCGCAATCAGCTCCTGGATGGCGGCGTGGTATTTCTCGTAGCGGTTGCCGGCGGTGAGGACGTTGCCCTCGTTGACCCACATCTGCGCGTGCGGCGCGAGCTCGCGGCCGCGCTTGATCACGTCGGCAAAAATCTGCGGGCCGAACAAATCGCTGAAGCGCGGGTGCGCGTCGTTCGCGAGATGGTTGATCGCGTCCCACTCGGCCACGCGTTGCCCCGCGAAGCGCAGCATCCGCTCGAGGTGCTCGAAGGCGGCGGCGCGAATCTTTTCGCGGTCGGCGGCGGTGGGTTGCGCCACGATGTCCGGCACCGGGCGCGCGAACGCCTCGGGCGGCTGGCCGCGACGCGCGCGGCCGGGCTGCAAGGGGGCCCACATCAGATAGTGGCCGCGCACGCGGATACCCCAGACGGCGCTCCGCGCTCGTCACGAGGCCGCCTGATCGTCACTCTACGCTTACTATGAAGAAGGTCGCTCTGCTGGTCGGCCTGTTCGCGTTGAGCGCCATTGCCGGGTGGTGGATGCTGCGGTATTCGGCGCCGGCCGCTCCGAAACTCGTCGTCGCGGCAGACCGCGCCACGACGAAACCCATTCTGCGCCCAAGTGCGGCGCCCGTGACAGCCGCGGTGTCGCCGCCCGCAGTCGCCCCCCGTGCTAAGGCTTCGCCTGACCTTCCCCGAGAGTTGACGATGAACGATGTCGTGCTACCCGGGAATCGGATGTTCTTCAATCAGGGTTCGGCCAAGGATGTGCAGGCCCTGATCCCAGCCGTCTTTCAAATGGCCGGCACGGTGAAGCCGCCATGATGCCGACGGGCTGGCGATCGATTTCCGCCTGGATGGGATTGCGGATGGAGAGCACGGTTCTGCGCCGGAGCCGCTAGCCGGGAAATTTCGCACCGCGGCTCAAGGCCGCAACCAAACTCTTTTACAGGAGGAAACGGAGGGAACGGAGAAGTTGAAAAGATGAACTCGCACCTCTCTGTTGCCTCCGTTTGCTCCTGTAGAATTCAGGGGGTTTGAAATCGTCGCAAAGATGAACGAACCGGATCGATATCAGCACCCTCTGCTCCGCTGCGAACGCACGGCGTGTTCGCTTCGCGCCGGGCTCCGTGGGTCTTTGGCCAGGCGATCGAAGGCGAACAAGGCGGCGTCGGGATTATCTTTTCCGGTGCAGGCGTCGCGCAGCAGCCGGGCCGCGATCTGGCTGAACGTGATGCCGTTTCCGCCATAGCCGAGGGCGAAGAGCACGCGTGAACCCGGCGTGGCGGCGCCGATGCACGGCAGGCCGTCGGTCGTTTCGGCAAACGTGCCCGCCCAGGCATACTCGGCACGAAACGCCAGCTGCGGAAACAGCGCGGCCAAACGGGCCTCGAGCCGGCGCGTCTTTTGTTTCCGCTTCCGGTCGCGGCGGCTCGCGTTGGCGAAAGGCTCGTCCTCGCCGCCGAACACGATGCGGTGATCAGCGGTGGTGCGCAGATAGAAGTAAGGCCGCGCCGTCTCCCACATCAGGCAGCGCAGCGGTTCGAGGGCGGCGGGCGGAAACGGCTTGCTCGCGATCGCGTAAGTGGAGTGAAGCTGCACGAGTTTGCTTTTGACGAACCGCCCCGACTCGTAACCGGCGGCGATCACGACCTGCCGCGCACGCACGCGCCGGCCTTCCGCGGTGGTGAGCGTGACGGAAATCTGGTTTTCGCGGATCGAGCGCACCCGGGTTTGCTGGAAGAGCTGGAACCGGCGATCGCGCAGGCAATCCCGGAGCACGGCGCGGGCGAAGGCGAAGGCGTGGACCTGGGCGGAACCCGGTGCGAACAACGCGGCGGGAAATTCGAGCGCATAGCGTTTTCGCAAGGTCCGGCCGGAGAGTCGCTGCACGGGGAAACCGATGGCGCGCGTGCGCTGTTCCTCGGCGCGTAGAAACGCTGCGTGGTGCTGATCGCTGGCGAGATAAAGCGTGCGCCTGGCATTCCAGCCGCAGGCGGGATCGAGTTCACGGGCGAGAGCGCCGAGTTCCTGAATGGCTTTTCGCCCGAGTTGGTAAACCCGACGCGCGGCGTGGCGTCCATGCCGCCGCGTGATTTCGGCGATCGACGAGTCCGGCTGATAGAGCAGCAAACCCGTGCTGGCCGCGGTGCTGCCGTGTCCTGCATCGGATTTTTCCAGCATGACAACGCGCAACCCGGCGGCCAGAAGCTGGTGCGCCACGAGCGCGCCGGTGATGCCAGCGCCGACGACCGCAACGTCGCAGGTGAGATCGCGCCGCAGCCGTCGGCGGCGCAACGGGGCGGGCGTGTGTTCGAGCCAGAGAGGTTTACCGGTGTGAAGGTCCAAGCGCGGCGTCAATGCCGACATCGGGCGCACCGCGAAGTTCGTCGAGGTGACCACGAATCAGGGGGGCACCGGACAGGCGCTATGCCGGACATTTCACAGGCTGAATGAAAAGAACCCTTTTGGTCACAGAGCGCACAGAGCTCCGACACAGAGTTCACAGAGGAAAACCCTTCGATCCAATTTGGAATGCCTGCGCATTCGCATCAGGCGCGTCCAAACATCTTGTGGCCTCCTGCTGCCTCTGTGTCCGAGCTCTGTGTCCTCTGTGACCCATGCCTTGGTTCGTCTGGCTATGAAATAACCGGGCTTAGCCGGAACGACGTGGAGCGCGACCTTCCGGGCGGGTTCGGCAAGCGAATTCGTTCCGGGCGACAAGCCGGAACACAATAGGACGACTCATGACTTGCGGTATTTCGCGTCGGTGGCCCCTTTCACTTCTTCCCACGACACCGAGCGGCTGATATTCGGTACGATCTCGGAACCTCACGATCAGCTCGCACGTCTCCCATCTCATGTCCTGCACTTCACGTTCGCTCGATCGGTGCTGCTTGCTCCTTCAAGCCCGCGGAGGCCGCCCGGTGCGCAAGCCCCGAGGCTATGGCCGTGGAGTGCTGCTGATTATCCTGCTCGGGGCCGCGGCGGGCATCGCGCCGGTCTTCGCTGCGACCGAGAACAAACGCAATGTTCCCACCGATCGTCCGGTCAGTTACGAGGCGTTCGGCGCGCTCGGCGACGGCGTGGCCGATGACCTCGCGGCCATCGTCGAGGCGCACGCCTTCGCCAATGCCCACGGCCTGCCCGTCAAGACCAAGCCCGGGGCCATCTATCACCTCGGCCGCCGGGCGCTCACCGCCATCATCGCCACCGACACCGACTGGAGCACGTCACGCTTTGTGATTGAGGACACGGACGTCGAGAACCACCGCGCATCGCTCTTCGCCGTGCGCTCGCTGCTGGAACCCGTGGCGCTGTCGATCCGGCGGCTGACCCGGGACCAGCGGCACCTCGACGTCCAGCCGCCCCGTGACTGCTGGGTGCGGGTGGAGAACAACCGCAAGCGACTCTACATCCGACGGGGCCTCAACCAAAACAACGGCGCGCCCCAGCGCGATTGCTTCATCCTGCGCCGCGACGGAACCATCGAGGGGGCCATTGACTGGGACTACGATACCGTCACGCGGGTGGAAGCCCGCCCGATCGACGAGCGACCGCTCGTCCTCAAGGGCGGCGTCTTCACCACCACCGCCAATCGGATGAAGCAGGACAAGGGCTACAACTACTGGTCGCGGAATATCGCCATCACCCGCTCGAACACCACGGTCGTTGGGCTGACCCATCACGTCGTCGGCGAGACGGACGTTGGTCATCCCTACAACGGATTTCTCAACGTCAGCGGCTGCGCCAACGTCACGCTGCGCGACTGCTTCGTCACAGGGCACAAGACCTACACAACCATCGGCGCCGCCGGGAAGCCCGTGAGCATGGGCACCTACGACTTGAGCGCGAACGAGGTGGTCAACTTCACGATGATCGGCTGTCGCATGGACAACATCTGCGACACCACGCGCTGGGGGGTGATCGGCACCAACTTCTGCAAGAACATCCTCCTGGAGAACTGCACACTGTCGCGCATGGACACGCACCAAGGTGTCTCCGGCACCTATACGATCCGTGGCTGCACCCTGGGCCACGCGGGACTGAACGCCATCGGCCGGGGCACCTTGACGGTCGAGGACTCCACCCTGAATGGCCGGTCTTTGATCGGCCTTCGCGGCGACTACGGCAGCACGTGGGAGGGCACGGTTGTGATCCGCAACAGCCGCTGGATTCCCGGCTGCGGCGCGGCGACCCAGCCCTACCTCATCTCCGGGAGCAACGACGGGCAGCACGACTTCGGTTATCCCTGCTTCATGCCTTCGAAGGTCATCATCGAGGGGCTGGTCATCGACGACAGTCATCATCCCAAGGACTACCAGGGGCCCTACCTCTTCACGGACCCGGACGGCAGGACGGCGGATGCGGCGGCGCGACCGTTCCCCTACCGGCTGACCGAGCAGGTGACGATCCGCAACCTGACCACGGCCAGCGGACGAAAGTCCCGGATCTCGCCGGACGCTGAGTTCGCCGCGCGCGTGCGGGTGATCGAGGCGAACTGAAAGGCTCTCGGCCTCGTCGCAATCGACGATTCTTCGCCGCGTGGCTCGACGATTCGTTCTCCCGGTTCTGTCCATCCTGGCGACACTCGGTGCGACGCAGGTCGTCGCGAGCAGCGCATCGCCGGCGCCGAACGTCGTTGTCATCCTCGCCGACGATCTCGGTTACGCGGATCTGGGGTGCTACGGCGCCAAGGGAATTCGCACACCGCACCTCGACCGGCTCGCGGCCGAGGGGATTCGCTTCACCAGCTTTTGCGTGGCCCAGGCCGTCTGCACGGCGTCGCGCGCGGCATTGCTGACCGGCGCCTATCCAAACCGCGTCGGCCTCGGCGGCGCACTCAATCACACCAGTCGCGAAGGCATCCATCCGCGGGAAACGCTCCTGAGCGACCTGTTCAAGGCGCGCGGATACGCCACCGCCATTTTCGGCAAATGGCATCTCGGGCATCACCCACCGTTCCTGCCAACGCGCCGTGGATTCGACGAATGGCTCGGGCTGCCCTACTCGAACGATCTCGGCCCGCTGCACCCGGTGACGCCCGGTCTGCCGCCGCTCCCGCTGTTCGACCAGGAACAGGTGATCGAGACCGATCCCGATCAGGCGGACTTCACGCGGCGATTCACCGCGCGCGCCGTGGCGTTCATCGAGCGAAACCGCGACCGTCCATTCTTCCTCTATCTCCCGCACATGATGCCCCACGTGCCGATTATTGCCTCGGAACGATTTCGCGGCCGCAGCACCGCGGGCCTCTACGGGGACGTCGTCGAGGAACTCGACTGGTCGGTCGGAGAAATCATGGCCACGCTGCGGCGGCTCGGGCTCGACGAGCGCACGCTCGTCATTTTCACGTCGGACAACGGCCCGTGGACGTCCTACGGCGATCACGCGGGATCCGCCGGACCATTTCGCGGCGGCAAGCTGACGACCTTCGAAGGCGGCCACCGGACGCCGTTCATCGCACGCTGGCCAAAGCGTGTTCCCGCCGGCCTCGTGAGCGACGAGCTCTTCACGGCGATGGACCTGCACGCGACGCTGGCAGCGCTCATTGGAACGCAGCGGCCCGACTCCGGCTACGACGGCTTGGATCTGCGGACACTGCTTTTCGGCGAGGCCGGTGCGCGCGGTCGCGGGGAATTCTGGTACTACTCGACCGGTGAGCTGCAAGCGGTCCGCCAGGGCCGCTGGAAACTCCACCTGCCGCACGAATACCTGGAACTCGCCGGACCGCCGGGCCGCGACGGGAAGCCAGCGAACTTCGGCAAGTTCAAACCCGGAGCCAGCGGCGCGATCACCAACTCCGGGCTCAGCGGCATTGCCAGCCGCCACGGTTACCGGTTCGAGAAAATTGGCCTCGCGCTATATGATCTGCAGGCGGATCCGGGCGAGACGCGCGACGTGGCCGGACTCCATCCCGAGGTCGTCGCCGCGCTGCAGAAAGTTGTGGCTGCCGCGCGCGCCGATCTCGGCGACACGCTGACCCGCGTGCCGCCGAGCCGTGCCCGGCCCGTCGGCCGTTTCGACGGCGGTCCGGTGCCGGCGAGCAAGTGACGCGCATGGCCTGAAGGGCCAGGTATTACCTTTTAGCCTCGATAGGGCACGCGGTGGCGTACGCGCCCAAGAAGTTAAAAGGTAAAACCTGACCAACTCTTGAGGCGCTCTGGTACCGAGCGGAGCGACATCAGCCATTTGCCGGCACGTGTTACCACGTGACCAACCGTGGCAACTCTCGCCGCGAACTGTTCGTCGCGGCCAGCAGTCTCGCGCAACCCGGGGGCCAGATTGATGTGAGAAATTCCGGATTCCGGACGTGACCCCTGCCTGACCCCGGAAAATCCGTTTATTTTCGGCCTGTCGACGCGTAACGTGAGCGCATGTCCGTCGCCGAGATCAAAGCTGAAATGGCCAAGCTGCCACCCGCGGAGATCGTCCATCTCGCCGCGTTTGCCCGGCACCTCGCGCGACGGAACGAATCCGGCTACGCGGCCGGCCTCGACGCCGACCGCGAGCAGTTGGAGAAAGGCGATCGCATTTCCGGCGCCGAACTCCGCCGTCTCGCCGGCGAACTGGATCGCGCCGGGCTGTGAGCGGTTACGAACTACGTCCTGACCGCTGCGGCGGCGCACGTCGTGTTGGGAAGTCCGAAAAAGCTGCGGCAGGCAATCCTTGCCGAGCTGGACTCGTTAGCCCGCGAGCCCTTCGCGGAGCCCGATTTGGTGAAAACGGGAGCATCGGGACGGAAGTATGCGATCCGCGTGCGCGAGCGGATCGTCCTCACCTATTGGGTGGATCACGCGGTGAAAGAAGTCCGCGTGATCCGGGTGGAGATTTGCTGACATCGCGCGTCCCGCCGCCTCATTGCGTACGTCAAAGGGCGCGGTCTTGCCCGGCGCAGTAAGCCGTGCGGGGCTCACCGCTTTCCGTCGCGGCTCATTTCGACCGGTAGAGAAACCTGCCTTGCCGCAGCGTCGCGTGCACGCGAGCGAGCGCGGCGACGTCTTGGGACGGATCCGCGTCGAGTACAACCAGGTCCGCCTCGAAACCCTCCGCGGCCCGCCCGCTCCGCCCGGCAGCGCCGAAGCGGGCCGCGGGCGCCGTGGTCAGCGCGGCGAGGATGGCCGGAAAATCCAGGCCGGCGCGGGCGAGCAGCCGGTATTCCTCGGCCGTATCGAAATGTTCGATATAGCCGGCATCGGTGCCAAAGAGGATCTCGCCGCCCGCGGCGCGGAACACCCGCACCTGGGCGTTTCGGTCCAGATCGGCTCCCCCGTGGTCAGCAGGCGTGGGCCGCGGATTTCGCCCCGCTCGATCCGGTCGCGGAGGGCGAGCGTGTTTTCCAGCACGGAGGCAATGTCGAAGACCGTCGTGAATCCCCAGCGGCCGAACATGGCTTCGAGCGAGGCCTCGAGCTGGGCGGCGGGCTTCTCGCGCGCGTGGAGCAGATCGGGCGTGAAGATGTGGACGTGACAGTTCCAGAAGCCCGCGGTGATGAACTTGCCGGCGCAGTCAATCACCCGGACACCGGCCGGCACACCGACGCTGCGGCGCGGGCCGACTGCGGCTATCCTGCCGTCGCGGACCACGATCACGGCGTCGCGGAGCGGCGCGGCCTCCGGTGTCGGGAAAACGCTCGCGCCGACCAGGGCGACGTCAGGCGATGCAGCGCGAGCTCCGACGACGAGAAGCAGGAGGGGAAGCAGCAGGCGCATGGCGCACGGAAAAACCACCGGACGCCAGCGGCGAGCACATTCGCCGACGCAGAGAGTATTGCGCATTGTTGGTGCGTCCCGTGGCGTGTCCGTTGCCGAAATCAAAGCTGAGATCGGTCAAAAGGGGTCGGGTTTAAAGTTTTTCAGATGGTGCCTGGTGATCGCTGTCACTCGAACGAACCAACTGAAATCCTTAAAACCTGACCCGTTCCGATCGGGACTCCAATCCACCGCGGATGGCGCTGATGGCGCGGATAAAGCCATCTGCGATATCCGCGTAATCCGCGGTGCCATGGATTGAAAACGATCGTAGCGGCCTGCGCGCAAATTGAGGGGCGGGTGAGACCCAACGGGTGTGCGCGCTCGACGCACGGTCGTGTCTGGAATACGAGGACGTCAGCTTGAATCGCGCCGCGATGCCGATACCGTCCGACCTATGAGCAAAGCGGAAATCCTCGCGCAACTGCCGAAATTGTCCGCGCAGGATCGCGGCGAAATTCTGGAACAGCTTTGGCGTTTGGAAGAAGCCGCCGGGCCAACGGAGAACGAAAAGGCTCTCCTCAACGAAGCGCAGACGGCGTACGAGGCCAATCCCAACGCGGGCGCCCCGTGGTCCGAAGTCGAAGCCCGACTGCGCAAGCGTTCATGAAATGGCAGTTGCTCGTCCGGGCAGAGGCGGAAGAGGACCTTGCCTCGGCGCGCGACTGGTATGAGCAGAAAGGTGCGGGACTCGGCGACGAATTTCTCGACTCGGTCGCGGCGGCGTTGCGCGAGCTCGAACGCAACCCCGAACGAGCGCGCCTCTATTACCGCAACTTCCGCCGAGTGATCCTCCGACGTTTCCCCTACAAACTTTTCTACCAACTGATCGCTCCACGCGTCGTCATCTTTCGCGTGCTGCACGCCAAGCAGGATCATCCACGAGGACTGAGGTGAAGCGGATCGGTTGCCTTGCCGGCGCCTGTTAGCGCGTCATTGCGGCGCCACGCGACCAGGGACCTCAACCCACCGCGGATGACGCTGATGGCGCAGATAAAACCATCCGCGATATCCGCGTAATCCGCGGTTCCATGGATTGCAGGTTTCCGCCTGACCCCGGCGGATCTCCGCGTCGGATCGCCTCCGCCCTTTACCTTCTCCCGCCGGGCTCTTATTCCGCAGGCTGTGAAAGCGACCCGTTCCCTCCCCCACGGAGTTGGCGTCCTGGCCCTCGTGCTACTCGCCTTCGGCGGTCCGGCCTTTGCGGCGGACACGGCCTCCGGTGTGATTACCGGCCGGATTACGAACCAGGCCACGGGCGACGTGCTGCCCAACGCGGTCGTCAGCGTCGAGGGCACCGAGTTGCGGGCGCTGGCCGATCTCGACGGCCGATACCAGCTCGGGACGCCAGCGGGCCCGCGCACCCTCGTGGTGTCCTACCCCGGGCTGGATGCCCAGCGCATCGCCGTCGAGGTCGCGCCCGGTGCGCGGCTGACCCGCGACATCGCGCTGAACTCGTCGCTGTATGTGATGGACAAATACGTCGTGAAGGGGCTCCGCGAAGGCCAGGCGGCAGCGATCCAGGAAGAGCGCGAGGCGCCGAACGTCCGGACGGTCGCGGCGCTCGATGCGTTCGGCAATCCGGGCGCCGCGGTCGGCGAGATCATGCAGCGGTTGGCCGGCGTGGCCATCGACGGCGCCGGCGGCGAGGTCGGCGCGATCTACATCCGCGGCATGACGCAGGATTTTTCGTCGCTGCTCATCGATGGCGCGCAGATCGCCGTCTCGGGCGGCACGACGATCAGCAACGGCAACGTTTACTTTGGCCAGGTGAGCACGGGCACGCTCGCGTCGGTCGAGGTGATCAAGTCGCCGACCCCCGACATGGATGGCAACGCGATCGCGGGGTACATGAATCTCCGGACGAAACGCGCCTACGACCGCACCCCCGGCCGGCTGATCTCGCTCACGACCGGCACGGCGTGGGCGAAAAGCTACAACGACGGCAGCGTGCCGTACAAGGATCACCCCGAGGTCGACCTCGTCAACCTGAGCTACTCCGACGTGTTCAGCGTGTTTGGCGGGCGGAACAACCTGGGCATCGTCGGCACGTTCATGCGGAACATCGGCAACGGGCTCATCACGGAGGTGGGCCCGCGGCAGGCGGCCGCCGCGCAGAACGCGTACTTCACCGCCGCTCCGGCCGGCGACGCCCGGCTCGAGCCGCTGCTGCGGGCCTATGGCGCCGGCCAGTGGGGCGCGCTCGGCCACCAGTCGCCCGTGCTCAACCTCGGGCTCAACGCGGACTACAGGCTCAGCGAGAACACGACGCTGTTCGTCAAGTCCACCTACAACCGCAACAAGCGGCGAAGCGGCTCCTCGTCCTCGTATTTCCGCTGGAAACTCGTCACGACGGCGGCCGCCGCGAATTTTCTCCCCGGCAGCACCTACGAAGTCGTCAACGCGCGCAACGGCACGGTCGATCTCGAGTCGGTGCTCTACATCCGCGAGAGCGAGAGCACGACCCTGTCGACCGGCGTGGAACAGAAGCTCTTCGCGGGCACGGGCCGGTTGAATGTCGATTTCAATTACTCGAAGAACCGGACCTTGTACCCCCAGCTCAACCAGCTCTTCGCGCGGCTCACTGGCGTGAGCTGGCAGCTCGACCGCCGCGGCCGCGATCCCTTCGAGCCGCTCGTCACGCAGACCGGCGGGCCGGACTGGACGGATCCGGTGAATTACACCGTGCGGCCCGACTCACAGTTGATCTCCTATTCCGCGCCAGCGCGGCGCTGGGGCGGAAGGGCGGACCTGCAGCAGGACTTTGCCACCCGGTTTCCGCTGACGCTGAAGGTCGGGTTGAAGCAAGCGCATTACGAGCAGACGGCCAACCGGGACCTCAACTACTACACCTACGCGGGGCCGCCGACCACGCCGCAGACCGGCGGCACGATGCCATGGGTTGCGTACCCAATGAAGATGTCGGGCGGCACCTATGGGCCATTCCCGTTCCTCCAACTGCCGGAGACCGGGATGGGCGGCGATGTCTGGGCCGATCGCCGCAACTGGCGCCAGACGACCAGCGATGTGTGGAACACGGAATACCAGTCGCGGCTGAACGACGCCGGATTCAAGGAGACGATCAACGCCGCTTACGGGCAGGGCAGCATCCGCGTCAAGCGCCTGCGGGTCCTCGCGGGCGTGCGGCTCGAGCAAACGAGGACGCGGGGCAGCAATAACCTGCGCGTCTCCAATGCCACCAACAACAATCTCGCGACGGCGACGCCGGAGGAGAACGCCGCGCGCGCCCGCGCCAACTTTCGCGGCTGGGTCACGCAGGGTACCAAGTATCGCAATACGTTTCCCGGCCTGCATCTCGTCTACCTGCTCGGCGCAAACACGCAGGCGCGGGCGAGCTACTCGACCTCGATCACCCGTCCGAGCCCGGTGAGCCTGCTGCCCACGCTGGTTCCGAACGAGCTCAGCCAGACACTCTCCGCCGGGAATCCGGGGCTGCAGCCGTACACGTCGGACAACTTCGATGTGTCCATTGCCCGGTACCTCTCGGGCGTCGGCCAGGTCTCCGCGGGCGCGTTCCTCAAGGAGATCACGAACTACTTTCGCTCGTTCCGGACGACGGTGCCGGAAGGGCCGGACAACGGATTTGGCGGCGAGTATGCGGGCTGGACGCTGACGCAGAACCGGAACATCGGTTCGGCGCGGATCCGGGGCATCGAGCTCAGTCACCAGCAGCAGTACACGTTCCTGCCGGGGTTTTGGCGGGGTTTCGGCTCGTTCGCCAACTACACGTACCTGGAGACGCAGGGTGATTTCGGCGCCGCGACGGGCACGTTGAAACGGCTGCCGAATCTCACGCCGCACACGGTCAACGCCGGCCTGACGTATCGCGGTTATGGATTCGATGTCCGGCTGATGATGAACTACCGCGGCGAGTTCTACCGCAGTTCGACTTCCGGCACCTTCGGCACCGGTGCCGGTGTGCTGCCGGGGACGATGTTCTATGACGTCTACCAGCACTCGCGGACGCTGTGGGATTTCAAAGTGCAGTACACGCTGAGCCGGACCAGCACGGTCTACTTCGACGTGTACAACCTGACGAACGACTGGAACAACAACGACTACCTCCACGCCTTCGGCCGGGAAATTCCGTCGTATGCCGCCGGCCCCGGCACGAGCTTCAAGCTGGGAATGACAACGCGGTTCTGAGCGGCGCGGCGGCTGCGCGGTCAGACATCCGCGATATCTGCGTAATCCGCGGTTCCATGGATTGAAAAAGATCGTCGCGGCCTGCGCGCAAATCGAGGTCTTCTTTCGGCCCGACCAGACGTTCAGCGGAATCCGCGCTTGTAGAGAACGAGTCGGTCGAGCGGTTCGGTGGTCCCGATGATCGACATCCGGGCGGCCTTGAAGAGACTATACCAGCGGCCGCCCCCAGAATCGGTTACGCGAACCGGCCGGTCTTCGGCGTATCCCCGGCCATATTGGAGGTGGATCGAGCGAACGCAGGAGTTGCGGCCGGTCCGCCAGTGCAGAAGCGGCGCATGCATGCCTTCCCCGGGGCCAAGCGCGAGATGGACCAATGCGGCGGTGACGTCGACCAGACCGTCTTGGGCCAGCTTCGAAGGGCTGGCGTCCCCGGCGCGGGTACCGGACGTCAAAACGGCCAGCGCCAGCCCGATGAACGCGAGGGATCGAGCGGAGAGGTTCATGTCATGCACGCCCCAGTTGCAGCCGGCTACAGCCTGTTCACGACGGCATAGTACACGCCGCACAGCTCGGTGCCGTCCTCGCCCACGAACCAGCCGTGCAGCCGGGTGCGGCCGGCGGGAAGGTCTGCGCGTATCGTGATCGCGGATGCACCAGGCCCGGCCTGGCCCGTCAATTGCCGGCCCGCGACGCTCAGACGCGCGCCGGCGATCGGCAGCGCCTTGCCGGCCGCGTCGAAGGCAGACGCCAGCGGCGCGTTCAATTCGGGCGGCCAGCGCAGCAGCCGGATCTCGTACTCGCCCGCCCGCTCGATGTTCACGTTCCAGTGGCCGCCCCGCGGACCGCCGACCGCCCGGCGCACGTGCCCGGCATTGTCCGCGTAGACGTCCTGCCAGTCGGCGCTCGTCAGCGTGACGACCGGCTGCGCGTCGGAGCCAAGGCTCAGCGGCACGAATTCCTCCCGCACCGGCTCCAGTTGGGACCACCAACGTTCATAATGCGCCCGCAGCGCGGCGACGATCTCCGGGTGACCCGCCGCCAGGTCATTCTTCTGCGCACGATCCGCCACTACATCGTAGAGTTCCTTGCCGTGCACCAGCCGCCACTGGTTCCAGACGACGGCGGATTCCCATTTCTCGAGTTTCGCCCGGCTGTATTGGACGACAAACTTGCGCTCGGGGATCTGCCCTTGTCCCCGCAACAGTCCCGCCAGGCTCACGCCATCGAACCGCGCGGCGGCGGAGGGTCGCACGCGAGTCAGGTCGAGCAGCGTGGGCAACAGATCCTGGATTTGGGTCGGCGTGGCGATGTCGCGCGCGTCGCCGAGGTTGCCGGCCGGCCAGCGGATCCAGCAGGGCACGCGGTGCCCGCCGTCATAGAACGTCGTCTTCCCCTCGCGCAGCCCTGCGTTCCAGATGCGCACCCCGGCCGTGCCGCCGTTGTCCGTCATGAAGATCACGATCGTGTTCTCGCGCAGCCCGGATTGTCGCAGGAACGACTCCAGCCGCGCCATGTTCGCATCGATGTTCGCGATCATCCCGAAGAACTTCGCCACATTGGCGCCACCGCCCATCGCCTTGCCCTTGGCCGGGCCAAGCGGAAGCGATTCGTACGGGGCCAGGAACTCGCGCGGTGCGTCGTGCGGGGCATGCGGTGCGTTGAGCGGCAGGTAGCAGAAGAACGGCTCGCGCGCGCGGGTCTTCTCCTGCATCCAGGCCATCGCGCGCTCGAACCAGAAATCCGTGCAATAGCCGGTGAATCGTTTCTCCACGCCGTTGTGAAAATAGCGGCCGTCGAACAGCGTGTTGGCGAACTCGGGCGCCGAGGTGACTCCCCACCCCTTGATGTGGACCGCCTCCTGGAATCCACGGTCAACCGGTCGATGCGGGTAGCTGTCGCCCAGGTGCCACTTGCCGAAGATGCCCGTGCGATATCCCGCGTCGCGCAGTATTTCCGCCATCGTCGGCACGCCCTGCCGGATGAACGAGCGACCGCCGGTCACCGACGTGGCGCCGTTCCGCACCGCATCCTGGCCCGTCATCAATTGGCCGCGGGTCGGCGTGCACATGGGGGCCACGTGGAAATCCGTGAGCCGCACCGCCTCGGCACGGAGCCGATCGAGATTCGGGGTCTTGAGGATCGGATTGCCCGCCGAGGAGAAGTCGCCGGAACCCTGATCGTCGGTGAGCACGATCAGGATGTTCGGGCGGACGCCGGTGGCCGCAGCCGGCATGCGCGACGCCACGACTACGCACGCGAGGCAGGACAGGGCCGTCAGAATGCGTTTCATTGTAAACAGGTATGGGGCATACCGTGGCCGGTTGTCACGAACGCGGTGCAACGACGTGTTCGAGGGCGCGGAGCGGGTTTCTACTCGCAGAAAGCCGAATCCACGCTTGAGTTTCCCGCCGCCCGCGAACTCCCGCCCCAAATGCCCGCTCCGATCAAGAAACACGCCATCCTTCTGCTGGGGCTGACCTTGACGACGGCCTTGGTCGTCGCGGCGGAAGAGCCGGCGGGTGGTGACGAGGTGGTCAAGATGGAGCCGTTTAATGTCACGGCCTACCACGGAAAGATTCCCATTATTGATGGCTTTACCGGCAAAGATTATACGGGAGACAACGATGTCGTCTTCAATTTCGCCCAATCCTTCAACAAACTGCTGCTCGGTTATCACAAGAAGCTGGTCCTCGATGAAATCAAACACCTGCAATTCCGGATCAAACTCGGGAAGGAGTTTGAGCGGGAAATGGGGAAACTCACCGCCGCGTTCGGATTTGGCGAATTCACCCTGGATAATTCCAAATGGTTGAGGCGCGAGCGCGCCATCATTACGCGTCTCATCCGGGAGCCGTTTTTCAAAATCAAATCGCTGGTCGCCTGGGACCTGGATCGTCTGAATAAAATGGCGCCCAAGAAACCCGATTCCAAATACGCCAGCGACATTCGCTTTAATCCCGAAACCGGCCGATGGGAACGGCGCGTCACCACTCGCTGGGATGTCAATTTCTTCAACAACCGGAACCGGCGGGGAAAGTGGGGCAATGCCTTCGCGACCGACAAGACGCAGGGGCTCAATCTCGATACCCACAAAGGTTTTCACTATATCGAGCGAGGATTGCCCGTTGACGTTCCGTCAACCGCCTTCCAGGAGGTCAAGCTCACCTACCCCATCTTCTATTCCGACAACCAGGCCGGGGAAAAGGAACTCAGGTATTTGCAGGAGACGTTCATCGCGAATCTGTATTTCATCTACGATCCGTTCAGCTGGATGGCGCGCCGCGACACCCGCTTCCGCGGAGGGTTCAGCCCGGACTGCCTCGAGCATGTCCAGGCCCAACGAATCTACGTCGACGACCGCGATTGGTTCGACGTGGTGCTCTCGCGATTCCTTTCGGATGTCATCACCATCAAGCTCCAGGGCGCCGAAGAAATCTATTCGCTCCACATGTTGAGCAAACGATTGAGCGAATGCCCCCGGGCCCTCGGCGTGGGCCTGGATCTCCTCAATTGGAACAAGGGGGAAAAGCGTGAGGCGATCGATAAGCCGGAAGCGGAAGCACGGATTTCCCCCACGAGTCCCGGCGGTTTTCGCTATGTGATGATCGACGCTCATCAGCGTTTGGGTGAGCCATTCATTGAAAAAATCAGAAGCCGACTCCTGGCCCAGAAAGAGATCCGCCGGCCGATCAACGGCCGGGCTATGCTCACCCAGCTCATCGAGGAACTCTCGGGCATGCCCTATGATGAGTTCGCCCGGCGAGCCGAGATCACCCAGGAGACGTACCTGGCCCAACACAAAATAAACCGCCCGACCCCGCAGCCGCCGGCCGCTGCAAACTCCGGCAAGGACTGAATTGCCCAGGATCCCAATCCCTCGACCCAGAGGACACAGAGATCGAGCCGGAGGACACGGGGAATCTCGAGACACTCGCCCGTCGATTCTGCCTCAGCGACCTCTGGCTCAGCCTCGGTGCCCTCTGTGACCAGGATTGCGGAAGTCGACACTTGCCGGACCTTTTCGGCACCGACCGCACCACCGCGCAACCTCAGCGACGCAGCACTGCAACCACATCGCCTTCACTCGGCGCCGGCCCCACTTTCCGCCGACCCCGCGTCTCCAGCTTTCCTCCGTCCACCGTCGCGCCCGTGCGCGGATCGAACCACGTGACCTGCAGCGTCCCCGGCGGCAGCCCTTGCAGGTTCACGTCCGTCGCACCGCCTTCCGGCAGGTAAATCACGTAAACCGCGCCCGGCTTCGCGAGACAGTAGCCGCGCAACACGAGTTGTTGTTTCGGCTCGAGCTCCTGAAACGGCAGCGCCTCGAAGAACGTCCGCAGGTGCTTCAGTTGGGCCGGCGCCTTCCCGTTGCCCGGCTCCCCCATGTAGAACCACGCCACGCCGCCGCTGTGGTCGCCATACGTCCCGTAGCCGCCCGCCATCGCGAGCGTCCAATGGCTGCGGCGCAGCCAATCCACGTTGAGCCCGTGCCCCGGCCGGTCCGCTTCGCCTTCATAGCCGTATTCCTCGTTGACGAATGGCTTCGCCACTTCGTGGAACCGCTGCGCCCACCAGTAAAGTTCGTCCAGTTTCCCGTAGTGCTGCGAAATCACGAAGTCCGCCCACGGCGACCGCGCATACGGAAACTCCGCGTGGCCGTGGGCCGACAGCAGCCGGTCGTAAGGATCCTGCGCCCGCACGAACGCCCCCATCGTCTCGCCCCACGCCGGATCGCGCACCTCGTTGATCTCGTTGCCGAGGTCCCACCACACGTTGTCGAATGCCGCCAGCCGCGCCACTGCGTAGCGATAAAGCCGATACTCGTTTTCCGTCAGCCAGCCGTATTCCGCCTGCAACGTCTGCTTCTCGATCGTGCACGAACTCCGCCGGGTCGAAACACGGCACCGACTCCGGCGCCTCCAACTGCACGCGCAGCGTCGCCGGTTCGGCCGCCATCGCGATCGCCCGCAACCCCACCACGGCCGCCAACCACCTCGTTCCTCTCGTGACATTCATGCCAACAGCACACACCACCGCCGCGCGTCCGAAAAGCGGCAATTCACCCGAACGCGAATTTTTGCGTGCGCGCCTCGCGCAAAAGTTGGCGTGCGCCTGGCGGAAAAGAAATTCGCCGACTAGGGGTGAAGACCATTTTAAGTGTGACAAAGGCGGGCTAATCCTCCTCCTCGATTTCCGGTGGCTTGATGGGTGTGAGCAGGCGATCGAGTTCCGCCTGGGTCGGATTGCGGATGGAGAGCACGGTCAGGTTGGCTTCACCCGCGGGCAGCATGACCTTGGTCTGGGCGCCGGACGCCAGGCCCAGCACGGCCGTGGCCAGGGGAGAATTGTGCGGCAGGCATTCAAGCCCCGAATCGGGATCGCTCGCCGTCTCACCGTGCGTGGTCACGAGAAACGTGAAGCGATGGCTTCGATTCATCGCCACATCCCGCTTTTCGATCGTGGTCACGTGCCCGAGTTGCAGCGTGGCGGTCGGTTTCGTGAGCCAGGTGGCGGGATCGACTTCGGTGAACGTGTTGCGCGCGACGAAGCGATCGAGCGCGGTCATCTTGCGGTCCACGGCGCGGATCGCATCCTTCGCCGCCTTGAAGCCGAAGTTCTCGCGCAGATCGCCCTGGCTATGCGCCTCGATTTTGTCCTTCACCAGGCCGACGCGCTTGACCTTGAGCGCCTCGAATTCCTCGGCCAGGACGCGGTTGTAGCCCGGCCGCACGTAGATTGTCGTCGGGGGCGGAGCCGCCGGGCGGAAGATCCGTTTTCGGGAGATGGGCATGCAACGGTGAGTCAGCACACTTCGAAGAAAGTGAAAGGCAATCCTGCGGTGTCGGGGCTCGGCGCGAGGGACGGCGTGCCGCGACTTCCGCGCGCATCGTCAGCGTCCCAGCATCTCCGCCTTGCTCGCCCGCGGCCGCTTGCGGTTCGGTAGCGGATTTCCGGTCGTGCGATCGAATTCGTCCGCGGTGCGACGAGTGGGAGCGACGTCATTCGTCGCCTTTTTCCATGCCTCCAATCGTGCAGCCAGGTCCGCGAGCACGCCCGCGTACGCCGGATCGCCCGCCACGTTGTGAAACTCCACGGGGTCGCTCCGCAAATCGTACAGTTCCCGGGACGCCCTCGGCGCGAGAAAACATTGCTGCTGTTCGGGCGTCAGCTGGCCCAGTTCGCGCAGCCGTTGCATTTCACGATACTCGATTCCCCGGACCACGTCGGCACCGGGCGTCAGGGGCAGGTCAGGATAGTCGTGCACCACCAGCTTGAAATCGACCGTGCGCACCGCCCGCGTCCGCTGCTCGTAATCATGCCAGTTCTGCTCGGCAAATATTTCCGACCGCACCGGCCGGCCCGGTTCGGCCAGCAGCGGCAGAAAACTCACGCCCTGGATCGATGCCGGCGGCTTCAACCCGGCGGCGGCGAGAAATCCCGGGGCAAAATCGACCGTGCTGACCAACTGCGCGCAGCGCGTGCCGGCCCTGGCGTGACCGGGCCAGCGAACGATCAGCGGCGTGCGGATGCCGCCCTCGAACACGGTGGTCTTGTCGCGCGGAAACGGCCGGCCGTTGTCGCTGAGAAACACCACGAGCGTGTTGTCGGCCACACCTTGCGCCGCCAGTTCCGCCAGCACCGCGCCGACAAAGCGATCGAGCCGCTCAACTTCGTCGTGATACAGCGCCAGCTCGCGTCGCACACCCGGCGTGTCGGGGAGATGGCGGGGAACGACCACCTCCGCCGGCTTGGTCGGCTGCGGAGCGATGTTCTCCTCGTAATCGCGGTGCGGGTCGAGCGCGGCGAGCCACACGAAAAACGGCCGCTCGCGCGGACGGGCGCGCAACAGCGGGACCCAGTCGGCGCAGCCGCTCTGGATGTCGCCCGACTGCGCCATCGACATTTTCGTCGCTCCGGCCTTCGCTCCCGCGGCCAGCATGTACCCGGCGGGATCCGCCTCGCGGATCTCGTCGAAGCGGTCGCGCACCGCCGGCCCGAGGTGCCACTTGCCCGCGACAGCGGTCCAATATCCGGCTGCGCGCAGGTGTTCAACGAACGTCACCTGCTCCGCCGGCAACGGCCAGTGGAGCTGCTCCGCGTCTGTGCCATGTGGATACCGGCCCGTGATCAGGCTCGAACGGCTCGGACTACAGGAACTCGCGGTCACGAAGGCCCGCTCGAACAGCATGCCTTCGCGCGCCAACCGGTCTATGTGAGGCGTCTTGATGGTCGGATGACCGAACGCCCCGACATCGTCCCAGGCGAGATCGTCGGCGATAATCAGCACCATGTTCGGCTGCGGCGTCGGAGCCGCCGCAAACGTCACCGCCGCAGCGGCGAGGCTCATCCAGATCAGCAGCGTCTTCATCGGTCGCGAGGAGGCGGACAATTCCGGCGGGAACACGTCGCCGAGTCGATGTTGATCACACGATCGCGGGCTGTCGGCGGGTAGAGTTGAGGGGCTCACGCGAAGCCGCGAAGGGCGCGAAGGAATGACATTTCACCGCGGAGTTCGCAGATGGCGCTGATGGTCCTCGCGGCTCCGCGTCTAATCCGCGAGATCAGCGTTATCCGCGGTCAAGATCCCGGCCATTCGGTTCAACCGCGAATGGACGCGAATTACAGGGAATGGGAAGCCGCGGAGACGCAAAGTCATCAGCTTGCCATTCCTGGTCGCCAAGCTGCGCCCGCTCCGGTTCGAGCTCCACCGACCATCCGACCACTGCGCCTCCCGCCCCTCGCCTCCTCGCTTCTGCTCACCGCCTCACCGTTTCATCGTTTCACCGTTTCACCGCCGCGGGCAGCGCAATCTTCGTTTTGAAAATCGGCACCGGTCGCGGCGCCGTCGGTTTCGCATCGCTCTCGTCGAAGCGCGACCAGCCGGCATTCCCGACAAAATAAAAATCGCCATCCTGCGCGATGCAGCCCAACGACGGCGCCGACATGGTCAGGTGACCCGATTCGAGGACCGTCACCGAAGTCACCCCGGCACCACCGGATTCCAGCGTGATGCGGACGACCCGCTTCGGTGACGTGGAATTTTGAATCGCAATCAAATCGCCGCCAGCGGCCAGCGCCAGACCGTCGATGCCGATCAATGTCGTGCCCGCGGGAGACTCGAGCCGGGCGACATTTCCGCCCGGCACCTCGACGCGCAAAAATCCATTCACCCGATCGGCCACGATGAGCCCGCCGCCATCGGGGAGAGTGACGACCCCTTGAGGCGAAATAAAACCACTGCCCTGAGCAAAGACGTCGAGCTTGTCCGCACCGGCCGCGAGCCGCCAAATGGCGCCACCTACGCTATCGGAAACAAAGACGGAGCCATCCGTTCCAACGGCGACATCGCCGAACAAGTGCGGCTGCTGATCACCCGATCCGGCGGCCACGGCTATCGTCCGGCGAACTGCGCCCGTCTCGAGATCGATTTCAGCGAGCGCCGCTGTTCCGGCCTGTTCCGCCGTGTGCCCGCGCATCACGGGCACGGCCGCCGTCGCCGCCCACAACACGCCATTGCCTTCGTCCACCGCCAACCCGAACACGCCCAGCAGTTCGTCGCCCTCCGGCGTAAACCGCCGCAGCGTGTTGTCCTTGTTCCGCCGCCAGACCGCCCGCTCATGCACGTCGCTGAAGAAAAACTCACCCGTTTTTTGCCGCCAGGCCATGCCTTCGATCAAACCGGTGACGTCGCGCAGGCTGAACGCCATTTCGCCGCGGCCGATCGGATGCGCGTTGTTCGCGAACTTCCGCACCACCGCGTCGAATTCCTTCCGCCCGCGCAAGGCCGCGAACTCTTCCGCCTTGTCGAACGAGGCGGTCATGCCGAGCGCCGCGAGACGCTCGAGCGTGGCCAGGGCATCGTCCAACCGCTCGTTCGCCACCTGTGCCGCCGCCAGATTCGTCAGCAACTGCGGGAAGTCGGGCCGCAGCGCCACCGCTGCTTCGATCTTCTCGAGGTAAACAGGAAAATCCTTTGCCTCGGCCGCCGTCGCGGCCTCAGCCGCCAGCGCCATCGCCTTCGTCGCGTCGTCCAACTCGGCCGCGAAACCCAGCGGCGCGAAAACCAGGAACGCTACCAGCGCGCGCTTCAGCCCGAGAGCCCGGCCGCAATCCCGCGCTCCACCCGCGCGGCGATCAAATCCCGAGGATTTTGCGGAAGAGTCCGACAATAAGATCAAGCGGGTTGGCGCTGCTCGGACTGCCGCCGCCCGGAGGCGCAGGCATTCCTGGCTGTCCGGAAGATGAGGACTGACTGCTCGAAGAACTGCTCTGCTGTCCGGATTGGCTCTGCTGCCCCTGCTGGCCCGGCTGCCCTTGCTGGCCTTGCTGCTTGCCTTGCTGGCTCTGCTTGCCCCCGGACCGCTGGTTCGATGCCACCTGCCGTTGTCCGCTCTTCTCCGAGCCGGCCTGCTGATCCGAGCCCGATTGGCCGCTCTGGCCCTGCTCGCCACCCTGGCTGCTTTCCTCGCCGCTCTGGCCGCCGCCGCCCTCGCGACCGCCCTTGGCCATCTGCGACCCGTCACCTTCGCCGCGTTCCGCGGCGGTCTTGCCAAACGCGTATTTGTCCTGCGAATTCGCGACGCCATCGCCATCGGTGTCGTTGTCCTGGCTGTTCGGAACCCCGTCGCCATCCATGTCGTCGTCCTTGGCGTTCGCAACCCCGTCGCCGTCGAGATCGCCGAGCGGTCCGTTGCGGCCGTCCCGCTCGCCAGGGCCGGAGCCGTACGCGTATTGGTCCTCGGAATTCCCCACTCCGTCGCCATCCGCATCGGAATCCTGGCTGTTTGGAATTCCGTCGCCATCCATGTCGTCGTCCTTCGCGTTCGCGACGCCATCGCCGTCGAGGTCTCCCCCCGGTCCGTTCCTGGCATCGCTCTCCTCGCCGCCGCCGCCCGGATTCGTTCCGTACATGTAATCGTCACCACCGTTCGGGACTCCATCGCCGTCGACGTCGCCGTCCTGCGCATTCGGAATCCCGTCCCCATCCATGTCATCGTCCTTCGAATTCGGGATGCCGTCGCCGTCCATATCACCATCGGGCCCGCTGCGACCGTCACCGGAAATCCGCGCCAGCTCGCCTGCTCCCCCACCACCGCCACCTCCCCGGCCATATACGCCGGAAAACGTGAAGCGGACAAAATCGACCTGGCTCGACGTGAGCGAGGCGCGGTTGCGGATCGCCGCATCACGCACCGCTTCCATCTCCCACTTTCGTTTCCGGGCCTCCTCGCGATCGGCGACCGGACCGAAAAGATACGTCAGGTTCTCATGCCGGTAACGAACATACCAGCCTTCATCGCTGGGCCCGAGCCCGGTGATATTGATGCCGGAATACTTTTGCCGGAATTCCTCCGCGCCGAGGGCCCACAGGTCCTCGATCGCTTCGATCGGGTAAATCATCGTCACCGCTCGCATCAGTGGCGCGAGTGCCAGCAGCGCGAGGATGAACAAAGAAGGCCGCAGAATTTTCACGATGAAATCGAATAGAGGTCGATCAACCGCTCAAAGGCCCGCCGGCATGGCGCGGCCTTTTTCCGACCCGCGATTCGCATTGTTGCCAGTCGGCGGCCTGCCACCGGTACCGGTCGCTTTTTCATGCTGCTGAGTTTGTCCAGAGGGCTGTTGCGCGCCCACCACACTCGGAGCGTTCGCCACCGTCTTGATTTGCATCGCGGAATCGCCAATCGAGACCTGCCCCGGTTTCTGCGTGTTCGCGTTACCGGGACCGCCGCCTTCGCCCTGGAGTTCAGCCACCTGAATTCCTTCGGCCTTCGCATTCGGGTCACCTTGGCCGGCACCCTGCTTGCCGGTGCCTTGCGGCCCGCCCTGCTGTTGCTGCGCCTGCTGACTACCGCCGCCTCCCTGTTCCTGCGCCTGCGCGGTCTGCGGACCACCGCCACCGCCTTGCTGCTGTTGTTCCTGCTGGTCCTGCTGCTGACCTCCGCCCCCCTGCTGTCCCACCTTGCCGTTGCGCGGCGCGTTTTCGTCCCCCGGAAGTTCGAAGTCGCCAATCATGCCGGTCTCGGAACGCTTCTCGGCGGGATGCGGTGACCCGTCCAGCAACACGGGATCGGGCAGCGTGCCCTTCGCCGTCCGTTTCGGGTCCGCCTTGCTCGCCGAACCCGCGGGACGAATGGTCGCGTTGCGCGAATCCGCCGCCATCACGACGGCGAGCGCGAACGTGCAACTTAAGACGGCAACTGAACCGCTCCGGACCAGGCGCGATGACATTGTAGGTGGGTTATGGATGCGTAATTAAATGCGATTCGAGGAAACTTCACATACGACGGTGACCATGGGCGGCGGCGTTCCGTTCCGTACTTGCAGGAGCATCTGGACGTCGCGATATCCCTTGCGGCGCCCGATCACCTCGTAATCCCCGGGCAGGATCTTCATTGTCGCCACCTTGAACTTTGAGGGCGTGCGGAAGTTGGTAATCATCACCCAGGTGTCGCCGTCGGACCTGAAGGTCACATCGACCGGCTGGTTCTGCGACATCAGCTGGTTGTGCAGCTGCTGCACGCGGTCATCGTTTACCAAATACGAGGGCTTCACCTCCATCGCCTTGTTGAAGATTCGGATGGCGGTCTGGAATTCCGCCTTGTTCGCGAGCTGCTCCGCCTGTTCAACCAGGCTCCTGAACTGCAGCAACGCGCGGATGACCGTGCCGGCGCGGGTATAACCCTCCTTCGCCTCGAGGTGATCGGGCGCGAGTTGTAGCGTCTGGTAATACGCGTCGCGCGCGTCCTTCCACTCGTACTTGTTTTCGTAGGCATACGCCTTCGCGAGCGCCTTCTGCACGGCCTCCTTGTGCGCGCTCTCCTTCGCCGACTTCAACTTCGCCTGCACCTCCGTCTTTTTCGGATACACTTTCAGCGCGTTCTGGAATTCCGCGATCGCCTTCGTCCAGTCCTTCGCTTTCATGGCCGCGTCGGCGGCCGATTGCGCCGCGGCGAACTTCGTTTCCTTTTCGAGCCGCGCCGCCCGGGCGTGGCCTTCCTGCGCCACGGCGGAGAAGGCATCGAGCGCAAACGCCTTCTGGTACGATTCCGCCGCCTGCGCATACTGGCCCTGCTTTTCCAGGCTCTCGCCCTGTTGGATCAACGCGTAAACGCGATCGATGTTGTCCGCGCGCTTTAGCCCTTGGAGGGCATTCTCGTTGCCCGGCGACTTTTCGAGCGCCGCCTGAAATGCCTGCTTCGCGGCTTCCTTGGCCCCGCGGGCCAGCGCCTGCTGGCCGGCGACGAGGTTCTTTCGCACATGCTCGGCCAGCGTCTGCTCCGCCTTCTTCAACTCGGCATATCCACGGTCGAACACCCGTTTCGCGCCGGTGAAATTGCCGTCATCCAGAAGCATCTTGCCCGCGCCCGCCGCCTCGTAGGCCGCTTCGAGCGCCCCGGGCGCGAGCGTGCGCGCGAGCTCCAGCTCGTTAATCCGCACCAGAATCGAGTTATAGGCCTGCTTGACCTCGCCCTTGATTTTGACGTTGCGGCTGAACGCGTCGATTTCGTGGTTAACGCCCTCAAAGGTCCGAAATGCCTTCGCGAACTCGCGCCCCGACAGCAGCGATTCGCCGTCGAGGAATTGCTTCTCGATTCCGATCAACTGCTGCAACTGAACAGGATGATCCTGCGGCAACTTGCGCATCCCCGCCAGCGCCTTGGAGGCAATCTCGTGCGACTGCTCCGCTTTCGCCTGGCTGATGAACGACGAACTCGCCTCCTCGTTGGTGGTGGCCACCGCCGCGGCCCGCGGCTGGAAAATATCGGGACCAAGGAAATGCTTCGCGACGCGGATCACGACTCCCGCGGCAAACAACAATCCGAAGAAGCCGCCCACGGTCCATGCCAGGATGCGTTTCCACGTCCAGCGACGTGACGCCTGCTCCCGACCCGCGTCGGGATTCCAGTGGATGATGCGGTGCTTCTTGTTGGCAGGAGACTCGATTGGCTCGGACATGGCGGGGGAACAGGGGACTTTTGGGAACTCGAAGCGGTTAGACGTAAAACTCGCTCTATCGTTCAGTCCGCTTCGCCGCTGCTGGGTGGCGGAATCATGCGGGAGTCAGGCCAAATTGCAAAGGTCTTCCCGCAAAATAAGCAGCCATTCTCCCTCCGGAACGGCGGCTGGCGGCCACCCCGGTGCTTGCGAATCGAATCCTCGAACATATTCGTTCCGTCGGCGTCACACTGCCGGATTCCCCATGAACTCGCCCACGCGTCTTCTGCTCGCCGCCCTCGCTGCGCTACTCTTCGGCTCCTGTTATCAAGTGCCGGTCACCGGCCGCAAGGCCGTGAACCTCGTCGATGAAAAAGAAGTTACGAAAATGAGCATCGCGATGTTCGATGGGATGAAGGGGCAGTATCGCGTCTCGCGGGACCGCCAGAAGAACGAACAACTCCAGCGGGTCGGCAACCGCATCTCCAAGGTGGTGTTCTGGGACATGCCGGATGCGGACTGGGAGTTCATCGTGTTCGACGTGAACCAGATCAACGCCTTCGCCATGGCCGGCGGCAAGGTGGGCGTGTTTGCCGGACTTTTCAAAATCGTGAAAAACGACGACCAGCTGGCCTCGGTCATCGCCCATGAGATTGCCCACGTCACGGCGAAGCACATCCATGAAAAGCTTTCGCAGGAACTGGCGGTGAACACAGTTGGCACCGTCGGGATGGTGGGCGCCGGATTGAGCGGCGCGCCACTGATCACGACCCAGGCATTGGGTGCGGCGTATGGCCTAAGCACGGGGCTGGGCGAACTTGCCTTCGATCGGAAGAAGGAAAAGGAGGCGGACTATATTGGACTCATGTACATGGCCCGCGCCGGCTATGATCCGGAGGAGGCGGTCAAGGTCATCGAAGCTTTGGAAATGGAATCAGCCAACCAACCCGTGCCGCCCGCGCTGCTTTCCACCCATCCGACGCACCCGGAGCGAATCATCCAGTTGATGGACGCAATGCCCAAGGCGCTCCAGGAGCGCGAGCGGAGCGCGGTCAAAACGGGGCCGATCATCGTCAAGTAGCCGGCCGTTCGTTTTGTTTCGATCGCGCCGCCGGATGCGCCATGCTCCCGGCGCGGCGACGCCCGCGGTATCCCGGCCATGGGCAACACGACTCCGCCTCCCTCTCGCAGCATCGGTCACCGCGCGCCGCTGCTCTGGCTGATCGCCCCCTTCATGGCGGGGCTCATGGCGGCTGGGCCCGCTGAACTGCTCGCCCCGGCGCTGCCGCTCGCGGTTGCGCTCGCATCCGTGGTCACGGCCATGGTGGCTTACGCGCGAGCGCCCCGGATGTGGCCGATGGCCATTGTCGTCGCCATGGCCGCCGCCGGCTCCGCCGCTTACACGCTGCAACGAAAACGACTGCCGCCGTGGGACACGCTGCCGGCGCGAGAGGCCCGACTCACGCTGCGGATCGAGCGGGTGTTTTCCCGCTCGATTCCACGACAGGTCTCCGGGCTCGGACGGATCGTCGCCACCGACGAACACCTGCGGGAGCTCTCGGGCCAGCGACTCTATTTTTCGCTGGCTCTCCGACGGGACGAACGCGCCCCGATTCGATCAGCCGAGATCGCTGCCGTCGGCGTGCTCGTCGCGCTGCCGCGAAATCCGCCGGTCGACAGCTTCGACGGGTACCTCGCGGCCGCCGGCATGAACTTCCGATTCACCCGCGGCCGCATGGTGGCGGAAGCGAAGCCCGCTTCCGCGTATCACCGGTTTTGTGCCACCGCCTCACAGCGGTTCAAGGGCATCCTCGGTCTCGGCATCGCGGAAAAACGACCGCTCCTCGCCGGGCTGCTGCGGGCCATGATGCTCGGCGAAACGCACGAACTCAGCGACGAGCAGCGGCGGCTGTTCATGCAGAGCGGCACCATGCACCTCTTTGCCATCAGCGGATTGAACATTGCCGTGATTGCCGGCGCCATCCAGGCGGCCCTGCTGCTCCTGCGGCTGCCGCGGTGGGCGCGCTTCGGCATCGGCGTATCCGTCCTTTGGATCTTCGTCGACATCACCGGCGCGGCCCCGTCCGCCGTGCGGGCGTTCATCATGGCCGGATTTCTCCAGGCGGCATTTGTTTTCCGGCAGCCGGGCAATCCGTTCGCGGCGCTGGTGGCATCTGCGTTCGTCGTCCTGCTGGTCGCCCCCCTCCAGCTTTTCAGCGCCAGTTTCCTGATGAGTTACGGCATCGTCACCGCGCTGCTCGTGCTCGGGCTGCCCCTGGGTGATGCCTGGCTGGAGCGCTGGAAGCCCTGGCGCGATCTGCCGGTGCCGGCGTGGCGCTGGTGGCACCAGGCGGTCGCGGCGGCGTGGCGCGCCGCCGCCATTGCGGTCGCGATTGGCGTGGCGACCACGCTCGTCAGCCTGCTGACCGGAGTGCAATTCTTCGGGCTGCTCACCCCGGGCGCGTTGCTCGCGAACCTCGTGCTCATTCCGGCGGCGATGATTGTCACGCTCGGTGGGTTCGTATCCATCATTTGTGGACTCGTCGGATTCGGCGCCGGAGCCGCGCTATGCAACCATGCTGCGGCGATGGTGCTGCTCGTGATCGAATGGCTGGTCGGCGCAAGTCTTCACCTGCCATGGGCATTCGTCCCGGCGCGGTATCTGTGGCCGTGGGTCGGGACCGTCGCCCTCGCCGCATTGATGTTCACGCTCATTGGCGGATACGCCTGGGGCTGGCGTCGCGAGCGCGGCAGTTGGTGGCCGCCGTTCATCATCGTGGCCCTCACCTTGATCTTCGGCGTGAAATTCGGCTGAGCCAGGAATCTGACGTCTGACACTGACGTCTGACGTCTGACGTCTGACATCTGACGTCTGACGTCTGACTCTGGCTTCTGGCCTCTGGCTTCTGGCCTCTGCCGTCTGCCGTCTGCCATCCGATCGGTCCCCGCGCCGCTTTGCGCTTGCCGACGAATCATCCTGATTGGCACTGTCCCGCAGCGCCGCGGTCGCGCCGCCCCCCTTCCCCCCCCGATGACTTCTCCCGGAACCCAAGGGCCCGTACCCGCACCCTCGGCCCTCGATCGCGCACGGCGGAAGGCCTACCTGCGGCTGATGCCGATCCTGTTCGTCTGTTATGTGATCGCCTACGTCGACCGCGCGAACGTCGCCATCGCGAAGCTGACGATGACGCGCGATCTGCCGGGGTTCGACAACGCCGTGATCGGTTTCGGCGCCGGCGTATTCTTCTGGGGTTACTTCCTGCTCGAAATTCCGGGCACAATCCTGGTCGAGAAATGGAGCGCGCGAAAATGGATCTGCCGGATCATGATCACCTGGGGAATCATGGCGGCACTCACCGCGGTGGTGAAAACGCCGATGCAGTTCTACGTCGTCCGGTTTTGCCTCGGACTGGCCGAAGCCGGCTTTTTCCCCGGCATCATCGTTTACCTGACGCACTGGTTCCCGGCCCGCGACCGCACGCGCGCGCTCGCCATTTTCTTCGTCGCCACACCGATGGCCCAGATTATCAGCCCGAAAATATCCAATGCGCTTCTCCGCATCGGCACCGACGAGGTGATCAACGGCGTGCCGGTTCACCATCCGGAGTGGTTCGGGCTCGAGGGCTGGCAGTGGGTGTACATTTTCTGGGGCATACCTGCGGTGCTGCTCGGCTTCGTCGTTTTCTTCCAGCTCAAGGATCGGCCGCGCGATGCGGCGTGGCTCACGACCGAGGAGCGCGAGGCTCTGGAACGACAGCTGGCCGACGAAAAGGCGCGGTCGCGAACCCGCATGACGCTCATGCAGGCGCTGCGGCATCCGAAGGTCCTGCTGCTGGCGCTGGCATATTTCGGCGGCGTCACCGCCAGCTACGGCATCGAATTCTTCCTGCCCAGCATCCTCCAGCAATGGTACGGGCTTAAACTGAACGCGATCACGTGGCTGGTGATCCTTCCGCCCTTGGTCGCGCTCGCCGCCCAGTTGTTCGTCGGCTGGAACTCCGACCGCACGCAGGAGCGCCGGTTTCACGCCGTCATTCCCCTCTCGATCGCATGCGTTGCGCTCGCGCTCGCGCCGCTCACGGCCGGAAACCTGCCGCTCACGCTGCTGTGCTTCATGGTCGCATTCGGCGGATTGAAGGGCTACCTGCCCGCATTCTGGGCGCTGCCGAGTCTGTTCTTAACGGATACAGCCGCCGCCGGCAGCATCGGGTTGATCAACTCGCTGGGAAATCTCGGCGGCTTTTTCGGTCCGGCCGTGCTCGGGAAAGTCGAGACGATCACGGGCTCCTTCGTCGGGGGAATCTATTACCTTTGTGTCTCCATCTCCGTCGCCGCGGGCATCCTTTTCTTCCTTGGCCTCGGCCGGCGCGTGACGGCCGCGGTCGCCGTTCCGCCGGCCGTGGCCGACGCGGTGAAAAATACCCCGTAACGCGACCAGGGCGGATATTTCACGTTCCCAGTTTGTCATCGCGAGCCCGAGGAACGAGGGCGCGACGATCCCGCAGGATGGGTGTCCGCGTAGCGGCACCAAGCGAGGCGCCCATGACGAATTGTCTATCCTGCCTGCACGATCCCACCGGGCGCGGCGCTCGCTCAGTCGCGGCGCGCCGACAGCAGATAGAGCAGGTACAACAGTGAGCTGACGAACGCGGCGAGGTACGTGAGCGCGGCGGCATCGAGCGTTTGTTTCACCCCGACCATCTCGTCCGAGCCGACGATTCCGAGTTCCACAAGCTGCGCCTTGGCGCGGTTGCTCGCATCGTACTCCACCGGCAGCGTCACCAGCTGAAACACGGTGAGGACGGCGTAACACAGGATGGCAACGTCGAGCAGCATGCCGCTGAGCCCACGGGCGAAGAAGAAGCCGACCAGCATCACCACCGGCAGCACGCGGGAAACGAAGTTCGTCGCCGGCACCAGTGCCATGCGGAGGTGCAACATCGAGTAACCAATCTTGTGCTGGATGGCATGGCCGGCTTCGTGAGCCGCCACGCCGAGCGCCGCGAGGCTCGTGCCGCGATAGTTCTCCGACGACAGCACCAGCGTCTTGTGAATCGGATCGTAGTGGTCCGTCAGGTGGCCGCTGGTTTCCGTGATTTCAACGTCGCTGATCCCCGCCCGCGTCATCACCGCTTCGGCCGCCTCACGGCCGGTGATTCCGCCGCGCGACGCAATCTTCGCGTTCCGTCCGTACACGCTTGACACCCGAAACTGCGCGTAGAGCGAAAAGATCATCACCAGAACGATCAGGATGATGAAGAATCCCGGCGACAGGAATGAACCGCCGAGCGATCCAACACCGAGGATAAGTGGAGTAATCATGATTGAGAGGAGTTAAAGTGACGCCGCCCAAGAGTGGGCGACGCGCACACCTTAGCGAAAACGCCGCATTTGCCAGCGTAATTCGCGCGTTTGGAAACGAGCCGGAATTTTTCAACCCCGCGGTTGCGCCAGACTTTGCACGTTCCAGCCGCACCCGCCCGGTTATCGTAGCAGCCGAGGTCACGAGGCTTGTCCGCCTCTGGCGGGCTGGAATACTCGGTTCACCACCCGTTGAATTAGAGCCGCGGCGCCCCTGCCGCGGCTGTGCGTCCGAAGTTCTGGAGTCGGACTATCCCACGCCAAAACCACTAAGCCGTAACGATGCAGTCGAAGTGCGTCCTCGCTGGGATTTCGAATCCACTGAAAGGTGGAGCGCGCTGCCCGTTCGACGGGCTCAGGGCCCTGAGCCTGCCGAATGGGGAAGCCGCAGCCACTCGATCTTTGCGGGCCAGAGGCCCGCGCTCCCAGGAATCCGTTGTTTCTTCCTGTCCGGAGCAAAACTCGTTTTGCGGTTGGGGCTGATTACTTCCGGCTAAGCCGCGCCGCCCCTGCCGCCTGATCCGCGGCGCCTGCCGCGGCTCACCCCAGCTTCGGAATATCGAGCCAGCGCCGCTCGGCCGATGACTTCAGGCCGAGCTCAGCGAGTTGCACGCCCTTCGCGCCCTCGAGCAGCGACCAGGGAAAGGGCTCGTTCTTCACCACGTGCCGCAGGAAGAGTTCCCATTGGACCTTGAACGCGTTGTCGTAGTCTCCTTGGTTCGGCACCGTCGTCCAGCCATCGAAATATTTGATCGGGCTGTCGACGTCTGGATTCCACACGCAGCGTGGCGTCGCGGCAAGATGCTGCGCCACGCAGTTCCGCAGCCCCGCGACCGCGGTGCCGTGCGACCCGTCGACCTGCAGCGTCAGCAAATCATCCCGGCGAACGCGCACACACCAGGACGAGTTGAAGTGGCAAATGACGCCGTTGCGCAGTTCGAAAGTCGCATAAGCCGAATCGTCCGCGGTCACCTTGTAGGGCTTGCCCGCCTCGTCCCAGCGTTGCGGAACGTGCGTCGCGCCGAGACACGACACCGCCTTGATTTCACCGAAGAGGTTTTGGACGACGTACTGCCAGTGGCAGAGCATGTCGACGATGATGCCGCCATCGTCCTCCTTGCGGTAATTCCAGGACGGCCGCTGCAGCTTCTCGTGTTCGCCGGTGAAGACCCAGTAACCAAACTCGCCGCGCACGGAAAGGATCCGGCCGAAAAACCCGGTATCGATCAGGTATTTCAATTTCAGCAGCCCCGGCAGCCAGAGCTTGTCCTGCACGACTCCGTTCTTCAGACCCGCCGCGGTCACTTCCTTCGCGAGCGCGAGCGCCTCGGCTGACGTCGTGGCGGTCGGTTTTTCGCAGTAAACGTGTTTCTTCGCCGCGATCGCCTTGCGGACTCCAACGGGCCGTTGGCCCGTCAGGGTCGCGTCGAAATAAATCTGGTTCGCCGGATCGGCGAGCGCGCTGTCGAGGTTCGTGGTGAAGCGCTTCACTCCGGCGCGCACGGCCAGCGCCGCCAGCTTCGGCTCGCTGCGGCCAACGAGAATCGGATCGGGCATGATCACCTCGGAGTCGCCGAGCTTGACGCCACCTTGATCGATGATCGCCTTGATCGAGCGCAACAGGTGCTGGTTCGTGCCCATGCGTCCCGTGACGCCGTTCATGATGATGCCGACTTTGTGCGTAGTCATTGTGCAGGGAGTATTTGAGAACCGCGATTGTAGGCCGAAGCGACGGCTTGCGTTAGGACAATGCCGACTTTTGCTAGCACTAATCCGACCCTGATGCTCGCCTGGAGTCCAATCCTCATCCAGAAAATCGAAATCCACGCGCTCGGTTTTGTGCTGCAAAAACTGCAGCTGAACCGGCATCGCGAGACCGAGGTGTCGCCGCACGTTCACGACCACGCGCAGCTGATCTTGTATCTCTCGGGTGAAGGCATGCAGTCCGTTGGCGGCCGCCGGCGAATGGCGCGAACGGGCGACCTGTTCGTGATTCCGTCCGGCATTTCGCACGGATTCGCGCTGCAAGGCCGGAGCCGGCCGCTTTGCCTCGTACTCGATTATGAACTCGAATCGACGGGCCGCGTTCGGGCCGGTCACCGACGTTTGCCGTCGGCGCGGCTGAATGAACTGCATGGCCTGGTCAGCCGCGTGCCGGCGAAGGGCCGGCTCACGCTCGCGGATTATTCCGCCATCCTCGCCGTGGTGGCGCTGCTGCTCGAGCAATCGCCTTCTGCGGCGGCCGCACCGCCGGTTCAAACCACCTTCGAAAAAGTGCGCGAACTCCTCCGCACCCCTGCCCCGCTGGCACGACTCGCCCGCACCGCCGGTTACCATCCGGATCACCTCACCCGAAAACTGAAGCGGGAGTCCGGGCTCGGGCTTCGGGCGCTCCGCGATCGGTTGCGTCTGGAGGACGCCCAAACCGCGTTGCGCAACGCGCCGAACGTAGCCGATGCAGCGATACGCAGCGGCTTCGACGACCCCAATTATTTCGCGCGCTGGTTCCGGCGGCAAACCGGCCAGACACCCAGTTCGTGGCGAAACGGGCGGTGAGCCCACGCGCGGCGCAGCGGCCGTGTTTCGCTTCAACACGCATTTCGACTTTCCCGCGTGGAATTTCCTTCGGAAAGCGAACGGCCCGCGCCGAGGCTGGCCCTCCATTCCCGATGGTCTTCGTAGCGGAACGCGTGAGCGTTTCGCGCCTTTCCGTGTCGATCCTCATCCCTGGAGGGACGGGCTCTGCCCCGTCCGAACCGTGCCGTCAGTTCGTCATGACGTCGAATCGCGTCCGACGATCGTCGCGGCCCGCGCGGAGGCGGGCCCTCCATTATTTTCCACGCCCGCGCCGCCCGGGGGCTACTTCGCCTTGGCTTTGCCCTTCTTTCCGCCGGACGGCAGGACCGAATTCATCCCGCGACGCCACTCCCAGATTCGTTGCCAGTTCGAGTCATCGGCCTTCGCCGGCTCGAACCGCGAGGGATCCAGGTCGAGATACAGCTCGCGAAACTTCGCCGGATCGTAACGGGGATTCGGTCGGTTGGTCTGGGCTCCGACTTTCTTCCGCCACGCATCGAGCGCCGCCCGCATTTGCGCCACACGCTCCATGTGTTGAGCCGCAACGTCGCGCTCTTCGCGAATATCGCGGCTCAGATCGAAAAGTTCGGCGTGCGGCATGTCATAGTACTCCACCAGCATCCAGTTGCCGTCGCGCATCGCCCCCGTGGGCCGGCCGCCCTGATTGTTATAATGCGGAAAATGCCAGAAGAATTGCCGCACCGGCGCCGGCCTCGCTCCCATCAGCAGCGCGGCGAAACTGACGCCATCCAGGCCTGTTGCGGCTGGCGCCCCGACCAGTTCGAGCAGCGTGGGAATCCAATCGGTATTGATCACGGGATCATCAACCACGCGTCCGGCCGGGACGTGGCCCGGCCAGCGGACAATCAGCGGAATCCGCAACCCGCCCTGATATACGTACCCCTTGCCTGCGCGATAGGGAGAATTGTGGGTGATCCGCTGATGCGTTCCCTCCGGCACATGCAGGCCGCCATTGTCCGACGTGAAAACCACGATGGTGTTCTCGGTCAGATGCAGCGCGTCCAGTTTGCGCAGCAGCCGGCCCACGCTGTCATCGATCGTTTCAATCACGCCGGCATATACGGGTTCGAAGGCGCCCGCGTTGTGAGCGATCCGCTCCGGCTGCGCCGTGTACGGAATGTGCGGCGCATTGTGCGCCAGATAAACCAGGAACGGCCGGTCCTTGTTTGCCTCGATGAACGCCTCCGCCGCCGCCGTCAGATCGTATTCGCCTTTCCCGCCCTCGGTCGCCGACGGCTTCGTGTTGGCGCTGCCCTGATGATACATGTCGAAGCCCTGCTCCAGCGGTCCAAATCCGGCTCCGCCCACATGCCATTTGCCGATCGCGCCGCTGACATAGCCGGACGCTTTCAGGTGCTCGGGCAGCATTTTTTCCTCGAGCGGCACCTGCATCTGGATCTCCGGGTGCAGGACCATCTGCGAGACGGCGTCGGCCCGACCCGGGAGATACGTGGTGAGATGCAGCCGGGCGGGCGCTTTGCCGGTCAGAATCGCGGCGCGCGACGGCGAACAAATTGGCTGCCCGACGTAAGCGGACGTGAACCGCGTGCCTTGGGTGGCCAGCCGGTCGAGGTTCGGCGTGCGGTGATCGGCGCGCCCATAACAGTGCAGGTCGTTAACCCCGAGATCATCGCACAGGATGAACACGATGTTCGGTTTCGTCCGCTCGGCCGCCGCGGCCGCGCCGGTCGGCGCGAACCATCCGACCAGTAATAGAGCAAGCACTCGCGCGATGGTATTCATGAAAGTGGTACCAGTTTCTTTTGCATCCGCTTCGGTAGCTGGAGACGGAAATCAGCGGCTCCTGCTGCAAAAACGGGACGGTAGCCCGTCTCACTCTCGACCCGCCAGCCTGCGCTCGATGTCCGCCAGCGGGACTTTCTTTCCCGAATCCGTTTCACCGTCACCAACCACTGCCTCACCGAAAGAGCGCCCCCACGGGGAATCGAACCCCGCTTTGAAGATTGAGAATCTCCTGTCCTAACCGATAGACGATGAGGGCAAAAATTCGGAGGGCTCAGCGTCTCGGATTCATTTAATCCGTCAAGCGCGATTCGGTTTTCGGTGGAGCTTTCGGGCAGGCAATTATCAGCGAATCCCTGAACCGGGTCGCCTGTCGCAAGCTGCGAATGGCAAATGGGCAATGGCGATGACGGACAAGAGACCAGGGACCAAAGACGAGAGTCGGCGACGGCGGACGGCTGGCGATAGAACAGCCAGGGATAGACGAAGGCCGGAACCGAGTTCCCTTGGGAGCGCGGGCCTCCGGCCCGCAACGAATGGGCCGATGCGGGCGAGACGCCCGCGCTCCCAGGGACGAAGTGAGCGCGGCAAGCCGCTTCACCGAAAACCAAGGTTTGCTTCATCGACAGCCACCCTAGGATTTCGCAGCAGCGAAATCCTTGTGCACAAGTTGTGAATAAGAAGTGGGTAAATTTCAGGCGAAAGAGTTTGCATGCGTGTGACTTGGCGGCTCGCGGGCCGCGGATTTTCCCCGATGGGAGATTCGTCTGTTTGCGGGATCGGATCCGATGGCCATGACCGGCCGCGCCGCTAGGCTGCCCCGCGATGAACACGACCCCCGTTCAGCCGGATAAGCTTCCAGGCTTCATAGTGGTTCCAAGGCGCCAGCTCGAAGAAATCTTCAACCCGGACCAGAGCGCCATCTACGTCCTCCTCGGCCGCCGCGGCCACCCGGAGGCACCGCGCGAAAGCATCCTGTTTGTCCATTACCTCGATCATTTCCTCGATGGCTGTGAACGCCAAATCGAGGAGCTGTGGGAAAAACACCGCGTGCTCATCACCCACGTGGCGGTCAAGCTCGGGCGACGGCTCCGCCCGCGCCACGAACTGGCGGAGGTGTACGAACGCGCGGTAACCATTCAGCAACTACGGCAGAAATTGCGGCCGAGGTTTCGAAGGGTGTGAGGGAAGACGGGAAGACTTGGAAGACGCGGAAGAACGCGAGACAACGATCGGTGAAGCGGTTTCGGCCAGCGCCCCCGGCGAGGGCGTTATTGGTTATTGGTTATCGGTTATTGGTGCGCCTTCGACGCGAGTCGCTGGCAAATGGGTAATGGGCAATGGCGGTGTGTCGGTGAAACAGTGGGGAGATGATAAACGGACGCCGCCAATGAGCGAAAAGGCGAAACGCTCACGCGTTCCGCTACGGCTGACCTCGTTTTCAGGGTCTCGCGTTCTCGCGTTCCTCCGCGTCTCCCGGTCTTCCGTCGTCTCGCGTTCTTCCAAGTCTCGCGTTCTTCGTCACCGATTCACCGCTTTGTAACTCGCACCGACTCCGCGACGCTCCGTCAATTCTTGCCGTCAGGCGGCTGGCTGTTCTCATACCGCCGTGACGAATGCCCCGACGATCCTGGTGGTGGAGGACGAGGACGATTCCGTTCTGCTCCTCGAGTCGGCATTTCGAAAGGCCCAGTTCACTAATCCCGTCCATCGCGTGTCGCACGGTGCGCTGGCGATGGAGTATCTCACCAACGCGATCTCGCCCAAGAAACGCGCCGTCCCGCTGCCGGCGTTGATACTTCTCGACCTCAAACTGCCGCTCGTGTCGGGCATCGAGTTGCTCAGATGGATTCGGGCGCATCCGGTCCTGCACTCGATGATCGTGATTATCTTCACGTCGTCGACCGAGCCTTCCGACATCGCGGAGGCGTATCGTGCCGGCGCGAATTCCTATCTGGTGAAGCCTACCAGCCTTACGACCCTGACCGAGCTGGCGTCAGGCCTGCGCGGCTATTGGCTGCGACTGAACGTACCGCCGAACGAGCCGAAGGTCTAATCGGGCGCCTTCGGCGCCAGTTTCGGGTTTTGGGTTCGCCTTCGGCGTCCGTTCTGAGTTTTGGGTTTCGCGTTTCGGGTTTCGCGTTCCACTTCCGATCACTGCTTCACTGCTTCACCGATCGATGTCTCGCATTCTCGCGTTCTTCCGCGTCTCCTCGTCTTCCGATCATCCGACCATCTGAACTTCCGGGCATCTGAACATCTGACCATCCACCGCTCACCGCTCACCGCTCCTCCGCTCCTCCGCTCCTCCGCTCCTCCGCACCTCTGGTCTGTCCGTCTCACCGCCTCACCGTTTCACCGTCTCACCGCTTCACCGACTACCGATTCACCGCTTGGCGTCTCGCGTTCTCGCGTTCTTCCGCGTCTTCCCGTCTTCGCACGAATTCAAGCTTTCCAAACGCGTGCGGGGAACTACGTTCGCCGGTTCACTATGCAGAAAACGTTCATCATCTTTAAGCCCGATTGCATGGACAAGCGGCTTGTCGGCACGGTGCTCAGCCGGTTCGAAGCGGCGGGCTTCGAAGTCATCGGCTGCAAAATGGGGCGGCTCACGCCACAGGTGTTGCGCGAGCATTATGCGCACGTGGCGAGCAAACCGTTTTATCCGGAGATCGAGAAGTTCATGGCCTCGCGTCCCGTCATCATGATGGCGCTCCAGGGCCAGGACGTGGTGCAACGCGTGCGTGATCTGCTCGGGCCGACGGACTCGCGGAAAGCCGCAAAAGGAACGATTCGCGGAGACTTCGGCGCCGACATGATGACGAACGTCGTCCACGCCTCCGACAGCGACGAAAACGCCCAGGCCGAGCTGGCACGGTTTTTCACGCCGGACGAGTTGTTCGTGGCATCGGTGAAGCGGTGAATCGGTGAGGCGGTAAAGCGGTGAGGCGTTGGTTCGCCTTCGGAGTGAGAGTGAGGGCGGGTTATTGGTTATTGGTTATTGGTGCGCCTTCGGCGCGGGTCGCTGGCAAATGGGTAATGGGCAATGGCGGTGAGTCGGTGAACCAGTGTGTCGGTGAAACAGTGGGGAGATGATAAACGGAGGCCGCCAATGAGTGAAAAGGCGAGACGCCCACGCGTTCCGCTACGACTGGCCTCGTTTTCAGGGTCTCACGTTCTTCCGCGTCTCCCGTCTTCCGCCGTTTCTTCTTTTTGCCGTTTCTTCTTTGCTTCGTTTTCCGCCGTCCACCGTCCCACCGACGACCGACTCCCGCTTCACCGACCGCCGCTCCTCTCCCCTTCAATCCATGCGGGCGAGACGCCCGCGCTCCCAGGGACGGCACCCCGTTTTGTTCTGCCCTTTGCGCACGGCTCCGCGGGGCTTCGGCAAGACACCAATAACTAATAACTCTCATCCAATAACCGCAGCCAAGCGAAGGACCGATCCCAGCGCCTCATCGAGGTCTGGCTGCCGAAACAGATAGCCGCTCTTCAGCAACTTTTCCGGCACGGGTCGGGTGCTTGCGAGCAGCGCTTCATCGGCCATCCGACCGAGCACGGCACGCAAGGCCCAGGCGGGCGCGGGCAGGACGGCAGGGCGCTGCAGCACCCGTGCAAGTGCGGCCGTGAAGTCTGCATTCGTCACCGGATCCGGCGCGACGACGTTGATGGGACCGCGGCACACGGGGTTTGTGAGGCAGTGCATCAGCGCGCCGACGACATCCTCGATCGCAATCCAACTCATCCATTGCCGTCCATGGCCAAGCCGGCCGCCGAAACCGGCGCGGAACAAGGGCAACATCTTCGCGAGTGCACCGCCATTCGGAGCCAGCACCACACCGAAGCGTGTGAGCACGGTGCGCACGCCGGAGCGCGAGGCACCCTCGGCATGCGTTTCCCACGCCAGGCAAACTTCGGGCAGGAACCCCTGCCCCACTCCAGCCGCTTCCGTGAGGACCTCGTCGCCGCGGTCGCCGTAGAAACCCACCGCGGACGCACTTAGAAACACCGACGGTTTTCTCGCGGCGGCTGCCATCGCCTTCACCAACGTGGCCGTCGCATCGATCCGGCTGCGCAGAATCCGTTCGCGCCGCGCTGCGGTCCAGCGACCCGCGCCGACGTTCTCGCCCGAAAGGTTAATCACCGCATCCATCCCATGGATATGTGGCGGTTCCAGTTCGCGCCGCTCCGGGTGCCACGGGATTTCATCCGGTGCCGCCGCCGCGCGCCGGACGAGCCGGTGCACCTCATGACCCGAACCGCGCAATGCCGCCACAAGCGCGCTGCCAACGAGCCCCGAGGCGCCGGCGATGAGAGTTTTCATTTGAGGAGAAAGTGAAGGTGGAATGGTTATTGGCTATTGGTTATTGGTGCGCCTTCGGCGCCGGTTCTGGGTTTCGCGTTTCGCGTTTCGGGTTTCGGGTTTCGCGTTTGAAGGCTAACGAACCGTTTCCCTTTTCCCATTTATTCCGGGTCTCGCTTTCTCGCGTTCTTCCCCGTCTTCCCGTCTTCCGCTGTTTCTACTTTTTGCCGTTTCTTCTTTCCAAGTTTTTCCGAGTCTGCCCCGTCTCGCGTTCTCACGTTCTTCCGAAGTCTTCTGCGTCTTCGCCACGTCTCGCGTTCTTCCGCGTCTCCCCGTCTTCCGTCGTCTCGCGTTCTTCCAAGTCTCGCGTTCTTCGTCACCGCTTCACCGACTCAACCGCATCTGCCGGAATGCCGCCAGCGCGGCGTCACGCGCAGTGGCGTGGTCGACGATGGGACGCGGATAATTCCCGTCCAGCCGGACCCCGGCCGCGGCGAGCACATGATTCGGCGCTTTCCACGGTGAGTGGACGTGCTCCGCCGGCAATCTTGTCAATTCGGGGATCCAGCGGCGGACGTAATCGCCCTTGGGATCGAATTTCTGGCCCTGAAGCACGGGGGCAAAAATCCGGAAGAATGGCGCGGCGTCGGCTCCGCAGCCGGCGGTCCATTGCCAGCCGAGGGTGTTGTTCGCGAGGTCGGCATCGACGAGCGTATCCCAGAACCACGCTGCGCCCTGCGTCCACGGCAGCCGCAGGTGCTTCACGAGAAACGACGCCACGATCATCCGCACGCGGTTGTGCATCCATCCGATTTGCGCCAGCTGCCGGATGCCCGCATCCACGATGGGGTAACCGGTGAGTCCGCGCTGCCACCCGGCCAGCATCTTTCCGCCGGGATCATCGGCCCACGGAAACCGGCCGAAGTCCTGGCGAAGCGGATACACGGGTGTCTGGGGAAAATGGAAAACCAGATGGTGGGCGAACTCGCGCCAGCCGAGTTCGCGCAACCACGCCCCGGCTCCCTTGTTCGGCGGAAAGACCCCGCTGCCGCGCGCCGAAGCCTTCACCGCCGCCCAGATTTGCCGCGGCCCAACCTCCCCGAAATGCAGGTGGGGCGAAAGCATCGAGGTGGCGTCCCGTCCCGGCTCATCGCGCCGCTCATCGTAATCGGCAAGTCCATCGGCAATGAACCGGCGAAGTCGCCGCGTGGCGCCGGCTTCGCCCGGTTCCCACGTCCTGGCCAACGTCGCACCGAGGGGCATCCGCGTCAGCAGCTCGAGCGCATCCAGCGCGAGCGACCCCGGCCATGCAACCGGAGCCGGGAACGGTCCCGGCGCGAGTTTGAGCGGCGCCGGCACTGGTTGGGCGACGGACTGCCGCCAATAGGCACTGAACACCTGGAATGGACGACCCTGGCGGTTGAGGAGTGCGGCCGGCTCATTGAGCAGCGCCGCGTTGAACGATTTCACCTCCACACCCTGCGACGGCAATGCGGTCTCGAGCCATGACTCCCGTGCGACGGCATGCGGCTCATATCGGCGATTCCAATACACGGCGTTTGCCCCTGTCACCTTGATGACACCGCGCAGTTCCTCCAGCGAATCGCCGCGGGCGATGACCAACCGCGACCCGCGTTCGCGCAAGGATGCGTCGAGCGCTTTGAGCGAGTGATGCAGCCACCATTTCGATGCGGCTCCAGGCGGCCAGCGCTCCTCGTTGTCCGGGTCCCAAATGAAAATCGGCACGACCGGTCCGCCGCGGACCAGCGCCGCATGCAGGGCGGGATTGTCCTGCAACCGCAAATCCTGCCGGAACCAGATGAGCGTCGCGGACATGGGGGGATTCGGTGAATCGGTGGTCGGTCGTCGGTGGTCAGTGTCGGGTTTCGAGTTTCGCGTTTCGAGTTTGAAGGCTAACGAACCGTTTCCTTTTCCCCATTCATTCCGGGTCTCGCGTTCTCGCGTTCTTCCCCGTCTTCCGCGGTTTCTTCTTTTTGCCGTTTCTTCTTTCCCCGTTTTCCGGGTCTCGCGTTCTTCCAAGTCTCGCGTTCTTCCCCACCTCACAGCGACTCCTGATACAGTTTCTCGTACGCCGCGGCCGCGACCTTCCAGCTGAAGTTTTTCGCCATCGCCCGCTGCTGGACGGCGCCGTAGCGCGCTTTGTCGGAAAACAACACGAGCGCGCGCTGCAGCGCCTCACGCAGACTCAGGGCGTCCGGTTCGCACATCACGCCCGTGCCATTCGCCGGATCATCGTCCGCGTCGATCACGGTGTCGACGAGCCCCCCCACCCGGCTGACCACCGGCACCGTGCCATAGGTTTGTGAATACATCTGATTCAACCCGCACGGCTCGAACACCGAGGGCATCAGGAAAAAATCAATCCCGGCCTCGATCAGGTGGCTCATCGTTTCGTCGAGCCGGTACGACACGTACACCTTTTGCGGTGCGCCGGTCGCGAGCTCGCGCAGCTCGTCCTCCATCCGCTTGTCGCCCGAGCCGAGCACGATCAATCGGCACTCGTGGGCGAGAAAGAAGTCGCGGTTCGCGAGCACGAAATCGATGCCCTTCTGCTCGGTCAGTCGCGCCACCATCCCGAATATCGGCCCCTTGAACTCGGTGGCGAACCCCGCTTTCTTCAGCAGTTCGGTCCGGCACACCTGTTTCCCGGACATGTTCACCGCCGAATAGCGCGCTGGGATCAACGAATCGACCGCGGGATTCCAAATCGAGATGTCGACGCCGTTCAACAGCCCGACGATATCATCGGCACGGGTCTGCGCCACGCCGTCGAGCCCGCAGCCGAATTCCGGCGTCTGGATTTCCTGGGCGTAGCGCGGGCTCACCGTGGTCACGCGATCGGCAAAAAGAATGCCGCCCTTCATCAGGTTGATTTGCGAATAGTATTCGAGGCCGTC
>JAUSID010000232.1 GCA_030648295.1 Opitutaceae bacterium | reverse complement strand
CGTGCCTTTGCTACAGCCTTCTTTCGTGCTGAGTGCCTCGCGGCCCCCGCCTTGGCTTTCGCTACGGTTGTTTGTCACTGCTTCCGTACATCTCCTTTCATATGTTTAGTTCATGCCCATGCCGGGCACACTGGCTGCGGCATCCTGCCGCAGATGGGATCGAATGCGCATCGAGAACATCTGCGGCTGGAAGCCGCAGCCACTCGCTTAAATCGTTTTGGGCGTTGGCGGATCGTTTCGGACAGCCAAAAGGCCAGGCGAAGGTGAAGCGCGCGCTACGTGCCGCTCGACTGACCCGACATCCCCGTCGAACGTTCCAGTTCGTGCGCCATCGTATCGGGACGCTGCTCCTGCGGCGCAGGCGCCGGCTCCCGATAATTACGCGCGGCGGCCGGCGCCCGCGGCTTGCCCGGTTGCTTCAAGGCTGTGCCCTCCTCGCGTTTCGTCACGCCCTCGTCGGCGCGGGTGCCCAGGCCGGGACGTGCCTCGTTGGCCAGGCCGGCCTGACCCAGGCGCTTCTTGCGCTTCTGGAAGGCATCGACGTGCTGCGCGCGCTCGTTCCCCTTCCGGTCGGCCCGATCCGCTCCCGCCGGGCGTGCCACCGCGGCTTTCCGGCCGGCTCGGATGCGTTTTTCAACGCGCTTCGCTCCCTGGCCGCGCGATCGCGAGACCTGCGTTTTCTTTGAGTTCGATTGAGACTTCATAAAGGCAAATCAGCCAACAGTGGGGGGCCAACGGCGACGCGCCGCGGACGCCTGGTTGAGCTTCAGACCGGTCAGGCGGCCACCGGTTCGTAAGAGAGCGGCACGCGCGGAATGCGCAGCTTCATTGACCATGGGCGAACGTTGCGCTTAGTCGGCGGGCGATGTTTCCGAAGCGTCGTCTTGCTCATGCCCGCGGATACCTCGAACTCGGCCTGGTGGCCGAGGCGGCAGAGGAGCTCGATCGCATTCCCCCGCCGGAAAATGAAACCGACGAGGCGATTGCGGTGCGGATGGCGGTGCTGCAGGAGCAGAAAAACTGGGCGGCGCTGCAAAAACTCGCGGCGCAGTTCATCCAACGCCAGCCCGACGAGCCATCCGCGTGGGTGACGTGGGCCTACGCCACGCGCCGGGCGGAATCACTCGCCGCGGCCGAACAGATTCTGCTCACCGCCGAGAAAAAACATCCCGACGAGGCAACAATCCAGTTCAACCTTGGCTGCTACGCATGCCAGCGGGGCGAGCTCGCGGCAGCGCGCAGCCGCGTCAATCGCGCCATCGCGCTCGACCGGAAGTTTGCCGAAGCCGCCGCCACGGATCCGGATCTCGCACCATTGCGCGCGGCGGAGCGGACGGACTGTCAGCCGCCGGCGTGATTTGACTCTCCCGCTCAACTCGCGCGCCATCTGCGTTTCCTGAATGCCCGCCCCGCTGCTCGAACTCCGCCAACTCGCCAAGTCGTTCGGCGGCGCGCGGGCGCTGCGCGGCGTGGATTTCGATTTGCACGCGGGTGAGGTGCACGCGCTGCTGGGCGAAAACGGCGCGGGCAAGAGCACGCTGATCAAGATCGTCACCGGCGCCCACCAGCCCGACAGCGGCACGATCACGCTGGAAGGAAAGGTCGTTGCGGGGCTCAGCCCGGCGGCCGCGCACCGGCTGGGAATCGCGTGCATTTATCAGCAGCCCGCGCTGTTTCCCGATTTGACCGTGGCGGAGAATATCGGGCTGCGACTCGAACCCGGATCGGCACTGCGGCGCGTTGGCTGGCGGCAGCGCCGCGATCGGGCCGTGCGGTTGCTCGGCCAGATCGGCGCCAATATCCCGCCCGAGGTGGAAGTCCGCGCGCTCTCGATGCCGGAACAGCAACTGGTCGAAATCGCGTGCGCGCTCGGGGCCGGCGCACGGATCGTGATCATGGATGAACCGACGTCATCGCTCACACAGAAGGAGCAACACCTGCTCTTTTCGGTCGTCCGCGAGCTGCGGCAAAACGGCGTCGGGGTCATTTACATCTCCCACCGGCTGGAGGAAATTTTTGCCCTCGCCGATCGCGTGACAGTCCTGCGCGACGGTCAGAGCGTCGGCACCAGCGCGGTCAGTGAAATCAACGAGGCCGCGCTCATTCGCATGATGGTGGGCCGCGAGATGACGCAGATTTATCCACCGGGCGAAAGCGCGCCCGGCAATGTTGTCCTGAAGCTGCGGGACGTCGGTTGCAAGGCATCGGGCGTCCACGCCGTGTCGTTGGAGGTCCGCGCCGGCGAGGTGTTCGGGCTCGCCGGGCTGGTCGGCGCGGGTCGAACGGAGCTGGCGCGTATCCTGTTTGGACTGACACCGGCGGATGCGGGCGAAATCGAACTGGCCGGCACGCGGCTGGCCATTCGTTCGCCCGAAGAAGCGATGAACCGCGGCATCGCCTATGTGCCGGAGGACCGCCGCCGCCACGGCGTCGTGCTCGAGATGCCGGTGGCGGAAAACATGACCATGGCGGTGCACCGGCGGATTTTCAAAGGCGCGTGGCTGCGATTCGGCGCCGAGCGCTCGCTCGCGCTGGATTACATCCGCGACCTCGCAGTGAAGTGCAGCGGCCCCGATGCGCCCGCCGGCAGCCTGTCGGGCGGCAACCAGCAGAAGGTGTCGCTTGCGCGCTGGCTGGCGACGAAACCGCAGCTGCTCATCCTGGACGAGCCGACGCAAGGCGTCGACGTCGGCGCCAAGAGCGAAATTCACCGGATCGTCCGGCGGCTGGCCCGCGACGGTCTCGCGGTGCTGCTCATTTCCAGCGACCTGCCCGAAATCCTCGGGATGAGCGACCGCATCGGGGTGATGCGGGGCGGCACGATGACCGCGGTGCTTCCCGGTAATGCCGACGCGCATGCGGTGATGAGCGCAGCCTTGGGACAAACGCGATGACGCGCCATTTCCGCGAACTCTCCGTCGCCGGTGCGCTCATCCTGGTGCTCGCGGCGCTCGCGATTTTTGCGCCGGGGTTTTATCAACCCCAACCTCTGCTGTCGCTTGCGACGCGCGAAGCTCCGACGCTCGTGGTCGCCTGCGGGATGGCGCTCGTGATCATCTGCCGGCAGATCGACATTTCGGTGGGCTCGCAATTCGCGGTGTGCAGCGTGAGCGCCGGCCTGCTGGCGGCCCAGAACACTCCCACCGCCCTCGTCGGGCTGGCTGCAATCGGGATCGGTGCGCTGCTCGGCGCGATCAATGGAACGTTGATCGCGGGACTCCGGCTGCCGTCGATTGTCGTCACGCTGGCCACGATGGTGACCTGGCGCGAAGCCCTGCGTTTGCAGCGGCAGGGTGCGTTTGTGAACCTGCCCGACCGATTGCAGTGGCTCGGACTCAGCCAATCCTCCGGCCAATGGGTCCTGGTCGCCGCCGCCGTCGCATTGCTGGCGGCCCTCGGACTGGCGATGCGGCACGTGGCGGCGGGACGGTTCGTGTACGCGGTCGGCACCGATGCCGAAGCGGCGCGGCTCGCCGGCATGCGGCCGCAACTCGTCACCTTCCTCACCTTCGTGTTCATGGGTGCGCTGACCGGGCTCGCGGCGATGATGAACGTCGCGCAATCGCCCCAGGTCGATCCGAAGTCGGGCACCGGGCTCGAACTGAAGGCGATCGCCGCCGTGGTGGTCGGCGGCGTCGCGATTTCCGGCGGACGTGGCACGCTCTGGGGCGTGTTCGTCGGCTTGTTGCTGCTGGCCTGCGTCTCGCCGGCGCTCACGCATCTTCACGTCGAGGCGTATTGGGAAAAGGCGATCCAGGGCGCGATCATCCTCCTCGCCGTCGTGGCCGACGGCGTGCGTACCCGAAAAACCGACCGCTAATCACTCACACAATTCAGGAGAGGAAACCGCGAATGAACGCCAATGAACACGAATGCCAGGCAATGCGCGGCGGTGCTGACGAGTACAGGTCCGCGAGATGCCGTGGGATTCAATGCGCGTCCATTCGCGTTCATTCGCGGTTAATTTCACTGCCAGCTAATTAGCATTACCGATGTCTGAGAATTCGCGGTCACGCTGGAAATCCCTTCTGCTCCGCCACGAGACGGCGCTGCTGTTCGTGGTGGTGATCGAGTGGCTTTGTTTCAACGCCATCGGGCCGCGGTTCGGGACGCTCGACAACAACTTCGACATTCTCCGGCACACGGTGGAGATCGGGCTGCTCGCGCTCGTCATGACGCCGATCATCCTCACGGGCGGCATCGACCTGTCAGTCGGATCGCTACTCGGACTGTGCGCCATTCTCTTCGGCAAACTCTGGCGCGACGCCGGGCTCTCACCCTTCGCGGCTGGTTTGGTAACGCTCGGACTTGGTGCTCTCGCGGGCGGACTAAACGCCAGCCTCATCACCCTGCTGCGGCTGCCGCCGCTCATCGTCACGCTCGGCACGTATTCACTTTTCCGTGGCGTCGCGGAGGCAATCACGCGCGGCGCCGACACGTTCACGAATTTTCCCGCGTCCTTCCTGTTCCTGGGCCAGGAACGCTGGCTCGGGCTGCCGACGCAAATGTGGCTGTTCTGCGGTGTCGCGGTCGTCGTGTGGCTGCTGGTGCACCGAACGACGTTTGGCCGCTCGTTCCGCGCGATCGGTTTTTCGCCCGAGGGCGCACGCTACGCCGGCCTGCCGGTCCGCAGCCGGCTCGCGCTGGTCTATGTACTCGCTGGCGTCGTCGCGGCGCTCGCGGCAATCATTTACACTGCGCGGCTCGGCCAGGCGAAAGCCGACGCCGGCACGGGCTATGAACTGTTTGCCATCACCGCCGTCGTGCTCGGCGGCACGAGCATCTTCGGCGGCGTCGGCACCGTGCACGGAACTCTGCTCGGCGTGGCCGCGATCGCGGTGTTGAACAACGGGCTGGTCCACGCGCGCCAGCCGCGCGAAGCCGCTGGCATGTTGACCGGCGCGCTGCTCCTGCTTGCGTTGTCCGCCGGCGTGGCCCCAAAACTCTGGGCCGCCTGGCGCTCGCGCCACCACGCGAGCCCCTCCCCCGCTCCGAAATCCACATGAAAAAACTCTTTTGTTTTGCCCTCACGGTGCTGCTCCTCGGCGGCTGCGGCAAGTCGACCTTGGACCGCGGCTCCGCCTCGGGTCCCGGGGCCGCGGGCACGGGTGGCAAGGTGATCACCGTCGCGCTGCTGCCGAAATCCAAGGGCAACGCTTACTTCATCTCGTGCAAGGCCGGCGCGGAGAAAGCGGCGAAGGCGCTGGGCGTCGATCTGCTGTTCGACGGCCCGACCGACACGGACCCGGCGAAGCAAAACGAAATCGTCGAGAACTGGATCACACTCGGCGTCGATGTCATCGCGGCCGCTTGCGACAACAAGGAGGGAATCTCGACCGCGCTGCGCAAAGCTCAAGGCAAGGGAATCAAGGTCATCACCTATGATGCCGACGCGATGCCCGACGCACGCACCTTCTTCGTGAACCAGGCCACGCCCGAAGGCATCGGCTACGGGCTCGCCGACGAGGCCGCGCGCCTGCTGAACGGCCAGGGCGAAGTTGCGATCATCCTCGCGACGCTGACCGCGGCGAACCAGCAGGAGTGGCGGAAACACATCGAGACGCGCGTCGCCGAAAAGTATCCGGGACTGAAGATCGTCGCCGTCCGCCCGTGCGACGACCTCAAGGACAAGGCGCAGGCGGAGGCGACCGCCCTGCTGGGCGCGTATCCAAATCTCAAGATGATCATGAATATCTGCTCGCCCGCCGTGCCCGGTGCCGCCGAAGCAGTGAAGCAGGCGGGCAAGGTCGGCAAAGTGAAGGTCATTGGGCTCGGACTCCCAAGCGAGAACCGGCGTTATGTGAAGGAAGGCGTCACCGACAGTGTCATGCTCTGGAAAACCGAGGACCTCGGCTACCTCACCGTCGAGGCCGCCGTCGCCCTGGTGAAGGGCACGCTCAAGCCCGGCGACAAGAGCTTCAAGGGCGCGCTCGGCGAGTTCGAAATCAAGGGCGACAACATCCTGCTCGGAAAGCCGTTCGTGTTCAACAAGGACAACATCGATCAATTCAACTTCTGAGGAATCGATCGGCGATGCGGGCCGGCCGAATGAGCCCGGCCGGCTCCGCTCCGGCCCACACGCCGCCCTCTGGAAAAACTTCGTGATCCGCCGCGAGGCGGTGAACAACCCTGCATAAGCTTCCATTTTTTCTCATGCACACCTCGCTCCTCCGCCCATTCAGCGCTTCCGTTGCGGCCCTGCTCGCCACCGGTTTGTTTATTGCCGGCTGCACGAGTGCGCCACGCGCGGTCATCGATCCCGCATTGCTCGACCCGGCGAAAAACTCTGCCGTTCGACCCGCGCCACGCGACGCGAACTGGGTCAAGCGCCACGAGGGTTTCGTTGACATCGCGAGGAAGGGCGGCGTCGACGTGCTTTTCCTGGGCGACTCGATCACGGACGCGTGGCGGAGCGAATCGGCACGCGGCGGCAAGAAAGTCTGGGATCGCGAGTTTGCTCCGCTGCACGCGGCCAATTTCGGAATTAGCGGCGATCGCACGCAGCATGTGCTCTGGCGGCTGCAAAACGGCGAGAGCGACGGCATCCAGCCGAAAGCGGTCGTGCTGATGATCGGCACCAACAACACCGGGTTTGAAACCGACAAGGTGACGCCGCGCAACACTCCGGCGGAGACGGTCGCGGGCGTCGCGACAATCGTGAACACGCTGCGGACCAAATTTCCGCGCGCGAAGATAATGTTGCTCGCGGTCTTCCCGCGCGGCGAAAAACCCGATCACCCGCAGCGGCTGCAGGTGAATGAAATCAATCGCGGACTCGTCGGACTCGCCGACGGCAAGACGGTTCGGCACCTGGACATCGGCCCGAAATTCCTGCAGCCGGATGGCACGCTCCCGAAGGACATCATGCCCGACTTCCTCCACCCGGGCGCAGCCGGCTACGAGATCTGGGCTGCGGCGATCAAGCAACCGCTGCTCGACATGCTCCGCGGCAGCTGAGGAGGTAAGGTTCTGGGTTTTGGGTTTTGGGTTTTGGGTTTTGGGTTCTGGGTTCTGGGTTCTGGGGGGGGTGCTGTCAGGACATCCTATCCGAAAGGCAGAACTCCGTCCTGGGAGCGCGGGCGTCCCGCCAGTATTGTTCGGCGCAATACGTGCTGTGTGCGGAGCGAAACGCATTTTTGTTTGGCCGGCCGGTGTAACTGCGCACGGTGATCATCGGCGCAA
>JAUSID010000231.1 GCA_030648295.1 Opitutaceae bacterium | reverse complement strand
GTTTCCTGGGAGCGCGGGCGTCTGGCCCGCAAAGATCGAGTGGCTGCGGCGTCCCGCCGCCGATTCGGTCGGATTTCCGAGAGGCCTTTCTCTGCGGGCGAGGGCGCCCGCGCCCCCAGCACCACCGGCAGGTTTACCCGCCTCTGGCGGCGCCGAAGGCGACCAGGGATGCCCGTGCCACTTCAATCCATGCGGGCGAGACGCCCGCGCTCCCAGGTGACGCACGCTGCTCCCAGGCTATCGCGCGGCGGGAGTCACTTGGGCGGAAACGATGTCGGTTTGGAACACGACCTCGGCACCGGCGACCTTGACCATCACGCGACCGTCGCGACGGACCAGTTCCGCCTCCGGCGCGGCTGGATCGCCACGACTTCCGGTCGTGAGCACATGGAGGAAATAATCCTGGGTGGCGGCACGCGACGGGGAAACCTCCACCCGGCACTTCGGGGCCGGGCCCGTGTCGCGCGATGGAGGATACCGGTTCCCTCCGACCGTGTAGAGGTCCGCGCCGGAAACGAGCCGCACCTCGGGCTGCTCCGGCAGGAGCGTCTGGACGGAAAGCCGGCCCTTGCCGTTCTCGATGGCGAGACCGACATCCGTCCGCGTCGGCACGTTCATCGCCTGGAGCAGCCAGGTCTTGCGGAATGAAAGATCCCGCGATTTCACCCGGTCAAAAATGACAAACGTGTCCGGGCGCAGGTAAACGATCTGGCGCGTGAAGTGTTCGAGCTTGTTGGGCGAGTAGGCGCGGGTCGCGTCAGCCGCGGCGTACACATAGCCACCGCGATCCTCGAAGGCGAGCATGTCGGCGATGTCGAACTGGTTTTTCTGTTTCTGCCAGTCCTGGAGATCGCTCGCGGCGCCGTTGTGGTGACGCCAGTCATGATGCTGGCCGCCGTCGTTGCTGGTCACCTTGCCGGCGCGAATGGCCGGCCATTTCTCCTGCGGATCGTGCACGAGCATCGTGCTGTGGGCGATCGTTCGCAGATGGTAATTCACATCGTGGTCGCCGCCAAAATCGGTGTAGTGGCCTCCGTCGCCCACGAGCTCGGCATGCTTGAAGATCAGGAAGGTGCCGACATCGAGGTGTTGGTGAGCCGTGAACCGGTCGCCCGCCTTGAAAAAAAAGTACGTCGCATCGTCGTCCCAAGAGCTGCGCGCATACACGAAACCCGGGCCGGGGCTGTAGTGGGAAAGACGAAACGCCGTCAGATCGACTCGCGGCACGGCGCGATCACGCCAGAGAAAATCCTTGTAGGCGTTGTTCCCGGTACCGACGCGCGGGGTGATCTCGTTGAAGACGTGAACGGCCTGCGCCGACGGATCGTCGCGGAAATAATTCACCAGGATCCGCCGGGCGGCGAGATCCTCGTCGCGATCGCCACCGTAGGTGCGGCCTCCGCTGTCGCCCATTGGAATGGAGCGACGGCTGTTGTACTGGCTGGAGCCCGGGTAGGTCTCGAACATCGCGGCGACGGCACGCTCGCGGTAAAACTTTGGCGCGAGGGCGTAATAGTCGATCCCCTCGACGCGCCGGGCGATTTCGCAAAAAAGGAGCCACTTATACTGCCAGTAATGGATGTAGTAACCCTCCGCCCACCCGCCGCCGTCGCCGGCGGTATCAAACGCCGGCGCCGCGCGGGTCCGGTAATCCTGCTCCAGCACGCGCAGGTGCTCTTTCGCCCGGGGGTTGTCGTGATAGGTGGCGTAGCTCGCGATGCCGATGCCCCAGTTCTTGTAGCTGTACCACGCGTTGTGGAAGACCGACGTCTCCGACTTCACGTTCGCGTCCACCGTCTTGTTTACGTAGTCGTGAAACCTGGCGCGATCTTCGGCTGACCAGGCGTCGTGGCAGAGGTCGTAGGCGAAACCGCAATACGCAAGATCGGAGCCAAACGTGACGTGGCCGACGCGAATGGGGCCGTTCACGACCTTCATGACAACCTGATGGACGGCTTTAGCCAGCCCCGCGTCCTCCTCGATCGCCGCGACCAGGCCAGCGGAAATGATCCATGTCCGGGCGTCGGTGCTTTCGCCGCGGGCCACCCGGACCATGCGCTCGTATTCGGGCGGGCGCTGCTTCGCCAGCGCACGCAGTTCGTCGCGAGGGCCGAGAAGGTACGGGTGCTCCCGAGGAACCGCCCTCCGCCCCATCTCGGCAGCCGAAGCCGAAAGGGCAGACAGCAGGAGCAGGCAGACGGCGCCTCGCTGCATTTGGCGACTACAGACGAAGTGGCGGGTGAGCAGCTTCACGATCTTCCCGTTTGCATGAGCCTGAGGCACTGGGGAGATGACCGCCACGAGGCGCAAGGTAAGAAACCCGACGGGTGCGCCCCTTGCCGGCCAGTATTCGACGCGCCATCGCGACTGCCGGCCACCGTGGCAGCTACGAAGCCAGCCGCGCGGCTGCGCCGGCCTCGTAGCGTTCGATCCACTGGCGATGCCAGGTGGCGTAGTCGCCCGCTTCGATATGCGCCCGCGCCTGGGCCATGAGATCGAGGAAGAAATGCAGATTGTGGATCGTGAGCAGCGTGCCGCTCAGCATCTCACCCGCCATCGTGAGGTGCCGCAGGTATGCGCGCGAAAAAGTCCGGCACGTGTAGTTGTCGAGCCCCTCCACGATCGGCCGCGGATCGGCGCGGTATTGCTCGTTCCGGAGATTCATCGGTCCGTCCGGAGTGAATACGAGCCCGTTGCGCGCGACGCGCGTCGGCAGCACGCAATCGAACATGTCCACGCCAAGCGCGATCATCTTGAGCAGCTGCGGCGGCGTGCCGAGTCCCATCGTGTACCGCGGTTTGTCCGCCGGCATGAATGGCGTCGTTGCGCCCACCTGCTTCAGCATTTCCGGCTCGGGCTCGCCGACGCTCACGCCGCCGACGGCGTAACCCGGGAAATCCAAAGCGGCGAGGGCCGTGGCCGCGTCGCGGCGCAGGTCTTCGAACGTCGATCCTTGCACAATCGCGAACACGTGGTGGCCCGCGGCGAGGAACCCGCTGTCGGTGGCGATCTGTTTGCACCGTTCCGCCCACCGATGGCTGCGCGTCACCGCCCGGGCGACCGCGTCGCGCTCGCATGGCCAGGGCGGACATTCATCGAGCACCATCGCGATATCGCTGCCGAGGTTTTGCTGGATTTGCATCACTTCGCGTGGCCCGAGGAAATGTTTCGCGCCGTCGAGGTGCGACTGAAACGCCACGCCGTCGTCGCGAATGTCGCGCAGTTTCGCGAGCGAGAAGACCTGAAACCCGCCGCTGTCGGTGAGGATCGGCCCGTCCCAGCCCATGAACCGGTGCAACCCGCCGAGGTCGCGTACGAGTTCACTGCCGGGCCGGAGGTTCAGATGGTAGGTGTTGCCGAGGATGATCTGCGCGCCCATTTCGCGCAAATGGGCCGGCGTCACCGCCTTCACGGTGCCTTGCGTGCCGACCGGCATGAAAACCGGCGTTTCAATCACGCCGTGCCGCGTGCGCAGCCGGCCGCGTCGCGCCGCGGTGGCCGGGTCGGTTTTCAGCAGGTCGAAATGGGCGGGCATGTGGCTGGACACCCTCGCGCGACCGCCGGCGCACGTAAAGCCCGGGGTGCGGGTGCCCGCGCCCCCAGCACCACCGGCAGGTTTACCCGCCTCTGGCGGCGCCGAAGGCGACCAGGGATGCCCGTGCCATTTCAATCCATGCGGGCGAGACGCCCGCGCTCCCAGGTGACGCACGCTGTTCCTTGAGAATTCAACCGCGAATAGACGCCGATTCACGCGAATGGAGACGGCGCCATTGGGGAGCATGGAAACAATCAACCGTCGTTAAATTTCCGAGACAACTTCGGGATTCCATTGCCCACTGTGCCGCTCCCCAGCGCCACGGACGCTTGACCCGGCTGGAAATCCGGCGGTCTATTCGCCCGAAGTGCTCCTCGTCATCGACAACTTCGATTCGTTCACTTTCAACCTGGTCCAATATTTTGGCCAGTTGGGCGTCGAGCAGCGCGTTTTCCGGAACAACGAAATCACGCCGGCCGAGGCGGTTGCTCTGAACCCCGACCGCGTGCTGCTCTCGCCCGGGCCGTGTTCGCCCCGCGAAGCGGGCGTGACGCTGGACATCATCAAGGCGTTCGCCGGCCGCAAACCGATGCTCGGCGTGTGTCTGGGGCACCAGTCGATCGGCCATTATTTCGGGGGCCACGTCGTCCGCGCCGACCGGCTGATGCACGGGAAGACTTCGCCGATCCTGCATCACGACACCGACGTGTTTCGCGGGATGCCGCAGGGATTTGCCGCGACCCGTTACCATTCGCTGCTGGTTGAGCGGAAAACGCTGCCGAAGGAACTCGAGATTACCGCCGAGACCGCCGAGGGCGAAATCATGGGCCTGCGCCACCGGGCGCTGCCAGTCTGGGGCGTGCAGTTTCACCCCGAGTCGATTGCAACCGAAGGTGGCATGCGAATCCTCGAGAACTTCCTCCGGCTCAATTGATTTGCGCACGAGGCCGGCCGTCAGCCATATGACGATTTAGGAAACAGTGTCCCGCGCCCAGGGTCTCCCCGGGGCAGCAGGCAACCTCCTCTTTCGCCAAACGTCATTCCAACTTCATGCGCTGTCCGAAATGCACCTCGATCGAGGACAAGGTCATCGACTCACGGATCAGCAAGGAGGGTTCCACCATCCGGCGCCGGCGCGAATGCCTCGAATGCGGCTATCGCTACAGCACGACGGAAACGCTGGTGCGTGATGGCATCGTGGTGTTGAAGCGCGATGGACGGCGGGAGGATTTTGATCGGGAGAAACTTGTCCGTGCGATTCGCGCGGCCTGTCACAAGCGGCCCGTCGACGCCGAGCAGATCGCGATGCTGGTGGAAGACCTGCTCGATGCGCTGGAGGCGCAGTACGAAAAGGAGATTCCGTCGCGCGCCCTCGGCGAAGGCGTAATGCAGCGTCTGCGGACGGTGGATCAAGTCGCGTACGTCAGGTTCGCGAGCGTGTACAAGGAATTCCGCGACGTGACCGAGTTCGTGGATGAAATCAGCGCGCTCGGGAAGAA
>JAUSID010000215.1 GCA_030648295.1 Opitutaceae bacterium | reverse complement strand
AAGGGACAACCTCCCGTGGGCGAAAGCATGAACCGACCTTGGTCCGAAAGCCGGATGCGGGAAATCCGCACGTCCGGTTTGATGAGCGGGGAGTGGAAACGGAGCGGCTACGCCGCTACCGCGCCACTCCTCGACTCTACCCCTTGAAATGGTCTTCACCCCTGTCTGACCGCCAACATCCCAATGTTCCAGCGAGTGCCCCGCGTTTATGCGGGCTAAATGCATTCTGCTGGCCCGCAGAATGCCCTTAGCCGGGAAATCGTGGAGCGCGCGCCGGCGCACGGCACAAGCGAACACACGGTGCGGTCGCAGCGGAGCAGAGGGTGAAATTTCCCGGCTAGCGGGATCGACACCATGACAAGAATGCGCGCCCGATCCGCGGGCACGCGGCGTGATTGCCGGGCGAGGGGCGGCCGCCGAGAGTCGGGTTCCCTCGCTCTGATGCAGACCGCCACGTCGCTCGCTCTCTTCGTATTCCTGCTCCTCCCCGCGGGCATCACCGCCGCCCCGCCGGCGGCCGCGACCGCGGCGAACGAAATCTTTTACGCCGACCCCACGATCTACGGCGAGAACGGCAAGTACTACCTCACCGGCACCCGAAACGTTGAACCCGCCGGTTTCGCGATCCTGGAGTCCGACAATCTCCGCGATTGGCAGGCGCCGTCCACGCCGACCCCGGCTCTTACGACCGTTTCCCCGCGCCGCACGCGCATCGTCCCGCTCGTGCTGACGTGGAACGGCAGCCGGGGCTGCTACGACATCACGGTCGACGCCGCCAGCGTGATCAAACCCGTGGCGTTCGCCGGGGCGGGGGCTCGATAGCCGCGTCTGATTTCCGAGGCGGTGTCTCGGAAATCGGCGACCGTCATCTCCAGCGCGATTCGCCACACGGTGCGTGGCGAATCTGGTGATGACGGCTCGCGCGTCCTAGTTGGCCACACACCAAGCTCACGCACGGCGATCTCGGCCATCCGGGGCACCGGCTGACACTTTGACTTCCGCTCGCGTCATTGGCGGCGCGATGGGTGACGGCGGTGCACCTTGGCGGTGCCCGGTTTATCACCATGTTTTCGTGCCGGTATTACGGCGCAGAATCTGCCCAAGCGGCAGCGACCATCTGCAATCGGAGCATCAGCCGCCTGCGAATCGCCTCGGCATGCTCCGGCGGATACGCACCGCTCGGTGTCATGTTGAGTGCGAAATACGTCAATCCACCTTTCGTCCCGCCAGTCACACTCCCGCCATAGGTGTAGCCCGGTAACGCCCGCAATTCGGCGTCAATCCGCCGGAAGAAAGGGCCTCCCGCCTCGCTTTGCACGAGACCGTGAACAACGAACGGGAACTCAGTCGTGTCCACTGCAAGCGTATCAACGTTAATTTGGAGCGTTTCGCACAGTGCGCGAAAGACCGCGGCCAGTTCGCCCGCGGAATACTTCGTATCCAAGTTCGCCGCCGCTAATACCGGCTCACCCAAGTAAGCGGAAATCGCGTTATTGGCTGCGACAGTCGCCCGCGACGCTGCAGGAGACGGCACACTGGCCGACATACCGGGCTGCTTGGCATGGCGAAGTGCCTGCAGCTCGCCGGCCGCTGCCTCGGCGTTCCGAGCTTTCTGTTGGAGTTGCTCGTTCTCAGCGCGCAGCGCGGAAACGACCTGTTGCTGAGCCGCAAGAGACCGGTTCAGCGCTTCGACCTGCTGGGATTGCGAGATCACCAGCCAACCGCCCCCTGCGGCGACCGCCGCGGCGACTCCAATCTGGAATTTTTTCATGGCTAAAAGAGATACTCCCGCAGTGGTGGCCGCTGCATTCGCCGATGCTGTCCCGATGATCGCCCACTGGACGATGCAGGCAATCCGTTGCGCCGGTTCCGTCGGCCGGGAGCGGCGTGCTCGCGATCACTGGTCGGTCCAAATGGCGGCCAGCATCTGCAGTCGAATCATCGTCCGCCGCCGAATGGCATCGGCCTGGCTGCGCGGATACGCACTGTTCGGCACCATGTTCAGCGAGAAATGCGTCGAACCGCTGCCGGTGCTTCCCGTCGAACTGCCGGCATACGCATACCCGCTCATTGCGGCGAGCCCGTCCTTGATTTTCTGATAGCTTTGCCGGCCCTCGATGATCCCATATACGAGGAAGGGGAATTCGGTGTCGTCGATGGCGATCTGTTTTACTTCGAAGCCAACGTTGCGGCAGAGCGTGCGGAATGCGGCGACCAAACCCTCTGGCGTGTATTTCGGATCGAGAACGGCCGGCGGCGGGACAGGGTCTCCAAGATAAGCCATGATGGCCGCGTTGGCTGAGTTCGCCTTCTCCGGATTCCAGGTAAACGCAACGCGGGATTGGTTGTCGGCGGCGAACGCCAGATTCGCAACGCAAAGCGACACGATGGAGAGAACCACCGGCAGGCGGAACGGGTACGAGGATCGTTTCATGGTGAGGAGGAGTTGACGTTAACGGGTCGAAAACTCGGCGTGGATCACTCCGGCGTGCCGGTCGGTCTGAAACGGCACGTCAATCGTAAAGGTGGCGAATGCTGGGCGCTCGCGAGCGGCGACAAGCCGGCTTGCGGTGCGCAGGTCTGCGACGTACAGCGCCAATAACGCGAGCGCGACGATCGCGCCGGCGCCGAGCACACGAAACGGATTCAGGAACAACCATTGTCCTCCGCGCAGCAGGCTGGCGGTGCCAGCCGGCCTCACTCGCCCCCTGGCCAGGATACGCGCCGACAACTCCGGAGTAAGCGCAACCTCCGCCGCCGTGCGTTCGAGCGCGTGCCGCAGCACCCGGCCGGCGGCTTGAGCGCGCTCCAACGCGTGCCGGCATTCCGGGCACACGGTCACGTGTTCGGATGCCGCGGCTTGGCGCGTGCGGTCAAGCGCACAGTCGAGGTAGTCGTGCAAACCTTCCCTGAATTCCCGACAGGTCATGGCGAATGTTGGTTGTGGGTGCCTTCCGCGGCGAAAACGTTCAATTCACCTGGGATTAGTTTTTCGAGATGCCGGAGCGCGTAATGGAGCCGTGACTTGATCGTTCCGGCCGACGCTCCGGTGCGCGCGGCGATCTCGTGGATTTTGAGGTTGTCGTAGAATCGCAGCACAATGACTTCGCGGTGCTCCGGCGAAAGGGTTCGGATGGCCTGCGCCAGCCGGGTCAGCTGGAAATCGCGATCGTCCTGCGGCTCGACCCTATCGGCGGCAACTGGCGCCCGCAGGATGCGCGCTTCATCGAAGACGAGCCGCTTCTGTTTCCGCCAGTGCCGGCGGTTCAGGTTGAGCAGGATTCCGTGCAGCCAGGTGTAGACCGCCGAGTCGCCGCGGAACCGGTGCGCCGACTTGAACGCCTGCAGCAGCGTTTCCTGCACGAGGTCTTCCGCTTCCATTGCGTCGCCACAAAGCAGATACGCCGACCGCAGCAGCCGATCGCCATGAGCCTGGAGCCAGACCTCGAGATCGAGCGGCGCGCCGGAGTCGCCTGGATGGGCGGGCATGTCCTGTATGTGCCCGATGCCCGCAAAAGGTTCAATCCGGCTGCACGCGGGCTGCGAGGCGGGGCTTCTTCACCCGACTTGGAGGTCGCATACTCGCGGAGCAACGTCGCGTCATCGATCATATCCACATTGAAAGCGGCACCGAATTCGAAACCGGACAAAAGAAGTCGGAGCCCACGGCGGAAACGATGGCCTTTCCCTGCTTGGTCGTCTACATCACTCCGGTCGGGCCCGATGGCCGGTTTTCTGATGTAGGAATGGCAAAACCTCGCTTTTTTCCGTCCGCTTTCCGGCCGAGCGGACGTTGTGGGGTGAATCCGCATGCTCACCGATCCCGAGCTTCTTCGCCGCTACGCCGCTCACGGTGACGAGTCGGCGTTCGCGGAGCTCGTCCACAGGAATCTTGGAGTAGTCTACAATTCGGCGCTGCGCCGACTGAACAGCAATCCGCATCTTGCCGAGGAGGCGGCGCAAATCGTGTTCAACCAATTAGCGTGCAAAGCACATCGCCTCATCAATCACCCGGCATTGCTCGGCTGGCTGCATACCACCACGCGGTTCGCCGCCAGCGTGATTGCTCGGCGCGAGTCCCGCCACGGCGCGCGGTTACGAGCTGCCGCCGCCATGCACACGGGTGACGACGGGACCTCGTCCGCCACCTGGGAAACCTTGGCGCCGATGATCGACGAAGCGCTCGATTGCCTCAAACCGGCTGACCGGCAGGCGATCCTGCTCCGCTACTTCGCCGGTCGCTCGTTTGCCGAGATCGGAACGGAACTGAGCGTCACCGAGGACGCCGCCCGCAAACGGATCGAACGTGCTATGGAAAGCCTTCGTCACCAGTTTGCCCGGCGCGGGATCACGACATGCGCGTCGGCTCTCGCAGTCGCGTTAACAGGTGCGCCTGCTCTCGCGGCACCGAGCACATTGGCGGGAACGATTGCAGCCACGGCTACGACGGTCGCGGCTGGAACAGGCGGTTCAATCGCTTCGCTGTTTTTTGGAATCATGAGCACAGCAAAAGTCTCCAGCGTGACGTTCGTCACATGTTCGCTCCTTGGCGTTGCCGCCCTTGGCACGGCCTTCGTGACTTGGTCGGAGCACCTGAAGCGCGAGCAGCGGCAACTTGACGCGATGTCAGCCCAGGCGTCCGCGATTCGATCTCGCTTGCGCCAGCTTGGCACCGCCGCGGCTGCAAACCAACGCACTGCCGACGCGCGGGCCAGCGGCGCCCCGACGTCACCGACGGGCGGTCTCTCGGCAGCGATTGCTGATCAACTTAGGGTGCAACAAATCCTCGCAACGAACCCACTTTACGCGCCGATGCGCGAGCAAATGTTCCGCCTGCTCGCCCAACGCGAGTTCGGCCCCTTCTTCGCCGCACGCAATTACCCCGCCGACACCGTTGAATTGATCCGCAAAGGGCTGGTTCGCTACTACGAGGCGCGAGAGGCCGCAAACTGGCGGTATAACACGGCGCCGGATGCCGACGCGGTTCGGCGGCTGAAAGCGGAAAGCGAGCAAGAGCAGCGACGGTTTCTCGACGACCTGCGACCGGCGTTGCCCGATAAAGAGGTCGAAGACATAGCCCGGTGTTTCGCTGCTCAACGGGTCTTGTCACGGGCGCGTGAAGTGTCACTCGAACTGGCGGATGCCAGGGCACCTATGGATCAGGTGCAGGAACTGGCATTGGCCATGATCATAGCAGACAGGGGCGCAGCTGCGGAATCGGCCGGCGCTGAAGCGCGAAACCTGGCCCGTGCCGTGGATCCAGAAACGGGGTTGAGCGCCGATGACCGAGCTAATCTCGACGACGCCGCGGCGTTCCTCTCGCCGGCGCAATTGAAATTATACGAGCACTACCTGCGACAGGAGAATGTCCGTTCCGCCTTGCAGGCGCGTGCGCGCGACCAAGTCGCAGCAGGTCCCGTGCGCCCATGAATTCATTCCCGCGAGTTTTGCGTGTCGTGGCGGCCGGGATTTTCCTCGCCGGTGGCTTGCTTATCCTGTGGCTCTGGAACCGCGCGCGTGATCTCCGCGCCTACGAGACCCAAGTGCACGCGGAGTTCGTCGGGAATGGGGCGCTGATGACCGCATTGCACAACAGGCGTTCAGCCGCGGGGAAGGTCGGATTGGCAACTGCGAACGCGCAACTCAACGCCTCGGCAGCGTCACCAAAGCCAACTGCTGCTGCAAACGTCACCTCCGGGGTGACGAACATGGACCGGGGCCGCCAAACTCGTGAGGCGCTACTGCGGATGCCGGAATACGCACCGTTCCTCCGTGCCGATCTCCGGCGACGCACTATGCGTGAATACGGGGAGTGGTTCGCCCAATTGGATGTCAGCCCCGAGCATCTCGAATCAATAAAGCAGCTTGTCGCTGGCAGCATCGGCACGAAACAGGACGCCTTCGAAGCCGCGACGGCTGCTGGATATCGCATGAGCACTCTGGAATTCGCGAAGGTTATGCGAAACTACCGAGAGGAAGCAGAGACGCGCCTACGGCAGGGCTTCACGCCAGAAGAATACGTGAGCTACCGGAATTTCGAAACCGCAAAGGCGTGGACGAATACCGAGCTGCCGCAGCTCGAGGCGTATTTGGGGGAACGCGGCGTCTCCGCGCTCACGCCCCAGCAAAAACGGGTGCTCAGGGAAGCGTATGTGGCCGCGCTGAATTGGGAGCCAACTGGCGACAAGCCTGCTCTCGCCGTGCTCTATAGGATGCGAAATGAACAGATCGGAATCCTCGCTGGACACGCTCTCGAGTCTGTCCAGCGAGAGGCTCTCGTCGGTTATCTCACATTCATCAACACACGAAGCCAGATTATGGGCCAGTTGTTAAATCCGAAGGATCCTGACGGAGTTATTATCGTGCCTGGCGTGGCGCCGCGCTGAAACGCCGCGGCGTCCACGCGTGGTGCCGAGGCGAGTTTCAATGCCGGGGTGCCGTGCGCGCCGGCAAGCCAATGCTCATGAGCAAAACCGGCACTGCAAACGCGCGCTTCATGGTGCTGGAGGGTTTGAAATCGGACTCCCCCCACGATCGCGGGATTTGCGCCCGGGTCGAGGCTTGAGCGCAAAGCTGAAGCCCGGCGGCAATCCGCCCTCGGTGCGATTGGTTTTTCCGATCGGAACAACCAATC
>JAUSID010000207.1 GCA_030648295.1 Opitutaceae bacterium | reverse complement strand
TCAAGAGCTATCAGCTCGGCGTGAACAGCTACATCGTGAAGCCGGTGAACTTCGAGCGGTTCGCCGAGGCCGTGCGCGACCTTTGCCTCTACTGGCTGGAGCTCAATCTGCCGGCCAAATCGACTTAAGAAAGGCCAAATTTTACCTATGGAAAAAGCGGAAAAACCAAGAGTGGTTGCAATCGGAGCTTCAGCGGGAGGTCTGGACGCCTTCCGGAAGCTCATCGAAAACTTGCCCGTCGATACGGGTATGGCCTTTGTTTTGCTCAGCCATATTTTACGCGGTTCTAATAGTTTACTACCTGAAATTTTGGCCCGCTCGACAAAAATGTCGGTCATTCAGGTGAGGGATGGGATGCGACTCCTGGCCAACCATATCTATGTTATTCCGCCAGATAAACTGATGGAAATTAGCAAAGGATCGCTTCATTTGGTGCCACGTCCCCTCAAGGGGGCAAACAATGCCATCGACCATTTTCTTTTTTCCCTGGCCGAAGACCGTGTTTATGGGTCCATCGGAATTATTCTTTCCGGAGAAGGTTCCGATGGCGCGGAGGGAATCAAAATTCTGAAGGAGGAAAGTGGTGGGGTAACCATGGCTCAAGAACCCGCCTCTGCGTCATCTAAATCCATGCCCATTAATGCCATTCAAATTGACCATGTTGACCACATCCTTGTGCCTGAAGACATCGCTCATCAACTTGCTTCAATGAGCTGGCGTGATTCAAATTTTCAGAAAACACCGCTGAAAGTCCTCTGGATGAGGAAGCCGATGCCGAAACCAGGTGACCGCAGTGTGATTGATCCATGAAAAAGCCCGTCCCTCCCAAATCGCGGAAACGTCAACCGGCCCGTAAAGCGGCAAAATCCGCGCCCACCTCGCCGGTGAAAAGCCAGCGGCGTGCGGCTCGTTCCTTCCCCATCGTGGGCATCGGCGCTTCCGCCGGAGGCCTGGAGGCTTTGGTGCAGTTCCTCGAACACGTGCCGGCGGACAGCGGCATGGCTTTTGCGGTCATCCAGCATCTGGATCCGACGCAGAAGGGCATGTTGCCCGAACTGCTCCAGCGCGCCACCGCCATGAAGGTGATGCAGGTGAAGGATCGCACCAGGGTCCATCCGGACTGCGTGTATGTCATCCCGCCCAACAGCGACATGTCCCTCCTCCATGGCACGCTGCATCTGCTCCCCCCGGTCGCGTCCCGCGGACTGCGCCTGCCGATCGATTTCTTTTTTCGCTCGCTCGCCGAGGACCAGCAAGAGCGCAGCGTCGGCGTCATCCTGTCGGGCATGGGCAGCGACGGCACACTGGGCCTCAGAGCCATCAAGGAAAAAGCCGGGGTGGTGCTGGTGCAGGATCCGGCCACGGCAAAATTCGACGCCATGCCGCGCAGCGCCATCGGGGCGGGGCTGGCGGATTTCGTGGCTCCCGCCGAGGAGTTGCCGGGCAAACTCATGGCTTACCGGCGGCATCTGCCGCGGATCGGCAAGTCCGAGCTGCCCTTGGAGGAAAAGACCCGGAGCGCCATGGAAAAAATCACGATCCTGCTGCGCGCCCACACCGGCCATGATTTCACCCTGTATCGCCGGAGCACGCTGTATCGGCGGGTCGAACGCCGCATGGGCATCCACCAAGTGGTCAAGATCGGCGCCTACGTCCGGTATTTGCAGGAGAATCCCCAGGAGCTGGGCATCCTCTTCAAGGAACTGCTGATCGGGGTGACGAGTTTTTTCCGCGACCCCGCGGCCTGGCAGCACCTGGCGAAACAGGCGCTCCCGCCGCTGCTCTCCGGCCGGCCGGCGGGCGGCGCGCTGCGGGCGTGGGTGACCGGGTGTTCGACGGGCGAAGAGGCTTACTCGCTGGCCATGGTGTTCACCGAAGCACAGAAGCAGATCAAGTCCGCGAATAATATTTCCCTGCAGATCTACGCCACCGACCTGGACAAGGACGCCATTGACAAGGCCCGGCAGGGCTTCTTTCCCGAGAACATTGCCGCGGACGTGTCGCCCGCGCGACTCACCCGGTTTTTTGTCAAAGAGCCGGGCGGCTACCGGGTGAAAAAGGAGATCCGGGCGATGGTGGTCTTTGCGCCGCAGAACCTGATCATGGATCCGCCGTTCACGAAGCTGGATATTTTGTGCTGCCGGAACCTGCTGATTTATCTGACCACGGAATTGCAGAAAAAACTTTTCCCGCTGTTCTACTACAGCCTGAATCCCGGCGGCGTGCTGTTTCTCGGCAGTGCGGAGAGCATCGGAGGCTTCGGCCGTTTGTTCACCCCGCTCGCACTCAAGGAACGGATTTTTCAACGGAGCGAATCCGTCCTGCCGGGCACCCAGCTCGATTTCCCCGCCGTCTTTGGGTCGACTCCGGCGGGCCGGCCGGACGCGCCACTGGCGGCGCGCCGCCCCGGCCCCAGCCTCCAGGCGCTGGCGGATCAGTTACTCCAGGCGCGCTTTGCCCCGCCGGCCGTGCTCGTCAACGACCAGGGCGACATTCTCTACATCAGCGGCCGGACCGGCACCTATCTGGAACCGGCGGCCGGCAAGGCCAACTGGAACGTCGTGGCCATGGCCCGCGAGGCGCTGCGCTACGATCTGGCCAACGCCCTCCAAAAAGTGCACCGGAAAAAGGGCACGGTCACCGTCCGGGGTATCAAAGTGGGGATCGACGCCGAAGCGCGGTCCGTGGACCTCATGGTGCAGGCCCTCGAAGAACCCAAGGAGCTGCGCGGGATGGTGCTGATTGTTTTTTCCGACACGGTCATCCCGGCCAAAACCAGCCCCGGCGGCGAGACTGGAAAAGCTCCGACCCGCAGCATCGGGCAGAGGGAGTTGGAGCAAGAACTGCAACACGCCCGCGAGGAGGTGCAGGCGGGCCGCGAGGAGATGCAGACCTCGCAGGAAGAGCTCAAGTCCATGAACGAGGAGCTCCAGTCCACCAACGAGGAATTGCAGTCCACCAACGAGGAACTCACGACCTCGAAGGAGGAAATGCAGTCGCTGAACGAGGAACTGCAGACGGTCAATTCCGAGCTGCAAACCAAGCTGGACGAGCTTTCCGGGACGAACAACGACATGAAGAATCTGCTCAACAGCACGGACATTGCCACGGTGTTCCTGGACAACGAACTGTGCGTGCGGCGGTTCACCCTGCAGGCGCAGACGATCATCAAGTTCATCCCGAACGACGTGGGCCGGCCGATTACCGACCTGGCCTCCGACCTGCTCTACCCTGCGCTGGTCAAAGACGCGCACGAGGTGCTGCGGACCCTGATCTTTTCCGAAAGATCGATCACCACCAACGACGGGCGCTGGTTCACGGTGCGTGTCATGCCCTACCGCACCATGGATAACCGGATTGACGGCGTAGTCATCACCTTCGCGGACATCACCGCGGCCAAAAAAGTGGAGGCCGGCCTGCGCGTGAAGAACACCGATCTGACCACGCACTCGGCGGAGCAGGGCCTCGCGTTGGATCGAGCCGAGGGGCGTTTGGAGGTCCATGACGCCCGGCAGCAACTCCGCAACGCGAAAGCCAAAACGATGCGGAAAGCAGCCGGCACCGCCGGGAAACCGAAACGATGAAAAAGCGCGCGAAAACCTTGGGAGGCGCCGGCGAGCTGCGCCGCCGGGCTCAACATCGGTTGCGCGAGCAACCGGCCAAGAGGACGCGAATCGAAACCAAAGTCGCCATGCAACGGCTCCTCCAGGAACTGCAAATCCACCAGATCGAGCTGGAGTTGCAAAATGAGGAACTAAAACAAGCCAAGGCCGAGGTCGACGCGGGTTTGGAGAAATATACGGATCTCTATGATTTCGCCCCGGTCGGCTATTTTTCCCTCGATGAACAAGGCCTGATTCTGGAGGTGAACCTGACCGGGGCCGCCTTGCTCGGGATGGAAAGATCCCGCGTAACCAGCCGCGGCTTTCAGCATTTTGTGGCACCGCGGAGCCGCCCGGCTTTTCATGCTTTTCTCCAGGAAATATTTTCCGGAAACGTAAAGCAGGTCTGCGAAGCATCGCTCCTGAACGCCAGCCGCGCAGCTTTTTGGGCCGAACTGCGGGCCCTGTCCGCCATTACCCTCAGCGGCGCGCGGAAATGGTGCCGGGTGGCGGTCACCGACAACACCGCGCGCAAACAGGCGGAAGAGGCGCTGCTCAAGGCGGGAGCGCTGCAGAGCGCGATTTTCAACAGCGCCAATTTCTCGAGCATCGCCACCGACGCAAAGGGCGTCATCCAGATCTTCAACGTCGGCGCTGAGCGGATGCTGGGCTACACGGCCGCCGAGGTGATGAACAAGATCACGCCGGCCGACATTTCCGATCCGCAGGAAGTGATCGCGCGGGCCAAAGCGCTCAGCCTGGAGCTGAGCACGCCAATTAAGCCAGGCTTCGAAGCGTTGGTGTTCAAGGCCTCGCGCGGGATCGAGGACATCTACGAGCTGACCTATATCCGCAAGGACGGGAGCCGGTTCCCGGCGGTGGTATCGATCACGGCGCTACGCGACGCGCAGACCACCATCATCGGCTATCTGCTGATCGGCACCGACAACACCGCTCGCAGGAAGGCAGAGGAAGCGGTGCGACAACTCTATGCCGAACTCGAACAGCGCGTGATCCAACGCACGGCTGAATTGGAGGAATCGAACAAGGAATTAGAGGCCTTCTCCTACTCGGTATCGCATGATCTACGCGCGCCGTTGCGCGCCCTGGATGGATTTTCGCAGACTATGCTGGATGACTTCGGGCCGCAATTGCCCGACGAAGGCCAGCGTTATTTGAAGACAATCCGTTATTCGGCGCAACAGATGAGCACGTTGATTGACGCTTTGCTGGAGTTTTCGCGGTTCAACCGTCAAGAGTTGAACAAGCGGACGATGGACACCGGCAAGCTCGTGCGCAGCGCGCTCGACGAATTGGGATTCCCGTGGCAGGAGCGACAGGTCGAGATTCGCATCGGAGATTTGCCGGTGAGTTCCGGCGATCCGGTGTTGCTGAAACAAGTCTGGATAAATCTTCTCTCGAACGCATTAAAATACACCAACAAGCGGAAAAAAGCTGAGATTGAGATCGGTAGCACCAAGATCAACGGCACCGAAACCTTCTTCGTTCGCGACAACGGTACCGGTTTCGACATGCGCTATGCCGACAAACTCTTCGGCGTCTTCGAGCGGTTGCACCGCATGGAGGACTACGAGGGGACGGGCATCGGGCTCGCGATGGTGCAGCGAATCGTCAACCGGCATGAAGGCCGCGTGTGGGCAAACGCGGCCATCGATCAAGGGGCGACGTTTAGTTTCACCCTGGAAAAGGCAGGCAAATCATGAACGAATCCAAGGCCATCGAGCTTTTGCTCGTCGAGGACAACCCGATGGACTTGGAACTGGTGTTGCGCGCACTGCGCAAGGCCAATGTTTTGAACCGTGTCCACGTCGCCCGCGATGGCGTCGAGGCGCTGGAGTTTATTTTTTGCGAAGGTCCGCATACCGCGCGCCGAATATCTGACCGCCCCAAGGTAATCCTGCTCGATTTGAAGCTGCCGAAAATTGACGGACTCGAAGTGCTGAAGCGCGTCAAGGGCGACGCGCGCACGAAAATGATTCCGATTGTCATGCTCACCTCGTCGAAAAAGGAGGCCGACGTGATCATGAGCGATGCTCTCAACGTGAACTGCTACATCGTGAAGCCGGTGAACTTCAAGGGGTTCACCAAGGCCGTACACGACCTTGGGCTCTACCGGGCCGTGCGCAACCTTGGGCTCATGACCGGCTTGTGTGGCGTGACCGGATGGCCGTGACGCAGCCGGCGATAGTGGGGAGACGTTTTATTTCACCCGAGAAAAGGAAACTAATCCATGAACGAAACGAACGTGTTCGAACTTTTGCTTGTCGAGGACAACCCAGATGACTTGGAGTTTTCGTTGCGCGCACTGCGCAAGGCCAGTCTTTCGAACCGCATCCACGTCGCCCGCGATGGTGCCGAGGCGCTGGAGTTTATTTTTTGTGAAGGCCCGCACGCCGCTCGCCGGATTACCGACAGCCCCAAGGTAATCCTGCTCGATCTGAAGCTGCCGAAGATCGACGGGCACGAAGTGCTCAAGCGCATCAGGAGCGACGCACGTACGAAAATGATTCCGATTGTCATGTTCACCTCGTCAAAAGCGCAGACCGACGTGGTCAAGAGCTATCAGCTCGGCGTGAACAGCTACATCGTGAAGCCGGTGAACTTCGAGCGGTTCGCCGAGGCCGTGCGCGACCTTTGCCTCTACTGGCTGGAGCTCAATCTGCCGGCCAAAATCGACCATTAGATGAATAGCATGAGTGACGGGATTCACCTATTCGAGCCACCCCAGGAGTTAGTCTGGGCGATGGGTCGATGGTGCAGTGTTGAGTTGGGATTGTCGATCTCCAGCGGAGGGAGGCCGTAGGCCGACCGGAGCCGGAGATCGAGAGAGTTGGGCGGCGTAGTGCAGGGGGCTGCGATAGCCCAGTTTACTGTGCGGCCGGAGCGTGTTGTATCTGCCTGGAATCAGCGGCATCGACGCCCTGAAAATCCTGCGCGAAGACCCGGCCACGGCGCACATCCCCGTCGTTGCCCTCAGTGCCAATGCGATGCCACGCGACATCGAGTTGGGTCTTGAGGTCGGATTTTTTCGCTACCTCACCAAACCATCAAGGTCCAGGAGTTCATGGAAACGCTGAACGTGGCGTTGGAATTTGCAGAAAAGACGGTTGGTCCGAGCTCATAACGGAGGACAAATACTATGATAAGTTCAGCGGACATTCTTAAGGCCAGCATCCTGATCGTGGACGATCAGGATGCCAATGTCTCTCTGCTGGAGCAAATGCTGCGCGGTGCTGGCTACGATTCCATCGCGTCCACGAGAGATCCGCACGAGGTTTGCGAACTTTACCGCAAGCACCGCTACGCCTTGATCATTCTCGATCTTCAGATGCCCGGCATGGACGGATTCCAAGTGATGGAATGCCTGAAGGAAATCGAAACGGGCGGCTATCTTCCTGTTCTCGTGATAACCGCCCAACCGGGGCACAAGCTGCGCGCCCTGAAAGCCGGGGCGAAGGACTTTGTCAGCAAACCGTTCGAGTTCGCCGAGGTATTGATCCGAGTTTACAACATGCTCGAAGTCCGCCTGCTGCATCTGAACGAGACCCGCAACCACGCGCGGCTAGAAAATTCCCAGCGCATCGCCGGCCTCGGCGACTGGGAATACGACTTTGCCCATGATCGCCTGGTTTGGTCCGAGGAAGTTTACCGGATCCTCGGAATCTCGCCGAAGGATTCCCCGCCAGACGCCGAGACCTTTTACCGCCGGGTGCACCCGGACGATCTCGCGTTCGTTCATCGGGAGAAAAAATCCGCCGCAGAAGGTTTACGCCGCGTTAAGTTTGAGCACCGCGTCATCCGCCCCAACGGTGAAGTGCGCTACGTTCATCAAATCACCGAGATGATCCTTGATGACCAGGGCCGGCCGGCCCGGGAGTCGGGCACCATGCAGGATATTTCGGAACGCAAAGTTGTTGAAAACGCTCTCCGCCAGAGCGAGGAGCGTTTCAAGTTTGTGGCTCGCGCCGTGAGCGATGTGGTCTGGGACTGGGACCTCTCGGCCAACACTCTCTGGTGGAACGACGGTTTTCTGACCATCTTCGGATTCGCCGCCGGTGAAATCGAACCCAGCGTCGAGTCCTGGACCAACCGCATTCATCCCGATGAACGCACCCGCGTGGTCGACAGCATGCATCACGCCATCGACGCCGGCGCGGAATCCTGGAGCGCGGAATATCGCTTCCAGCGCAAGGACGGCAGCTACGCCATGGTGCAGGATCGCGGCTTCATTCTCCGCGACGTGGCCGGCAAAGCCGTCCGCATGGTGGGCGGCATGCGCGACTCGTCCTCGGTTGGGATGGGTCCGGCGGCGGCGAAGTCCTCGGCTCCGATCTCACCCGGTTGAAGGTGCACGATGAAGACAAAACGACGGGGTCAGGTTGCTAATCTTTCACTCAACTGTTTAAAAATCTCCGCCGCCGGCGAGGTTGGCGGCCGCGCGACGGCACCGACAACCTGGCTCACGCGGGTGGCGCTGCCCATTTTCAATCGCTCCGCGAGCCAGCCGTTGGGCGCGTCGGTCTCCTGTTTCATCCCCATACGCGTGCAGCACCCATTTCGACCGGGCGCAGGCGGCAAACAGGCAGGTCTCGAACGCGTCGCGGGTCCGCGGCGCGCCGAACGGCCCGACGCGGCGATTGCCCCGATTGTTCACATGGTAAATCGCGCCGGGAAATGGCTGATGTCGCTGCGCTCGGTACGAGTCACAGTTTGCGCGCCATACC
>JAUSID010000199.1 GCA_030648295.1 Opitutaceae bacterium | reverse complement strand
CGCATTTTTCACCCTTGAAATGGTCTTCACCCGTGTCTGACCGCCAACATCCCAAGGTTCCGGCGAGCGCCCCGCGTTCATGCGGGCTAAATGCAAAATGCGCCGGAGGCGCACAAGCCGCCGCGGTTTACCCGCCTTCGGTGGCCGGCGACTTTCGCGCCGCCGTGATCGTCAGGTAGCCCTCGACGATTTCGACGTTGATGTCGTCACGGTTGATCCCCGGCAGCTCGGCGCGGACATAGGTGTTGTCCTTGTCCTCGTAGAGATCGACGGGGAAACGGGTGGGCGAGGCCGGCCCGCTGAAATCGCTGAACGCGGAATCGAAGAGCCGATCAATTTCGTTTTCCAGACCGGCCCACGGCGAACGCTGGAAGCCGCCCAACGCGGTGCTGAGCGGACGGAATGACGGATAGGTGTAACGAACGAGTGTCATGGTTTTCTCCTGTTTGGCGGATTACGGGTTGGTATTTTTCGTGCTCCCCCCCCCTTTGCATGCGCCGCTCCACGAGCTGCCATTGTGCAAGCCCCAGCAGATTCGAAACTTGAGGATGGCCTCGTTTTCCCGCTGGGAAAATTCGTCGCGGCATACGCTGTCACAGGCGGGAAAAATCGTCCCGCAACTGTTGGCCTGCGCCGGCGGCTGAAGCTCGATCGCAAGGAACGCTCGACTCTTCTGGCGGCTTGCTGGTCGGCAAAGGGGCTCTCCCGGCTGCTGATCGAAATACATCCTGTCGATCGACGGCGAGGAGGCGCTCCACGATCTCGCGCGCGACCCCTACGTCTCCACCTGATGCCGCTCCGCGACGATTCGATGATCCGGCTGCGGTCCTAGGGCGCCGAATGAGTCCCGGAATGTCCCTGTCTGCGCACGCCGCTCGGTGCCTGACTCTCGCCTGACCGCTGTCCTCTGTCGCCTGGCTCAGTCCTTTTATCCCTCAATCGCGCGGTCTCATGGGGGCGACATCGCGTTGCGTCGGCGACCCCGGCCGTGCCAATACTCATCAATGGCACGGAGGGCGCAGGCGCGGTGCCATTTCGTTCGACGGTGATATGCGTATCCGTGGCCGTCGCCAGAAACCGGCGTTCAACCTGGGGCACAGACGCGTACGCCTGGATCATTTCCACCAAGGTTTCGACGTCGCACCCCTGGGCAGACAACTCCGCCCGCGAAATCGTCTGCTGGTGGCGGTTCGCCAGCACACGGGCCGCAAAAACCTGCAACAGGAAAGGAGCTTCGTTGGAGCCGTCCATCGTCGGGGATTCAAAATATCACCATCCACGAACCGAACGTAATCGGTAATTCTCCGAGATTCCCTGCCGGGCCGTTACCAGGTTTGCGTTTCGCGTTTCGCGCGTCTGCCGCGTTTTGGGCGACGAGTGCCAACTTCCTGTGCCCATCCGCCCATCTGACCATCTGCGCCGCCTCGCGCCGCCTCACCGCCTCACCGCTTCACCGCTTCACCGCCCCCTCCGCCCCTCCACCCCTCCGCTCCTCCGCCACTCTGCGCCTCCGTCCCTCCGATCATCCGATTGACGCCGCCCCGCTCCGGGGGTTGGCTCCTGCACTGTGACCAGGCGAAACGCAGCGGCCCTCATCGTGCTTGATGGCCAGCGGCGGTGGCGACGGCCGACCTCTTCACGCGCATAACATGAATACAACCAACCGCAGAGATTTCATCAAACACGGCGCGGTGGGCGCGGCCGGAATCACCATCGGAGGCATGGGCTTCACCGCCAAATCGTACGCGGCCATCAGCGGCGCGAACGATCGCGTCAACGTCGCCGTCATTGGTATCCGGAATCAGGGCACGGTTCACCTCAACAGCTGGTGCGGGTTGAAGGACAGCCACAACGTGCAGGTGCGGGCGGTGTGCGACACCGACGAACAGCTCTTTGCCCCCGCGGTGAAACTGGTGGAGCAGAAAACGGGCGTGAAGCCGCGGACCGAATGGGACCTGCACCGGATTCTCGAGGACAAGGAAATCCACGCCGTTTCAATCGTCACGCCGAACCACTGGCACGCGCTGGCGGCGATCCTCGCCTGCCAGGCGGGCAAGCACGTCTACGTCGAGAAACCCGCCTCGCACAACATCTGGGAGGGACGGAAGATGATCGAAGCCGCCCGCAAGTACGGGTTGCGGATGCAGGTCGGCCTGAACAACCGCTCGAACGCGAATGTGCGCGAGGCGATTGCGTTCCTGCATGGCGGCGGAATCGGCGAGGTCTACCTGGCGCGCGCACTTTGCTTCAAGGCGCGCGACTCGTATGGCATGGCCAAGGACAGCCAGCCACCCGGAACATTTCACTACGAGCGCTGGCTCGGCCCCGCACCCCAGCGTCCGTACAACGAGAAACGGAGCCACTACAACTGGCATTGGTATTGGGATACGGGCAATGGGGACACGGGAAACACCGGGCCGCACCAGCTCGATATTGCGCGCTGGGGCATGAAGAAGAACGAGCACCCGGTATCCGTTTATTCGGCCGGCGGCATTTATGGTTTTCGCAACGACGACATCCGGACACCCGGCACGCGAGTATATGGCGGCGTTGAGACCTACGGTCATGACAAGACCACGCAGGAGACGCCCAACACGCAAACCGCCACCTACAAATATGGTGATGGCAAACTCCTCGAGATGGAAACGCGTGGACGATACACGAACCACGAGGGCAGCCGCGGGCAGGAAGTCGGAAACCTGTTTTTCGGCAGCGAGGGATGGCTCGAAATCGGCGGCAGCACGTGGAAGGCATTCAAGAAGCGGGGCAAGGAACCGTTCGCCGGCTCAAAGGAGGGCTCGGGCGAAAGGGGCAGCCATTGGGCAAATTTCCTGGACGGCATTCGTTCCGGCAAGGACGAGACCCTACACGGCCACATCACTGACGGCCACCTTTCCACCTCGCTCTGCCACCTGGCGAACATCTCGTATCGGCTCGGCCGATCGCTGACGTTCATCAGTGCGCAGGAGAAATTCGCGAATGATCGCGAGGCCGATGCGATGCTGACCCGGGTGTATCGCAAGCCATACATTGTGCCGCAGGCGGTGTAGGCGCGCGCGGCGCGGGCGCCGTTCTGGGTTTTGGGTTCTGAGTTCTGGGTTCTGAGTCCAGACGCGTTTGGCGTTTCGGGTTTCGCGTTGTTCGCGTTTCGTGATCTCCCGACGGCTGATCACTGATCACCGCGCATCCGACCATCCGATCATCTGGCCCTCCGAGCATCCGATCATCCGCCCAGCACCGCCATCCTCCGCATCTCCGAACGTCTGCCCTTCCGCCCCTCCGCGTCCTCAGCTCGCCTGTTTCGCAGCATCCGGACGACCACGCGTCGGTGCATTCGTCACCGCCGATTGGCACGCGCCTCCGCTTCCGCGTGCGCGCTCGCTGGCGTCCGCGGCGGCGCCATCAGCATTCCGAATCCGATGCCGGCGACCACCAGTCCACCAGCGATGCGCAAGCCCGGAATCGACAGGCCGAAGAAACTCATGATGAAGGTGCCGCCGATGAGGAAGCACACCAGGATGGCGACCATGTACACGCACGCCATGCGGAGTTGCTGCAACCGGCGTTCGCGCGTGTCACCTTCCGTGATGGCGAGGAACGTCGGCGCCGAGGCGAGCGGATTAATCAACGGCAGCAGCGCGATAACAGTGCCCAGAATCAATTCCCAGAAATGGCTGACACCCTGCATGGCACACGGGAGCCAACACCCGGAATCCGCCAAAGGGAAACCGGAAGCGACGGACCACGGGGCTGAGGCCGGATGCTCAGATGGTCAGATGGCCGGACCAGTCAAGCGGTGGTAAGTGGTCCGACCGACGATCACGCACGGCTTCACCAACGCACCGTTTCACTGGTTCACCGCTGGCCCGACCATCCGATCATCCGCGCATCTGACCGTCCATCCGCCGCCTCACCGAGGCCGCCATTAGTCGCACAAACCGGTGGCGCAGGTGGTGTAATACAACGATAACATTTGAATCCGGTCTCGCCGACCCGCGTCTCACCGGATGGTTGTAATGATTATGAACTCCACCCTGAAACACTTCATCGCCAGCACCACCATCGCCGGCCTCATTGCGGCAGGCTCGTTGTTCGCCGCCAGCGCCTCGGAGAATTTCGAGAACCATTGTGCCAAGTGCCACGGCGCGGATGGCAAGGGCCAGACCAAGGTCGGAAAAAAACTCAATGTTCGCGACATGACGACGGCGGCGTACAAGAAGGAGTTCGACGACGCGAAGGCGATCAAATCGCTGAAGGAAGGCATCAAGAAGGACGGCAAGGAAATAAAGCGGAGCTTCGCGTCCGACTTGTCTGAGGCGGAACTCAAGGAGCTCATCGGTTACGTCAAGGCGCTGAAATAGTGGCGGGATCACCCGGCTCGCCGTGGCACCGGCGCCGGCGCACCAACGGGCATGGACGGACGAGCGTGCGCCTTTTGATGCAGCGCCGCGTGAAAATCGGGATGCGATTTCACCACGCGCGTGAACGTCTCGCGATCCAGAACGTATAGGTCGCAAAAGGAGTCCGCGCGCGCCGAGGCGTTGCGGGCCTGGTTCGTGAGCAACGCCGTTTCACCGAAGTAATCCCCCTCATGCAGCCGCGCCAGCGGCACCTCGTTGCCGTCCAGCACTTCAATCTCGCCGCGCAGGATGAAATACATCTCGTCTCCCGCGGCACCCATTCGACAGACGAAATCGCCCGGCAGATACACCACGGGGCGTAGCGCAACGACTAGATCGCGCAATAACTCCTGGCTGGCGTCGTGCAGCAGCGGCACCTTGGCCAGCAGGTCGCGATGAAGGTACATCGAGAGCTCGGCGCGGAGCGAACGCGGCAGGCTGTCGAAAACCTCGGCGTCGTTATAGCCATGCCGGCTCGTCCACAGGAACTTGAAATACTGGCGCACGCGCTGCCGCAACCCGGGCGGCACGGTGTAATACTTCATGAAGAACTCGACGCGGTCGAGCAGCGCCTCCTGATGCTGGCGCGCGGCATCGAACCGCAACATCAGCGTGGCGATGTTGCTGAGGATGTAGCCGAACGCCGCGACACCGGTGACCATGATCGAGCACGCGTAGAACATTTGTGGAATCGTTTTCGGCACGATGTCGCCATAGCCCACCGTCGCCATGGTCGTGATCGCCCAGTAGACGGCGCGGACGAGTCGCAGCCGCGCATCGCCGGTTTCGACATCGCCACCGAGCACCAGCCAGCCGGTCGCCGACCACCAGACCATCAGCGGAAGGATGATGACAAGCCCGAGCAGCCGGCCGGCGGCGGGCGGCAGCGCCTCGGTCCGCGACGACAGCGTCGACAACTTTAACACGTACAGCACGGCGAGGAATTTCAATGCCCACAGACCGGAGCCGGTTGCGTGCTCGTTGAAAAGAGTCCACAGCGGCAGGGCGACGGCGATGTCGCGTCCGACGCGCAGCCAGTGGCGCCAGCCGAGCGGCCTCTTCCAGCCGAGCGCGGCACTGGCGCCGGCGACGAGGAACATGAAGAGATCCACCACGACGGCGTGCCGCGGATCGCGAGCGAGATCGTGGCCGACGATCACCAGCGGCAGCCAGAGGCCGGCGAGCACTCCGGCGAGCGCATGCAACAGATCAATGCCAAGTTGCGGGCGGAACTCTCCCTCCGAGATTCGCTGGGGCGACATGAGAAGATCAGCGGGACGATGCTGGCTCAGCGAGGCCGATCGAACATGGTTGAACTCAGGGGCACGAGGCCGCGATGAGGCCGGCGCGCACCACGGGCCGGATGCGTTGCGCATGGCTGGAAGACATAACGGCCGCGAGTGTTGTTAAGCGGGTCCGGCCGCCGGGGCGAGAGGTTTTAGCGTGCAAGAGATGCGGCGGGGAACGCGGTTGGCCAGCGTTGCTGGGTTGACGTGTTCCCGCCGGCGGCCCGCAATCCCTGCCTTCCGCGGCCATCCGGCCGCCAGCCCCTTCGTGCACTTCAGAGCGGCCATTCTCCTCCTGCTCGTGCCGGCGCTCCCAGCCGTCGCACTTGGCTGGCACACGCAGCCGCACCAGCAGATCACGCGCGCGGCGGTAGACTCTTTGCCGACGGCAATGCAGGAACGGCTGGGATTGGAAAAGGACACGCTCATCTGGGTGAATTGCATGTATCCGGATCGCTATCGTGGGCTGGCACAGCAAGGCCCGGAAAAGGATCCCAACCCGGGGCCGAGGAACCGCGCCGACTTGAAGGTATACTGTGAAATGCCCGACGGCCGGCCGATTCATAACGTCACCCAGAACCGGCAGGAGGATCTCGACAGTTTCGAGTTTCTGCTCGGCGCCATCGTGAAGGACGTTCGCGGGAGAAATATTGTCGCGGCCACTCGCTACATGGGGACGCTGGCGCACTTGATCGAGGACAGTTGCAGCCCGGCGCATGTCGGCAAGCTGCCGCTGGCGGTGATGGAGCTCCGGAAAACGCAGCCGATTCCGAATCCCCCGCCGTGGCAGGGTCGGCTCAACGAGCATGGCGGCACGCTTCGGCCGGGAGACCTTCACGGCGCAATTGAACTCACGACGCTGCCGTTCAATCTCGAAGGCCGCGCGCCGCAACGTGCCGGACTGACCATCGCGGAGAGCGCGCCCAAGTTGCTGGACCGCTGCTACGCCATCGCGGAGGAAAACCGGGCGAGCCTGCTCGAGATGGTCCGCGCGACGTATGCCGACGACCTTCCGCTGATGGAACGGCTGCGCTCGCGCGCCGCGCGCCAGGCCGCCGAATTGCTCGCGGATGCGTATTATACGGCGCTCACGATCGCAGCGGAGTAGCGGGCGGGTTCTGGGTTCTGCGTTTCGCGTTTCGCGTCAGTTTTTCAGTTCTGACCGTTTCGCGTTCTTGCGTTCTCACCGGTCTTCGACCTGACCTCTGACCTCTGACCTCTGACCTCTGACCTCTGGCGTCTGGCGTCTGGCGTCTGGCGTCTGGCGTCTGGCGTCTGGCGTCTGGCGTCTGGCGTCTGGCGTCTGGCGTCTGGCGTCTGGCGTCTGACACTGACTTCTGACTTCTGACGTCTGACATCTGATCCAGACTGACGCCGCGGTAACAGTCCTGTTACCACGATGTGCTTTTTCGCACGCGACGGTGGGCGTATCGTCCCGATGGACTAACCCCACCCGCGGCCGCCCCGGCGCATGCCGTGTTGTCGTCCGTCGCAGGCGCGCTGCGGGCGGGACGGTTTCACCTCGACTCCATCCGCCTATGAACACGCGCAACCCATCCTCATCCGGCAAACCATCGGGCGGGAAACAGCGGGCGCTCGTGGTCGGCGCGGTGGCGTCGGTTACGCTCGGGTTCAAAGCCGCGCTCATCATGGCGGCCGCATTTGCCTCCGCGGCTCCGCTCGTCGCGCAGCCCGCGCTGGCAGTTTCGCCGGCGGCACCGGCCGCGTTCACGCTCGGACAGCCGATCGCGCCGATCACCTTTACCGTGACGCAGCTCACGAACTGTGGTTCGTGGCGGATTGGCGGCGTGCTGCCACCCGGGCTGAGGCTTCTCGGCCGCCACGCCACGGCTGGTGAATGTGTCGGTGCGCAAGCAAATCGACGCCGGCGGAACGCTGACCGCCGGCTTTGTCATCGCCGGTGCCACGTCGCGCACGGTGCTCATCCGCGCGATCGGTCCGGGACTGGCTGCGTTCGGCCTCACCGGCGTCATGGCAGACCCGCAACTTGCGCTCTTCAGCGGTGCGGTCCGAATCACGGGCAATGACAACTGGGGCGGCGACACACAAATCACGGCCGCGGGGACCGCGGTGGGAGCGTTTGCGATCGCCAACACCGCGAGCCGGGACGCCATGCTGATCACCACGCTCGCGCCCGGTAGCTACACGGTGGAGGTGAGCGGCGTCGGCGGCAGCGCCGGCGAGACGCTGGTCGAAATCTACGAAGTGCCGTGAGGCAGAGGCCAGAAGCCAGACGTCAGAGGTCGGATGTCGGAATCCAGTGTCTTCCATGTCTTCCCGTCTTCCACGTCTTCCGCGTCTTCTGGCATTATGCCGAAGATTAACCGTGCCGGCGGACGGTCTTTTTGGTGGTCTGGGGCCGAATGGGGACGAACTTCGATTTCGACACGCCGGTGAATTGCGCGGGCACCGACTCGCAGAAGTGGCAGAAATATGCCGGCCGCGACGTGCTGCCCATGTGGGTCGCGGACATGGATTTCAAATCACCGCCGGCCATCATCCAGGCACTGCACGAACGGGTGGAGCATGGGGTTTTTGGATACGCGCGGCCGGTGCAGTCCACGATCGACGCGTTCGTCGCCGCGATGGCAACGCGTTACGGCTGGAAAATCGATCCCGCCTGGCTGGTTTGGCTGCCGGGGCTGGTCGTCGGGCTGAATGTGACGGCGCAGGCGTTGGCCGGATCCGGCGAGGAGGTGCTGACGCTCGGCCCCGTGTATCCACCCTTCATGACGGCGCCCAGGAACAGCGGTCGCGTGCCGGTCACGGTACCGTGGGCGCTGGCGGCCGCGCAGTGGCAGATCGACTGGGAAGCGCTGGAGCGGGCCGTAACGCCAAAGACGAAACTCTTTTTCCTCTGCAATCCCCACAACCCGCTCGCCCGCGTGTGGCGGCAGGCGGAGCTGGAACAATTGGCGGAATTCTGCCTGCGCCACCATCTCGTGCTCTGTTCCGACGAGATCCACTGCGATCTGATTCTCGAGCCCACGCTGCCGCACGTGCCGGCCGCATTGCTGTCGGACGAAATCGCGTCGCGCACCGTCACGCTGATGGCGCCGAGCAAGACCTACAACGTCCCCGGGCTTGGCACCTCCATCGCGATCATTCCCGATCCAATGCGGCGCGCGCGGTTCATCCGCGCCACGGCCGGGATTGTCGCCGAGGTGACCACGCTCGGATATGCAGCGTGCGAGGCGGCCTACCGTGACAGCGAGGCGTGGCGCCAGGCGCTGCTCGGGTACCTGCGCGGCAATCGCGACTACCTGCTGGAAACGATCGCCCGCGAGCTGCCCGGCGTGAAGGTGGAGGCGCCCGTCGAAGCGACGTATCTGCTTTGGCTGGACGTATCGGGGCTGGGGCATCCGAATCCGACGGCTCATTTCGAGCACCACGGCGTCGGATTGAGCGACGGCGCCATGTTCGGCGCCGCGAAGGGTTCGCATGTGCGGCTGAACTTCGGCTGCCCGCGGGTAACGCTGGTGGAAGCGATCCGAAGGATGAAAGCGGCTGTACAGGCGGTGAAGCAGTGAGTCGGTGAAACGGAGGGCGCAGCATCCGGGGCGCGACGGATCAGCTCGTCGTTGGGTGCATCGGCGATCTTTTCTTGCGACCGCGCGGTTGCGGGCCGGAGGCCCGCGCTCCCAGGGGAATAGCGTGACGAGCGGCTGACCGGGTGGGCCGGTTACTTCGGCGCGACGGCGCTGGGCTGGTTGCCCAGCCCGCGGCGGATCGCAGCCAGCAGCGTGGCGGGGGCGAGCGGCTTCGACAGGCACTCGACCGGCGGCTTGAGCAGCAGCAGTTCGTTGAAGTGCCCCGATGCCATCGTTCCACTGATCGCAATGATGGGCAGCTGCGCGCTGCGCTGGCGCAATGCGCGCACGACCTGGGTGCCGATCTGGTCGGGCAACATCATGTCGGTCACGACGAGTGAAATCTCCAGCTCGCGTTCCGCGAACTGGCGCAGCCCCGCGGTGCCGTCCTCCGCCGGGAAAACACGATAACCCGCCCGCTGGAGCAGCAGTTGCAGGGTGTCGCGCACCGCCGGCTCGTCGTCGATCAGGAGAATCGCCTCGCCCTCTCCGCGCGCCGTCGCGGCCGTTTTCTCCAGCGCGTGCGCCGGCGGTCCGCTCTCGATGAGAGCCGGAAACAGCAGGTGAAACGTCGTGCCTTTCCCTTCCTCGCTTTCGACCTGCACGAAACCGCCGTGGCTTTTCAGAATCCCCGCGACCATCGACAGGCCGAGACCCGTGCCCTTTCCGGCCGGCTTGGTCGTGAAGAACGGATCGAAGATTTGTTCGATAATCGCCGGCGGGATTCCCGTCCCAGTGTCGACGACGGAAATGCGCAGATACGGTCCCGGCCGGACGCCGGGATTAGCCTCGGCCAGTGGCGCGTCCACCTGGACATTGCGCGTGATGACTTCGATTTGGCCGCCCGCCGGCATCGCGTCGCGCGCATTCAGGCCGAGATTGAGCAACGCCTGCTTGAACTGCGTCGGGTCCGCCTGGATGGACCAGGGCGAATCGTCATGACGCACACTGAGCGTGACGGACGGCGGCAAGCCCTGCCCAATCAGTTGCTGCAACTCGGCGAGCGCGAGTCGCGGCTCTATCCGCGACCGACGTCCCTCGGTTCCGCGCGCAAAAGCGAGCAGTTGCTGGAGCAACTCGGCGCCATGACTCGCACTCGACTTGGTCTTCTCGAGCAGCAGCCGATCATCGGCGGTCGTCGCGTTGGCCTCGAGCATCTCGAGCGCGATAAAAATCGGCGTGAGCACGTTGTTCAGGTCGTGCGCGATGCCGCCGGCCAGCGTCCCGATACTTTCCATCCGCTGCGCGCGCAGCAACTGCGTCTCGAGCTTCTTGCGCTCGGTGACATCGGTGTCGATGTAAAGAATCGAGCGTGGCCGGCCGTCGTTCTCGACCACGAGGCTCCAGGTGCTCTCGACCAACACGGTGCCACCGGACCTCGTGCGCAGCCGGAAATCGCCGCGCCACTCGCCGCGGTCCAACAATTCGGTGCGCGCGCCGGAAAAACGCACCGGATCGAAGCCCAGCCCGATCTCGTCCACGCGGCGGCCATGTACCTCCGTCGCCTTCCAGCCATACAGGCGCTCGGCGCTCGCGTTCCAGTAGGTGATCCGGTGCTGGAGATCGGTGGCGACGATCGCATCGCGGGCACGATCGAGCAGCGATGCCTGTTCGCGGAGCCGCGCCTCGGCATCGCGACGGGCGGTGAAATCGTGCGACACCAGCAGCACGTTGACGATCGCGCCGTCGGCATCGCGCAACGCGCTCGCATGCGATTCGACGTACCGCACGGCGCCGTCCGGCAGGACGAGTCGATACTCGTTCCGCTGGCGGTCGGTCGTGGCGAGCGTTTGCTCAAACAGGGCGTGAGCCCGGGCCTGATCGTCGGGGTGGACTTCGCGGAACGCGTCCGCCCCGGTTTCAGTCGCGGGCTCGCCAAACAATTTCGCGTAGGCGGGGTTCACATAGACCCTCCGCCGGTCGAGATTCACGACTGCGATCAGTTCGGCCACGTTCTCGGTGATTTGGCGGAACCGCTCCTCATTCTGGCGCAGCGTCTCCTCCATTTCACGCCGGCGCTCTCCTTCGGCGACCAGCGCGAACGCCTGGCGGATGGCCGGAATGAGCCGCGTCGGGCGGTCCTTGATCACATAATCGGTGGCGCCGCGTTTCAGGGCCTCCACCGCGCGCTCCTCACCGATCGTGCCGGAAAGGAACAGAAACGGCGTGGCCGGATGCCGGGCGCGGGCAAGCGCGAGTGCCGCCAGGCCGTCGAATCCGGGAATGGTGTAGTCGGACAAAATCACGTCGAACCCGCCGGTGTTCAACGCCGCGCGGTATTCCGTGGCCGTGCAAACATGTTGGATACAACATTGCGGCCACTCCCGACGGATCAGCCGGCCAACGAGCTCGGCGTCCATGGCCGAATCTTCCAGATGAAGTAGATGCATGGCGTGGAGCGCGAAACCACCGCGGTGATTCGGAAACATCAGCGCCGTTACCGAACGGCGGACGGGTTTTTATACGTCAGCCGAAGGGGCGAAACACCCGCGGGGCTGAGAGCCGGCGCGACCGCGAGGGGGGCGGGCGAAACGAACACGGCGGCGGCCTTGGCGTCCTCAGCCATGCGACGGGCGAGCCATCGGCAAAGAGCGGCAAAGCAGCGCGAGCGGAGCACGGCGAACTGAGGTATGGGAACAAAACTCATTGAAAGAGGCGAAAGTGAGCTGCCCCAAACAAGGCAAACGCTGGTGCTTGGGGGGTTCTACAAATACGCGGCATAAGCGAAATGCCTTCAACCCCCAAACGCCCGGCAATTCGCCGCGACCGCGGCCCGGGTAATTGCCCATCCCCAGTCCGAAAATCTCCGATGGAGTTCCCGCGGATCTCGCGACGCAGCCCGAGAAAAACTCCGGGCGATGGAGTGAACGGGTTACCCCGGACGCGGCCGCGAAGAAATGCAACGTCATCGGCTCACCCGCGATTCGCCCGCGGCACTTGAACCCGCGCACGCACCGGGCATTGATGAAGCCGCGTGCGCCTGGGACCTTACGAACTCTCCTCGAATCTGTTTCTCTCGCCTCTGGCGGGTTACACCAACCTGCCCATGCGGCTCACATTGCGGGAACTCGGCGGACTCGGCTGGGCGACAACGGACCTCGTCAACGCGCGCTCATTGCTGGAGCGAAATCCCACTGCGCTGAAGCTCGTCGCCTCCGCGCCCGACGATCGGCCGCTCGCCATTCAGCTGTTCGGCGCCGTGCCGGAGGAGATGCGCGATGCCGCCATGATGGGTCAGGATCTCGGCGCCGAATCGGTCGACATCAACATGGGCTGCCCCGTGCGCAAGGTGGTGAAGATTGGCGGCGGGTCCGCGATGATGACCGAGTTTGCCAAAACCGCGGCGCTGGTGCGCGGGATGATCGCAGCGGTGAAGATTCCCGTGACCGCGAAGATGCGGCTCGGCTGGGATGAGGAGAATCTCACCGCGCCGGATTTGGCGCGCGCGCTGGAGGATGCCGGCGTCGCCGCGATTTTCGTCCACGGGCGCACGCGGGCCCAGGGTTTCGCGGGGCGCGTCAATCTCGCCGGGATTCGTGCGGTGGTCGAAGCAGTCCGCTCGGTTCCGGTGATCGGCAACGGCGATGTCACCACGCCCGAGGGGGCGCGGCACATGATCGATGAGACCGGCTGCGCGGGCGTGAGCATTGGTCGCGGGGCGTTCTACGATCCGTGGATTTTTCGGCGGACGCTTCATTTTCTGCGGACGGGAGAACTCCTGCCAGAGCCGGATTTTGCCGAGCGCCTGCGCGTCATGCGGCGTCACTTCGAGCGCTATGTCGAATTTTATGGCGAGCCGCACGGCGCGAGACTTTTTCGGAAGGTCGCGCCGTGGTATGCCCGGCGGTTCGGCCCCTCGAAGCCGTTCAAGCAGCGAATCATCACCATCACGAGCCGCTCCGACTTCGAGGCAGCCATCGCGGAATACCTCCAGTGGCGCGCGCAGTTCTGCGATGAACAAGGCAACCTGCTGCCGAAGTACGCGCCCGCGCCGCTCGTCCCCTCTTTTCTCCGGCCGCTCGGTCGCGAGGATGCGCTCGATCGCGAAGGCATTCCCGTCCCGAAAGGACCGGTCGAAGTGTGGTGAGGTAGTCGGTGAATCGGTGAGTCGGTGGGCGGTGACGCAGATGATCTGATGGTCAGATGACCAGATGATCGGATGCTCAGAGAACCGAGCCGACATTAGAACCCAGAACCCAGAACCCAAAACCCAGAACTGGGAACCCAGAACCGCGCCGGTTCAGAACCGCCGCGCGACCGTGGCGCCCGCCTTGTCCTTGAAGATCACCTGGTTTTTCTCGTCGTCGACGGAAAAGAAGATGATGCCGAGATTGGCCTCGACCAGGTCGCCGGCCCGGGCGAGCCGGCCGTTGATGATGGCAACCGGCGGCCGGCCCGCCCTGGCCGCGACCACTCCACCGATTTTGGCGTTCGCCACAAATGAGCGAAATGCCGCGCTGGCGTCCGGAACCGCGTCGAGCGCGGTCGTGGCGGAAACGCCGGGAGAGAGGGACGCGACTCCCGTCGATCCGGTACTGGCAGTCGCCGCGGGTTGCGCGGCGGCGGACTTGGCGGCGGGATCGGTTACCGGGTCAACCGACGATTGGCCACTCGCGGCGCGCGCGTTGACCGCGTCCTTCGCTTTGTTGACGGCATTGGCGGGAGCATGCGCCAGGTTGTTCAACGTCTCGGAAGGCGTCGCCGGGGGAGTGGCAGCAGTTGGAGCGGGCGCCGTGCCTTTCGGAGTCGCCGCCGTTGGTGTCGCCGTTTTCTGTTTCGTTGGCGGTGGAGGCGGCACGGCCGGCGCCATGAAAGTATTCCAGGCAAAAAAGCCACCGCCCAGCAGCACGACCGCGGCGATCCCACCGAGGATCAGCGGACGCTTTGACCTTGTCGGCTTCGGGACGGCCGCCTGGATTTGTGCCGCGGTAGGTGGAGGAGCCGGCACTGGCGGCGGACCCTTCGCGAGTGCGGGCGGCGCAACCACCGGGAATGGCGGCGGCGCCGGTTTCGGCACGGGCGGTGGCGGAGCACCTGCGGGCGGCCGGATCGGCAGGCCTCCGATTACCGTCGGCAGCGAAGATGCCGGAACGGGCGGCGGTGGCGGTGCGCCAGCGGCGGGAACAGCTGGTGGAACGTTTCCAGCCGGCGCGGGCGGAGCCGCCACTTTTGGCTTCAACTTGAACTTCGGCGCTTCTTCAGCCGCCGCTGAGGAAGCGGGTTCTGGAGTCGGTGCCACCATTGCCGCGGGTGCAGCGGGCGCGGGTGGATTGCCGGGCGCGGGCATCGGCGGCGGCGGAAACTTGATTGCCGGCGGCGGAGGCGGCGACGCGGTCGGAGGCGCAGGCGGAATGGTCGGAGCAGACGCCGGTGCGCCCGTCGAGGTCGGCGGAGCCACGCGGGGTTTCAGCCGTATCGGCGACGGTGCTGGCGCAACCGGAGCAACGTCAGGCGCGGCGGACGCGGCGGGAATTGTCGGCGGCAGCGGGGGCGACGCTGGGACGGGAACTGGCGCGGCTGGAGCTGGTGGAGTCACGGCGCTCTCGGGCGTCGAGGCGGGGACGGGCGGTCTTGAAGAACTCGATGCGGCCGGCGCGCTGGCAGCTGCGGCATCGGTCATCAGCCGCGGCTTGAGCCGGATTTTCGGGGCTTCCGCCGAGCCGGCGGTTTCCCCGGGCGAAGCAGGGGCAGGCGGCGGCACCGTCGGAATCGGGGCGGCCGGAGCGGACGAGGGTGAAGCGGGAGTGGCGGCTCCGGGTTCGGCTTCAGCCGGACGTAGCCGCGGTTTCAGGCGCAGCGCAGGGGGCGGCGGTTGCTCGTCACTCATGGGCAGGAGCAAAGAGCATTTTGTGACGAGCGCGAAACCAAAAAGTCGTTAACTCGGTTTCGGTGGCTCCGCGCAGGTAATGAAAATCCCAATTCGGATCCGAAAATGTCACGATTGCGACGATGGCAAATCCGGGGGGCCGCCGGAGCAAGCGATGCCTCGGAACGCGCGGGGTCTCCCCTCCGGGCACATTCCATTGCTCCATTACCCCGTATCAGACCGCAGGGTTGCACCCAGGCCGGCGTCGCCCAAGACCGACCGCTGCGCCGGTGACGGTGCCGAACTGCGTCACCACCGCGGAAACTTGAAACTTTCCCTCGCGGTCGGTCGTCCCGCTGGCCACGTTCGCCAGCCCTCACATGATCCGTCGTCTCATTTTGTCCGCACTCGCCACTGCCATGGTGCTCACCACGGGCTGCAACATGTTCAGGAAATCGAAAAAGCCGAAGGAGAGCTCCGCGATCAGCAGCGAGATCGAGGAAAACTTTCGCCGCCGCTGGGTCGAGAAACGTGCCGGTGAGCTCGCCGGCCAGGGTGTCGCCGCCGATGCGGCGCGCTCGCAGGCGGAGAGCGAATTTCGCGAGCGCTACAATTTCAGCCGCGGAGCCAGGCCGTAGCTTCGGCCGCTGATCGTGACGGCGCTGCGCCGCGCCGATGAAATCGTGCGGCGCACTCGCAAGCACTACGCACGTCATCCGCCGCCGGACCAGAGGGAATGATGCCCCGTGTCCTCCGCTGAATCCAATGCCATCGCCGCCCGCGGTGCGCTCGCCGCGACGTTGTGCTATTTCCTCTGGGGGCTGGTACCGATCTACTGGAAGCAGCTCGTCCAGGTCGACCCGGTCGAACTGATCGCGCACCGCCACGTTTGGTCGCTGTTCTTCCTGCTCGCGCTGACACGCGCGCAGGGTGAGTTCAAACCGATCGTCGCGGCGCTGCGCAGCAGCCGTTCGATTGGGATCAATCTCCTCAGCGCCACGCTGCTGACGATCAACTGGCTCGTGTACGTCTGGGGCGTGAACACTGGCCATGTCATCGAGACCAGCCTTGGCTATTTTCTCGTGCCTCTGGTCAACGTCGCGGTCGGCCGCTTTGTCCTGCATGAGCATCTGCGGCCCGCGCAATGGCTCGCCATCGCGTGCGCGGCAGGCGGCGTGGTGTTGATGATCGCGCAACTCGGGCGGCCACCGTGGATCGCGCTGACGCTGGCGGGGTCGTGGGGCGCGTATAGCCTGTTGCGGAAACGATCGCCGCTCGGCTCGCTGTCCGGGCTGACGGTCGAAACACTGCTGCTGACTCCGCTGGCATTCGGATATCTGCTCTGGCTGCAATTTCACGGGCGCGGCGCGCTCGGTCACGTTGATGGCATCACGCACGTGCTGGTGGTGAGCGCCGGACCGATCACCGCCGTGCCGCTGTTGCTGTTCGCTTATGGCGCGCGGCGGATCCGGCTCTCGACCCTGGGCCTGTTACAATACATCGCGCCGAGCGTGCAACTCGTGCTTGGCATCTGGATGTATCACGAGCCGTTCTCCCGCCAGAGGAGCATCAGCTTTGGATTCATCTGGGCTGGGCTCGCGCTCTACACCGCCGACAATCTGCTGCGGCAACGTCGTCCCGCGCCGACGGGAACCGTGACCGCGCCGGCAGCGAAATAAAGCCACCTCGACGCCGCGGTGTCGCTGCCCATAGTCCGTTTCCCCTGAATCCGCTGCTGGAATCGATGCTCAAGAGCTGAGGGTCGGATCGCCGGAGGAGCGGAGGAGCGGAGGAGCAGAGGAGCAGAGGAGCGGAGGGACGGAGGGTCGGAGGAGCTGGGGGTCGCCAGCCGCACGGCTCGTCATGCCTTTCGCGCTGGGTTGCCTCCGGCACGAATAGCACCCCGACCCGTGACTACATCGCCGCGTAGTCGCATGCGTTTTCGACCTTTTCATCCTCGAAGAGTCCCGGCAAACCGCAAAACCGCCGCGGTTTTGCCCTAGCCCGCGTGAACTCGTGATTCGAGCACCTGCCGCAAACACTGCGTGACCGCAAGACGCGAGCACCGGCCGAACGGTGGCGAACGCGGGCTGCTACAGCGCGAAGCGCTTCATCTCGGTCTTTGAAACCGGCTCGATGAACGACGCGGCGAAGAACTCCTGCGCGGCGTTGATGAATTTCGAATACTTGGTGTAGTCGCCCGCCCATGAATTGGGCACGTGGATCCGCTTGATCACGCCGCGGCCAACCTGATCGGGGGCCCCGGCATCCGGGGTCAGTTCGAGCGAGAATCTGGGATCCCGCGTATGGATAACATAGTGCCGCGAGCCGTCATGACTTTCGCGTTCGATGCGCAGGAATTCGGAAGGGTTCATCGCGCGGGCCGAAGCTGCTCGCGGTACGGGCGCGGGACAACTTCGGATTTTGAATTTCCGCCTTTTCCCTTGTGCCGCACGGCGCGGCGGCGCACAAACTGTCCCCGCCGCAAGTCGCGCCACGTGGTCTGCCAGAGCCTCTCGTGCGCCGAATGGGAACGAAGGCGGATGGCGACCGCGGGGAGCGTCGGCCGGCCCAGCCCATGAATTCATCCGATACGAATCCGAAAGTTCCGCTCTGGATTTTTTTCACCATGGATTTGGCGCTCCTCGGCGCGGCGTGGATGATCGCCAGCCAGAGTGGCACGCCGATGTCGACCACGGCGGTGCTGGCGATCGTCGCATGCGTCATCACCGGCACGATTGTCGCGCTGGTGCCGCTCATCCTCCGTTATGAACGGCAGAAAAACGAGGTGCTCGACGACCGGCAGCGCGCGATCGAGGCGCTGGCGCAGACGGTGAGTGCGTCCGCCGAGCAAATCAGCATCGCAACCAGCGGCCTGCACGAAATCGCCGAGCTTGCGCACAAGAACCTCAAGCAGGCCGAGCAACTTTCCCACCGGCTGCAGGAAAAAATCTCCGAGTTCCAGGGCCAGCTCGCCAACGCGGACGTGGCGGAGAAGGAGGAGCTCGAGAAGGAGCTCGCGGCGTTGCGCAGCGCGGAAACCGAGCGGCTCGAGTCGGCGTGCGACAAGGTCGCCCGCACCGTCGCCGAACTGGCGAAGCTCGAGGCCGCCACGCGGCAGCATCTTTCGGGGGCGACGGAGGCGCTGAACAAGCTCGCGCTGGGCACCGCGAACGCAATCGGCAAGGCCCAGGCCGCGGCGGAGCAGGCGCTCACGCAGGCCCGCGTGGAGGCCGCTCGCCACGTGGGCGAGAACGCCGGCACTGGTATCCGCAATTTGGAGTCAGCGAAGGCGGCCGCGCTCGCCGAAATCGAGGCGAAGCTCTCGGCGGCGGGCGCAGCGGTGGCCGAACGGATTGCCCGCGACGCGACGGCGAAGATCTCGGCCATCCTGGCGACCGCCGGGGATAGGACCGTGCGGTGGGAAAATCCCGGCCCGGCGGCGCCGGCGGCCGGCCCTGCCGCCGCCATCGAGTCACCCGCAACGGGACATCACCGCGAGGGTGCCGCGCCGTCCGCGGCCGCACCGGCGGCTGCACCTGAACCGGCCGCACCGGCCGAAGCCGCCGGCCCGGCGAAACGGACGCGAAAACCACGACGCGAAGAACCCTCACCAGAGGTCACGGCGGCCGCCCCGATCGAACCGCCGCCCGTGCCGGTTGAAAGCATCCCTGAAGTGACGCCGGTGGCTCCCGGGACGACCGAGCCCTTTAATCGACATGGCTCGGGCCATGCGCATGCGGGTCCCAATGGCGAGCCCACGCCCGTTTCGACCGCGGCGCCAGCGGCGGTCGCGGTCGAGTCATCGCCGCCAGCCGCCGACACCGCTGCGAAGCCGGCATCGAGCCATAAAAAACGCGCTGCGAAACCCGCGGCGGTGGAGACGGAGGACTTGGGCCTTGGGATCGACGACGGATTGCCTGCCGCCGGGGTCGTCGAACGCGTCCTGAGTTCCGACGGCGCCACCCGGCTCGTCGTGACCGCGTACATCGGAATCGGCAACCGGCTCTTTATTCGCGGGCAGGGACCCGGGTTGAGCTGGGACAAGGGCGTGCCGCTGCAATTTGTCTCGATCGGCAAGTGGCGCTGGGAAACCAACGACGCGACTCAACCCGTCCGCTTCAAACTGTTGAAGAACGACGAGCAGGAATGCGCGGCGCTCGGCGCGCAGGCGCTCGATCCCGGCCACCAGCAGGAAGTCACCGCCACGTTTTGATCACCAGTTCGGCGGAACCGGCACCGTTAAATCGGACGGCGCCGGCTCAAGTTGCGTCCTTACTCGCCGAACAACCGGCGCCATCGAGTCGGCCGAAACCAGCGCAGGCCTGACCATAAAATGCAATTTGCACTGGCCCGGGGAGCCCGGAAATTTCCCTAGTTCAGTTTCCGGCAGTTTCGTCGTATTTGCCGAATGGTTTCAATTGCGCGGAATGGATCGTCGACGTAGCGATTGCTACGCGACGCGCCACATTTGTTCGGACCAATGCCCCGCCACCGCAAGTTTCTCGTCATCGACGATAACGCTGACAGCCGTTTCCTGCTGGTGAAAACCCTGCTGCGGAAGTTCCCGCAGGCAGTGATCCACGAGTCCCAGGATGCGGATGCCGCGATCCTGATGGCGGCCACACCCGGACTGGATGCGATTGTCACCCATCGCGCCGTCGAAGTGGACGGGGTGACGCTCGTGTCGCTCCTGCGGAAGGCAAATCCGGCGGTCCCCATCATCATGGTGTCCGGCATCAATCGGTCGCTGGAAGCAAATGCGGCCGGAGCGACCCGCTTCCTCAATTACGACGAGTGGTTGCGGATCGGCACAGTCGTGAGCGAAGCGCTGACGGCCGACGCAAAACCGGAGATACCGAAGATCGGCGATGACGTGCCGCGTGCTGGAACGGCGGCGCCGGGCGCGTAGCGATAACATTGCCGCCCCGACGGCCAAGCCGCCTGGTCCGGATGACGGCAACCACACCCGGTCATGCCCAACGCAGCGTGCCTCTCAGTTCAATAATGCGGTGGCGGCGGCTCTTCCGGTGCGGCTTCACCGGACCCGAAAGGCGCGGCGCTCGAGTCCGCGTGGCGCAATCGCCCAATCTCGCGGCGGAGTTTCCCGATCTGCTCCGCCAGATCGAGCATCACCTTGTCCTGCTCGAGCACGTGCCGCTCGAGATAGGCAATTTTTTCCTCCAGCCGGTTAAGTTCTTCGTTCAACGGATGGGGTGGATTTTGGCGTGGCGGCGCGCATCTCCGCCAGTTCCGGCAGTACGATGCGCGTGTAGCAATCCGGGCAGACGGAATGGCTGAAGTCGCTGCCCGTCCGCTCGCTGATGTAGCCTTCCAATTGCTGCCAGTAGTTCTGGTCGTCGCGGATTTTTTTGCAGTAGGAGCAAATCGGGAGCATTTCCTCCAGCTGCCGCACTTGCGTCGTATATTTCAGGATACGCTCCGCCACGCGCAATCGCGTCCAGAGTTCGGGCAGGTCCAGCGGCTTGGTCAGGAAGTCGTCGACCCCGGCGTCGGCCGCGGCGGTCTGGTTTTCATTCGAGGCATCGCGGCTCGTGAGCAGGATGAAATAAATGTAGTCCGCCCGGACGCGGCCGCGGATCCGCCGGCACAAATCGAGTCCGTCACAGCGCGGCATCGTCCAGTCGCTGACCACGACACGCACCGGCTCGTGCTGCAGGAGTTCCCACGCCGCCTCGCCGTCGTGGGCTTCGACGGCATCGTGGCCGAGGCGCCGCAATGCCTGGCGCAATACGGCGCGGGCCACGGCATCGTCTTCAACAGCGAGAATTTTCACGACGCGGCATGTTAATCCGCCTTTGCGCAGCGCGGCGCAATGTCGAAAAACACCCACCGGCAAGATCGGCAACCCCCTAGCCGGGAAATTTCACCCTCCACTCTGCGCCGACAACACAGCCTGTTCGTGGGTAACACCCGGGGGTGGAGCCCTTGAGCATTTCCCGGCTTGGGCAAAACCGCTCCTGCGGTTTTGCTCTTTGCCGCATGAACTTGAGAGCTGGGCGCCCGATCTACCCAATCAGCCGCCGCAACTCTTCCGGCTCCGATACCGGCGCCTGACAGGCGTATTCCTCGCAGACGTACGCCGCGGTGTGACCGTCCCGTGCCCGCATTTCCGCCAGCCAGGGGGCCCGCTGCCCAAGCCACGACTGCGCCTCGACTGTCGTCACGCCGAGGAGGATACGGCGCGGGCCAGGCCGTTCGTGCAACACGGCCGTGAGCGCCTGAAACTCCGGTGCGGCCGGATTTCCGGCCAGGACGACATGACGCGGCGGCTCCAGCGCCAGTTCGAGGGCGCAGAGCATCTGCGGCACAGCGTGGGCCGCGCGCCCCCACTGCGATTGGAAGGCGACCAGGGTCGCCCGTCCACGTTCACGCCGGGCGTCATCGTTCAGCATCGCGGCGAGTCGCAGGAGGTTCAGGGCGGCGACACTGCTGGGGGCCGGCTCGGCGCCATCGTAGTCCTCCTTCAGCCGCAGCACGATACTCGCGTCATTCGCGGCAGAATTGAAGTATCCCCCGGCCGCCTCGTCCCAAAACAGTTCGTCCATTTTCACTTGCAGCCGATCGGCCCATTGCAGCCAACGCAGGTCGAAGGAGGCCTCGTAAAGATCGAGCAGTCCTTGCACGAGGAACGCGTAATCCTCCGCAAAGCCCTCCGCGGTTCCACGTCCGTGACGCCAGGCGCGGAACAACACGCCGCGTTCGCGATCGTAGAGTTCACGTTCGATGAACGCAGCCGCCCGCTCGGCCCGTTCGAGAAATGATCGCGCCGGCGCCGCACTCGCTGGCAGCGGCGCCGGTTCCTCGCCCGCGCTGTCGTCGCGGGTAAGCGGTTGCGGGTCGCGGAGGTCACCCAGCACCTGATGGGCCCGCGCGAGCGCGGAAATCATCAACCCGTTGTTGGCGGTCAGAACCTTGTCGTCGAGATGCGGCCGCGGCCGCTGCGCGCGCACGTGCGACAATTTCGCGAGGCTCGCCATCAACCGCTCGTTCGCCGTTTCCGGCGTGAGCGAGAATTTCCTGGCGGTATCGAGCAGCGAGCGGCGCTGGTGGAGGATGTTCTTGCCGCGGAATTCCGCCTGCGGGTCGAGCTGCGCCGGCACGTTGCCATTTTCCTCGATGCCAAAATGCCACGCGAAGAACGGGAAATCCGCGGCGAGTACGCGGCGCAGTTCCACCGCTGACCAGACATAAAACGCGCCCTCGGCGTGCCCGGGCCCGTCGCCGCCGGCCGCGCGATCGGGAAGCGGGCTGTCGGCATCTTCGGCCGTGTAGAACGCACCCTCCGGGCTGGTGAGGTCGCGCTCGACGTAGTCGAAGATGTCACGGGCGAGCCAGGCGAACCGCTCGTCGCCCGTTGCCTGCCGGGCCTCCAGGCAGTTGACCGCGATCTGCGCCTGGTCATACAGCATTTTTTCGAAGTGCGGCACAAACCAGGTCTCGTCCACCGAGTAGCGGTGAAACCCGCCGCCCACGTGATCGTGGATGCCGCCGCGCGCCATCGCCTGGAGCGTGGCCGAGACCATTTTCACCGCTTCGCCGCCCATCTGGCTGTCGCGCCCCTGGAGGGCGACGACCCGCATCAGGAACGTCAGATTCGAGGCGCGCGGAAATTTCGGCGCGCCGCCGAACCCGCCATGCGTCGCGTCGAACGCCTCGTAGAAATACTCGAAACCCTTTTCGAACGCCTTGCTGGCGCCCTCGACGAGCGATTGCTCCCGTGTTTCCATGGCCGGCTTCACGGTGTTCTCTTCGCCGCGTTTGCCGGCGTAATAATCCCGCAACGCGGTCAGCACCCGCTCGCCTTCGGCCAGCAGCTGCTCGCGCTGGTCCTTCCATCCTCGCGCAATCGCCAGCAGCAGCCCGGGAAACCCCGGGCGGCCGTGACGCTCGTCCGGCGGAAAATAGGTCCCGCCATAAAACGGCTTCAGCTCCGGCGTGAGCCACGCACTCAGCGGCCAGCCTCCGTGGCCGGTCATCGCCTGCACGTAGGCCATATACACTTTGTCGACGTCCGGCCGCTCCTCGCGATCCACCTTCACCGGCACGAAGTGTTCGTTCAGGATCTTCGCAATAGCCTCGTTTTCAAAAGACTCGTGCGCCATCACGTGACACCAGTGGCAGGTCGAGTAGCCGATGCTCAGGAAAATCGGCTTTTGCTCCGCGCGGGCCTTCGCGAACGCCCTCTCACCCCACGGCAGCCACTCGACCGGGTTGCTGGCGTGCTGGAGCAGGTAGGGCGATTTTTCGCCGGCGAGGGCATTCGGCATTTCGGTTTCGGGTTTCGGGTTTCGGGTTTCGGGTTTTGCGTTTTCGGACCGCAACGTTCCGCGTTCCGAGTTCCAGGTTCAGACAGCGCACGGTCCATTCCTCTCGGAAGCGCCCAACTAACCGCGCAATGCCCAAAACTCAAAACGCCCGCTCCGAATCCCGATGAACTCGAAACGCGAAACCCGAAACCCAGAACCCAAAACTCAGAACTCAGAACCCTGAACCGAATTCCGATTACTGCCCGAGCACCCAGGCGAAGATCAGCGGCGCAACGATCGTGGCATCACTTTCGATCACGAATTTCGGCGTCGTGGGCCCGAGTTTGCCCCACGTGATTTTTTCGTTGGGCACGGCGCCGGAATAGCTGCCGTAGCTCGTGGTTGAGTCGCTGATCTGCGCGAAATATCCCCATCGTGGAATTCCCATCCGTTCGAGGTCCTGGTGCAGCATGGGCACGACGCAAATCGGGAAATCGCCCGCAATGCCGCCGCCGATTTGGAAGAACCCGATGGAGCCCTCGCGATTGGGCAGCAGCTTCGCGTTCTTTGTGTACCAGTCGGCCAGCCACGTCATGTATTCGATGCCCGTGCGGACCGTGTGCACATTCCTGACGTCGCCGCGAATCACGGCAGCGGCGTACATATTGCCGAGCGTAGCGTCCTCCCAGCCCGGCACCAGGATGGGAAGGTTTTTTTCGCAGGCCGCCAGCACCCAGGAATTCTTCGGATCGATCTGGTAGCTTTTCTTCAGCTTTCCGCTGCGCAGCACCCGATACATGAACTCGTGCGGGAAGTACCGCTCGCCCGCCTGGTCCGCCGCCACCCACTCTTCCAGCACCGCCGCCTCGATCCGCCGCATCGCCTCCATTTCCGGGATACACGTGTCGGTCACGCGGTTCATGTGCCGGCTGAGCAGGGCCTCTTCGTCCTCCGACGACAGTTGCCGGTAATGCGGCACGCGCTCGTAGTAGTCGTGCGCCACCAGGTTGAAGACGTCCTCCTCGAGGTTCGCGCCGGTGCAGACCACCGCATGGATCTTGTCGCGGCGAATCATCTCCGCCAGCGAGATGCCGAGCTCCGCCGTCGACATGGCCCCAGCAATGGTCACAAGCATCCGGCCACCCGCCCCCAGGTGCGTTTCAAAACCCTTCGCCGCATCGAGCAGCGACGCGGCGTTGAAGTGGCGATAATTCCGGGCGATGAACCGCGACACCGCGCCCTTCTTCGCCGCCAGCGCGGCATTGGTGTCCTCGGGGCGCTTCGACTGGCGTTTCGCTTTCATAACGGATCACGTTGAGAAAGTAGCTGCCGCCGCAGAAGCACAAAATTATTCAACCACAGGGAACCCGGCCCAAAACGGCGCCCGGATGGGGTCTTCTCCTCTGATTGCAGCCGTTTTGCGCCGGTTTTGAGCGGAGCGGCACCGGCGCATTCAACCGTTTGCCGTGAACCGGCTTGCGCTGGCGAAGCATTGGCCCGCGAATGCGCGCGCTCCGCGATGCTCGCTTCATTCCTGGCCGCGTTCTGTTTCGCGCTCACCACCACCTGCGCCAGCCACAGCATTCGGCGGCTGGGACCCGTAAAGGCGAATCTTGGCCGGTTGATGATTGCGGCCTCGGTACTCGGACTCCTGGCGCACACGCTGGGGTACGGGTTCACGAGCGCAAGCGTGGGGTGGTTCATGCTCAGCGGCGTGATTGGGATGGGGATCGGTGACCTCGGGGTGTTCGCCGCGCTGCCGCTACTCGGCTCGCGAATCACGGTGCTGATGACGCAATGCCTGGCGGCGCCGCTCGCCGCGCTCGGCGAATGGCTCTGGCTCGGCACGCGATTAACCGCACTGCAGGTGATGTGGGGGGGTCTGATCCTCGCGGGCGTGGCGGTGGCGATCACGCCCAGCCGGAAAAATCCGCCGCGGGTGAAAGTGCGCGCGATCGGTTTTCTCTTCGGGTTCGTGGCCGCCTGCGGCCAGGGTTTCGGTGCGCTCGTCAGCCGCAAAGGCGTGACCGTCGCGGATGCCGCCGGTGAATCGGCGCACACCGCGCTGTTTGGGCTCACGGCCGCGTATCATCGGATTCTCGCCGGGCTGGTTTTCGTCGGGCTGTGGTTTGTCATCCTGGGATTGCTGCGCCGAATCCCCTCGCCTGAACTTCCGCCGGTCGCGGAGCGTCGGCGCGGATACCTTTGGATGCTGGCCAACGGAATCGCGGGTCCCGTGGTCGGCGTAAGCTGCTATCAATGGGCACTCGCGACGACACCCAGCGGCATCGTGCTGCCAATCGTGGCGACCGCACCGCTGCTCGCGATTCCGATCGCGTTCTGGCTCGAAGGCGACCGGCCGCCGAAGCGCGCCATCGTGGGTGGCGTGCTCGCCGTCGCCGGCTGCATCGCGCTGACCGCAGCACGCTAAGCCACGAGGTCGACTGGCCGCAAAGCTGGCACCCATCACATGATTGCGGCGGCGGCGGCACCCCGTGGGATCCCACCCGAATATGGCGGGCCGATCGACACATGAAACGATCTGAAGCGGATGGTTGACGACCGGCAGGGAAGTCGGTGTTTTGGGCGGTTTCGATGCTCACTCTGGCCGATGTATCCAAGTCCTACGGCACGCGCACGCTGTTCAGCGACGTGTCGCTGTTCATTGCGCGCACCGATCGGCTCGGGTTTGTCGGCCCCAACGGTGCCGGCAAGACCACCCTGTTCAGTCTGATCCTCGGCGAGGAGAAGCCCGACACCGGCACCATTGAATGGGAGCGCGGCGCGGACTTCGGGTTTCTGCCGCAGGAAAGCGCACCGGCCGGCAATGAGACGATTCTCCAGATGGCCACGAGCGGGAAGAAGCTCGAGCCGGACGAGGATGAATTCGACATCGACTACACGCTGGAGCCCCGCGCCCGGAAGATCCTGGCCGGCCTCGGATTCAAGGAAGGTGAAGCCGACAAGCCGGCCAGGTCGTTCTCCGGCGGCTGGGTCATGCGCGCGCATCTCGCCCGGCTGCTCGTGGCCGAGCCGGCGCTGCTGCTGCTCGACGAGCCGACCAACCATCTCGATCTCGAGGCGCTGCTCTGGTTCCAGGACTACCTGACGCGGTATCCTGGCGGGCTCGTCGTGATTTCGCACGACCGTGCGTTCCTCAACGCGCTGTGCACCGGCATGCTCGAGTTGCGCGCCGGCACGCTGCACTACTACCACGGCAATTACGACGCGTTCATCAAGGAGAAGGAGGACCGCAAGGCCCAGCAGGCGGCGCTCTTCAAAAACCAGCAGCGCGAGATCGCGCACCTCCAGAAGTTCGTGGATCGCTTCGGCGCGAAGGCTTCCCTCGCCTCGCGCGCCAAGTCGAAGGAGAAGCAAATCGAGCGGCTCCAGGAAGTCGCCATCGAGGAGCCGACGGAGGAGCTGAAGCGGATTCATTTCAAATTTCCGCAGCCGCCGCGCTCCGGCCGCAAGGTGATCGAGCTCGAGCACGTGCAGCAGGCCTACGGCGATCATGTCGTGTATCGGGATCTCAATTTCACGGCGGAACGCGGCCAGCGGATGGTGCTCGTCGGTCCCAACGGCGCCGGCAAGTCGACCCTGCTGAAGATTCTCTCGGAAACGATTCCGATTCAGGGCGGCAAACGCGAGGTGGGCAGCAACGTGCGGGTCGGCTACTTCGCCCAGCACCGGCTCGACAACCTCAACCCGAAGGTTTCGGTGTTCGAGAATGTGATGGAGCTGCGCACGAACGAGAACCAGCTCACCGAGCAGCAGGCACGCGCGATTTTGGGCGCGTTCCTCTTCCGGAAGGACGACGTGCACAAGCCGGTGACGGTCCTCTCCGGCGGCGAAAAATCGCGGCTCGCGCTCGCGCGAATCCTGGTGAATCCGCCGAACCTGCTGCTGATGGACGAGCCGACCACGCATCTCGACATCCCGTCGATCGACGCGCTGATCGGTGCGCTCAAGAACTACGAGGGCACGCTCATCTTCATCAGCCACGACGTGCATTTCATCCGCGAAGTCGCGCAGAACGTGCTGCACGTCCATGGCGGCCGGCTCACGCCCTACGCGGGCGACTACGACTATTATCTCGATAAGTCGCGCGCGGGCGATGCCCGCGCCGCGCTCACGGCCAGCTTCACGGACGCCCGGCCGAAACAGAACGCCGCGGCCGCGGTGGCGCCGAACGGCAAGCACATTTCACCCGCGGTGAAACGGCCGAGCCCGAACGAAGTGCGGAAATTCCGGGAGCAGGTCGGCCAGCTCGAAAAGCGCGTGGTCGAACTCGAGGCCAAGCAGTCGGAAATCACGTCCGAGCTGGAGGCACCGGAAACGTACGCCGACAAAGGCAAGTTTCATCACCTCAACCGCGAGCTCAGCACCATCGTCGATCAGATCAACGAGGCGACGACCGCATGGGAGCAGGCGGCGACGACGCTGGCCGAGATGGAAGGTCCGGTGGAGTCACGGCGTTAACGCGGCTTCAAGCCGCGCCCGTTTCCGACTCACGCCGATGCGCCGGGCACCTTCGCCGGAGTTCGCAGGCCAACAAGAATTGCACACGTTTCGTCAACGGATGCGAAGAAGGGAGCGCCCCGCGCGCCCATTATCAGGGCGCAGCCAAACGGATAATTCCAACCCCGGAGTCCCAGGACTCAAACCAGGAGGCGGTCATGTTACCTATCGTGCTGGTCAGCTTGGTCGTCGCACTCGCCGTGGTGTCGGTGCTCGCGATAGCGGTCTTCCTTCGGGCGGCGTTCTGGGGACAACAGGACATGACGAAGCGTGGCAACGAGGTGGTGGCTTGGCGGCCGCCCTTTGTGCATGGCGATCCGCTTCGGCAATGGGCAGCAACCACCGCCGAAGAACTGGCTCGAAATCGACTGGCAGCCGAACGCACCGCCGCCACGGCCGTCCAACTGGCGAGGGAATTGGAGGAGCGCGCCGTCGATGCGATGCTACCGTTGGCGCGCCAGGCAGAACTGGAACGTATCGTGCCGTGCCCTGAAACGGGTCAAGGTATGATCGGATTAACAGCGCCCGAGGCACTGGCGATTGCCGCCGATCTCCGCCAGAACCGATCGCACGTGGAACAGCAGCGAATTCACGACCTCGCAACGGCGAATTCGAAAGCGATCGCATCGCGCACGCGCGGCGACACCGCTCTGCCGCCTCTGCCCTGCCCGCTACAGGGCGAGGACAACGTCTGCTGCGCCTACGCGGCGCGACCATTGCGTTGCCGTCCGCAGCACGCATTTTCCGTCGCCGCAACGATGGGCAGCCGGAGCGTTCGGCCTGCCGGCTCGCCCACCGCAGGCCCGGACGGTGATCGGCACGAAGGTTTCGTGGCGGCAGGCGTCGCGATCGGCTTCACCCGGGCACTCAGGTCCGCCGGACTCGATGCGAACATGTACGAGCTCAACAGCGCGCTCGCAATCGCACTGAATACGCGCGGCGCGGCGGCACGCTGGGTGAACGGCGAAGCCATTTTTGCATCGGCCCAGTCGCTGAGCTGACCGGGCACACAGTCGAGCCAGTCGGCCCCGACCGGCTACCCGATCACTTCGGCCACGAGGCTCGGCACCGTTCCGGGCGCGTCGCCCACGACGATTGCCCGAGCCAGCATTTCCCGGGCGTCGCCCAGGGCGGCCTCGTTGTTCGCGTGAACTACACACAGCGGCGCCCCGGCTTCGATTCGCTCCCCGATCTTTACCAGGTCGCTGACCCCCACGGCGGGATCCACGCGATCCTCGGCGCGCGAGCGGCCCGCACCCAATCGCAGCGCCGCCAGCGCGACGCCCATCGCGTCGACGTCACCAACGAATCCCGCCCGCGTCGCCCGCAGCGGCTCCTTCAGCCGCGCCTGCGGCAGCCGCGCCGGCTCGTCGATCACGCGGGCATCGCCGCCCTGTGCCTCGATCACCTCGCTGAATTTCCGCCGAGCCGCGCCGCTCGTAATCGTTTGTTCGAGTTTCGACCGAGCTTCGGCGGTTGAACCCGCGGCGCCGGCCAGCACCAGCATCTGCTCCGCGACCGCGTAGGTGACCGCCATCGTGTCGGCCGGGCCACGACCGTGCAGGCACGCAATCGATTCAACAACTTCGAGCGCGTTGCCGACCGTACGTCCGAGCGGCTCGTGCATCGCGGTGAGCACGGCACGCATCGGTGTGCCCATCGACGTTGCGACGGATACCAATTCCTGCGCGAGCCGCCGGGCGTCGGCCTTGGTCTTCATGAACGCGCCGCGTCCGAATTTCACGTCGCCGACCAGCACGTCCGTCCCCTCGGCCAGCTTTTTCGAGAGAATGCTGGCGCAAATGAGCGGGATGCATTCGACCGTCGCGGTGACATCGCGCAGCGCATATAATTTCCGGTCGGCCGGGGCGAGTTCGCGCGTCTGGCCGATCAGGCAGAGTCCGATTCGCTCGAGTTGCGCGCGGTATTCCTCGAAGGAAAGATCGACCCGGAACCCGGCAATCGACTCCAGCTTGTCCAGCGTGCCACCACTGTGGCCGAGTCCGCGGCCACTGATCATGGGCACGGCGACGCCGCAGGCGGCGATCATGGGCGCGAGGTGCAGCGAGACCTTGTCGCCGACGCCGCCGGTGGAATGTTTGTCGGCCTTCCGCTGTTTCACCGAGCTCAGGTCGGCCGTCACCCCGGAGTGCATCATCGCCCCGGTGTACGCCGCCGTTTCCTCCGGCGTCATCCCCCGGAGGAAGATCGCCATCAGCATCGCGCTCAGCTGGTAATCGGCCCACGAGCCGTCGGTCGCCCCGCGGACGAAGGAGGCAATCTCCTCCGGGGTGAGCGCGTGACCGTCGCGTTTGCGAGCGATGATGTGTTGCGGGAAACCCGGGGAGCGCGACATGCGGCGGCGAATAAAGCCCATGCCCGCCGGTCCGGCAACGTTGCAAAGCGCCATGGCAGGTTTCCGCGCTCCGGGCGCACGCCGCGCGCCGCGCAAAGGCGGCACCCACACCACCCGTCAGCCGTCGCGGGAAAAACCGTAGGCGCGTTCGACCCGCGCAATCCGAACCTCGTAACGCTCATACCACGAATCGCGGCCGCCACGCTGTGCCTTCTGGTGTTCGGTATCGCGTTTCCACGCGGCGATCGCCGCCTCATCGCGCCAGTAGCTCACCGTAATGCCCACGCCATCGGCGCCCCGGACGCTTTCGATCCCGAGGAAACCATCATGGCGGCCGCCGAGATCGACCATCCGCTGCGCCATCGCGGCGTAGCCACGATCGTCCTCCGTTCGCTTGCTCGTGAAGATGACGGCATAATAGGGCGGCGCGGGCGTCCGCGCGATTCCGGTGGCGGCACTCATGACGCGAGTCTTTTCAGCACGAGCATGCTGTCTTCACCAGCGCCAAAGTTCGACTCGACGGTGCTGAGCTCGCTGCCGATTCCGACCGCCTTCAGTTCGCGCCGCAACCGCGCCACGCCCGGGAACAAGCGTCCGTCACTCCGGCAGACCGGATGCAATCGCGTTTCGCCCGCCGACACGCGTACGAGGTCGCGGCACGCCGCGACCTGCGCCTCGACGTCGAACTCGTCGCTGCCGGCAAACAAAAGCCGCCCGCACAGCACCAGATCGAAGGTGGCATCGAAGAACGGCAGCCGCGGCAACGCGCCCGCCACATACCGGCCATGCGCATAATGCGCCTGGTAGTCGTCGCGAAACCGCTCGGCCGGCGTGCGGCGGTCCGCATCCGCCGGCATGAACGGCCGCGAATGGATCGGCCGCGAAACAACGCCGTGCCTCGCGGTATTGCCCGGCCGATCGTTCCGAAGCGGCGCAGCCGCGCCCTGCGGCCACCCTGCGAAGCCAGCCGATCCAGCGCAGGCGTCGTCGAGAAATTCTTCCGGGCGGGAATATATCGGGTCGACGGCCACGGCGTTGATTCGGCGGGCGCAGGCTTCAGCGACGAACGACGAGGTCCCGGCCGCGACGTCCAGCACATCGCGGCCGCGCCAGGCTATAACCTCGAACGCAAACACCCGCGCGTAGTCGGCGAGCGAGCGACCCGATGTGATTCTTGCAAACGCAGGCCGGTCGGGAGGCGCCGCCCGCGGTGGAGCGGCTGAAGAAGGCAAGGGAGGAGCGAGGGTGAGCATGGCGGGGAGGTGACGGACAGGGGACAGGGGACAGGGGACAGGTGGCAGGCGGTGGAAGCACGTGGAAGGGGGAAAACAAAAAGCCCGACTCGGGTGAGTCGGGCTTGGCGGTGGAAACAGCGGCGTCTTTCAGCCGTGGCGCATAATTTCAGCGCAGGACCATCGTCGCCAAGCCGACCCGTGCCAGCGTGCGCGTTTAATCGTCGTCATATTGACGCACGAGGAAACGACGAGCTGTACGGGGGACTTCACGGGGTGAGTCAGATGAGGACGTCGCACCCGCCGCGCAAGCCGATTCTCGCGGGGGGACGACTGTGCTGCCCTCTCGGGCTGAAGACTGTAGCGCTGGTAATCCGCGGATTGTATCCAGCCCAGACGTGCACGGACCACGATGCTGCCGTTTGAACGCAAAAAAAGAGCGGCGATCCGAAGACCGCCGCCCCTCCAAACTCCGAACCCAGATTGTGTTTACTTCTTCCCGCACAGAACCGAGCGGGCCATTTCAAAGGGGGCGCACGTGATCCGGTTCACGGTCAATTTTGCCGACGCTTTCGCTTTCGCTGGCGCTGGCGCGGGCACCGGCCCCACCGTCGCCGCCAACACCAGCGCTTCACGCTGAGCCAGGTGGGCCTCGCGAGTGGCAAGCTCCTCCTCGCGATGCTTCAGCGTATCCTGTTGATCCTTGATCGCGATGCGATCGTCCCGGAGGTAGGACTGCTCCGCTTCCAGCAGTTCGCGCGCGCGATGCAGTTTTTCCCACGCGGCCTGCAGCGCCGCATCATCGACGAACGGTGACTTGCTGGTCGGGCGGTGGAAAGGGGTGGGGGTTACCGTGCGGGTCGACGAGGCGGCCGCGCGGCCGGCGTCGATTTCGGCCTGCCATCCGCGCAGCCGGGCTTCGTATTCGCGGAGGTTCGCCTCACGCTCGCGCAACGCGTCGAGATCTTCCTGCAACCGGCGACGCTCTTCGTCCAGGGTGGCGGCCCACTTGTCAGCGGACCGGGGGAGTTTCAACTCGGGAAACGCGGGTGGAAATGTGACGATTGAGTTCATGGGGGTTCGGAGTGCAGTTGTTTTCTGCGACCACGATACTCCGTTTTCCTTCCACGCGCTATACGTAGCGGGGGGCTTTTACCCGGGGTTTACCTTGGGGCCGCCTCATTTAGACGGAAATTTACGCCCGGAAGATCACATCCTCGCGATTGAACATTCGCACCGCGAGTGCGAGCGCAATGCCGGCGTAAACGCAGGTCGAGCCGAAGATGAGCCCGAGATAATCCCAGTGCCACACGCCCGACACGAGTTCCTTGCTCACGAGAGAGACGTTGAGAATCGGCACGAGTGCCAGCCGGAGATTCAGCTCCACGCCGGGCAGCATTCCGATCACCGCGGGCATGATGATGACGATGATCAGCGGCGAAACGTAGCTCTGCGCCTCCTTGTAGCTCTTCGCAAAAAGCGAAATCGTGAACAGCGCGGCCGAGAACAGCACCGCCATGGGCAGAACCATGCCGACGACGGCAACCATTCCCAGGGGATCGAGCGATGGCAGTGACGGCGCGGCGGCCGCGGCTTGCGCGGCGGCACCGGCCGCGGCCGCCCCGCCGCCCATCCGCGCCAGGAGCGAGCCCCCGATCAAAAACGTAAGCCCCATCGACAGCAGCGAAAATAGCACCGTCGCGAGCGAGGCGGTGAGCACCATCAGAAATTTCCCGAACACCAAATCCATGCGCGCCACCGGGCTGCACAGGATGGTTTCCATGGTGCCGCGCTCTTTTTCGCCGGCCGTGAGATCCATCGCCGGATACATCGCGCCGGTGAATGCGAGCAGGATGAAAAGATAGGGGATGATGCCGCCGACGATATTGCCTCCCACCCTTTCCGGCGGCGCCACATTCTCCGTCCGGATCTCGAATGGTTTGACGAACGACGCGGGCAGCCCGCGCTGCTCGAGCCGTGCCGTTATGACTTTTTCGCGGTAGTCGGTGAAGAAACGCCGCACTTCGCTGACGGCGAAGCCGGACCGCATCTCACCCTCGTGATTGTAGATTTTCACGGTCGAAGGCTCCGCCCGCTCGACCGCCGCATCGAAACCGGCCGGTATTTCGACCGCGGCACGGACCTTCTTCTCCGCGATCCGAATCTTCCAGTCATCCGCGGTGGGCACGACCTTGATTTTTTCGTGCGCGGCGAGCGCGTTACGCGCCCTGGGTGAATCGGCGCCGCCAATAATCATGACCGTTGGCGCCGTTGCGCGGGCCTGCCGCACGATTTTGTAGGACACGAAGCCGAGACCCATCATCAGCGCCGGCATCACGAGCGTTGGAACGATGATCATCGAGAGCACGGTCCGCCGATCGCGCAGCATGTCGCGCAACTCCTTGCGATATACCGTCGCGATGTTGCTCGCACTCATGGCACGGCCACGCCGGCGCTGGCGGAGGTCATCGGGGCCGATTGGCCGGTCACCGCCTGGACGAAAATCTCCTCCATCTCGCGTTGGCTGAATTGCTGCCGCAGCTGCTCGAGCGTGCCCTCGGCGCGCAGCTGTCCGTCGTGGATGATGCCGATGACATCGCAGAGCTTCTCCACTTCGCTCATGATATGCGTCGAATAAATGACCGTCTTGCCGCGAGCGCGGCAGTCACGGACGAACCGCACGATCGTCCGCGCAGCCATGATGTCGAGGCCCACCGTCGGCTCGTCGAAAATCATCACGGCCGGGTCGTGGATCAACGTGCGGGCAATCGACGTCTTCTGCTTCATCCCCGTGGAAAATTTGTCGCAACGGCGATCCAGGAAGTCGCCCATGTCGAGTTCATCCGCCAGTCGGGCCGTGCGGGTCTTGATTTCGACGTCGGGAATGCCGTTCAGCCGGCCGAAATAGGTGATCATCTCGCGCGCCGTCAGGCGGCCGTAAAGCGCGGTACTGGCGGCGAGGAAACCAACGTTCGCGCGAACCTTCTCCGGCGCGGCGCAGACGTCGTGCCCCGCGACCACCGCCGTGCCGTTCGTCGGCCGCAGCAGCGTCGCGAGCATTCGCAGCGTCGTGGTCTTGCCGGCGCCATTCGCGCCCAGCAGCCCGTAGATTTGGCCCGGGGCGACGCGAAACGAGACGTTTTGCACCGCGTGGATTTCGCCGCGTTTCTTGTCACGAAACGTTTTGGTGAGCTGGTGGGCTTCGATCATGATCCGGCGGCCGTGCCGGCCACAGCAGCGGGGTCCCTCGACATGCCGGTTCTGCTTGCGGGTGGCCGACGCCCGCGACTCTCACAAGCGCATCTCGCCGCCGCAAGCCCGATGCGGCAGCCGCCGCGGTTACTTTCGCCGCTTGGTTGTCGATTCGCGACCGGTCGGGGCCCCGGGCCCATCGTCGTCACTCTGGCGCGGCTTTCGTTTCTCGTCCTTCACCTCCGCGACATCCTTGCCATCGGCGCTCTTGCCACTCGGCAGCACATTGTCCGGGTCCACCGACCCTTCGATCACGGGGTTGAACGCGCGCACGAACCCGTGCCGGAAAAGATTATTGTTGAAATCCAAGTCCTCGAAGAACGGCTTCACGTAGCCTTGGAATCCGCCGTCCTTCCCCGCCATTTCGGCGACCATGCGAAACGTGCCGCGGCCCACATCCACCTTCGCGATCGCCTTCATGGACTCGTTCAGCGCCGGCAGGTTGACGTTGTCCACCTTCAGGTTGAGGTGGAAGTGCGGCTGCGGCGCGAGCGGATCCGCGGCGAGGTTCATGGCCAACCTGCCGCCGCCGAGGCTGTCGCCGGTCACATTGTGATCTCCTGTGGCCTTGGACCGCGTCCGGTCCGGCCAGTGCGTCCGCCGGACCCTGCGGCTCACCCCGGGAAAATTCCGGCGTGCCGGCCTGGATGCGGGCGCCGCGGTCGAGGTCGCGCTCGAGCGCACGTCCACCTCGCACAAGGTTCCGCTGCCCGCGGATCTCAGGCGAGCGCTGCAATTCCGTCCCACCGCCGCCGCCGCGCTGGAGCGGGCGTCACCGTCAACATGGCGAATGGTGATCGAGCTGCTGGAACAGGCGCGAACGCCGGAAACTCGCCAGCGCCGCCTGGAAAACATGGTCGAGCGGATGGCCGAGAATGCGCCGAAACGGGCGACGAAGGCTTAGCCAGGAAAAACCGCCAGCATCGTTACGAGACGGCGTGAAAACTCATCAATATCGTCCCTGCGTGTCATTCTGAGCGTAGCGAAGAATCCAGCAGCGCGAGGGCATGCGGGTATCCTGTTGGATTCTTCGCTGGCGCTCAGAATGACAGGCTCCTCACCCAGTCTGTTACCTCGGCGGCTACGTTGGGCGAAAATGGCGTTCCCGCTCCGGCCGGAACGCCCCCTCAAGCGCCGATCGGATGCCAGGTCGTCTTGAACTCCAGAAAGTCCCGGATCCGATAAAGACTCTGGGCCGAGTCCTCGAACCAGCCCGCCGTACTCGCGTCCGCGAAGTGGACGCGTTTCACGCTCTCCGCCGCGCCGAGTCGAATCGCCTTCCGCTCATCGGCATTCGCCACCGCACTGAGCCCACGCAAATGGGTGTGGGTCGCGAACGTGGGCACCAGTTCCTTGCGCAGCCCACTGAGCAGATTCACGACCCCGCCCGGCAGGTCGCTCGTGGCCAGCATCTCGCCGAAGAGAATGGCAGGATAGGCCGATTTCTCCGAGACGTGCGCGACGACGGTGTTGCCGCTGACGATGATCGGCGCCACGAGCGAAATCAGCCCGAGCAATGACGGCGCATCGGGCGCAATCACGCCGATGACACCCATCGGTTCCGTCACCGTGAAGTTGAAGTGCGGCGAGGCGACCGGATTCACGTTGCCGAGCACCTGCTCATACTTGTCCGCCCAGCCCGCATAATAAACCAGCCGGTCAATGCACGTGTCGACCTCGTGAGCGGCGGCGGCCGCCTCGTCACCGAATCGGACCAGCGTATCCGCCATCTCCTGACGCCGGCCTTCCAGCATTTCGCCGAGCCGGTACAGAATCTGTCCGCGGTTGTAGGCCGTGCGCCGCGCCCAACCCGGCCCCGCCTTGGCGGCCGCCTCGACCGCATTGCGCAGGTCCTTCCGCGTGCACTGCGGGATGTTGGCAAAAAACGCGCCGCTCGCGTCCCGCAGCGGGAACGTCCGGCCGCTTTCCGAGCGGATGAAGGCGCCGCCTGCATACGGCTTCGGAGTTTTGGTTATGGGGAGGCGGGACATGGAAAAGTCGGGCAAAGAAGAAACGGCAGAAAGAAGAAACAGTGAAAACCTGACTTTATGCCGTTCGTTGCTGGGTTTCTTATTTCTGCCGTTTGGCAGCGCTGCGTTTGGCTCAAATCAGTTTCGCGTAGTCGAGCAGGCCCTGGCGGCCGCCTTCACGGCCGAAGCCGGATTCCTTGTAGCCGCCGAACGGAGACGTCGGATCGAATTTGTTGTACGTGTTGGCCCAGACGACACCGGCCTTGAGCTCGGTCGACATCTTCAGGATGCGCGAGCCCTTGTCGGTCCACACGCCGGCGCTCAGCCCGTAGGCGGTGTTGTTCGCTTTTTCGATCGCCTCGTCGACGGTCCGAAACGTGAGCATGCTGAGCACGGGCCCGAAGATTTCCTCGCGCGCAATCCGATGGCTCATGGTCACGCCGCTGAAAATCGTCGGCCGGAAATAATACCCCTTGGACGGTAGCCGGCAGGCCGGCTGGAACATCTCCGCTCCGTCCTTCACGCCGCTTTCCACCAGCTCCTGGATTTTCTGGAGCTGCGGCTTCGAGTTGATCGCGCCGATGTCGGTGTTCTTGTCCATCGGGTCCCCAACGCGCAGGACCTTCAACCGGTTCTTCAGTTTAGCGAGCACGAGATCCGCGATCGGCTCGTGGACCAGCAGCCGCGAACCCGCGCAACAGACGTGGCCCTGGTTGAAAAAGATTCCGTTCACGATGCCCTCGACCGCCTGGTCGATGGGCGCGTCGTCGAACACGACGTTCGCCGCCTTGCCGCCGAGTTCCATCGTCATCTTCTTCTCCGTCCCGGCCAGCGATCGCATGATGATCTTGCCGACCTCGGTCGAGCCGGTGAACGCGATCTTCACCGGCGTCGGGTGCGACATCACGGCGGCGCCCGTCTCGCCCGCGCCGCTGACAAAATTCACGACGCCGGGTGGCAGCTCCGCGTCCTGCAAAATCTCCGCCAGCTTCAACGCCGTGATCGAAGTCGTCTCGGCCGGCTTCAGCACGACCGTGTTGCCCATCGCGAGCGCGGGCGCGATTTTCCAGGCCAGCATCAGGAGCGGGAAATTCCACGGAATCACCTGGCCGACGACGCCGAGCGGCGCGACGCGATGCCCCGGCGCCACATACTCCAGCTTGTCCGCCCAGCCGGCGTGGTAGAAGAAATGCGCGGCGGTCATTGGCACATCGAAGTCGCGCGACTCTTTGATCGGTTTTCCGCCATCGAGGGTTTCGGCCACCGCGAATTCCCGCGCCCGATCCTGAAGCAGCCGTGCGATCCTGAAAATATATTTTGCCCGCTCGCGGCCCGGCATCCGCCCCCACGTCGTGTCGAACGCCCGCTGCGCCGCCTGATAGGCCGCATCGACATCGTCTCGGCCCGCCAGCGCGATCTCGGCGAGCTTCCGCTCGTTGGCCGGATTGATGGTATCGAAATACCGGCCGCTCTTCGGCGCGACGAATTGGCCGTCGATGAACAGATCGTAGCGGCTCTTGAGCTTGGGATCCGCCGTCTCCGGGGCCGGATCGAACTCCCACAAGTCGCCAAAGATAAGTTCGGGCGCGGGCCGGCCTGAACGCGCCGGGGTGCGGGTCGATTTTTTGGCGGCTAATGAAGGCATGGGGTTTGTGGCCTGCGAATCACGCGGATGAGTCAGTTCCAAAACTCGGGTTGAATAATGATGCCGGCTTCATCGGCGTCAGTAGCTCTCCGCCGCTTCGCTGAAATAATACGGCGCCTGGTAGGAGCCGGACTTCTCTTTTTCGAGCTGGCGCAGGAGATCGTTGAGCAGCGAGCTGGCGCCAAACCGGTATCGCTCGTTCGTCAACCACGCGTCACCGAGCGTCTCCTTCACCGCGATGAGGAACTGGAGCGCCTGCTTGGCCGTGCGAATGCCACCGGCGGGCTTCATCCCAATCGCGATGCCGGTATCCAGGTAGAAATCACGAATCGCCTCGAGCATCACCTGGTTGTTTCCCAGCGTGGCATTGAGCGACGTCTTGCCCGTGCTCGTCTTGATGAAATCGCCTTCGCGCAGCACGCCCATCGCGACGAACGAGGCGGCGCGGATGTTGTCGAAGGTCTCGAGTTCGCTCACCTCGAGAATCACCTTGAGCGCAGCGACGCCGCAGGCCTCGACGACCGCCGCGATCTCGTCTTCCACGCGGCTGAAGTCGCCGGCCAGAAATGCACCGCGGTTGATGACCATGTCGATTTCGTCCGCGCCGTCCTGCACCGCGGCCCGCACCTCGCCGAGCCGGGTTTTCAACGGCGCCTGTCCGCTGGGAAACGCCGTTGCCACCGACGCGACCTTGACCGCGCTGTCGGCGACGTGCTTCCGCGCATGCCGGACCATCGAGGGATAAACGCACACGGCCGCGACGGTCGGGATGCCGGGATCGTCGTGTGGCTGCAGCGCCTTCTGGCAAAGCGATGCGACCTTGCCGGGGGTGTCCTTGCCCTCGAGCGTCGTCAGGTCGACCATCGAAACGGCTTTTTTCAGCCCCCAGATCTTCGACGCCTTCTTGATCGATCGGGTCGTAAACTTCGCGACGCGTTCCTCGACCCCGATTTGATCGACGGTTCCCACCTCGTCGAACAGCCGGCGAAATGCAATGGCAGGAGACTTGGCGACCATGGCCGCGACTATCGTGAGGTTTTCGCGCCGCGAAAACCTAATTTTCGATTTTTCGGCGCGGGTGGGTGCAAATCTTCTCACCCGTTGGTTCCGCGACGCGAGATTCTCGCAACTTCCTCGGCTGGCGTCTGTCGCACCGGGCTTCCCCACCATGGTGTTCCGGCGGGGCGGAACTTCGGACCCGTGCGCGTGCCGCAGGACAAATTATTCGTCTTGGGCGACAACCGCGACAACAGCCGCGACTCGCGCTTCTTCGGGTTCGTGGCCCGCGCCGACGTGATGGGCGAGGCAACGTCGACTTTCGTTTCCGCGGATCCCGATCGGTGGCTGGCGCCGCGGTTTCGACGCTTTGGCAAAGGCATCGAGTAGGTGTGACCGTGCATCAGCGACGATCCGCGCGATCAAAGCGGCAGAGCGACGCGAGTGGGCGCGGCAGCACGGCGGGGTGGATCTAGCCAGCGATGCCGAACTCGACAATGCGGCGGGCATCGCCGCCCGTCGCGCCGTCGGATTTCGCGAGACGTTTCGCGTCGTGCAGTTTCTAAGACCGCTTCGCAGCGGCCGAACCTAATCGCGTGTCCAGCGAAGCCGCCGAGATTAGGACCGGCGGGGCGACGGCCGCCCGCCGCGGCAGTAGCAGCGTTCCGCCCCCGCTCACTTGCAGCACAAGAGCGGATTGCACTTCTGACTGTGCACCATCGTGTCCTGCACCTTGCCTTTCTCCGCGACCTTCACACCGGCGCAGCCCTTGCATTCGTGCGTTTTACCCGCGATTGAAGCGCCGGCAACGCCTTTGCCGGCGGGTCCACGGTCGCCAATCACCCAGCGCGTCGTAGTCTTGCAGTCCGGGCATTTTTCCGTGGTCGCGGGATGCGGCTTGGCGGCAGGAGCTGGCGCCGGCGATTTATTCCAGTACTGGGGGCCGGGACCGGCCAGGAGTGTGGCAGTGAAAGCTCCCGCGGCGAGGATGGCGACGAGAGCGGAACGGACACGACGGGGGGATTTCGTTTTCATGTTACATGAATTTGGGTCTCCAGAGCGCGGCGTGAATGCCGCCACATGCACTACACCTCGGACCCTCCCTCCCCCTCCAAATCCCGTGCGCACCCGTTGCCGGAAATCGCGCGGATTTTGCTCAGGGCCGCAGCTGCGCACCAGCAGTCGAGCTCACTTCGTCGCGCGCACGCGACCGCGCCGCGCGCGATTTCCTAGAGCCGCTCGACGACGACGTGCGGATTTTTCTGCGGGCCCTGCTCGTAGGCGAGCACGGCGCCACCGCCGCCGGTGACCGGGACCATCACCGCGAACCGCGCGTCCTTCGCGCGCTTTTCGGGAGCGGTTTTTTCGCCGATGCGCGTCGACACGAGATCCGATCCTTGCTGCCAGACAACGAGCGGCTGCCGGCCGGCGAGCAGCGCGACCGGTTGCTTGCCCTTGCCCAGGTTGGCTTCGCGACCACCCGGCTCGGAATAGAAAACCTCGCCCGCGCGCATCCACACTGCGCCGAATTTTCCGCGGCCAAGCGCGACGATCTCCCCGCCATCCATCGGGCACGCATTCAAGGTCCACGAGCCTTCGCCGAGTTTTTTCGCGGGTGTGAATCCCCGGGCCCCGTTTGGCCGCGTGCTAATCCACATGTCACGCAAGCCTTCGATGGAATTGCGCCACATGACCGCGAGGTTGCCCTCCGCATCATACAGCGCGTTCGGATGACAGCATTCGCAGATCGATTTGTCCGGCGAACGGTAAACCTGCTGGTTCGCGCCCCACGTCGCGCCGCCGTCTTTCGATTCGGCGCCCCAGAGTTCCATCTTACCGTTCCGGAGATCGAGCCAGGTCACGAAGGTTTTTCCCGCCGGGCCAGCCGCAAGGTCGTGCAACCCCTCGCGCGCGGAGCCCGGAACGTCGTTGATCGCCTTCGGGCCGGTCCACGACTTCCCGCCATTAGCGGAGTGAAACGCGTGGAGCTCGCTCCCGACCACCGTAACCGTCAGCCGATTCCCGTGTGCGGCGATCCGCGGACCACGCCGCATCCCGAGCATCAGGTTCGGCACGATGGCGACTCTGGTCGCGGGAGAAAACGTGGCGCCGCCATCGTCCGAACACGCGACGAAAATTTCGCCTTCGGGTCGCGAACGCGCGGCGCCATGCCCATGCCCGGCGGGCGGCTTGTGGCTGCCCCCGTCCTGCGCCGGTGGCGTGGCCGCCGCGGAGACGCGGCCATACGCGAGCCAGACCCGACCATCGGAGCCAACGGCGAGTTGCGGCTGCCCGGCACCAGAGATATCCGTGACACCCCGGCGGGGCGACTGCGCAAGAGCCGCGGTCGTCGCAAACAAGCCGAAGATCAACCCGCACCGCATGCGGGAACCAATGGGGAATGATGTCATGTGGGTGGGAAACAGATTCCGCAAACGCTGATCGAGTCAACCGGGGGAAGGCGCCGGCTGAGCCATGCTGGCGGCCGCCGCGGCTTCGCGGGCCAGCCGCCGTTCCCAATACCAGGTGAAGAACACCGGGACCGAAAAGAGCGAAACGATGTCAAAAACCATTCCGCCCACGACCGGCAGCACCATCGGCACCATGAGTTCCGATCCGCGGCCAGTCGACCATAGCACGGGAATCAGTGACAGCATGGCCGTGGCATTGGTCATGATTGCGGGACGGCGCCGGCGCAGCCCCGCCAGGAAAACCCGCCGGTGCACTTCATCCACCGTGCCGGGATGCGTCTTGAACTGCTCCTGAATGTATGTGCCGAGCAGGATGCCGTCGTTGAACATCACGCCGAGCAGGACGAGGAACCCGACCACGACCGCGGTCGTCATTTCCACTCCCCAGAGCCAGACGAAGAAGAAGCCGCCCGCCGTGGTCACGGTGGCGTTCGCCAGGATGATGATGCTCGTGATCAGCCACGACCGCGTGCCGATGTAGATCAAAATCACCATCACGAGCATCGAAAGGGCAATGATTCCGCGCAGCGTCTTGTCGGCCTTGATTTTCTGCTCGTATCGGCCGACCCAGCGATACGTCGCGCCCGCGGGCAATTCGAGGCGGCCTGCGTCCAGCGCGGCCCGGAGCCGGGCCTCCGCGTCGCGGACAACCTCGACCTCGCCGCGACCGCGCGCGTTCAGGAGGACGTATTGCGTACGCTTTCCGCCTTCGGATCGAATCGCCATCGGACCGATGGTGTAGGTGAGCCCGGCCTCGCTTGGCCGGGTCCCGACGATCCGCATCTGGTTCGCCGCCGTGGCGTTCGTGATTTCGGAGGGAAGGCGATCGGCGGCGGGAATTGTGAGCTCCGCGCGGCGCGGACTGAGAATCGTGAAATTGCGCTGGTGCGCGAGCGGCAGCCGGGCGCTCATCGCCACCGCATCGGGCGCGCTCTCCGCGAACTCGAGGATGTGCACCGTCGGAATCGCCAGCAGATTTGTGAGCGGTATCGCGCCGTGTCCCGTCGCCGCGGGAACCTGGAGTTGCAACAGTTCATCCGGGTCGTCGCGCCGCTCGCGCAGATAACGGATCCGAACGGGATAGCGCAGCGCCCCTTCGACGGAATAGGTCGTCGCCATGCCCCCGAGCGCGGTTTCGACCGAGCGCATGACCTGCTCGTTGCTCAGGCCGAAGCGCGCGAGTTTCGCGGGATCGAGCCGGATTTCAGCGTAGGGCTTGCCGCCTTCACGCTGCATCTGCACGTCAACCGCACCGGGCGTGGGTTGGATGACCTTTTCCGCGGCTTCCGCGAAGCGCTCCAGCGCGTCGCCGTCGTCCCCGAGAATCTGCAGGGCGATCAGGCTCCGGATGCCGGTCGAGAGCATGACCACACGCGTCTCGATCGGTTGCAGCCAACTGGGCGCGACGCCCGGGATTTCCGAGACGGCCGCAAGGGCGGCGCGCACTTCCGAAAGCGTCCGCGGCCGGTGCTCCACCTTGCCGTCGGGGCCGGTGATTTCGTGCACCGGCCACTCGGCGTAGGGCTTCAGCAGCACGATCGTTTCGATCATGCCGATCGGCGCGGGATCGAGCGCGGTTTCCGCGCGTCCCATCTTTCCCATTACGCGGGCAACCTCCGGGATGGATTCGATCAGCCGGTTCTGGGCGAGCATGATCCGCTGGGTCTCGCCGAGTCCGCCCGTAGCCGGTATCGACGGCATGAAGAGCAGGCTGCCTTCATCGAGCGGCGGCAGGAAACTCGAGCCGACGCCAGGGAAAATCCGCGTCATCGTTTGATCGAGCGTGGTGTGTGAAAGATTGGCGCCGGCCGCGGCGAACACCTTGCGCAGCGGCCAGCTCAGCGTTTGCCAGCCCGCGCCCAGCAGGTAGCCGCCCAGCGCCATCGACGCGATGGCGATCGTGAAAACAACCTTGTGCCGCTGAATCCGCTCATACGCCCATTCGTAGGCGACATGGATCGCGTGGCTCACCGGGTTCTCCTCGTAATTGACGAGCCGTTCCCGGCCAATCCGCCAGATCGCTGACGCGACGAGCGCCGCGAACAGGGGCGCGAACAGCCAGCCGGGAACCGCCAGCGTCCACCGGCCGTATTCCATTGGCATCGACCAGCCGTCGCGGATGAACCAGCCGAACGCGACGCCCGCCGCAATGCCGGCCAGCGCCAGCAGCACCGGCTTGCGCACATGCCACGGCGGCAGCAGCAGCCGGCACAGCACCGGCACCAGCAGCGTGCCGAAAAGCACCGCGCCACTGATCGCGAGGGACTTCGTCAGCGCGAGCGGCTCGAACAGCCGGCCGGCCTGATCGCTCAAGGCGAAGATGGGCAGGAACCCGATGACCGTCGTCGCCGCCGATGTGAGCAGCGGACGCGCGACTTCCTGCGCCGCCCGCACGACCGTATCCGTAATTTCAGGATTGAACGGCGAGGTCGGCATCGGCCGCCCCTCGCGCTTGCACTTCTCCTGCAGATCCACGAGGTGCTGCGTGATGTTTTCGGTCATGATGATCCCGAAATCGACCATCACCCCGATTGCGATCGCGATGCCCGCCAGGCTCATGATGTTGGCGCCGACCCCGACCAGTCGCATGACCAGAAACGTGAAGAGCATGCCGAGCGGCAGGCTCACCGCCACCACCAGGCTCGCGCGGACGTGCAATAGAAACGCGACCACGACAACGACCGTGGTGATGACCGCCTCCTGCAGGGTCGCCGTCACCGTGGCCGTCGTCTCGCGGATGAGCTGCGAACGATCGTAGAATGAAACGGTGCTGAGTTTTTCGCGCGCCAGCGTGGGCGCGAGCGCCATCAGCCGCTCCTTGACCGCGTTGATGACCGTCTTCGGATCCTCCTGCACGCGCATGCCGATGATGGCGCCAACGTGTTCCTGGTAGCCGTCGGCAAGCAATCCCTGCCGGAACTGTCCGCCGAGCCGCACGCCGGCGATGTCGCCGAGGCGCAGCCCCGCGCCCTTCATCCGGTCGCCGCGGATAACGATATTCTCCACGTCTTCGACCGAGCGGATGAAACCCACGCCGCGAATCATTGTTTCGACTCCTGACTGCTCGACGCTCATCGCGCCGACATCGCGGCCGGCCTGCTGCACTGCCATCATCAGCATCTCGAGCGTGATGCCCTGCTCCTCGATCCGCGTCGGATCGACGTCAATCTGGTATTCGCGAACCACGCCGCCCGCCGGCGCCACTTCGGCGACACCCGGCACGGCGCGCAACGCCGGCACGACGACTTGATCGAGGATGAATCGTTTCTTCTCGATGTCGGGCGGCCCCTGCAACGTGAACGCATAGACCTGCCCCATCGCGGTTGCATCCGGGCCGAGCCGTGGATTCACGCCGGCGGGCAGAATCCCCTGCAACTGCGAGAGCCGTTCGAGCACACGGGTCCGGCAGTCGTAGAGATCGCGATTCTCCTCGAAGATGACGTAGATGTAGCTCGCGCCATAGAGCGACATCCCGCGCACGGTCAGCACGCCGGGCAGCCCTTGCAACTCACGCGCGAGGCGCGACGTGACCTGGTTATCCATATCCTGCGGGCTCTTGCCCGGCCACTCCGCCCAGACGATGACCTGGTTGTCGCTCAAGTCCGGGATGGCATCGACCGGCACGTGGCGCCACGCCCAGAATCCGGCCACGGCGAGCGCGAGCGCGGCAGCGAGCGTGAGGAACGTGTTTCGAATGACGAACGAGAGCATCTATTCAGTTCTGAGTTCTGGGTTCTGGGTTCTGAGTTTCGCGTTCTTGGCTTTCGGGTTTGAAGTCGGGCAGCGAATCCAAAACCCAGAACCCTGAACCGCGGCGCCGCCGTCCGCTAGTGCTGGTGCGACACGGCCGGCGCGACCGCGCCGCTCGGGAAGAGCAGACTGGGTGTACCTGCGAGTTGCGCCTGGCTGTCGATGAGGAATCCGCCCTGCGTTGCGACCTCGTCACCCGGCTTCAATCCGGCGCGGACAACATACATATCGTTTCCGGCCTCGTCTTCGATCCGCGGACCAAGCGCGAGCCGGGCGAGTTCGAACCGCAGCCGGCCGTCGCGCTGCCGCTCCGCGACCCGCCACACAACGTGACGGACACCGGTCGAGAGCACGGCGGTTTTCGGCACGAGGGCGAACTGGCCCCACGTCTCGGGCTTGGTCGCGTCAGCAACTTCGAAATCCGAAGTCAGCGTCGCCTCGAAACGCGCATTGACCAGGCTGCCGGGCAACAGCCGACGCTGCGGATCGCGGAGATGAAGATGCACTTCGCGGGCACGAATCTCGAGATTCAGGTCGGGGGCGACCCACGAAATCGCCGCCACCACCTCCGGCAATTCACCGCGGTCATCCGAAGCGAGACGCGCCGGTTGTCCCACCCGCAGCCACCGCGCCCGGTTTTCCGGCACATGCACCACGAGCATGTAGGCATCCGGGTCCACCAGCCGCAGCAGCACGGAATCAGCCATGACCTCCTGGCCGACCTGGGGGAGTCGCGCCGCCATGGCGTCGGTCTCGCCCTCGAGCGCAAGGACAACGCGGCCGGCGAACGGGGTCCGGATCGTAATCGTGTCGACCGGCCCGCCGCCCTTCAGGATCGCCTGCGCCACATTCGGCAGATTCCAGCGCTCGAACCGATCGGTCAGCGCGCGAATCGTCGGCGGGTCGCCGAGCTTCACCGCCGCCGCGAGCTCACCCTGCGCGGAAAATGCATCCGGACTGTAGAGATCGACGACGGGATCACCGGCCTTGACCATGTTGCCCATGTGGGTCGCGGCCTCGTGACGTTTCACGACACGGCCGCCGATGCGCGGAATCACGACCTGCAACGTGCGGTCGTCGTAGCGCACCGCTCCATACGCGCGAATGAGCGCGCGGGCCGGGCCTTCGGTCACCGTCGCCAGCTGCACGTCCATCCGGCGCTGCTGCTCGCGGGTGAGTTCGCCCGCAGTGACCTTCGTCATCTTCATGCCGCACACCGGGCAGTTGCCGGGCTTGTTGCCGATGAAATCCATCATCGGGCAGGCCCAGCGTTCCCCTGCGACCGTGTCAGCCGCGGCGTCGCGAGTTTCGGGTACGGAAAACAGCGTTTTCCGCGGCAGCAGGGCAATGACTGCCGCGCCGACCAAAAGGCCGGCAACGCCAACGAGGAGGGCGGGAGGAGAGCGCATGAACGTCTACCGCTTGATGACTTCGTTTTTCAAATACGATGGTCCGTAGCGGTCGGGCTCCGCCTCGAATTTCGGCCGGCACATCTTGCAACCGAAGCCGATGGTCTGGCCCTGGTATTGGGCCGTCGGCATCTTCGGATCCACGTCCATGCCGCAGATCGCGCAGACGGAATTCACGGGTTTCCCGGGGGCGGTTTTCGCGGTCACCGCTTTCGTCGCCGCGCCACTGTGGTTTTCGTGAGCCGCGGCGGAGCGCGCCGTGGACGACGCGGTCGCGGCTTCGCGAGGCTGAACATTGGCCGGCGCCAGCGGGTTCGAAACCATGCCGGCATAATCGCCGCCGGCAGCGGGATGTCCCTCATGCCCGACATGCGGCGCGAACATCGCCGCGCGAACCACGAGCGCGATCAGCGCACCGGCCACAAAGGTGCCGAGGAAGAGGAAAATGTTACGTGTCATGTGAAAGTTGTTTCGAGTTGCGGCCGCTGATCTGGTTTTTCACCGCATCGCTGAACGTCTGCTCATCCGACCATCTGATCGTCCGCCCGTCCGAGCATCCGCCCATCGTTCATCTGAATTGCTCCGCCGGCATGTAACGCCAGAGCTCGGCGCGCGCCGTGCGGACGGCGGTATCGGCGCGAATTACCTGCAGTTCCGTGTCAGTCGCCTTCTCGAGCAACTCGACCGTCTGCAACACAGTCGATTCCCCCATGCCGCCACCCACGCCCGCCGAACGAATCATCGAGTCGAATTCGGCGTTGAGCCGGGCGAGTGTTTCCGCGCTCAGTCGGCGCGCCGTGGCCGCCAGCCGCTCGGCGCGGTCCACGCGAGTCAGCGCGGCGGAGATTCGGTAACGCGCGGCCGTGCCGTCCGACTGGGCCGCGGCGCGCTCCGCCTCGGCGGCGCGCACTTCCGCCCGGGCGTAGCCCCGGCTCCGCCACGGGATCTCCGACATGAACGCGAGTCCGACGGTATTCTCGTCGCCCATGGCCTTCCGCTCCCGTTCGAAACGCAGACCGACCGCCGTCATCGGTTTCGCGGATGCGCGGGCCATTTTCACCATCGCATTCGCCTCATCGGATCGTGCTGCGGCCAGCCGGAGCACCGCCGCATCGTCGGCCCTGATCTCGGGCACGGTGGGCGCCGAGAACGCGGGCAGCGGAGCCTCGGGCGTCAGCCCCAGCCGGCCACGGGCTTCGGCCAGCGCGTCCGCCGTCATCCGCCGCTCCTCTTCAATCATCAATTGCATGGCTGCGACCCGCGTCTGCACCGTCAGTCGATCCGCAATTCGGCCGGTGGTGCCGGCCGCGAGCCGGACCTCGATGCTCCGGAGCACGGCGTCGAGCCGGCCAATCTGCGTCTCCAAAAGCCGGATGCGCGCTTCGGCGCCCTCCGCCTCCGCCAGTGCCGTCGCGGTGTCGGCCGCCATTTCACCGGCCATCAAGGCATAATCGGCCTCCGCCATCGCAACGCCCGCGCGGGCGCGGTCGCGGTCGGCGGCACGCTCGCCGCGTTTCGGCAGCGGCTGCCGCACGTTTACCTCCCACATCGTGCTCCGTTCATCCATTGGTCCCACCATCCGGGAGCCCATGCCCTCGACCTCGGGATCCGGCAGCCGACCGGCCGACTCGATGCGCTCGCGGGCAGCATCCGTCCGCCGCGCCGCGGCGGCGAGAGCCGGCGAGCCGGATATCGCGCGCATGAAATCGGCGGAACTCGCCGGTGTCTCGGCCGCTGACAGCGAGGCCGAAACGAGCAGCGCTCCGGGCGCAAGCGAGCGGAGAAGCAGGCGCATGGACGTTACTCGTGATTGTGCTCGCGCTTCACGCCGCCCGATTTGCCGGCGGGACCCTTGTTTTTCGCCGCGGCGTCGAGCTTCGCCAGATACTTCGCCGGCTCCTTCAGGAAGTCTTCCTCGCAGCCATCACAGCAGAAGATCACGAGCCGATCCGGCTGGCCTTTGACCCGGTAGATGTACTCCGGCGACTTGCCCATCGCGCCGAGTTTTTCGTCGGAGGCGACACAGACGTCGAGCGGGTAGGCCTGGCGGACCTTCGCGGCCCACGCCTCGTCCTTTTCAGTTACTTTGAGCAGCTTGCCCGCGGCTGGCGCCGCTTGGGGCTTGGCTGCGCGTTCGGCGTGGTCGTGCTGCGCAAACAAAGGGCCGCCAATGAAAAGGGCCGTCGCGAGCGCGAGGGTGGGAAGCGAAGTTTTGATATGCATGATTCGGTGTTCATCGGCTATAACCACCACGTCGCGGAAACCCTCAAAAAAATTTCGAGGGATTTCGCCGCCGTCCGTTTATAATCCGTAGCAGCAACCATGAACCCGCCCGACCTGAACGATTCTCTTTCGCGGACCCTCGCCTCGTGGCGCGTGAATCCGCCGGCCAATCCCAATTTCCGCCCGATGGTTTGGCAGCGAATCCGCAACCATTCTCGTGATACGTGGGCGGGTTACCTGCGAGCTCACCTCCTCGGCTGGTCAGTCGCCGCCGGTCTGGCGATCGTGACGGCGGGCTGGGCCGGTCACAGCGTCGCCCGGGCGCAGCTCGAATCGAGCCGCGAGCAGATGGTCGTCAATTATCTCGGCAACCTCGATCCCCGGGTGATGGCAAAGCTGCGCCCCTGACGGGATGAAGTATCTCATTTCAACGCTCGCGCTCGTTGCCGTGGTGGCGGCCGCGGTCGGTTACATGGCCTTTCGCACCAGCGGCGACACGGCGGTACAGCAGGCGCTCGCGAAGGGTGACGCGATGGAGTGGCTGCGGACGGATTTCCGGCTCACCGACGCGCAATTCGCGGCGATCAAGAAGCTCCACGACTCGTATTCGGTCGTGTGCGAGGAGCACTGTCGAGACATCCAAACCGCCACGCGCACGCGCAACGCGCTCAAAGCGGCGCCAGGTTCGGATCCCGCGGCGCTCGCGGCGGCGGAACGGCGGGTCGCTGAATTGCGCGTGGTCTGCGAATCCGCGATCGCGAGCCATGTTCGCCAGTGCGCCGCCCACATGTCCCCCGAAGCAGGCGAGCGCTACCTCGCGCTGGTGCTGCCGAAGATCAAGGACTTTGATCACCTGGCGCCACCCGACGTGCAGCTAAACCGGCAGCATCGTCACTGAGTCATGGCGCTCCCGATGGACGCGACGATCACTCCGGGTGAAGACACGGAGCTGATGCGGCGCGTCCAGGCGGGGGACGAGGCGGCGCTGGGCGCCTTGATGCAACGCTGGGAACGGCCGGTCAAAGCGGTCATCGGCCGGCTGGTGCTGAATGCGCGCGAGGCGGAGGATCTCGCGCAGGAAACGTTCGTGCGGGTGTGGCAGCAGCGCGCGAAGTTCAATCCACAGGCGGAGTTTCGCCCGTGGATCTTTGCCATCGCCGTGAATCTCGCCCGGAACCGGCTGCGCTGGTGGCGCAGCCGGCCGGAAGTTTCCCTCGATGAATGGACCGAAAGTCCGACCCCGACCGTCACGGGCGCCACGGCGGCGGAGAGCCGGGAACAGGCGGACGCCATTCGCGCGGCGATCGCGGCGCTCCCGCCGGACATGCGCGAGGCGATCGTACTTTTTGAATACGAGGGGATGTCTCATGCCGAGATCGCCGTCGTCGTTGGCGCCACGCCCAAGGCAGTCGAGAACCGAATCCGCCACGCGCGCGAGCGACTAAGAGATGACTTGGAAGACGCGTGATGAAGACGTGTAAGACTTGGAAGACGCGGAAGACATGTAAGACACATCGCCGCTTTCCGCGTCTTCCCAGTCTTCCAAGTCTCATACGTCTTACACGTCTTCCCCGTCTTCCCCGTCTTCCCGTCTTCTCCCGGTTTCTTCTTTCGGTGTTTTCCCCGTCTTCCGGCTCTTACACGTCTTTCGCCTCTTCCGCGTCTTACACGTCTTCCGCGTCTTCCGCCTCTTCCCCGTCTTCCGCCCTCTTCGCACTGCCTTCGTACATGAACGTCAGCGGCTTCAGCCCGCGCATGTAGCCGGTATCGAGTTGCTCGATCCGAAAGCCGGTGCCCGCGATTAGTTGGTCCATCGCGCGGTTAAGGTGGCAGCCGCCGGCAAGATGCTTCCACACCGGCGTGAGCCGGTTCTGCCATTTGCGCACGCGCAGGTCCGGCGCCAGCCCATGCTCCGCAAACAAGAGCCGACCGCCGGGCCGCAGCACGCGACGCATCTCACCGAGCGCTCGCCGCGGATCGGCAATCGAACAGAGCGTCCATGTCATCACGACCGTGTCGAACGCCTGCGCGTCGGACGGAATCTCCTCGGCTGACGCTTCGATGATTTCAATCGGTCGGCCGGATCGTCGGGCATTCTCGCGCGCCATCGCGGCAAGTTTCGCGGCCGGCTCCAGCCCGACGATTTCACCAACATCGGGACCGTAGAAGCTCACGTTTTCGCCGGCGCCGATGCCCACTTCGAGTACGCGTCCGCTCGCGGCACCCACCACGCGCGTCCGATAGGGGACAAAATCCCGCCCACGCATCGTGAGATGAATGAGGTGCGGGAGGATTCGCTCGGAATAAAAGCCCATGAGTCGTCGCGGGAAAAAGTGGGGGCGGGCGCACGGCGCGGTCTGATCGTTTCGTCTTTCCCGCCGGAATGCCCCACCCCGGCCCGGGTGTTCTCGCCCACCGATTACTGCGCCCGTTTTTTCAGCCTTTCGATCGCGCGGGCGTTTTTCGGCCTCGTCACTACGGGAAAGGGCCGCGGCTTCACGTCATCCGCCAGGAGTGTGGTCACGAGCCCGTCGTGGTGTTCGCTGGCAAACGTCCGCAGTCGCTCGCGATGTTCGAGCAACACGGCCCGGTAAGCGGGTTCTGCGGCGAGATCGGTCATTTCGCCGGGATCCTTCTGCAGGTCGACGAGGGATTCCCGCCGCTCGCCGTAGGCGTAAACGCAATACTTGTACTGTTCGCCGCGGACCATCCGGCCCTCCGTCATGGGCACGGTGCCGTCAACGGTGGCCGCCTGGGTCATGTTGTTTTGAATCACCGTGTATTCGCGCCAGCCCGCAACCGTCTCGCCGGCCACCAGCGGCCGCAGGCTGCGACCGCTGAGCTTCGCGGACCGCTCGACCCGGGCGAAGTCGAGCATTGTCGGCAGGAGGTCGACGCCTACATTGACCAGACGGTCCGAGGTTTGCGCGCCCCGTGCACCCGGCGCGCTGACGATCAGCGGCACGCGCGCCGACTCCTCGTAGAACACCGTCTTCTGATTCAAGCCGTGGGCGCCGGCGCACTCACCGTGATCCGCGGTAAACACGATTACCGTATTGTCCTCCAGCCCCGCGGTCCGCAGGGCGGTCAGGACCATCCCGATCTCCGCGTCCACCTTTTCGATCAGCCGGTAATAGCCCCACCGCAATGCCTGCCACATCTCCGGACTGAATCCACCGACGGGAAACTGTGGATTCGCGTGGTAGCCTGCGCGGATCCGGGTCATCGAGTCGGGCTCGTTGCGCGGCGGGGCGAGATTGGCAGGCACGGGAGGGAGCTGCGAGGGCGGCGGCGGCTCACCGATGGGCCCATTGTTGAGCTCCTGCCCGCGGGCGAGTTCGCACACATTGTGGGGATTGAGAAAACTGACGACGAGGAGGAAGGGCCGGTCATGCGGCCGCCGCAGAAACTTCGCCGCCTCGTCGGCGTTCACGGCGTCGAGTCCCTTGGTCCGGAGCGTGGTGAATCCATGGGTTTCCGGCGCCTTTTCGTCATAGCAGAGGTGCCATTTTCCAAAATACGCGGTGTCGTAGCCCGCACGGCGGAAATAGTTTCCCATGTTCACAAACTCGCCTGCGTCGAGGGTGGCAGGCGTGTTGTCGGTCACTTTGGTCTCGTGCGGGTAGCGACCCGTGAAAATCGAATTCCGCGCCGGCATGCAGAGTGGATTCGCGGCATAGGCGCGGCTGAAATACGTTCCCCGTGCGGCCAGCCCGTCGAGCGCCGGCGTCTTCAGGTACTTGTCTCCCATCCGGCAACTGAGCGCGTCGGCCGAATGTTGATCCGTCATGATGAAAACGACATTGGGCGGCGCAGCCGTTGCAGGCGCGGCTGCGAGCAGCAGTAGCAGCAGGCAGGATTTGTTCATGAGGAACGATGGTTCAATCAGCGCTGCATCGGGAAGCGCAATCGGGGCACTTCCGCCCGCGAAGATCGCAGCACCGGTGCTTCGCGGCGACGTAATCAAAACGAATAGCACCGCGCACGGAGCCGGCAGCATTGACCATCCGCGCCCGGTCGGTTCGCATCGGCTCCCCGGCGATCGCCAGCGATCGTCGCTCCCGCATGAAATCGCTCGATCAGAAGCTCGCCGAGATTCGCGCCAACCCGGCTTCGCGGGCGTTTGTCATCGCCGATGCCAAGGACGCCGACATGGCGTTCGGCGTGTCCGCGCCCGGAACGACAACCGCGCCGCCAGCCGGTGCGACGCGAGCCTCCAGCGGCGGATCACCCGAACGATATGAAGGGGAGGTGCGGTTCAAGAC
>JAUSID010000198.1 GCA_030648295.1 Opitutaceae bacterium | reverse complement strand
GACGGTGAGACGGTGAGACGGTGAGACGGTGAGACGGTGAGACGGTGAGACGGTGAGACGGTGAGACGGTGAGACGGTGAGACGGTGAGACGGTGCTGAGCAAAGAGCATGGGGCAAAGAGGCAAGGGAATTGAGCCGCTGCGGTCCGCTTTCTAGCGGCTTTGTCTCCACTTCACCGACCACCGACCACCGTCTCACCGTCTCACCGCTTCACCGATTACTTGCCGAGTTCGAGGATCCGCTCGAATTCCGCCGCCGAGACCGGCTGCACCGAAAGCCGCGAAATACGCAGCAAGGCCATCTGTTTCATCGATGGCTCGGCTTTGATCGCGGCGAGTTCAACCGGAGTTTTCAGCGGCTTGACCGCCTTCAACTCGACTGCCACCCAGCCGGGTTCGTCGGCGGTCTTGTCCTCGAATGCGGCGCGAGTCACTTGCGCTATGCCCATCACGGCCTTCGGCGCGCCACTTTCGTAAAACAAAACGCGATCGCCCCGCTTCATCTGGCGCAGATGATTGCGCGCGGCAAAGTTTCTCACGCCCGTCCACTCCGTGTGGCCGTCGCGAACGAGATCGGTCCACGCGTAGGAACCCGGTTCGGATTTCACCAGCCAGTATTGCGTTGTCATGAAGCAGGGCCTTTGGTCCGCTGCAACGAAATGCAAGCCAGCGAGGCTGAAAAGCTCAAAGCCCGGCGCGTCCAGCTTTTGCTGGTCGTGCTCATGGCTCTGATGATTGGCATTCCCGCCATGATTTTCCTCCTGCGCTTGCGCTGAGCTGACATGTCCATCGACAAGACCCTGCTTCCGATCCGCATCGTATTTGTTGCCCTGTGTGCGGCGGCGGGGTGGCTCGTTTGCTACACCATCACCGACTGGGACCGCTACCGCGGCGTGGCGTTCACCGTGGGCCTGTGCATCGGCCTGCTCGTCGTGCTGGTTGATTTTCTGCTCAAGGGGTTTTCGCTGCGCGGACTGTCGGCCGTCACGCTCGGCATCGCGCTGGGCGGGCTGATCGCGCACATGGTCGGCACGTCACCACTTTTCGCCTACGGCAAGGATTTCGATCCGACCAGGATCTACCTCGCGCAACTGGCGTTGTTTCTCATCTGCCCCTACCTGGCGATCGTCATCGCCCTGCGCGGAAAGGACGAATTCAACCTCATCATTCCGTACGTGCGGTTTGTCCCGCACGAGGTCGACATTCCCCTGGTTGTGGTCGACACCAGTGTACTGATCGACGGGCGGGTTGCGCGAATCTGTGACAGCGGGTTTCTCAATGCCGGGCTGGTCATCCCGCGCTTTGTGTTGAACGAGTTGCGGGCCGTCGCGGACTCGAACGATCCGTTGAAGCAGGCGCGCGGCCGGCGTGGCCTCGAAGTGCTCAATGAGCTGCGCCGCATCAAGAACGTGGATATCCGGATCACGGAGAGTGTGGTGAGCAAGCGCGAAGACGTTGACGCCAAGCTCGTGTTTCTTGCGCAGTCGATGCGGGCGAAGCTGCTCACGACCGACTACAATCTCGCAAAAATGGCCGAGTTTCACGGGGTGCAGTGGTTGAACCTCAACGCCCTGGCGAAATCGCTGCGGCCCGAGCTGATGCTTGGCGAACGGATCGAGGTGGACTTGGTGAAGCCGGGCAAGGAGGACGGGCAGGCGGTCGGCTACGTCGAAGATGGGTCGATGGTGGTCGTAAACAACGGCCGGCCCCATATCGGCCAGCGCGTCCACGCCGAGATTGTCAGCGTGCTGCCCACCGCGGGTGGGAAAATGATTTTCGCGCGCCACGTCGGTGAGACGGTTTAGCAGGCTGTCGGTGGCGGGCGTGAAAAAAGGTGTTTACTTGGGCTGGGTGATTTCCCAATACGTCCCTTCCTCACGGGCCTGTAGCTCAGTTGATAGAGCGCTTCGTTCGCAACGAAGAGGTCGTCGGTTTGATCCCGATCAGGTCCACCAGCCTTCGCTCAACTCAACCCCGAGCGGTTGAGGCTCTGGCTGGCAGGCCATCCAGCGGCGACCGACGTAAGGCGCGACTTCCTCAGCGAAGGCTGCCCGCCGTAGGCTTGATGCCCGATGCCAGATTTCACGATTTCCAAAATCACACGGTCTGAGGCTGCGCCCCGTTAGAGGATATGGCGCCCTTTCAGGGCTCGAGCCGCGAACGCGGAAGTTTACCGCCGGTCGGCATTACCCAAAAAAACCGCGCAAGCTGCTGTTCCGTGCCACGTTCGTTTCGACCCTCACCCCTAATTGGCCATTGCCGGAGAGTCGGCTGGTGCATTGGCCCCCGATTTGCTAACTGTCCCTCCGCATACCGGGGTTCAAGTCGACTCCACCAACTCACATGAGCGCTATCAAAAAATCCACGAGCAAAGCCACCAAGTCGCCCGCCCCGGCGACCAAAACCGCGAAATCGTCCGCGAAGAAAACCGCGGCTGCCGCCCGGGCACCAGTGGCCACTCCGGCCGAGGTTACGCCCGCCGTCGTGACGAAGCTCGTCGCTGCCGTGGCCGCCGCCCCGAAACCCGTTTCGGCCTCGCCCGTGACCACGACGATTACCGCCGTCATCGACGTCGGCTTTGGCAACGCGCTTTATCTCCGCGGCGAAGGCCCGGGGCTGAGCTGGGACAAAGGGGTCCTGATGACCTGCATCGCGCCGAACGCGTGGCAAATCGCCCTCGCTGACTCCACGCGCCCCTACACCTTCAAGTTCCTGGTCAACGATTTCACGTGGAGTGTCGGGCCCGACCTCACGGCGGAACCCGGCAGCGACATCACCGTCACCCCGGAGTTCTGACGCTACCCGGCGGGTATTCGGGATCAGGATTCAACGCGCGGAGACGGCGCTGCAGCAGCTCCGTCCCCGCGTCGCGGTCGGCGAGTTGATCCGGCGTGATCACCTCGCAGCGCATCCGCACGCGCGAAAAAGGCTTCGGCACGACAAAGCGATCCCAGCTGCCGAGCCGCCACGCCGACCCGAACTCCGCTCCGACGAGCACCATCGGTGCGCGCGTCCGCCGCGAAACGATCACGGTGCCGGGCTTGACGTCGTAGCATGGCCCGCGTGGTCCGTCGGGCGTGATGCCGACATCGTGACCGGCCCGGAGCACGTCGACGAGGGCGGTTGCGGCCTCGCGCCCGAGCCGACTGCTCGAGCCGCGAACGGTGCGCAATCCGGCGAGCGAGAAAAACGCGGACAGCCACGCGCCGTCCTGGCTCGCGCTCACCAGCGCGAAGGGCGTGCGGCCCTGCCGGTATCGCCGTACGATCTCGGCGGCGAGAAATAGCCGGTTGTGCCAGAGCACGATTACCACCGGTTCATCGTTTTTCGTGTAGTTGCGGACGTCCTCGGCCGATGCATCGAAACGCAACGTCCGGCCCCATAGTTTTACCAATGCACCAAAGGGCCACAGGAGCGCGCGACGCCAGGACGAAATCTCGCGGACGATGTCGCGCGGAGGCGCAGGGGGAGAGTTGACGGGCGGCGGATTCAGGCGAGTGGTTGTCACGAAATCCAGCCGTCGCGCCAAGCGAAACCAGCGGAGCGAAGCCCGCGAGTTGACGCCGTGGCGAATCCGCGCCAGCTACCGCCGGATGCACGAAGCGTTCCCGCCCTGTCCGCACCTGCCGTTGCCACGCGCGGGCCTCGACTGGGGGGCCCTTCATGCCTTTCGCAAATCCGACCGCGGCGCCGACTTTTATTTCGCGTGCCTCGAATATGGCCAGGCCGTGTGGCAGCGCGGATTTGCGGCGCGTTCGCTGCTCTGTCTTGATCGCGCGTTTGGCGCCGATTTACGCGGTGAGGAACCGATGTTGCGCGAGTTCCCGCTGCCGTATGCGGCAATGGGCTGGCTGATCGCGCACACGCCGCCGGGTGTGTTTATCGGCAATCCGCGGGTCCATTTTCAGCATTATGCCGATCGGATGAACGAGCCGCGGCGCGACCAGCGACGATGGCGGGCGTGGGCGTGCTGGGCCGTCGCCCGGGCGGTGCGACCCGATCTGCCCGGCGATCCGAAGCATCGCGTGGTCGAGCCGACCTTGCCGGAAATTGCCGCGGCCTTGGGCCGGCATGGATTGCCCGAAGAAGCCGCGATTTGGGAGCAGGCGCTGAGTGCGATTCGATCCGTCGCCTAGCTACCAAGGAAAACACGCTGCCGAAATCGCCGCGAAACTGGTGCGGCGGTACTTAATCGCGGTTCGGCGTAGCGCTAATGTGATTTGGCAACGTCACACTTGACTTGCCTTCCTCGGATTTTAGGGTCCGCTCCCTTTCCCTATTTCGGGGTGGTAGCTCAGTTGGTTAGAGCGTCTGCCTGTCACGCAGAAGGTCGCGGGTTCGAGTCCCGTCCATCCCGCCATTTTGGGAACCCGTTTTCTTGAAGAAGGAAGCGGGTTTTCTGTTTCTTAAAATCGTATGAGGGGCAAGGACAGTGGCAACGCGGTCACTTGTTGCCGGTTGCCCGGTAAGAGGCCGAGCAGCCCCTCAGGTGGAAATCAACTGTTTGATCGTGCCCATCGGCAGGAACACCCGGTTGGTGCTGCTGCCCAGAATCTCGAAACCAAATTCCCGATAAAATGCCAGCGCCCGCTCATCCCTCGCGTCGGCGACGACGGCAAGTGATGCAATCTGGGAGGACTGCTGAATCGCCCGCTCGAGCGCATTCATGAGGAGCATCGAGCCCGTGCCCGGAAATCGTTCATCGCGCGCGAGCCGCCCCAGCAGCGTGGCGGGGAGCCGGGGATACCGCGGCAGCATCTTTTGCAGCGCTTCGGGCAGTTCGGCGACCTCGACCGTGAAGGCCGAGAGGGTGTAGTAGCCGATGATGGTCGCCGGCGACGCCTCATCCACCATGACGAACGCGGCACTCACCCGGCGTTCGACATCCTTGCGCGCGAGCGTGCGCAGGTAAGTATTCAAGTCCTCACTACCGGATCGAAAAGACGCGCGATCGTGCTCGCGCGACAGCACTTCGAAGCGGTAGGGCATCAGGCCCCGGCGGCTGCGTTGGTCCGATAGCGACTAAACGCCTTCTTGAGCGCCTCGTTGGGCGCCGCGGGTGAAAGCAGCGCTTCGACGAAGGATTTCGACTCGGTCGCGGAAAGCCGCGCCCGTTCGTGCTGATCGATGACCGCCTGCGCGCTGGTTTGCAGGGTGAAGAGAACGTAGCTGGTGAGCGTGGAATGTCCCGTCACCGCCGCCGCCTTCTGCAGCGTCTGCTTCAGCGTGCGCGGCACTCTTGCCTCCAGCCGCTCGGTTGGCACCGTCCGGGATCTCTTGGATTTTGTCGCCACAATTGCCATCAACAGACCATCCGGCAAAATGCCGGGTTCCGCAATCCCCGAGTTTTGGCCGCAGAAATGCGCGGGAATTCCGGGCCAAATCCATCCCGAACGAAGTGGCACCAAGGTGGCACCAAGCCGGGAAAGAAGGTGCAAGTGCCTGCTACCAGCGGATCGAAGAAACGCCGGACTTAAACCAAATCAAGCATTCGGGCTGTTCCTCCGCGACGACGCGCAAATAAGGCCGCATCCAGGCCGGCAATAGGCCGACATCCTTGGCGAGACGCGCGCGAGACTTGCATGCGATCACAGTTGTGCTTCTTTTGTGTCATGCCTGCTACCGCCATCCTCCGCACTCGTATCGACTCCCGTCGGAAGGCCAGGGTGGAAAAAATCCTCGACCAGCTGGGCATGACTTCGACCCAAGCGGTGAACATGTTCTTTGCCCAGATCGAACGTCGCAAAGGCATCCCGTTTCCTGTCGCGATCCAAGATAACAGCGACATCGCGCCGCCGATTGAACACGTCGCGAAAGTGTGGGGTGAGCTCGACCCGGAAGACTTTTCGCACTTGGACAAGCGATGAACCCGCTGCCGGGGGAGCTTTATCTCGTCGATCTCGGGATGGTCGGGAAGGTTCGACCCGCCGTCGTCATTTCGCGCGAAGACCCCGACAGTCCCAGAGCGCTCGCGATATGTTTGCCGCTGACAACCCAGAACCGTGAGTCGGCCTACGAAGTGTCGCTCGGGAAATTGAAGTTCCTCGACAAAGAGTCCTGGGTAAACCTCCAAGGACTGATGAGCGTCGGCCATGAAAAACTGATCCGGGAGGTGACGTTGACGTTGTCGCCGACGACCGTGTAGTCCATGCGGGTCTCGGAGCCGATGTTGCCCGACACGACCTCCCCGGTGTTGATCCCGACGCGCGCCTGGATGCCGCTGAGTTCCGGACGCCGTCCGCGTGGGGGAGAAGCTGCGGGTGGAACTGGGCCGGCTGCTCCAGACGTGGGAACTCGGGCTCGGGGTGGGCGTGCACACCGGCGTGGTGATCGAGGGCCTGATGGGCGGCGCGGACGTGAAGGCGTATCGGTTTGTCGGTGACACGGTGAACACGGCACGGCGGATTTGCAGCGAGGCCCGGCCGGGGCAGCTGATGCTTTCGGAAATGGCGTTCGCGCAGGCGGCATCGATCACCGTGGCCGAAGCAGCGACCGAGGTGGTGATGAAGGGCAAGACCTCCGCCTCGAAGGTCTGGTCCGTTGCCCGGCTGGTGGAGGGCTGAGGCTCAGCGTGGGTGGCGGGCGGCTGCTCCTCCCCCGCATTTTTCATCCTTGAAATGGTCTTCACCCGTGTCTGACCGCCAACATCCCGATGTTCCGGCGAGCGCCCCGCGTTGATGCGGGCCAAAATGCATTCTGCTGGCCAGCAGAATGCCCTTAGCCGGGAAATCGTGGAGCGCGCGTCGGCGCACGGCACAAGCGAACACGCTGTGCGTTCGCAGCGTAGCAGAGTGTGAAATTTCCCGGCTACAGCGTGTTCAGCGTCGCGATCAGCCGGGCCAGCGCCTGATCGTAGCTCATCGAGTGAAAATCGATGTATTGCAGTTTCGATAGCCGGTAGGGGACTTTGCATGGCTGATGTAGCGTGACCACGGTTGTTTTCTTGTGGTCGAGATAGTAGTTCCACTCGTCTTCGACATTCTCCGACGCGACGCTCGTCGGGGAAAGCACCACGATCATCGTCTGGCAGGTGTCCAGGGCCTCGCCGATCTGGCGCGCCCAGCTCCGGGCCGGCTGCAACCGGTACACATCGAGCCACACGTCGATGTTGTGCTTGAGCAGGTTGTTTGAGAGTCGCGTCGCAAACGCGCTGTCCGCGCGGGCATAGCTCAGGAAAACCGCCGGCGGCGGAGTCTCCCTCTTTTTCAGCCGCGCGATCTCCATCAGGTGTTTTTCCTCCTGGAGCAGGAACCGCTGCCCGCAGGTGTTCCAGCGCGGCGGCCGTGAGCGTCGGAAAAATCTGCGCGAGCAATTCGATTGCCTTGTCGTTTGTCATGCGAAGACCGGAGTGGGTGGTCCGGGCCGTGGGTGCGCCGGGAGTCGAACGACCGTTCAACGGCGGGGCAAATCCCAATTGTCCGGACGGCGGACGGAAAAAATCCCGCCTCAGCGGTGAGGTCCGAAAGCACGCCAATCCATCGAAGCAACGTGCGCGGATGTTCTCATGGCGGCGGGCTGCCGCGCGTGAAATTGGCGTCGTCGTCGGTACTGCCACGGCCCACGTACTTGGCGACATAAGGATACGGATACAGCGGTCGCCGGCGGATCACCTTTCCCTCCTTGTCCCGCAACTCCGCGTCGAGCCGCTCCGGCGGCTGGCCATCTTCGACCCAGCGAATGATTGCGTCCATCAACCGCGCGGGACCCGGGGTTGGACCCGCACCGCGGAAACCGTGATCGACTCCCGGCACGAGAAACAGGCGGGCGAATTCCGCGGTTCGCTCGGCACCGCCCATCTGCCGCTGCACGCGTTGATAGTAGTCGATCGAGCCTTGCGCGGGAATCTGGTGGTCGAGGAGCCCGTGCATGATGATCATTTTGCCGCCGCGATCGCGAAAGCGGCTCAGGTTCGGATTGTCCGTGCCGATCGTCGCGCCGTATTGCTCGAAAGACTGATTCCACAGCAGCTCGAACTCGGCCCGCGTCAAATTGGTGGTGTCCCATTTCGGATCGTGAACCAGGAAGTAACGGAACCAATCCAGTGCGATGCCGAACGGTCTTCCCGCCAGCGGCGAGCCCGTCGTACCGGCGACGGCCGAGAGGTCCGTGCCGCGCGTCATGCCATACCAGAGGAAACGGCCGCCATGGCCGCGCGCGCCCTGCCAGATTTGGCGGAGCACGTCCGCGTCCGCCTCGGTGAACGTGCTGTCACCGACCTTCGTGCCCACGAGCGCCTTCGGGTCCCAGGTGCACCGAATGGGATCGTCGACCACGCCGTCGATCACGCCGTCAACCGCGTCGCAGGCCGCGGTCGCCGCGGCGGTTGCGGCATCGAGCTTTGCCTTCGACACGAAATTCCTGGCATCGACCATCACCGCCTGCGGCCAGAGATCCGCGGGCAGGAATCGATGCCAGTTGATCGCGGGACAACCCGAAAGAATCCCGTCGTAGTCGTCCGGGTAGCGTTGCGCTTCCATCAGGCCCTGTCTTCCCCCGGTCGAGTTGCCGACGAAATAGGAGTAGCGCGGCGGCTTGCCGTAGAACGCCTTCACCAGCGCCTTTCCGACCACGGTCATGTCATGGATTCCCAGATACGCGTTGTCCCGGATCTCCTGCCACTTGAGCCGGCCGTTCGCACCGAGCGCGAAGCTGCCGCTGCCGCCCTCGTGGCCGGTGTCCGTGGCGCCGGCGGCAAAACCCTGCGCCACGGGCCCGCGCAGGCTGTTGGGACTTCCACCCACGAACCCACCGCCGCCGTTGCCGCGAAACCGTCCATTCCAGCCTTTCATGGGCAACCCGATGAACACCTTCACCCGATCGTTGGCGGGCGGGTGGGTCACGGTCGCGATCACGCGACACGATCCATCAGCGGGATCGATCGCGACCGAATCGATGGTCGTGTTTGGAATCGAAACCTTCCGCAAATCCTCCGGCGCGCAGACGGGCGCCGCGTCGCCGTAGAGCGGCCGCGGTCTGCTGTCACGAGCGGTTGGACTCGCCGGCTGCGCGAATCCGGCGGCGATGGCCGCGTTGATCAGCAGTACCTTGAAGGGAAGAGTTTTCATGGGGCGGGTAGCTAGACTGAATATTTCTTAACGCGGCACGGGGGCCTCAACCAAAGGGCGTCCACTTCCGGAAATCTTGAAATCGGGCATCGGGCATCTGGCAATTTCCAATCCGTCGGTTTTTCCAATGGCAGATTTCAGATGACCGATGACCGATTGGCTGATGTCGCTTCGCTCGGAACAAGATTTCCAAATCGTCGCGAGCTGCGACGAAGTGAACGGATACTAACACGCCGTAGCGGAAGCCGTGAGGCTTTCGCCATACCGACGAAACGCTCACGCGTTCCGCTACGCCGATTTTCCGCAACGAGGTTTGAAAACACGGCTTGGACTTCTTGAGCTCCCAAACTCGTTGTGAACAGGTCAAGCTTGCCCGCCTCCGGCGGCGCCGCAGGCGGCCAGGGTTTACCCGCCTTTGGCGGCGCCGAAGGCGACCAGGGTTTTTGAAAATTCCTAAACTGTCATTCTGAGGGCCGCCGAAGAATCCAGTGGCGCGTCCGGCTCCGGGCATCGTGCTGGATTCTTCGCCAAGCCTCAAAATGACAAGCCGGGGATTGTGTCGGGGGCGAGGCTGCGCCTCGCTGGAGAATGGGTGATGTTCGGGGGCGCCACGATGCCAGTTCGCAGCCGTGGCGCTTTTCGTTGTCAATTCGTGTGCGCTCGATTGGCGAGGGCGCGCAACCTTTCGATCGTTTGCCGATAGGCGGGCTTCGGCTGCAGGTTTTCGTCCAGCCAGAGGGGATGTCCGTCCTGGCCGTCGGCCTTCCAGGAGTAACGGTCGGTGAAGCCCCAGGTCTTGAAAGTTTTCACCGCGGGCGACTCGAGCACGCGCTGCACGATTTCGGCGTAACCTTTCCCCTGCAATTCGAAATCGGCAGCAGTCGGGTTCGGCGGCAGATGAATGTCGAATTCGGTGATGTGCACGTCGATGCCCGCCTGTTCACTTCTTGAAACCCGCCTCGGTGCCGGAACGCTTGATTGCCGCTTCGTTGATCGATCCGGGCTTCCAGTCGCGCGCAATCTGCACATCGGCCGCCGCCTTTTCGGCGAGCTTCGGAATGTCCACCCAGCCGACGCGGTTGTAGAGCACCGGTTGGACGTACTGCCGCGTGTAGGCGGCGGAATAGTTCTTCCAGTGCTGCACGGCGGTTTCGAGCTCACGTACCGCGGCGGCTTGTCGCGCCGCTTCGGTTGTTTTGTCGAAGAGCGCGAGCTCGCAGGCGCCGCGAATTTTCGCGGCGTAATAAAGCCCCAGGTGCGCCATCGCCTCGATGTCGTCCAGGGTCGCCGCGTATTCGCGTGCATTTCCGACCGGTGCGACACCGCCCCGTCGCAGCTGGGGCAGCGCGGCGAGCGCATGGGTCGCGTTTGTGTTCAAGGTGGCGGCGATTTCCAGCGGCGTGACGCCTGCCGGATTTCTGTTCGCCAGCATGCCCGAGCGCCAGTCGACGATATTGAGCACGCCGCTGCCGGGCATCGTGCCGCCTTCGATGAAATGCCGGACGGTGTAATAACCCTTGAACTTCGAGTGACTCAGGCACGCTTCCGGGAGCCACTTCAAATCGATGTCGCCCCAGGAAAAACGCGTGATGGTCGGGAACACCTTCGACGCCGCCGCCCACGCGGCCGTCAACTGCGACACGTCGGCGCGGGGGAACCGCGCGGCCGTCAGCCGATCGAAGGTTGTCGCGGGCAACTCCGGTTCGTAGGCGAGCCGGCCCCAGAGCGCGAACGAGAGCCATTGTTTCTGCATCACCGTCTGCCGCGGACCGTCGGGATTCTTCGTCAGGAAATCGCGGCCCCAGAGATAGCCATCGGTTCCCATGTAGAAACCGGCGATCTTGTCCGGGCCCGGCATCGCCTTGATGAAGGCGCGCGCATAATCGAGGTCGGCCCAGCGAAAGCTGTACACGTCATCGTTCCGCACGGTAAGCCACGAGCGGAGTTTCGGGCTCAGCAGCGGCAACACGGGATCGATGAACGGCGGCCGTGGCACCGAATACATGTGCGCGATGGCGTATTTGAAGCTGAGATCGAGCGGGCAGGGGAGTTCGGAGAACTCGGTCGTGATGTCGCTCAGCCCCGTCATGTGAAACCGATGGATCAACCGGAATTTCCGCTGCGGCTCGTCCTTCAACGCGTCGCGGATTCCCTCGCCGTACGTCTTCCAGAGCCACTGCTCCTTGCTCATGCCTCCAATGACGGGCGGCATGCCTTCGCCGGCGGTGATCCCGAAGCCCGCGAGGAGCGGATAGGTTTTGATCGTCTCGCGCACGCTGGCGCGAAAATATTCGATCGTGCGCGGGGCGCCCTTGTCCGCCGTGATCCCGTCCTTTCCCTCGGCGCCGTGGAGAAAGACATTCCAGGTGAACCAATACACGTCCACGCCGCGATCCCGCGCGAGTTGCATGACGGCGCGCCAGAACTGGATCTTTTCCGCGATGGTCAGCTTCTTCACCACCTCGTGCTGCGCGAGCATCTCGGGCCGCACGAAATTATTCCCGTTGTGGTCGAACTTGTCGTCGAGCTTCGCCGTCGTGCGCCACACGTCATCGAGCGCGACGTGCGGGAACTCCGGCACCTTCACGATGCTGGGAAACGGATGAAGGCTCCACAACGTGAGCACATTGAACCGGTGCCGCGCCATGTCGTCGAGGAACTCGCGCCAGAATGCCATGCTCCACACCTCCGGGATGTTCGCCTGCGAGGCGTCCGACGGGTCGGTATAGCTCGGTGTGCGGAGGTCGAGCGGAATGTTGAACTTGAGCCCGCGTTGCGCGATGTGCGGCCGGTGGCTGGAATCGCGCAGCGTATCGAGCGTACCGGTACGAACCGCCTCCGCGACATCGAGTCCGCCATACATCGTGCCCGCCGCATCGACGCCGCTCACATTGACGGCCGTCCGTCCGTTCTCGCGGCGGACGCCGATGCGGTAGCTCTGCGGCGCGGCATTGCCGCCGCTGGACGACGATTCGACGGAAAGCACGATCCGGATTGCGTCGCCCGGTGCCGGAGCGCCGGCAGCGATGACGGCCAGGCCGCGGGCGGAAGCTTCACGGCGGATCTCATCCGCGGCAAATCTGCCCGGCCCGGCCGCGCGGTCGTCAACCGTCAGCGAGAGCGCCGAAGCGCCCATGAGCGCTTCGGCGAGGCAGCAGAGCAGGAGGGCAACAAGAGCGGCGGCGCGATTCATGATGTGGCGAGGTCGAGGTTGGTATTCGAGACTGCAGCCGAGGGCAAAAACTAACCGCCGCACGCGCAGCTTTTGACGTGCGGCCGATTCTCTGCATAACGACGCCACCCCCCATGGATCTGGCTGAACTCTCCTGGCCCGCCGTCGCCGCGCTCCCGAAAGACACTCCCGTGGTGATTCCCCTCGCCGCCCTCGAGCAGCACGGGCATCACATGCCCCTCTTCACCGACAGTTTGCTGCTCGGAGAGATCATCCGCCGGGCGAAGGAACCGCTCGCCGGCCGCGTGCTCTTTGCTCCGCTGATGTGGCTCGGGAATTCAGAGCACCATCTCGATTTCGCCGGCACCCTGTCGGCCGCGCCGCGTACCTATCTCAATCTGCTCAATGAGCTGGCCGAAAATTTCGTGTCGCACGGATTTCGGCGGCTGGTGTTCGTCAACGGCCATGGCGGCAATGACGTTCCCGGTCGCCAGGCGATCTTCGAGGTCCGGCAGCGGCACCGCACGCGCGACGACCTGCTGCTTCTGTTCGCGACTTATTGGAGCCTGGGCGCCAGGCCTTGGGAGTCGAATTCCGTGCTGCACCAGCACGCGATGGGTCATGCCTGCGAATGGGAAACGTCGATGATGCTCCGGCTGGCGCCGCAACTTGTGGGGGATTTTCGCACCGCCGCGCCCGTCGAACCCGGCTCATTCTTCACGCCAGCCTTCCGCGGTTGGACGACACGCGAGCGCTCGGCGCCCGGATACCTCGGCTCACCCGCATTCGCCACGGCCGACAAGGGCGAGCACTTGTTCAGCGTGTTTACGGCGGACGTCGTCGCACTGCTGGAACGCGTCATCCGTTGGGATGGCAGGTCGTGGCACGGGTGAGTCCGAGCGTCTTCACCGGGACAGCTTCCGCACCGATGGCAACTCGCCCGTGAATTCCTCCGTCTCCGGCCTCCACGCGCGGTCATCGTCCTGGAGATGGACCGTGTGCGTGCTGCTGTTGCTCGCCTCCGCGATCAACTACATGGACCGCCAGACGCTCGCGAACGCGGCGGTCCGAATCAGCCGCGAGTTCAGCCTGACGCAGACGCAATACGGCAACGTGGAGGCGGTTTTTGGCTACGCCTTTGCCGCCGGTTCACTCGTGTTCGGGTGGCTCGCCGACCGATATCCAGTTCGTGGACTCTACGCGGCGGTGCTCGTGCTGTGGTCGGTGGCCGGGCTGCTGACCGGCCTGATCAAGACCTACGACCAGCTGCTGCTGTGCCGGATGCTGCTCGGTTTCTTCGAGGCGGGGCACTGGCCGTGCGCGATTCGGACCACGCGGCTGCTGCTCGAGGCGCGACAGCGTTCGATGGGGAACGGTCTGCTGCAAAGCGGCGCGTCGCTCGGCGCGATCATCACGCCGCTGATCATGCAGCTGCTGATGACATCGGAGCAGGCCACCTGGCGCGTGCCATTCCTCGTCGTGGGTGCCGCGGGATTGCTGTGGGTGATCCCATGGTTCGTGGTGCTCCGGGGAACCGATCTCCGGGCGCCGGCGCCGGTGCGCGATGAGGCAACGCCAGGCTCGGGCGGCCGCTTTTTTGAGGTGATTTTCAGCCGACGCATGCTGGTCGTGTTCTTCGTCATCGCGTGCATCAACACCACGTGGCAGATTCTGCGCGCATGGATGCCGAAGTTCCTGCAGGAAGGGCGCGGTTACTCGGAAAGCGCGGCGCTGAACTTCAACTCGGTCTGGTTCATCGCCACGGATGTCGGGTGCCTCGCGGCGGGCGCGCTCGCCGTCTGGCTGGCGCGGCGGCATCTCTCCGTTCATGCCGCGCGCGTGCTGGTGTTTGCCGGATGTGCCGCGCTCTGCGCGGTGTGCGTACTGGTGCCGTGGCTCGGCCGGGGATGGCTGCTGCTCGCTGTGCTATCGCTCGCCGGCGCCGGCGCGCTCGGGGTGTTTCCGCTTTATCACGCCTTCACCCAGGACATCTCCGCCGAACACCAGGGCAAGATTACGGGTGTGGCTGGCGTCGCCGCCTGGGTGGTGCCGGCGCAGATCCAAAAACTTTTCGGCATGCTCGCCGATCGCACCGGGTCATTTGATCTTGGTCTCGCCCTTGCCGGTTTCCTGCCGCTGCTCGCGGTCATTCCGCTCTGGTGGTTCTGGGAGCGTAAGCCGAGTGACACGGAAGCAAGCGCATCAGCGTAGCGGAACGCGTAAGCGTTTCGGCCTTCTGAATGCAATGCGGCGAAACCCGCCAGAGGCGGGCAAGCGTTTACCCGCCTTCGGCGGGCGCACGCGTTCCGCTACGGTTACCGAAGCGCGGGGCGGTGTTGAACCGGCCCGCAGAATCACGCGTTGAACAATCGGCGCCGTTGGATACCACGATACGCCACGGCCCCCGTGCCGCTCCCCCATGAGTTCACCCCTGACTCGCCGCTCGTTCCTCGCTTCGACGGCGGCTACCGCCGCCCTGGCCTGGGTTCCGCTGCGCGCCGCCGCCGAACGGCCGCGCAAAAAAATCGCGCTGATCGGCACCATGGTGCGCACGCTCTCGCACGCGCAACATTTCATCGACCGTTTCCTGCTTGGTTATGCGTGGAACGGCGGCTGGCGGCGCCCCGACGTGGATCTGGTGTCGCTGTACATCGATCAATTCCCCGAAAACGATCTCGCCCGCGCAACCGCGAAGCGTCACGGGGTTCCAATCTACCCGGGCATCGGGGAGGCGCTCACGCTCGGCGGTGGGAAGCTCGCGGTCGACGGCGTCGTCATCATCGGCGAGCACGGCCGGTATCCCAAGAACGAGCAGGGCCAGACGCTGTATCCACGTTACCGATTCTTCAAGGAGGTCGTGAAGGTGTTCGAGACGAGCGGACGCAGCGTGCCGGTTTTCAATGACAAGCACCTCTCCACCGACTGGCGCGAATGCGTCGAGATGGTGGCGGACTCGCGGCGGCTGAAGTTCCCGTTCCTGGCCGGCTCATCGCTGCCGGTGACGCGCCGGATGCCGGCGATCGACATGCCGTATGGAACGCCGCTCGCCGAAAGCGTGTGTGCGTGTTACGGCGGCATGGACAGCTACGACTTCCATGGACTCGAGGTGGCGCAATGCATGTCGGAGCGACGAAAAGGCGGCGAAGTCGGCATCCAGCGCGTGCTCGCATTGCGTGGCGCAGCGATGTGGGAGCACGCCGCCACGCGGGAGAGCACGCGCCGGCTTCTGATCGCGGCGCTGACCCGCAGCCACAATCTGCCGGTCAAGGATGGTTATCCGACGGACGCGGTGACGTTCGAATGGGCACGCCGAAGTTTTCCCGAAGGGTGGGCGTATTTCATCGACCACCGCGACGGCTTCCGAACGACGCTCTTCATGCTCCCGCCGCTGCGCGACATGAATTACGCCGGGCTGAACAGCCGGACGAACGAGATTATTTCCTGCCAGATGTATCTGCCGATGCCGGGCCATGGCTCGACCACGGCGGATTTCTTCAGTCCGCTGATCCGACACATCGAGCGGATGATCGTTGAAAATCGCGCGCCGTATCCGATCGAGCGGACGCTGCTGACTTCGGGCATGACGCTGGCCGGCGTGCAATCGTTCCATCGCGCCGCAGCCGTCGAAACCCCGGAGATGGCCGTCCGCTACACCGCGCCGCAGGAATCGCTCTTCTGGCGCGACTGAGGATCCGGCTGGATGGATTGCTTCGTCGCTGCGCTCCTCGCAATGACAAGTCGTGGGAGGAAACAGTATGGTGAGCGTTCACGAGGCGGTGTGTGACTGTCCCTCCATTTGGTCGCAAGCCGCCGATCTTGATGGCCGCAAAAAGGCGCAAAGATGGTCCGGCCGGCCGGCGAAAATTGCCCGAGCGCCTATAGGCGCATCGAGGGCTTCAATCGCCCTCCGATTTATTGTGCCTCTTTGTGGCAATTCCGAACCGTACCTTTCGTTGCGGCCTCGATCCGCGTTGGGAAATACCCTGGGGCTACAAGCCGCTCCAGCTCGACCGATTGGTGCCGGTAAAGCTCAATTGCTTTCGTTGATCCGGTATAGCGTGAGGCTGCTCTTGTCCTTGATGAGAATGTGATCCCCCGCGACGGCGGGTGATGCCCACACCGGCGAATCGGAGACTTTATATCGGACCAACTCCTTCAATTCCTTGCCGACCTTCTGCTCCACGATCAAATCACCCGACGTCGTGACGACGAGCAGCGCCGGGCCGATGTCGGTGAGCGACGCGTTGTCGCCGAGCCGGCCTTCGCTCTTCCACTGCACGGCGCCGTCGCTCGCATTCATCGAAAACAGCATGCCGCGCTGTTTGTCCGACATGCCATAAAGCGCCGGCCCACTCAGGACGGGCGAACTCATATACATTGTGATCTCCCGCGTCTCCCACGCGGGTTTCGGCTCACCCGTTGTCACCTTCACTGCAAAGGTGGGCTTTTGGATGCCGCCGAAAATCACGAGATCGCCCGCGACGACCGGCGTCACGATGTTCTGCTCGTAGGGAGTGGTGAAGGGGATTTTCCAGAGCAGCTTTCCGTCCGCCGGGGACACGGCGAGGCAGTGCTTTTGCGATTGCGTGATCAGTTGCCGGACTCCGCCGAACGCGGCGATTAGGGGTGACGTGTAGCCCGGACCATCGCCGTCCCATTTCCAATTCACCTTGCCGGTCGCGATGTCGAACGCGGTGAGCGCCCCGCTGTCGTCACCGCCGACATGCACGATCACGTTGTTGCCGTCGACCAGCGGCGAAGCGGCCGCGCCAAACACCGGCGAGGGAGACTTGAACTCGCCGGCGAAATGTTTCCGCCACAGCACCGCGCCGGTTTTGGCGTCATGCGCGGACACGTGGCCGTTGACTCCATGCGTGAACACCCGGTCGTTGGCGACGGTCGGCGTCGCCTTCGGCCCTTTGCCGTGATTGCGGGCGGCCGGGTTCATGTCGTAGGGCGCCGGGTACGCGTCCTGCCAGACGGTTTTGCCGTCCGCGAGCAAGAGGCACCGCAGGATCTCCTGGTCGTTTTCGCGGGCGAAAACAAACACGCGGTCGCCCACCACGACGGGCGACGAGTGGCCCTCGCCGACCGTGACCGTCCATTTTTTGGCTAATGAATCCTTGGTCCACGTCGCCGGCGGTTTGAAACCGCTGGCGACACCGTCGCGATTCGGTCCGCGCCACTGATTCCAGTCGGCCGCGGAAACCAGCAAGGCAGGCAACAGCGCGGCGATCGTGAAAGCCAACACGCGGGTCCGCGAGGTCGTGGTCATGAAGAACTTCATAGGGGTAACAAGGCAGATGAACAAACTGTCGCGCCGCCGCAATCGCAGGATTTTCGGCGGCGCAGTTCGCCACGGCGACGCCCGGGCCGCAGACGGCGAATCACTCGCGGTAGGAGGCGAACTCAGAATCCAGAACCCAAAACCCAAAACCCAGAACTCAGAACTGGCGCGACGCGGCTTTGACGTTGCGGCGTGTCGCTCGACCGCGTATCCGGAACGCCATGCAGTCGCGCGCGTTCCTGTTCACCGCCATCGCAACGGCTGTTTTAGCGAGCGGTCCGGTCGCGGCGGCGGAGTTCGAGCCCGCGGCAATCAAGGCGCAGATTGCACGGCAGCACGATGGGATGGTGAAACGGTTGCAGGAATGGATTGGGCAGGCGGCCATCGCGGCGGAGAATCGCGGTTATCCCGAGGGGGCGGAACACATGGCACGACTGCTGCGGGAGGTTGGATTTCAGCACGTCGCCCGGATCGACACCGACGGGAAGCCGGGTGTTTTCGCGATGCTCGACGCCGGGGCGCCGAAGACGGTCGGGCTGTACTTCATGTATGACGTGAAGCAGTTCGATGCGAAGGAATGGACTTCGCCGCCGCTCGAAGCGGCACTCGTCGACCGGCCGGGGCTCGGCCGGGTGATCATCGGCCGCGGGGCGGTGAACCAAAAGGGACCGCAGATGGCGGTTCTGGCCGCAATCGACGCGATTCGCGGCGCGGGCGGGAAACTGCCGGTCAATCTCGTGCTTGTCGCGGAAGGTGAGGAGGAGATCGGTTCGCCGCATATTCATCAGATCGTCCAGCGGCCCGAGGTGCAGGCGGCCCTGGCGAAATGTGTGGGCGTGTTCATGCCGCAAGCCGGGCAGGATTTGAGCGGCCTGGTGACGGTCAGCCTGGGGGCCAAAGGCATCATCGAATGCGAGCTGGTCGCGAGCGGGCTGGCGTGGGGCCGCGGACCCACCCGCGACATTCACTCGTCGTTCAAGGCGATGGTCGACAGTCCGGCTTGGCGGCTGGTGCAGGCCCTCGCCACGCTCGTTTCCGCGGATGGCAACACGCCGGCGATCGATGGCTTCGCGGACAAGGCGCGGGCGCTCAGTGCGGAGGAGAAGTCGATGATCGCGGTTGCGGCGCGACGCCGCAACGAAGCCCAATACAAGGCTCTCTTCGGGGTCCGCCGATGGATTGATGATTTGCCATTCCCGCAGGCGCTGGAGCGGCTCGAGTCGCAGCCCACGGTGAACATCGAGGGTCTCGTCGCCGGATACACCGGTCCCGGGGGAAAGACGATCCTGCCGCATCAAGCGGTGGCGAAACTGGACCTGCGGCTCGTGCCCGACATGACCGCGAAGGAGGCGCTCGCCGCCCTGAAGGCGCACCTGGCGAAGCGTGGATTTGGCGATATCCAGGTGACGATGACTGGTGGTTACGATCCGACCAGCACGCCGGCGAGTGCGCGCCTTATCCAGGCGCAGATCGCGGTGCTGAAGCGAGCGGGCATCGAGCCGATGCTGTGGCCGCGTACCGCGGGTTCGTATCCCGGCTACATCTTCACGGGCGCACCGCTCAAACTCGCGTCCGGCCATTTCGGGCTGGGCCACGGCAGTGGCGCGCACGCGCCGGATGAATATTACCTGATCGACTCGGTGAATCCCAAATTGCAGGGGCTCGATGGCGCGACGATGTCGTTCGTCGAGTATTTTTTCGAACTGGCGAAATAACATGAAAACCAACCGTCGCACCTTTCTCTCGACCGCGGCCGCGGCCAGCCTGACCGCACCGGTCTTTTCGCTTTCCGCGCGGGCCGGGGAGCCGGCGGGCCGCGGGCGCGCGAGCGACGTCCAGGCAAGATATGATCGACTGGATCAAGCCCTGGCGCAGCCGGTGCTGAAAAAGGAGCTGTTCACGAGTCCGGTCATCATCGAGAGCGTCGAACTGCTGCGCTCGGAGAACAGCTTCCTCTGCCGCGTGCGCTCGAAGGACGGCGCCGAGGGAATCTCCGTCGCGCACAGCGGAATGAGACAGCTGTATCCAATTTTCCTGGCCAACCTCCAGCCGTTCTTCATCGGCAAGGACGCGCGCGAGTTGGACCTGATCATGGAGAAGGTCTTCATCTACAAATTCAATTTTCGGTTCAACGGCATCTCGCTCGGCATCCCGCTCGCGACGATCGAATTTGCGATCCTCGATTTGCTCGGCCGGATGGCCGGCCGCTCGATTGGCCGGCTGCTCGGCGAGATTCACAACCCGGAAGTTCCCGTCTACGTGGCCACCGAGTGGCGCGAGCGGCCGCTGGAGGAGGCGTTCGAGCGGATCAAGGGCGCGGTGGCCGAGCATGATGCCAAGGCGCTCAAGATTAAGATCGGCTACCTGATGTTCATGACGCCGGACATGTACGCGCCCGGCCCGATTGGAAAAACGGAAAGGATGATCCCGCTCATCCGGGAAACCTTTGGCCGCGACATGGCGCTCTACGCCGACGCCAACGGATATTACGACGTCAAGGGCGCGATCCGCGTCGGAAAGCTCCTCGAGGAATACAAGTACGGCTATTTCGAAGAGCCGGTCATGTATGACCATTTCGAGGACATCAAACGCGTGGCCGACGTGCTGACGCTGCCCATCGCGAATGGCGAGCAGGACCAGAGCTTCGTCAATTTCCGCTGGCTGCTCGCGAACGAGGGCCTCGATATCGTGCAGCCCGACAACTACTATTTCGGCGGGTTCATCCGCTCGATCAAAGTGGGGCGAATGGCGGCCGCGCTTGGCAAGACGATCGTGCCGCACATGTCAGGCGGCGGTCTCGGTTGCCTGTATAACATCCACCTCGTCTCGGTGCTGCCAAACGCGGGCGCGCATCATGAGTTCAAGGGTCTGCGGACGCACGTCCCCTTCGAGTGCAAGACCTCTCCGCTGAAGGTCACCGGCGGAAAGATAAAAGTCCCCACCGGCCCGGGGGTGGGAGTGGAGATCGATCCCGAATTCATCAAGAAGCACCGGCCGGTGAAAGCCGGTGCGGCGTAGTTCCTGGGTCACTCGTTCTTCAGCGCCACCGGCGGATTCGCCCGCGGCCGGTGCCAGAACGATGCCCAGTAGCGGCGATCCGTCTCATACACATCAATCGGCTCTCCCTCGCGGTAAGTCTGCGCCAGGATGCCGTAGCTTTTCATCTCGCGGACATATTCCGGTTCCGGGCGAAAGTTTGGCATCGTGAACCGCGTGATCGATTCCAGATGGCTCTTCGCTTCCTCGATGCCGGCCAGCAGCAGCCGGTAATCCGGATCGTTCACCGTCGCGAACACGTCGCCGCACAGCGCGTGGCCGCCGGCCGATTTCGCGAGGGGTGCCAGTAGTTGCAGCGAGTGCTCCGGTCGCGACAGGTTGTACACGATGTGTCGCGAAAATTGCAGCCGCGGGTCGGCATGGCGCTTCATCCATTCCACCGAACCCGTGCGGTCCGATTCGTTGCTCTTGCCGTTGACGGACTTCGTTCGCAGCCACGGTGGTTCCCAGAACCGCGGTTTGCCTTCGTCGTATGCCAGATGATGCAGCCGCAACCCGAGATCGTCCGCCGGTGAACCCGGCAGCTTGCGCTCACCGCTGTGGCAGTCGGCGCATCTCCGCTTCATCACGTCGTTTGCGGCCTTGAGCCCAGGCCAAGTCGTGTAATCGACCTTCGGCCGCGTTCCATATTGCAGCGAGGCATACGAGCCGATCATCCCGCTGCCCAACGCCGCGTACGTGCCGGGGAATGTCGCGGATGCATCGATCCACAGTTTCACCATCCGCAGCTCCCGCGCTGTCAGCTTCACGTCGTAGTGCGCCGGGCCGAGCTTGTCCATCAGCGGACTCGCCGCGCTGCCGATGGTGTAGGGCGGGTAATTTCCGCGCGCGAGGTCGCGCCCGTCCGCCACTTGTAGTCGTGCCGACAACGTGAAGTAACTGTGCGTGAACATCGGGCCGGCGTCGCCCGTGAGCAGCGCGCGTCCGGCGTAATGCTCCGCGTCGTGACAGCTGACGCAGTGCCGATCCCAAATGGGCTGGATGTCGCGCGGGTAATCAAAAATCTCCGGCGTGCCGGCCACCGGCGTGATCTCGCTGGGGGGCCGCCGCAGCGCCCGCATGGCCGTCTCCGGCGGCGGTGCCTCGGTGCGGGTCTCATGGCATCCGATGCAGGAGGCCACTTCGCCCGGCATCACGGTCATGAAACTCAGCATGCGTTTGACCGAGAGATCCTGCTCGTCGAGCGCCACCAATTGCAGGCTTCGCAACGGCGGGACGCGCGCGTTGACCGAGCCGTCGGGTTCAACCGGGACCGTGCCGAGGACGCGATTGAGCGTGTATGAACCACCATAGCTGATCGGATCCATCGAACCGGTGTAGTTCACCGGCTTGGGCAGGTTCTCCAGGATCAGGAGCTGCGTAATCGCACCGCGCCGGATTCCGGCCATGTTGCGGCCGCGGTAGATGTCGAAAACCACGAGCTGGCCATCGGCCGCGCTGAGGTCGTGCCGCGACGGAATCACCCGCTCGCGCGGACGCGGGCGCAGCGGTCGCGGCTCGTGCAGCCAGGTTCCCTCGCGGGCGAGTTCGCCGGCCAGCCGGTAAAGTTCGCGCGTTTCGCCCTGCCGGTTCATGAGCAGCAGCCGATCCTCCTGCGCCACGAGGAAAGCGTCGGTCTCGAGTGGATACGGGTCGCGGAAGTTCAGGCCCGGGTTGATGATCGTTTGCGCCGCGGCGCTGTCCGCGCCGAGATCCAGCCGCACGAGCGCGATTCGCCCCTCGTGCTCGCGGCGGCCGTGGTTCGGCGAGTTGACCATGATGACCTCGCTCGCGCCCGGGACGGGCTTGGCGTCGAGGTAGACATCACCCGGCTGCATGTTGCCGAGCAGCGTCATCTGCCCCGTGCCGTCTGGGTTCATGCTCCAGAGGTGGTGAAAGTGCTCGCGGGAGCGGTCGACGTATTCCCATCGCGTATACAGGACGCGGCCATCGGGCAGCGTCCACGGCGTGTTGTCCTGCTCGATGTTCGATGAAAGCGGACGGATGTTTTTCCCGTCCGCATCGCAGCGATGCAGCGTCGCGACCTGGACATACCAGCAGGGCACGAAGCGATTGCAGCGGCTGGAACAGAAAACGATGCCGCCGTCGGGCAGATAGGACGGCTCCAGATCGTCAAAGTCGTCGTGCGTGAGCTGCCGCAGTCCCGTGCCGTCGGCGTTGATTTCATACAGCCGGAAGTAGGGCGAGCCGCCTTTGCGATAGGAGAACAGGATCCTGGTGCCCTCATAGTGAACCTGCGGGTCGCGCACGGCGCCGGCGGGATCGTCGAGCAGCACGGTGAGGTGCCCGGTTTCCAGCTCCAGTTTGCAGAGTCGTCCGCCCGCGCCGTAGGCGGTGCGGTTCACGTCCGTGACGGCATGGCCGAAATTCTCGTACCAGTGCGGGCCCTTCGGCTGACGGACGGCAAAAACAATCTCCTCGGCCAGCGCCGCCGAGACAGCGAGAAGCGGAAGAAGCGCCGCCAGCCACAAGCGAGATCTCACGCCCGCCATGAATACAGCTTCGCTGGCGTTGTCCAATCCTCAGTCGGGCGCAAACGCCCGAACATCGTCGCAAGTGCAGCCTCGCCACCTCGGTTGCTACGGGATCGTTGGCGGCCTGTCACGCCGCGCTACCAGGGAGCGCGGGCATCTTGTCCGCCATGTTTGAAGCGGTGATGCCCTCCGCCGTTCAAGTACCGTCGCCGCTACGACGCGGCTTCCTTCTTTCCGAGTACCATCCGCGCAAAATGAAAGGGCGCGCGCGACAGAGCGTCGACCGCCGAGCGCGAGGGTTTCTCTGCGATTACGACCGGACTCGGGTCCGGTGCGGAGTCGGCGATGTCCGCCGCCGCCTTGCGCTCGGCGAGCAGCTGTTCCCGCCGCGCCAGCGCTTCCTCGCGGCGGGTGAGGGCGACATCCTGGTCATGGATTCTCATCGCGTCGTCGCGCAGGTGCGCCTGCTCGGCATCGAGCAGTTCGCGCGCACGATGGAGTTTCTCCCAACCCGAGTGCAGAGCCGGATCGTCGTGCCGTTGCGCCTCCGCCGCCGCCTGGTGAAAAATCGAAGGAGTGATGCTCCGGGCCGGCCGGGTGCCGCCCGTCTTCGCCATCCGCGCGGCCTCGATTTCAGCCTGCATCGTCCGCAGCCGCGCTTCATACTCGCGCAGATTTTCCTCCCGCGCCCGCACCGCTTCCTGATCCTCGGCGAGTTGGCGGCGCTCCGCCGCCATGGTGGCGTTGAATCGTTCCATCGCGGAAGCGCTGCCTTCCTGCGTGGCCTCGGGATATAGAAAGGATGACGATGTATGCATGGGGATTCCGCGCTGTCGGGGGTGAGTCAATGTCAACGGTTGTGTGGCGCGCCCACGCAGCCGCCAACAGTTTTTAATACGCTTTTACGCGCGCGAAATACGTAGGCCCCAAATCTCCCCGTCTGCTCGAGTCTGCGCCCATGACGCGCGGAATTGCGCTGCGATTGATCAATCGCCGCTGGGAGCTGTACCTCGATGTGCAGAATCTCACCAACGAGTACGTGTACACGCAGGTGCGTCACGCCGGCGACATCAAGGGCCTGAAGTTTTACGGCCAGCGAATGGGCACGATTTATTCCACCGGCATAAAAGTGAGCTTCTGATTCGGGGTTTTCGCACCTGCGAAAACCCAGGGGCAGCGTCCCGGATTTCGGTCTTGCCACACTCAAACGGCAGTTCCTGCCGGCTGGAGCTTCCATACTTCACGCGTGACCTCGTTGCGGGTTCGTGATTACCAAGGGACCTTCTGTTGCCGCGGGACACCGCCGCAGACGGGACAACAGCCCGGCGTGCGTGCTGGGGCCGAATCCATCCAGCCATCATCATTTCATGAAATTGCGCGGGCGCATCGCCGCCGTGGCACTCAGCATTGCCTGCGCGGCGCCCGCGCTCACGCGGGACGTGGTGGCCCCGAAAATGTCGCGGCTCACGTTGAGAACGGACCAGCGTCCCGAATGGCTGCGCCGCGACGGGATCGTGATGGCGGGCAGCTGGGAAGTGCTGCCGTTCCGGGTGCGACGCGATGGCGGCGCCGGCTACGAGCCGACGGCGGAGCAGCGCGCAGCCTACGAGCGCGAACACAGCCCGGAGATGATTGCGCAGTTGAAATCACTCGGGGTCAACTTCGTGATGATGCACTGCTACAAGGGCGGCGGGCTCGAGGCGGAGCGCGAGAGCATGGCCGACGCGGTGAAGTTCGCGCGGCTGTGCCACGACGCCGGCCTGCGGGTGGGCTGCTACACGTACAGTGGCGCGTTCATCTGGGAGCTGTTTTTCCCGGAAAAGCCGGCGGCGCGGGACTGGGTCGTGATGAATCCCGACGGGACGCCGCTCACGTATGGCAAAGCCCAATACCGGTATTTCTGGAACCGCAATCATCCCGAGGCGCAGGAGTTTTATCGCGGCATCGTCCGGTTCGCGATCGAGGAGATGCGCACCGACCTCATCCATTTCGACAACTACACCATCGGCCCCGGCCATGACGCGAACTCCGTCGCCCGCTTCCGCGATTACCTGCGCACGCGGTTCACCGCGGCGTTCCTGAAGGACAATGGCATCGCTGACGCGGCGGCGATCACACCGCCGCTCGATCGCACCGGCACGAGTTTCCTCGCGCACGCGTGGGCCGACTTCTGTTCGCAGTCACTCGCCGACTCGTTTCACGCGATGACGCGCTACGCACGCACGTTGCGGCCCGACATCCTGATGGAGACCAACCCGGCCGGCGTCGATCGCACGCCGCGTTGGGCGGTGGATCACGGGCGATTACTGCGCGGCGGCGAGGCGTTCTGGGATGAGGGTCGTCACCCGGGTTTCGCCGGCGGCGCGCTCACCACGCGCATCCGCACCTACAAGGCGGCGCGCGGCTTGAGCAACTCGGCCTTCGCCTATGTGACCAACCCGCTGGAGGCCGCCGAGTCGATGGCCTTCAACCTCGATTGCCTGGGCGCCATCTGCTGGTTCGAGTACGGCGAGATGGTGCGGAGGCCCGGTCTGAAGGATCCGATGTCGACGGCGCTGGGGCCGTTCGTGGACTTCTACCACCGGCGCCACGAGCTGCTGCGTGAAGCTGAAGTCGTGGCGGATGTCGGCGTGTTTCGCAGTTACCCGTCGATGCAATTCGGGCCGCCCGCCCAGGCGAAACTCGCGGGCGCGGTCGAGGACCTGCTCATCGCGAACCGCCGCGCCTTTCAATTGGTTTTCGATCAGCAAATTGACGAACTCTCCCGGTGGCCGGTGCTGGTGATGGCCGGTTGCGTGGCGCTGTCGAATGTCCAGGTGAATCGAATCCGCGAATACGTGGCGGCTGGCGGCCGGCTTTGCGTCATCGGTCCGCTGGCGACGCACAACGAGTGGATGTTGCCGCGCGAGCGACCGGCGCTCGACGATCTGCCGGCCGAGCGGGTTGTCCGGGTGGGGGAGAAAGCCGACTGGCTCGATGCCATCCGTCGCGCGTGTGGCGGCCAGCTCTCGCTTTCGGTGACGAGCGATTCGGGCGACCCCGCGATCGAGGGATTGGCTGCGGAGCTGACGGAGCAGCCGGCGCGCCGGCTGGTACACCTGGTTAATTACCGCAGCGATCAACCCATGAAGGAGGTTGCCGTGCGCGTAGCGTTGCCGCGCGGCCGAAATGCAAAGTCTGTCACCCTGGCAAGCCCCGAACGCACCGGCGACGTCACGATTCCGTTCCGGCAGGAAGAGGGTGTCGTGTCGTTCACCGTTCCGGTCATCGGCGTGTACGAGATCGCGGTGGTGGCCTTCTGAACGAGCGACGCAGACCACGAAATACGCGAAAGCGATTCAGCGGGGAAGACCTGGAAGACCGGGAAGAACCCGTTCGGCAGGTTCAGGGCAAGCGCGAGACGCGGACGACGTTTATACCAATACGGGAGAATCCGACTGGAGAGATCGTTTCCTGGGAGCGCGGGCGTCCTCGCCCGCCATGCTTTGGTTGTGCGTCACGGTTACGTCAGCTGAGAAATGCTTATCGCATCTCTGTTTGGATCGGCGGGTGGGCGCCCGCGGTCTCAACGACACTCAACCCTGCTCCTTCGCGCGCTTCGCGGCTTCGCGTGAGCCATGTCTTGGCCGGCGTGGTTTTGTCTCACGCGAAGCCGCGAAGGCGCGAAGCGGAAAAATTCCAGCTGGGAGGAGCGCCACCACATCCGGACGGCCATGGTGCGGTTTCGCCGATGTTCGCGAGATTCTTTGTTCGGTTTTTGCGTTGTTGGGGTTAATTCAGATGAAGCCGCATGACTGATGATGTTCTGCTCCTACGCCGTTATGTGGAAGAACGCTCGGAAGCTGCGTTCGCGGAACTGGTCCGGCGTCACGTCAACCTCGTCTATTCGGCGGCATTGCGCCGGACCGGCGGAAATCAACATCAGGCAGCCGACGTGGCCCAACAGGTTTTCAGCGTCCTTGCGCGCGATGCCGCTCGGCTGGTGCGTCACCCGGTTCTCGCGGCCTGGCTGTACGCCGCGACCCGCAATGCGTCACTCAAGCTCACGCGGTCCGAACACCGGCGGCGCCAACGCGAGACGGAGGCACAACGGATGCAACTGAACGACCGGTGCGACCCGGCGCCGGATTGGGAAACCCTCCGCCCCGTAATTGACCAGGCGATGGATCAAATCGGCGACACCGACCGCAGCGCAATTCTCCTCCGTTTTTTCGACCAGCGCGCGTTCAGTGAGATTGGCGCCGCGCTCAATCTCAGCACCGACGCGGCTCGGATGCGTACCGAAAGAGCGCTTGAAAAGTTGCGGGGCGTGCTTGTCCGCCGCGGCATCAACTCGTCCAGCGCAGCCTTGGGATTAGCATTGGCCGAACGTGCCGTCACGGCGGCACCGGCGACGATGGTGGCGGCGATCACTGGCAAAGCCGTTGTCGTTGCAGGACCGGCAGGATTCCTGATGACGAAACAAGCGGTGGTGGTCGCCATCGTCATGGTTGGCGCGGTTGGCACGGGAGTGTACCGATGGAACGAAATCCGACGCACTGACGCCCACGCCGCAGCGTTCGGCCGCGAGCCGAGCGTCGTTTCCGCACGATTGCGAGAAGCGGGAACGACCGTAGCGCGCGCTGAGCGAGGCGCGGCTGAAGCGGCAAACGCGTTCGAGTCACAAAAACCTAAGACTGTCCCCGCCGGCGTGGTTGCGCATGACTCGGCGGGCGCCGTTATTCGCGCGGTCGGAACATGGACGGACGCTGGCAACGCGACCCCCGCTGCGGCTTACGAATCGGTGTTCTGGGCGAAGGAGCATCTGGATCACAAACGCCTCGCTTCGTTGATTTACCTTTCACCCTGGGCGAGAAAGAGAGCCGAGGAGGTATTTGCCGCACAAACCGATTCCGTCGTAACGCAGTTATCAATTCAAAGCCCCGATGAATTCGTTGCGTTTCTATATGCCACGAGTCCGCTGATAAAAGGCTTTCGTATCATCGACGAGACGCGCACGGAACCAGATCTCGCCACCATATTGTCCCAACTTGAACTCGAAACGGGGCGGAAAGTATTCAGTGAGCTCAAATTTCGAAACGAACCCGACGGGTGGCGATTGGAGGTCGATTTGAGATCAGCTGAGCTCGTAATGGGCAACTGGAGGAAAGCTTCTGGGAAGTCGCCGTAGGATCTCGTTGCGCCGGCGAAGGAAGAGCAATGACTCGACGCTTGGGAATCAGCGGGAGGGTCTTTCGATCACCAAGGATGCGGGCGGGACGCCCGCGCTCCCAAGGAGAAATCCTTCGCGCGCTTCGCGTTAGATCCTGCCTTGGTCGGCGGGATCTTGTCTCACGCGGAGAGGCGAAGTGCGAGGGATCCAACCGCAGCACCCGCACGGAATCGTTCCCTGGTTCAGGGAAACGCTCAGCGCCAGTAGCCCTGAACGAAAAGGAAATTGCGGTCGCGCTGCTCCCAGCGCGGCGCGATCCACGTCGAACGCTCCCGCGGCGGAACTTCCCAGTGCCCGGACACCCATTCGTGACGGCCATGGCTCGCCATCCAATAACCGGCGAGCCACACGTGTTGCCGTGAAGGCCGGGTGCTCCATCGTTCTGCCCGCGGCGGGGGAGGCGCAGACCCGACGAACATTTCGCCATAGCGGCCCTCGCCGTAATAGTTGCTTCCACGGCCGGACGATTCCGGCCGTCCGCGTGACGCATACGGCGGAGGTGGCGGACCGTTCGGCGTCGCATAACCTCTCGAGCGGTCGTCGTCCGGCCTCGCGTAATGCGACGGGCGGCTGATTTCCCAGTGTTCTTCCGTCCACGACTGCGTGCGCGCGTCCCACCGGCCCTCCACCCAGACGGCGTCGGGCCGAGGCGGCACCACCCATCCGCCCTGCACGCGGTGCCATCGCCCGTCCACCCACCGATGGTGGGAGCGAACCCACACCTGGTTCGGCCCGCGCCACGGAGCGGACGACTGATATTCGATCGGGATCGGCTGCGGCGGCGCTTCATGTACAATCACCGGCGGCGGCACACCGATGCGCACACTGATTCCGATTCGCGGCTGGGCCGACGCGAGCGTCGCACCACACCCGGCGGCAATAAAGAGCAGTATTTTGGTTTTCATCGCTTGGTTCAGGCTTCTTCCAATTCCAGTGCTTCCTCGGCAACTTTCTTCGCGCCGGTTTGGGTCGACTCGCAGCCAGCCTGTAGAATGGAGCCGCGCGGGCTGCAGATCGCCCAGCGCCAGGCACCGGCTTGTCTCTGCTCAGTCAGGGCAAAATTCGCCGTGCCGGGGTGGCTGGAGGCTACCTCGAGCGTCGCGAAGGAAAAGCCGCAGCAAGCTGAGGCACAGGCGGACTCGTTGTTCGAGTCCAGGGTCGTGAAAGGCCGCCAGGGTGGAATCAGGTGAGGCATGACGGGAGTGGCACGCTGGCACGATACGCTGAAACGACGTGCTCTGCGATGGGGTGTAGTGGTCATACGCGGGCGGCAGCGCTGCGCGCGAAATGGGCGCGCCGTTCGCGGCTCGTTGGTCTCAAGCGAAGCCGCGGGGCCGGGAAAGTTAATTGGTGGGCTTCCTCGCCGGCTTCTGCACGCTCGGTGCAATGCGCGACTCAGGTCGTTCCCATCTTGCCGACCCGCAAATCGTCCCACCCAAGCGATGATGAGAATGACAGGAAGATCGCCCTGGCTGTTTGCGATCCTCTACACGGCGCTTTCGATCGCGATCGAGATCGTACTGATCGTTGTCTTCCGGCTGAAGGTTCCGCAGCACAACGCCATCATTGCCCCCATCATCCTGACCCTCCCGCCGATGCTGGCCGTCTGGATCGCAGGTTACCGATCCCGCAAACAATTCGTTGTGCTCGCGGGACTGACCGCACTGCTCTCGGTGATCGTCACCCTGACGGTGACCCACTTCACGGGCGTCTCCACCGGCTTGCGCGAACCGCTCATCAACCGGCCGATTGCGGGCTTCCTCGCCGCCGTCATGGTCAACCGATGGATCGTCCGAGCGAACGTGCCTTCCCGCGCGCCGGAGGAACGGAAATGAGGGAGTGAGGGTGAAGCGAACGTGCTGGAACCGGAGGGAAATCGCGGTCGAAGGCGCTCTCGAATGTGCGCATCGCCTCCGTGCGGCGGAAAGGGACAGGTCGATTTTGGTGCGGTCAACCAAGCCGTGGTTCGCGCTCATTCGCGTGAGTGGGCCGGTCTACCGATGGTGAGGTTGCGAGCGAGGGCGCTCGCGCTCCCAGGACGAACCACTCGATCCGCACCGTGCGATCGAATCACCGTCGTACCGACACACCGATCATCCGATCATCCGCCCATCCGCCCATCCGATCATCCGATCATCCGACCATCCGGCCATCCGGCCATCAGCCTGCGGGCCGGATGCTCGCGCTCCCAGCGAGAAAACGGCTCGCGAGCCAGCGTGCGCCTGTTATCCCGAATGTTGGAAAGCAAAATGAATACCCCGCAGATTCAGGACATAGGCCAAATCGCAATCACAGTGAAGGATGTCGCCGCGGCGAAGAAGTTCTACACCGAGGTGTTGGGCCTTCGCGCGCTGTTCGACGCCGGACCCAACCTGTCGTTCGTCGCGGCAGGATCGGTGCGGCTCATGCTCAGCACGCCACAGGGCGCAGGTAAGCCCGGGATGAATTCGATCCTATATTTTCGGACGAACGCGCTCGATGAATTTTACCGCACGGTCGTCGAACGCGGTGCCCGCGTGGAACGTGAGCCGCAGTTGACCGCAAAATTGCCCGACCACGAACTGTGGATCGCCTTCGTGCGTGATCCCGAAGACAATCTGGTTGGTCTGATGGAAGAGCGCCGGTGAAGCGCGAAGCTCGAAGGATAAACCATGAACTCGTCCCATTCCGTCAAGTTGCGGCCGAAGACCCTGGCCCGGGTGCGAAGCATTGCCCACGAGCTGGAGACCCCGGTGTCCGCGGTGTTGAAGCACGCGGTTGAGGCAGCGATGGCGGAGGCGTGGAAAAACAAATGCGTGGCGGTGCCAATCCGCGCGCAAAAGGACGGCAAGGCCCGCGAGGCGCTCGATCCGAGTCCACAGCCGGTCCGGCTGGAGCCCGATACCGACGCGCGATTGCGCACCATCGTGGAGCAGATCCCGCTCCTGAAGGTTTCATCCGTGATCCGCGGAGCGATCGAACAATTCGTGGACACGGCGTTCCACGACAAGCAGGTCGTTTTCAGATTCCGGGCAGTCCGCGCGAGGCTGAAGCTTCCGACGGCGTTGCCCATCAAGCCGCGGAAGATGCCCGGGCGCGTTACCGGTGCGACTGCGTCAACGCCGCCGGTGACGCGGCTGCCCGCGGCGAGCGGGTTGCGCGATTGAGTCGGGCGAGTCGTGATGAACCTGGCTGACTCGTTTATCCCGCGGCGAATCAACGCGGGGACTTTCGTGACGGCGTACGCGCACGCCGAATTGGTCCGGCGGATACGCGGGGATGTTCGAGTCATGCTGCCGGTCTGCTCGCTCGGCACGCCGGCGGAGCGACTCGGTGGACTCGGCCCGTGGGTGTTGCCGCCGCTGTATCACGAGGCGCTCACCGCAGAGTTGCAGACCGAACTCATCGAGCGAATCCGCCAGTGTTTTCCCTATTATCAAGGCAGCCGGGCACGCGCGGAATGGAAGGGCCGGCTCGACGTGGTCGAGTTGCCGCGGACGCCGCCGCCGTCGCGGGCGAAGCCGCGCGTGGTTGCTTTCAGTATCGACACGGCAGTCGAGCAACACGGGCCGCATCTGCCGCTGGCGACCGACACGATCCAAAGCTACGCCGTGCTGGAGCGGCTCGCCGCGGAGGTGGAAGGAGTCGTCGTGGGGCCGCCGCTCGATTACGGCCAGCTCACGTGGGGGCTGCCGTTTGGGTTCAGCATCGACATCACCGCGCCGCTGCTCACCCGGTACGTGACCGGGTTCGCCAATGCGATCGTCGACTGGCTCGCGCCCGACGCACTGTATGTCGTCGATGTCCACGGCTCGATCGTCCACCGCAACGCAATCCAGGCGGGACTGAAGGCGAGTCGTTGCCGGCACCACGCCTTTCGCTGGCTGTATGATCCGCTGACAGCATTTGGCCCGGAGCGGGGAGACGTGCATGCGGGCGGCATCGAGACGGCGATCATCCACGCGATCGGTACCGGACTCGTGGATGCGGCATGGTGGCCCGATCGCTTGGACGATCTGGCGGTCGGGCAATTGAGCGCGCAAACGGCGAACGAGCTCTCGAGTGACGTCGGCCAGTTTGTTCGCTACGTCGAGTCGCGTCCGTTGAATGGAATCGTCGGCAAAATCCACAATTTTTTCGACTTGGACGGGCCGTCGCTCATCGACCGGATGCTCGGCGTGGCCCGGGGAGACATGCAGCGGTTGATCGAACGAGCCCAGTAACGAGCGGAACAAATGGCGCCGTGGCGTGGAAGTGGCACGGCCATTCTGCCCGCAGTGCCGCGCAGCGCGGGCTAGGCACGGGCGCGACGCATCATGCCACGATCGGACAAGACGCGATTCGGCTTGGAAGTGGCGCGGGCATCCTGCCCGTGGTCGAGTCGCGCCCGCCGGATCCTGGGCGAGACGCCTCATGCCACACTCGGAATCCCATTCATGGAGGGACGGCCTCCGCGCCGTCCGAAAAACAAGAGGGAACGTCATGCCGTTTCATGACGATTCGATCGTCTTACGCGGCCGGGGCAGAGCCCGGCCCTCCACGTAATGGATCGTGTCTTCCAAGTCTTCCGCGTCTTTCACGTCTTCGGGCATCTTCCCGTCTTCCGCGTCTTCGGGCACCTTCCGCGTCTCCCCAGTCTCTCGCGTCTTCCCCTCATTCATCGGCCATTTTGCGGCATCGACGTGGCTTATAGATTGGGCGTCGCGGACGCCGTACTTGCGTCCTTTCGCGGCTGGTGAACAACTGCCAGCGCTTCGTCCCGAATGCACCCCGTATGAAGACCCCGAATTCGAATCTCACCCGTCGTGAATTCGGCCGACTGTCGCTGTTGGCCGCCGGCACCATCGCCCTCCCCAACATCATCCCGGCCCGACTGCGAGGCGCCAGTGCGCCGAGCAACCGCGTCCGCGTGGGCCACATCGGTTGCGGCCGGATCGGACGCGATCACGACATGCCCAGCGTATTCCACTCGGGGCTCGCCGACATCGTGGCGGTGTGCGACCTCGATTCCAAACGCGCCGCCGACGGTAAGAAGCGCGTGGAGGGATTGCATGCCGAGAAGGGAACGAAGCCGTCGCAGATCTCCGTTTTTGGCGACTACCGCGAGCTGCTCGCCCGAAAAGACATCGATGCCGTCGCCATCAGCACGCCGGATCACTGGCACGCGGAGCTCGCGCTCGCGGCGGTTTATGCGGGCAAGGATGTTTACCTGCAAAAGCCGATGACGATGACGCACGCGGAGGGGATCCTGCTGCGCACGGCGGTGGAGAAGACGGGACGGATTTTCCAGCTCGGCAGCCAGCAGCGCTGCAATTACTCGCAGTTCCGCAAAGCCTGCGAAATGGTCCGCAGCGGCCGCGTCGGCCGGGTGAAACGGGTCGAGATCGGGCTGCCGATCGATCCGACCGCCCCCGACGATGCACCGCAGCCGGTACCGGCCAATCTCGACTACGAACGCTGGCTCGGGCCGACGGCGAACGCATCCTACACCGAGCAGCGCGTGCATCCACAAAAAGGTTACGGCCGTCCCGGATGGCTGCGCAACGACGCGTATTGCCTCGGCATGATCACGGGGTGGGGCGCGCACCACTACGACATCCTGCACTGGGCGCTCGACTGTGAACTCGGCGGCCCCAGCCGGATCGAGGGGAAGGCGGACTTCCCGAAGAACAAGATTTGGAACGTCCATGGCGCGTATAACATTCACCTCACATATCCGGGCGGGGTGGACGTGAGGGTTTCCGACAAGTTTCCCAACGGGCTCAAGTTCATCGGCGACGAGGGCTGGATCTTTGTCTCGCGCGGCAGCGTGTCGGTCAAGGACCCCGCGGTGCCGAAGGGCCGGTTGCGGCCGCTGGATGCGAGCAACGACAAACTTATCGACCCGAAAGGCGTGACCGTCGAACTCCCGCGCAGCGAGGAGCATCACTTGAACTGGCTCGAATGCGTACGCTCGCGCAAGACTCCGCTCGTGCCCGCTCCAGTCGCGCATCGGGGCAACGCCGCGTGCATCGTGAGCTGGATTGCGATGAAGCTCGGCCGGCCGCTCACCTGGGATCCGAAGGCGGAGAAGTTTGTCGGCGACGCCGAAGCCAACGCGATGCTCGCGCGCCCGGAGCGGGAACCGTACGGCGCGACACGTCTGGCCGCGAAGCGGGGGCGGACCTAGTGGCGTCTCCGCGATGAGACGGGAGCAATGGGAGGTCTTCAAGCGGGCCGCGCGGCTCGAGAAACTCGATCGCGTGCCGATGGCGCTGATCATCGACAGCCCGTGGATTCCCGGCTACCTCGGCCTCAACCACCTGGACTTTTATCTTGATCCCGAGGTGTGGTTCCAGGCGCACCAGCGGATTCACCGCGAGCATCCGGACATCATCTTCTTTCCATCGTGGTGGATGGAATACGGCATGGCGGCGGAGCCGTCAGCCTTGGGGGCCAAGATCAAGTTCTGGCCGCACAACACGCCGAGCGAGAGTTCGACGCTCTTTCGGCTCGAGGACATCGACAAGATTGGCGCCTACGAGGTCGAGAGTGATGCCTTCATGGGACTTACGCTGCATCGCATGCGGATGCACCGACAGCGGATTCTGGATACGGGGGAAATCCTGCCGATGGCCACCGCCCGCGGTCCGATGTGCACCGCCGGATTCCTCCGCGGGACGACGGAGTTCATGATGGATCTGGTGGAGTCACCTGAAGCTGCGCACCGGCTGCTCGATCTGTGCACGCGGCTGATTATCGACTGGCTCAAGGCTCAGGCCCAGGCGATGGGGTCGACGGTCGAGGGTATTTTCATGCTCGATGATTTGGTCGGTTTCGTGGGCGAGGAGCACTACCGCGAGTTCTGTCACCCGTATTTGAAACGGATCTGCGATGCATTTCCACCGTCGTGGATCAGGGTTTATCACAACGACGCGTCGATCGAGGCCTGCCTCGAGCACCTGCCCGACGCCGGGTTTCAGGTCCTGAATTGGGGCAAACAAACGGATATCGCCGACGTGAAGCGGCGGGTCGGGGGGCGGATGTGCCTGATGGGAAACGTGAATCCCCTCGAAGTCGGCGTGCGCGGCACGGCCGCGCAGGTGCGAACGGCGACGCTGGACGTGCTCGAGAAAAGTGGCGGCGAAGGCATCATCCTCTCGCTCGGCGGCGGCACGAGTCCCGGGATGCCAGCCGCGAATATCCGGGCGATGGTCGACGCGCTGGCGGAATTCAACGGTCGGTCGGTGAAGCTGTCGTCGGTGAGGCGGTGAAGCGGTGAGGCGGTCGACGGTGAAGCTGTCGTCGGTGAGGCGGTGAGGCGGTGAAGCGGTGAGGCGGTCGACGGTGAATCGGTGGTCGGTCGGTCAGTCGGTGAAACCGTTCGGTGACCATAGCAGGGCGTCTGCTTGCCCGTTCGACAAGCCTCTCGACAAGCTCAAGGCCTTTCACTCGAAGCAGCAGCAGATGGCCGTGAGCCTGTCGAACCGGCTCAGGGTCCCGAGAGGGACAGACGCCGTCGTGCGGTTCGGACTGGTTACGCGGCGTCCGCGAGCGGACGCCCTACAAAATGCTTCACCGCCTCGCCGATCCACCGCCTCACCGACAACCGACCACCGATTCACCGACAACCGATTCACCGTCTTACCGCTTCACCGACTCACCTTCCGACATTCCGGCCCAGCGTGATATCGTTACTCGCGAAATTTTCCACGTTACGGGTCTTTTCGTGGAAGTGGCCGGCGTGTTTCAAGATGCCATCGCGCGAATAGAACGGAGCATCCGACGCGAGCGGCAGTTTCACGCGCTGATCGAGATGCCCGGACTGATAAATCGCGGTGATGAGTTCGAGCGTGCGGCGGCCTTGCTCTCCATCGACAAGCAGCGCTTCGCGACCCGCAATCGCGGCGAGGAAGTTCGCGATCTGGCCGTAGTGCCCTTCGCGCGAAACCTCCGGCAGCTGGTCGTAGAAAGCCTGGATCTCCGCGGTGAGAGCGGCGTTGTCCTGCGGGAATCCGTTTTCCTTTTGTACGCTGGCTTTGATCTGCCAGGGGACGGCGATCTTCGCGCGTTCGCCTTGGAAAACAACTTGCTGCTCCTCGCCATGGTGGATGAGCGACGCGGTGATTTGCCCGACGCTGCCATTTGGGTAGGTGAGCACGCTCGTGGAAAAGTCCTCCACCTCCGAGTTTTCATGCGCGAGGTTGAGCGACATCGACTGCACGGTGGCGGGCAGTCCCATCATCCAGAGAAACAGATCAATCTGGTGCACGGCATGGTTCATGGTGCAGCCGCCGCCTTCGCGTCCCCAGGTGCCGCGCCACCACAAGTCGTAATAATTGCTCCCCCGCCACCAGAATGAATCGACCTGGGCATGGAGGACGCGGCCGATCAGCCCCGCCTCGAGCACCCGCTTCAATTTCATCATCGGCGTCTTGAATCGATTCTGCGCCACCACTCCGAGCACCCGGTGGCTCGCACGCGCGGCCGCGAGCATCTGGTCGCATTCTTCGAGGCAGGTGGCCATCGGTTTCTCGGTGAGCACGTGCTTGCCCGCGCGCAGGAGCGCGACCGCGGCCGGCGCGTGTTCGAACGGTGGCAGGCAAATCGAGGCGGCATCGAAATCACAGCCGCGGAGCAGTTCGTCGTGGTCCTTGAAAACACGTGCGGCGAGTCCGTACCGCGCGGCCTTCTCCGCCGCCTTGTCCGGGAACAGATCGACGAGCGCCACGATCTCGGCCTCATCCCGGTGCGCGAGGTACGCATTGATGTGACTGTCGGAGATCGCACCGGTGCCGAGAATGGCGAGTTTGAGCATCGCACGACTTAAATGGAGATTGCCCCCGGCATTCAATCGTAAGTCCGCGATCGTGATCCGACGACGTGCACGCCGTCCCCTGGCGCGAGGGCGCAGCTCACTTTTTTTGCACGGTGCGCAAAGTGGCACGCTTTGCTGGCCAGCAGAGCGCTCGTGGACGGCGCTCCGCGCCGCAAACATGGGCGACCCGTTCGGCAAGCCGTTTCGACAAGCTCAAGGCCCCGAGCGGAGTCGAGGGGCTCAGGGTCCCGAGCCTGTCGAGGGAGACGCCCATGCCACAACACGGGCAAGCTTGCCCGCCTCCGGCGGCGCCGAAGGCGACTAGGGATGCCCGTGCCACGACAGGCACACACGCGCTGTGCAAAAAACTGAGATGCCGCGCGAACAGGGCGGTTTTCCCGGTTGCAACGTGCCTGGCTCGCCACAAAATCACCCCCTCGCTCACCAACCCGGCGATGTCACCTGCGCCATGAGCAAAGCCTTCCTCCGGGATCACGCGTTTTTCCGCAATCGAGGCGGAGCGGCGCACCGAATATGTCAACGGTCACGACGCGCGCCCGGCGATTCCGGCGCGCCGCACCTATAATCTTTCGCCGTCCTGCGACGATCGCCCGCGAACATGTTGTTCTTCTCTGCTGATCCTACGCATCAGGCGTGGTTCGAACTCCCGGACGGCCGCACATTCTGGTTGCGCGAGCGCAACACCATCGGCCGGCAGTTGGGCAACGATCTCGTGCTCGAGGACCACACCCTCTCACGGCAGCACGCGCTCGTCACCGTCGGACCGTCCGGATTTATCATGACCGACATGCAGAGCCGCAACGGCACCTATGTTGACGGCCATCTGATCACGCGTCCCGTGCTGTTGCACGATGGCGACGAAGTGAGGCTCGGCGAGCTGGCGCTGCGGTTCCGGTGCAAACGGCGGATGGTGCTGCCCGATTCTGCACTGGGCGGCATGCAAACCACGCAGGTGCTCGAGCAAACGAAAAGCCGCGCTTGCTGGCTGCTGGTGATCGACGTCGAAGGCTACACCGCGGCGGTGAGCGAACTGGGCGGCGAAACCGCCCTGCGAAAACTGCAGGAGTGGATGGCCGGCACCCGGCCTCATCTCGAGCAGCATCGCGGCCATATCAACCGTTACGTGGGCGACGCCATCTTCGCGTATTGGCCCGGTGAGGACAGCAAGCCGCGTGATGTGCTGGCGGCGTTGCGGGCGTTGGAAGAGTGGCGCCCGCGCAGCCCGCTGCCCTTTCGCGTCGTCGTGCATCACGGCTCCGCGCTTTTTTCCAAGAGCGATCACGGTGAGGAACTCGGCGGCAGCGACGTGACGTTTGTTTTCCGGATGGAAAAAATCGCCAAGGGTTTTGGTTCGCATGCGATGCTCAGCCCCACCGCGGTCACCACGCTCGGAGTCGAGGACCGCTGCGAGTCCTACGGCCGTTCCGCCGTCGACGGCATGAGCAACTTTTTCGTTTTCTACGGACTGCCTCGCGATCTGGTCGGCGGAAAATCATGAATCGAATTCCTCGGATTCCTGCCGTTTCCCGATTCGCCCGCATCGCCGGGTTCGCGATTCTAGTGGCGGTTTTGCCCGCACCTGCGGAGGGCGCATCGGACGTACGGTCGCGTGAAGGCTCGCCCTCATTTCGGCCGGATTGGGAATCGCTCCAGCAGTACCGCTGCCCCGACTGGTTTCGCGACGCCAAGTTCGGCATCTACACCCATTGGGGCGTGTATTCCGTGCCGCAGTTTTCCACTGAGTGGTACTCGCACCACATGTATCAGCCCAATCACCGGGCGTACGCGTTTCACCGGAAGAATTTCGGTCCACTCGATCAATTCGGGTACAAGGACTTCATCCCGCGTTTTACGGCGGAAAAGTTCAATGCGGACGAGTGGGCGGAGCTTTTTCGCCGCGCGGGCGCGAAGTTCGCCGGCCCGGTCGCCGAGCACGCGGACGGCTTTGCGATGTGGGACAGCCCGCTCACGACGTGGGATGCGAAGGACATGGGCCCGAAACGCGACGTCGTGGGTGAATTGGAAACGGCGATACGCAAACGCGGGCTCAAGTTCGTCGCGTCGCTGCACCACTCGTGGCTGTGGGGATGGTACGCCACAGCGGACAAGAACGCGGATATTCACGATCCTCGTTACGCTGGATTCTATGGGCCGGACCTGCCGGTCAGCGCATTCAGCAAGAACCCGAATCCGCCGCCCGACGAAACCTTCTGCGACCGCTGGCTCGCGAAGACGAAGGAGGTCATCAACCGCTACCATCCGGACCTGCTCTATTTCGACACGAAGCTCTACACGATTGCCGAGCGCTTTCGGCTCGAGATGATCTCGCATTACTACAATCAGGCGGCGCAGCGCGAACAGGCCGTCGTTTTGACGTATAAACAGGAAGACCTGAAACCCGGGGCAGCGGTGCTCGACATGGAGCGCGGCCGAATGGCTTCGATTCAGTCGGCGCCCTGGATGACGGACACGAGTGTGGCCCGCAATTCGTGGGGCTATGTGGAAAACCTGGAATATTATCCGACGCGGCGGCTCGTCCACGATCTGGTGGATATCGTGAGCAAGAATGGCTGCCTGCTCCTGAACGTGGCACCGCGGGCCGATGGCACGATTCCCGAGGAACAACGGGAGCGGCTACTGGGAATCGGCCGCTGGCTCGAACTCAACGGCGAGGCGATTTACGGCACGCGGCCATGGCGCGTATTTGGCGAGGGGCCGACGAAAGTGGAGGGTGGAATGTTCGGCGATCTGAAGCTGAAGGATTTTACCGCCGACGACATTCGGTTCACCTCCAAGGGTGACACGGTTTACGCGATCCTACTTGGATGGTCGGACACGAAGCGAACGCTCGGCATTCGCGCGCTCGGGCGGGCGAACGTTCCGGGAAATATCCGCTCCGTGGAATTGCTCGGCCGAACCGGACCGCTCGAGTTCACGCGCACGAACGACGAGTTGCAGATCACGCTACCCGAGACTCCGCCCGGCGAACACGCGTGGGTGTTCAGGATCGTACATCGCGCTCCACCGTGAGCAGCATTCGTTGATTCGCCCCAATGACCGGCCGACTTTTTGCGCCTCTTGCGTTTCTTTGCGGCCATCACCTTGGTTTTTTTGCCGCAAAGAAGCGCAGGAGGCGCAAAGCAAGGAGCGCGGCACGTGCCGTCTGCAATCTGTCTCCAGCATGAGAAATACAATCCAGCGGCTTTCGTCCGTTCTGCACGTCCTCCTCGCCGTGCTCACGACGTCGCTCGCGTCCGCGGCAGAAATCGCGGAGGCGATGCCCTTCCGGTTGCCGGAGAGTGCGCCGTCGTTCGTTCGCGATGCGCAAAGCCGGATCTACATCGCGACGGAAAAGCAGGCGCATTACCTGCTCGGCACCATCCAGCCGTGGAAGGAGGATTCGGCGCTGCTCCTGCTCACGGAAAGCCGCAGCAGCGAGCACTGGATCCGGCCGAACGCCGGCGCCATCGAAGGCTTCGCGTTCCTGTATCGGTTCGGACCGTACGATGATCGCATCGTGGGCAGGAGCAGGGCCGGACTGCTGGCGAACGCAATCGTGCCGATGATGCGTTATCTGCTGACCACGCACGTGACCGGTTCGCGTCCGACGAGCGATGGCAAGAAATGGGGCGATGCCTGGCAGTCGGCCCACTGGGCGCAGATGCTGGGCCGCGGCGCGTGGTTCGCCTGGCCGGACCTTCCCGCTGATCTGCGCGAGGGCGCAAAGCGGGTGGTGGCGCACGAAGCCGACCGGATTGCGCGCACCGATCCACCGCACCAATTGCGCTCCGATACGAAGGCGGAGGAGAACGCCTGGAACAGCCAGATACTTTCCGTCGCGATGCTGCTCGCGCCGGATGATTCGCGGCGCGCCGGGTGGGAGAAGGCGTACCAGCGTTGGGTGATGTCATCCTTCCTCCGGCCGCTCGACGCCCAGAATAACACCGTGATCGACGGCCGACCCGTGCGTGAACAATTCGGCGGTGCGAACATCTTCGACGACTTCACCCTGGAGAATCACAATTTTGTCCACCCCGACTACATGACGACCTTCAGCCTCTCGCTCGGCTGCACCACGGACTTCGTGATGACGGGCCGGCGGCCGCCCGAGGCATTGTTGTTCAACGTGCCGCACATCTACGAGAACTTGAAATGGATGGCACTGCCGGACGGCGGTTTTGTGTATCCGAATGGACAGGACTGGGAGTTGTTTCGCAACCCGAGCTGGCTGGTGAAGCACGCGCTGATGGCGGTGTTCGCGCACGATCCGGATGCGTGGGCGGCGATGCTGCGTTCACTCGACACGTTGGAAAAAATGCAGGCGCGTTCCGCGAACGGCGCCATCTTTTTTCCCGGCGAATACTTTTTTGCTTCCACGCAACACGATGTCATCCGCTCGCTGGCGAATGCCTGGATCACGCTTCAACTCGCGACCGAAATCCAGAGCGCACCGCACCAGCGGCTCGGGGTGAAACGGTGGGATTCCGCGAAGGTGATCCTGCGTCGCGCCTCGAACGCCGTGCATACCGTCAGTTGGGGGGCGAAAATCATGGCGCAATGCGTGCCGTACCGTCTCGACCGCGTGGTGTCGCCGCATGAGCGCAATGGCACCGGCACCATCCGGCTCGACGGCCAAAGCAAACCGCTGCCGCTCAAATTGCAGCAGGCCGAGGTCACCGAGCGATCGGACGGGTTCGAGGTGCGTTTGACGGTGGTCCATGGCGATGCGATGCGCGCGGAACTCGTCTTCCGGTCCGAGCCCGACGGGTCATTCGTGATGCAGGAAAAACTCGTCGCGCTCACGAACGCGACGACCGCGGAGATTGCGACGGGGCTGATTGGCATCCTCAACAATCCGCACTGGGTTTATGAGACCGGTCGGCGCCGCGTGAATGCCGGGGCCGACAAAATCGAGGTTGCGTCGGGATCCGGACGACAATGGAGCTGGCCGTCGGTCAAACGACTCGTCGTCGACGATGTGCTGGTGATCGAATCCGATCTGCCGTTGCGCGCCGCATACCTCGCGGCCGAAAAACCGGAGCGCGGCCGCGTCACCGATCGGCTCGTACTGAATCACGTCGCGGGCAAGCGAGCTTGGAAAACGGGCGAAGTGATCAGCGAATTCCGAGCTGTCGTGCGCAGCGCCGGCTCAGCCGCACCGAATCGTTGACCAGTGAAATTTGGTTGAATACTGGCACCCGTACGTCGCGCTGATCGCGCTCTGCCCATATCCGCGGCGATCAGCTATCGGGTCGGAAACATCGTGCGGACACCGCCGCCTTCCGTACCGGCGAGGAAGTAGGGGACCAGGATGATCCTGCGGGGCGCTTTGAGACGCCACGACGGCACTGAAACAGTCGATGCGGCAAGACGCGCCTCGCTCTTGAGAATGCCTGCTTCGGCCACATTATCCACGGCGCGCGGCGGCTTGCGCGTCACGGCGGCCGGTTCGAGCCAGCGGTTGCCGTCATCGGACTCCTGATACGAGGCAAGCACCGGTAACGGATGATCGGTCTGGGCAGTCACACTCTGGGCCAGCGCGAGCGGCCCCCACGAGAACCCAATCCAGCGGACACCATCGGAGCCGGTCTGGAAATGCGAGCGCAGCGGAAAGTCGAATCGCACCGCCACGCGGTCGTCAGCATTCCAGGTCCGTCGCAGCCGAAACATGCCCTGCGCGGTGCGTTCCGGCCGCTCGAGTTTCCCGTTGACGCTCAACTCGAGGCTGGCGGCGCCGGCGGGCAATCGAAAATCCACGGTCAGCACGGTCGGGGCTGGCAAGTCGAAGCGCAGCCGGCTTTCGGCCGCAAACGGATATCCGCCCTCGATGATCACTGTCCCCGGCTGGCCGACCAGCCGCGCGAGCGAAACGACGACGGGCACATAGCTGTTGATGATCACTGCGTCTTTCGAAGCGCAAACGAGATGGCGGGCGAAGACTTCCAAGGCCCGCGGGCCACTCGAGGCACAGCACGTAATCGTGTCCTCGTAGCCCCGGTCCGGCATGTTGAGCATCGAGTGATACGCCCAGTCATTTCCATTCGGCGATTGCGCGCCGAGCAGCTGGTTGAAGAGCGCGCGTTCGGCGGCGTCGGCATACCGGCTCCCGCCCGTGAGCTCGAACAGCGAAAGGCAGAGTTGGATCCAGGTGGTCGTGCTGCAGGTTTCCACGCAGCACGTCGGATGAAAGAAACCGGGTGCGGCGAAGCACTCGTGGTTCGTACCTGGTGCCACCTGGTAGCCCCATGGCCCGCCGGTGATGTTCACATGCCCGGCCTGAATTTTTTCCCACGCCGTGACTGCTGTATCCAGATAATCCTTCTCGCCGGTGCACCGGTGGAGCTCCAGGTAACCGAGCAGCACAGCCATGAGCTGGTAGGCCTTGCCGTCGCCCGATACGGTCACGTCTTCGCCCGCGCGCATGGCCGCGATGATGCGGAGGTGCGGATTGCGCTCAATGCTGCCGGCGAGGTGGCGGGCGAAGGCGAGATGGCGCGCGTCACCTGTTCGTTGATACAGCATCGCGACCGACTCAAGCAGCACTGCGGAGGACAGTCCCCACCGCGTGCCGAAGCGCGTGATATCCCCGTCCGGCGGGCCGGCCGCCCGCGCCAGCAGGTCGGCGGCGTTGATGCTGGTCTGCAGGGCGGCCGGGTCGTCGTGCGTCGCGGAATAGGAGAGCAGGCCGTGGATCACATAACGGTGCGTCCAGATATCCCACGTCGAGCGATCGCCTTTCTCGATCTGGTTGTAGAAACGCTGGGCCGGCGCGTAGGTGCCCACGTAGCCGTTGGGCTGCTGCGTCGCGACAAGTTTCACCACCATCTCCTGAAGTGCCGCGGCCAGCTTGACATCACCAGTCGCTTCGGCCGCGAGCGTCGCCGCGTGAAGCCACTTGCCGACGTGCTCGCCCTGCCACGGATGTTTGCCGGGCGGATGGGCGAATCCATCCAGCAGGAAAGGATTGTTCACCACGCGCCAGAGCCGAACCCGCCGCCATAGGTCCAACCGCGCGCCGAGAATCCCGCCGACGCTGGCCGGCACGGCGGCGGTGACCTGGTTGTTCACCGCGAGGGCCGGCGGCGGCGGCGCGGCAGACGCCGGCGCGGTTGCGGCGCTGCCGAGAAGAACGCCGATTAGGAACAGCGAACCGTTTGTGCCCATGAGTTCGCGGCGGCTCAGGTGGGGGTGATTTCGCCGGCGTACCTTTGGATCTTTCTAATCGCGTCGGCAATCTGCTCCATGTCCGACCGCGGCCCCAGCAGCATGGTCTGCGTGAAACGAACGTTCTCCGCACAAAGCAGGTCGTTTTGCGGGCATTCGCGGTGTTTTTGCCAGCGCGCCAGCGTCTCCTTCGAATACAGCCGTTGATAATGGCGGTTCGCGGCGAGCTGGCTCACATGCTTTTCCTTGTTCCAGGCTGTATAGCCCGGAGCCGTGTCGGTGATGCCCTCCATTTTCAACGCGTGCATGAATCGCTCGCGGCTCAGGCCGCTGAATTGGTCCTTCTTGTAGCGGAACGCATAGACGTGCCACGCCTGGCGCGTACATCCGGCGTACTGCTTTTGCGTCACGATGCCCGGGATCTCTTTCAACAGGCTGGTCAGATAGGCGGCGTTTTCCTCGCGATGTTTCGACTGCTCCTCCAGTCGCGTCATCTGCGCGTTGAGGATCGCGCCTTGAAATTCGGTCATGCGGAGGTTTCCGGCCCGACAGCCGGCGGTCAGATTCGACGGACCTTTGCCGCGGCTCTGGTCCTGGAAACTTTCGCAGCGGTACGCGAAGTCGGCGTCATTGCTGATGATCGCTCCGCCATCGCCGCAATTGAGGTTTTTGCTCAGCTGGAAGCTGAAGCAGCCCGAGAGTCCCCAGTTGCCGACCATTTTTCCCCGCCATTCGGCGAGATGCGACTGGCAGGCATCCTCGATCACCGGGATATCATGTTTCTTCGACAGCGCGCAGATTTTATCCAGGTCGGCGACATTGCCGCCAATTTGAACCGGAATGATCGCCTTCGTGTTCGGCGTGATCGCGGCCTCGATTTTGTTCGCGTCGATCTGCGATGTTTCCGGATCAACGTCGACGTAGATGGGCAGCGCGTAGTGCAGCGTGATGACGTTGAAGGTCGCGACGAAGGTGAAGGGCGGCAGGATCACTTCGTCGCCAGGGCCGATGCCCATCGCGCCGAGGCACGTGAACAGCGCGCTCGTGCCGCTGTTTGTGGCGACGCAGTGTCTGGCTCCGGCGCGGGCGGCGAACGCAGTCTCGAAGGCCTTCACCTGTTTCCCGCCGTAGCGGTTCCAGCGGCCACTGTGCGCGACATCGAGGAGCAGTTTATCCTCGGTTTCGCTATAAACCGGCCACTTGGGCCAGCGCTCCGTGCGCACCGGTTTGCCACCGAGGATGGCGGGCTTGGCGCCGCTCGCCCCAAGAGCGCGCGGTAAAACCGCGCCGACGCCTGCGACCGCGGTCGCAGCCAGGAATCCCCGGCGATTGATTGTCGATGTGTTCATGTTGATTGCAGTTGCTGCCGTCGTTGTGCGCCTGTCGCGGCCAGCGGCTGCGGGGCGCGGGTAGGTGACGTATTTCGTTTCTGTTATCCGGCGCGCCTGCGCCGAAAGATCCGCCCGCGATGGACTGTTCGCGGAGTTGATCCGCTGGCGGATGGCCAGCGTGCCGGGCGGAGCAGGCGCGGCGTCATGATGCCGCGGTGTAATCGTCAATGTCATCTGCGGCAAGCCTGCCCTGTCCACGTGACTCATCGACGGCCGAAGCCAGGCGCACCGGGCCGCCGACGAAAGCTCGCCGCGGGCCGGCAGACACTTTATTCAGTTTGGAGCCTGTCCATGAATTCTTTCTCCCGCCCTCGAAAGCTGATTGCCGCCGCTGTCCTGCTGTCGGTCCTGGCGGCGCCCGTTTCGGTAATGGCCGAAGAGTTGCAACCGTTGCAACTGCCACCGCCGCGGATGGACGGCGGAAAACCGCTGATGCAGGCGTTGCAGCAGCGGCAGTCGAAGCGCGAATTCAGCGCCGAGCCGCTCGAGTTGCAGGTGCTCTCCGATTTGCTCTGGGCGGCGTTTGGGATCAACCGGCCGGATATCGATCACCGCACGGCGCCGTCGGCGATGAACTCGCAGGAAATCGATGTCTACGTGGCGCTGGCTCATGGCGTGTTCGTCTACGACGCGAAGGCGCACGCGTTGAAACCGATCGCGGCCGGCGATGTGCGAACCAAGACCGGAGGCCAGGACTTCGTGAAAATCGCGCCCGTCGCACTCGTGTTTGTCGCCGACCTTGCGCGCATGGTGAAGGCACGGCCGGAAACGAAGGAGGGCTATGCGGGAATCGACACCGGCTATATCAGTCAGAACGTTTATTTGTATTGTGCCTCGGCCGGGCTGGCGACGGTGGCGCACGAGCTGGGTGATCGCCGCGTGCTGGGCGACGCGCTCCAACTCCGGCCGGACCAGAAGATCATCCTCGCTCAAACCGTCGGTTATCCTGCGGCCCGACGCAGCGGAGCGAAATGAGACGCACAATGCGGCCCAGCCGCCCGCGGATTATGGGTTGGTGATAGCCGCCGGCGCTGATTTCCTTCGCGGTGCGCAACCGGAGAAAATCGTCGTTGCGGCCACTAACTTTCCGGCCGCCGGCGGGCAGGGTATAGGTGTGTTGCGGTTGCATCGACTCGATCGGCCGCAGCGCGGAAAAAACCGCCTGCACGTGGCGCTCAGTCGACGCATCATCCGCGACGCAAACGGACGCGAGCGGCGCAATGAACAACAACCCGCAGGCGAACAGGCTGCTTCCCGGGGTGAAACAACGCGGCGCCATGACATGCGCGATGTAATGCTCCGGTCTAATGGGAGCAAGCCGGTAGCACGCCGGATCCAAATTCTGCCGGCGGTCGGCAGAGCGAGGATTACCTGCTCGCTGCGGCTCCCGCCGACATGCTCGCGCTTACCACCTGCTGCGTGAACACGGCAGCCGGAGGCACGCTCGCCTGGCTCGCGAGCACCGTCCCCAACGCCGCGGTCGTGGAGGTGATCCCGCGCTACGCCAGCGTCGCGCGCAGTTTCTCGAGTGACTGCGGATTCCTGCTCTTGCGGGCGGGACGCCCGCGCTCCCAGGGAAACGAATCATGAGATTCGTCGCGTAGGAATCCAGACGAACCGAGCTGCACCAAAGAGCACGCACCAACGTGCGCCACCGGTGGTGCGCCAGCTTTGAACAAAACCCTCGTGCATCAGCCCGTTCAGCGCCACGGCGGCGCTTTCACCGTACGGCAGCACTGGTTCGCCATAGGGTCCGTGGAAGACGGCGGCACGATGGAACTGTCGTTCACCGGCGACACCGACGATCTCAACCCCGCGGGTAAGGATCGTGCGACCGCCAGCCGCCGTCGGAACGCCTGACCGCGACTTCGAATCCGCTATCAAATGACGGTCCGGCTGCGGCGCTAACAGCATCAACCTCCACACGCACCGCGGATTTTCTGTCGTGATCGAGTTCCACTGGGGCTGCATGCGTCCGGATCCGAGTGGCCTGAGCAGCGGACTTTTCGACGTGCTCGTGAATCAGGGCGACATGCTCGACCTGGTGGGAGCCCGCGTCCTGGAAATCACCAACGATCGCATTCTCCGCACTGCGTTGATCGATGCGGCCCGGGAGGAACGTTACTTCCTGATTCTGTCGGCATTCGAGCCGATCGCGTATGCCCGGGAGCGGAAGATATAACTCAGAGCCCAGAACCGAAACGCGCAGCGTTTCGAAATGTCGCTCGACGTCGGGTGCGACTCGGCTCAGCCAAGTGTGATGAGCAGCGTCCTCAAGACCCTTCGGCAGCAAACCGCGCCCGAGCTGAATTTCCTCTTCACCATTCCGCCGGCCGAGACTCCCGTCGGCTGGGATTGCGGCTGGCGCGGCCACGAGCACGCGTTCCATGCGTTTTTCGTGGCGAGAATGTTTGGCGCCGCGGCGGATCTTCGGACGGGTGACTTCGCCATCCTGTCGCGCCTGATGCCGCCGCTCGCCACGCTGGAGCGGGAGCCGAAACACGCCTGGTGCTCGGTCGGTGAACTCACGCCCGTTGACCTCAGCATCACGTTCGCGTTTTTTCAAAACGTGCCCCAGCTGCGGACTGCCATCACCGGTGAGGGGCCCAATGGCGACTGGCAGGTGCGCTATGCCGAGGACGACTCGATCCTCGACGAGGGTTTCGAGAGCGACAACGAAATCGTCTTCATCGAACGACAGATCGACGCCCAGTCGCCCGCGGCCCTGCTGGAGGATCCGCAGCGGTTCCTTCCGCCCAGGCCCGCAGCGGCGACTGACAACTGGCTGGTCATTCACGGGCCGGAAATTCACGCGCAGATCGCGCTGCACTGCTACCGCTGCGCTGCCGGGGGCGGTCGCAGTATCCGCAATCGTGCGACGCGCGACGATGCGGTCGCCTGGATTGCCGGCAACTATCCCGATGCGCGGGCGGAGATTCTCGGCCTGATCAAGGCCTGAGTTGCCCGAGGGCGAAATCCCGGAAATCTCATGAACACGAAATGCGGTTTGCTGGCGGCGCTGACTCTGGCCAATTCGGTCGGGCTCGTCGCGGCGCCTGAAATTCCCGCCGCGCACCGGGCGCTCTACGATCATCTCGATCGGCAGCTGACGGCGGTCGAGGGTTATATCGCCAAAACGCCGGCGCCGAAAAGCCGGCCGGAGGCAAAGACCGTCTTCACGGGGGAACTGCTGACGGCCTCGAGCAATCTGGGCGAACGTCTGCTCGAGCCGCAGCGACTCCGCGCCGTCGAGCTGACCCTCGATCGAATGAAGGCGATCGGGTTCGGTGGGGTGGGGACACGCGGCTCGGGTCCGGCGCGGGCACGTGGACGGAATTCAAGTATTTCGAGAAGCTCGCCGCGCTGCCCGAAGTCGAGGTGCTCAATGTGCACCTTTACCCGATCGGCGGTGATGTGATCACATCGCGACTCGACGCGATCGGCGAACTCGCGCGGAAGCGCGGCAAGTCGCTCGTGTGCGGCGAAGCGTGGCTCTACAAGGCGGGTCGGGGCGAGATGGGCGGCGGGGTCGCGAATGCCCCGGGCCTTTTCCAGCGCGATGTCTACAGTTTCTGGTCACCGCTCGATGCGCGTTTCTTTCGCGCGGTGGCGACCCAGGTGGAGCGCAACGGGTTTCTGTTCTGCAATTTTTTCTGGGTGCGATATCTCTTCGGCATGATCGACTACGGGCCGGAAACCGCCGGGTTGAAGCCGGCCGTGGCGTTTCAACAGGCCAACCAGCGCGCGGGGCAGGCGATGCTGCGCGGCGAGCTGAGTCCGCTCGGCAAAGCGATGCAATCGATGCTCGCCGAGAGAAGTTCCAGACGGCGGCCGTAAGGGGCCAAGGCTGCCGAGTCCCGAGCCGGAGCAAGGGATTGCGTTATCAGACGGTGTTGATGCGGTCGCCCGGAAAGCTACTGGCGCTGGTATCGTTGACGTTGGCGCGCCGAATGACTGCGCTTCCTGCGTTCTGATTCACCCCTTGATGAGCCGCTCACCATTGTTTCCGCTGCGGACCACGCTTGTCGCGCGAGTCGGGGCGATCGCGCTCGTCACCGCGAGCCTGTCGGCGGCCGCCGCCACCGACGTGCTCTATCGCAACGGCACGATCATCACCCTCGATGCGACGAATCGCCTCGTGGAAGCCGTCTTCGTTCGCGACGACCGGATCGTTGCCGTCGGCTCCGAGCGCGAAGTTCGGTCTCATGCCGGACCACCGGCTGCCATCGTCGATCTCCGCGGTGCCACGATGGTGCCCGGTTTTTATGCCGCGCATGATCATCTACCCAGCGCGAGCATCTCGGCGCTTTACGACGTCGACCTGAACAGTCCGCCGATTGGCAGCGTTGGAAGCATCGACGACATCCTGGCGGCGTTGCGGACTCGCGCCGCCTCCACGCTCCCGGGAAAATGGATTACCGGCCGCGGTTACGACGACACGCTGGTGCGCGAGAAGCGTCACCCCACGCGGTATGATCTCGATCGCGTTTCCACCGAGCACCCGATCTGGATTACGCACACGTCCGGACATCTTGGCGTCGCCAACAGCCGTGCGCTCGCCATCGCGAAAATCACCAGGGACACGCCTAATCCGGCCAATGGCGTGATTCAGCGTGACGCGAACTCACCCGAGCCCAATGGCGTGTTCGAGGAGTGCGGGTGGCTGGTCTCGCGGTACCTGCCGCGGCCGAGCGTGGACCAGCGCGTCGAGGCGCTGCGGCAGGCGAACCGGCACTACCTCGCGAAAGGCGTCACCACGTCCGTCATCGCCGGGGGCTCCGCCACCTCCGTGTCCGATCTGAAGCTCGCGGTGGAGCGGCGGCTGATCGATGTGCGGGTCGTGTCAATGCTCTCCGGCGGCGGAAACCTGACGACAGCCGCAGTCGCCGCAATCGACACCGGCCGCGAACGGGATCGATTGCGAGTCGGTGCGGTGAAACTGTCGCAGGACGGCTCCCTGCAGGGGTACACCGGATTTCTGACCGTGCCCTATCACCAGCTGCCACCGGGCAAGGAGGGCTATCGTGGATACGCGGCCCGCTCGCGGGATGACCTCGTGAAACTCGTGACGCGTTACCACAACGCCGGCCTCCAGGTCGCCATCCACGGCAACGGGGATGCCGCGATCGAGGACATCCTGTTTGCGTTCGCCGAGGCTCAACGTTTGTACCCGCGCGCCGACGCGCGCCACCGCATCGAGCACTGCCAGACCCCACGCGAGGACCAACTCGAGCGCATGCGCGAACTCGGCGTTTCCCCGTCCTTCTTTGTCGGCCACGTTTTCTACTGGGGCGATCGGCATCGTGACATTTTCCTCGGCCCCGAGCGGGCGGCGCGGATCTCGCCGCTCCGCTCGGCGTTGAATCATGGGTTGCGCTTCTCCGTGCACAACGACTCGCCGGTCACGCCGGTGGATCCGCTGTTGTTGGTATGGGCGGCGGTGAACCGCACGACCCGCGAAACGAAAACGCTCGGTTCCTCACAACGGATCGGCGTCATCGAGGCGCTTCGGGCCGTGACGAGCGACGCGGCGTGGCAATGCTTCGACGAGCAGCGCAAAGGATCGATTGAACCGGGCAAACTCGCGGACTTTGTCATCCTCGCTGAAAACCCGCTCGCGATTCCGACCGAGCGTTTGAGGGACGTGGTGATTCTGGAGACAATCGTCGGCGGTCGGAGCGTTTACCGGCGCTGAGCGGGGTGATGTTCCAGTGAACTTCCGTTGCTGGTGAATGGAGCCGCGGCGCCATTAGGCCCGGCGCTGCGCGGGCCGGTCGCATTCCGAAGAACATTCCTTTCGGAAAAGTCGAAACGTGGGTTGACCCGGAAGCGGACGACGCTGAGGTCGTCCCTCCATCGTGTATGTGACGCTCTATTTAGAACTGACCCTTTATTCCGAAGACCCAGTTGGAGCCGTATTCCTCCATCTGGCGCAGGTAGCGCTGCCGGCCTTCCTCCACCCCCAGCGGCGACTCGTAATACCGATCCACTTCGTTCGTGATATTGCGGGCCTGCACATACAGCGAGGCGTAGCGCGTCAGTCGCCAGCCGAGCGTCAGGTCGAATTTCGCCATCGCACCCATGATTCGACCGTAGGTGTTGTCACTCGGCTTGTCGTCCGACCACACCATGTTCAGCGAGCCATTGAAACGGTTATAGGCATAACCAAGCCGGGACGTGACCCGGTGCGGGGTAATCCTCGGGCGCCGCAGGTTCGCATACGACCGGCTGTAAGTGAATCCAACGCTGATTCCCCGCAGGTATTCGCTCGGGAGAAAACCCAGCGTCTGGCTGTAATTCCAATCCATGTTTCGGAATTTCTGAAACTCCGCGCTGTTGCGGGTGGAGCGAAACGTATACGCGGCGAAGTCGGGATCTTCGACGCCAAATTCCGACGCCGAGTAATTGAATGTCTGAATGAAATTTCTCGCCGTGTCCTGCGAAAAGGCGAGGGAAAGCTGGCCCGGCGATGCCCCGCCAAAGTAGTACGCGAAACGCGATTGGTATACCTTGTGATACTCCGGCTGCAGCGTGGGATTGGGTGCCGTCACAATGAGGCTCGACTCATTGACGGTCCATAGTCCCGTGAGATTGTCGATGGGCGGACGGGAGATGCCCTTGTTGACTCCGGCCTGGAACTCGAGGTTCGGCAGGATCTGATATTTCATCAGGAATGACGGGAACCAGTTGTGGTATTTGGAATGACGCGTCACCCGCGGCTGGCTCTCGAATTGATATTTCATTCCTTCCACCGTGAGCGCGCGGCCATTGAGGGTGCCGGGGGCGTTCACGGGGTAACCTGCGGCGATCACCTGTGCGCGCGTCAACGGATCAAATTCGGTGAGTGCATTCTCGGTCTGTTCCAGGCGCCCGCCAAACCGCACCTGGAGCTTCGCGGTCAGACGCACGTCGGCCTGCGTGTAGCCCGCGGTAATCGTCTGCCGAAAACTCCGCGCGTTGGCGATGAAGGCGGTGTAGTAGTCTTCCGGCGTGCTCGTATTCACGAACTGCTCCGGATGCGCGTGAAACAGGTCGGCCACCTCGCCGCGGCTCACCCGCGGCGGAACGCCCTGGACGCCATTGATATTGAAGGCGGTGAGCGCGTTCGTTGTGCCCATGTCGTATGGGTACGACGAAATGAACTGCGGGCCGACATTCGCCCAATTGCCGAAGGTGACGTTCTGGATTGCGCCGGTCGTGGGACTGACCGCCGTCGTGTTTCCGCCCGGCCCGATGTAGGACCAGATGTTCACGGGAGTGTGGATGTTGTTCCGGCGGGACTCCTCGTCCCACTTGCTCCCGAACTTCAGGACGGTGGGAAACTTCTCCAGGAAGGGGACCATCCACCGCGCGTTGAGGGTGCCCGTCCATTTTTCCGTGATCCACGTGCGATCATCATTGGCCACGCGCGTGCCGCCGTTGCGCACATCGGTGTTCGTGAAACTGCGTAGATCAAACCAGTCGGCGCCGGAGTTCTGCCGAATCGTCCACTCCCACGATTCCTGATTTGGGCGCGTGGCCGTCCAACCGCTGGGCACGCCGCCGCCCTCGTTCTGCGAAAATCCGCGTTCGAGCGACTCGTAGTTATTCACCGAACGCGACAGCGCGACCGCTCCATCGACCACCCACGGCCCGACCTTGTACTCGAACCGGGGCGAGAGCTGCCGCGTGTAGACAAGCTTCGCGGACGAGCCACCGGCGCTATTCAGGGTGGCAACATTCGCCGTCGCCGTGCGCGGTGGGGCAATGACCGTGAGCCTCCCGTCGCCGCCGACCGTGGAGCGACCGTTGTTCACGTTCGCGTTATCGTTGGCTGCAAGGAAGGTGAAGCTGCGGCTCCAGAATTCACCTTCGAAGTAACTGTAGATGAGATTCAGCGATAGCACGAGGCGCGGGGTCGCCTTCCAGTCGGCGGTGAGCAGGAGCGCGTCCTTGATGATGAACTTCCCGCCGTCCTGGATATCGATCTGGCGAATGACCGACGGCCGTGGATCCGCGGCCGACACGTTGTTCCGGTTGTACGACATGGTCACGGGGTTTTCCTCCGTGTAGGATGCCGCGTGGCTCGCGCTCAGCAGGATTCCGAATCGCTGATCGAGGAAAGATTCGGAATAGCCGAGCTGCCAGTTGGGCTTCCACCGGTACGCCGGATTGTCACGCGCATCGGGCACTTTTTTCCACGTGTACTCCTCGCCGTTGAAGTTCAGGCCGAAATTGTACGTGAATGCCCGTCCCTTCCGGTCGAAGGCGCGCTTCGTCTTCATGTTGATGGTGCCGGCGGGCGAGTCGCCATCCGAATCCGCGCTCGTCGTGCGGCTGATCTCGATCGACTCGACGGCGGTGATGGCGAAGCCCTCCAAGCTCGTCGCGCGCCCGGCCTCGCCACCGCCGCGCACCGAATCGGCAC
>JAUSID010000197.1 GCA_030648295.1 Opitutaceae bacterium | reverse complement strand
GCCGCGCGACGGCACCGACAACCTGGCTCACGCGGGTGGCGCTGCCCATTTTCAATCGCTCCGCGAGCCAGCCGTTGGGCGCGTCGGTCTCCTGTTTCATCCATGCGGCCACGGCGACTTTCCACGCCGCCCCCTTTGGCTCGTCGGCCACCGTCGCCCGCGGCTTGCCGGCCGCTCGCAAACACGCCTGCTGCGCGCACCCATTTCGACCGGGCGCAGGCGGCAAACAGGCAGGTCTCGAACGCGTCGCGGGTCCGCGGCGCGCCGAACGGCCCAACGCGGCGATTGCCCCGATTGATCACATGGTAAATCGCGCCGGGAAATGGCTGATGTCGCTGCGCTCGGTACGAGTCGCAGTTTGCGCGCCCTACCGTGGACCACACGCCGCACTTGCCCTCAGGTCAAGTGAAAGATTAGCAACCTGACCCCGTAGTTGGCCCCGCCGGTTCAAACCTCTGCCCGGACCCCGTCGTCTGCCCGACCCCGTCGTCTGCCCGCTCAGGGTTGGGCTCCGTGGTTTTCATTTCCGTTATTTCGAGCGGAGAACTTTGTAGAAGACCTGGGCTCCATTTCTGAAAAACCAGATTCCCCTGAAGTGTGGAGGAATATCAATGCTGATATTCACGCAGATTTCGTTACGAATTGTATAATCTCTGAAAATCTCAAAATTAATATCCTCTTCTCTCAGTGGCGTGAACGCCGGGGAGTAAGTGGGAATTCGAGCAATCAATAAATTCGCCCCTTTCTTTATGCTCTGATAGACCTTCGTCGCTATCCAATCATTCACCTGTTTTTGCGTCGGAGGTGTATATCCCGATATGCCAGATGATTCAGCCCGCAAAAGGTCTCCACTATTGTCTTTTGTCTCCACAAATATTTCATTACCTTCGTCGTCTTTGCATAGTAAATCGCATGATTTATTGCCGATTCGATGAGGGGATAAGATATCGCCATTCTGCTCGATATCAAGGATTTCAAAACCAAGAAAATCTTTCGCAAAGCCGACAGCGAATGATTCTGTCCACAAGTTCTGAGATTCTTGCTCGGAAATCGGCTCTGAGCGGACTGCGGCTTCTGCCGCTTTAGTGCGTTCCGCCAAGGCATGGGCTCCCGGAACTCCAGCGGCGTGGAGCTTTGCGAGTGTATCGAGCATTCCCTGTTTCGTGAAATCTGGTTTTTCCATTTTTTTGCCCAACATCAGAGATGAGCCACGCCGCGCGAATTACCACGGAATTTCGCTCGCCGGAAAAGCAACCGAACGCCCCCCAGTCGCGGCGTTGGCTCTGGCGACAGGGTTCGGCGACTGAAAGCATTCGACTACGAACGTGAAGAAGGGCGCGATCTTTCCGTGGAACACCACCGGCCCTTTCCGATAATAAATACAGAGCTCACGCGAAGCCGCGAAGGCGCGAAAAAACACCTCCTGCTTCGCGGTCTTCGCGGCTTCGCGCGAGAAATGATGGTGCGCTTCATTTTTGCCGAACAGTGTTATTAGCCCGAACCGCGTCTTACGGACGGGATACTCATATTCGGGTAGACGACGAAGTTGCAGGTTCTGCAGTGCACATTTTTTGTCGCGCTCATGGGCAGGCGAACGGCGCGCTTCAGGATTTCAATCCAGGACCATCAAGCGTCGACGGGCATCAAAGTCGAGTTGATTGAAAGTCCGGAAACGTGGAGCGAGAAACGTTTCCGGCTGCGCGTGAACAACCGCGAGCCTCGACGGATAAAGGAAGCCACGTTGACGGAGGTATTCGACGAATTGCCCTGGAGGGGCAGCAGGGGAACATTTTGCCGCGTCTGAGATTGGCGTTCATTCGCGTTCATTCGCGGTTCCGCTTCCGTATGCGGCTTGGGCAAATCCTCACCGCAATTTGACGAAACCGGCAGGCGGTTCTTCGGTCCCACTCCTCGCTGAATGACATCACAGCCTGCCCCAACGCCCAGCGGTAAAGCCCGCGAAAACCTGCTGAAAGTTCTCAATCATGTGCTTGAGGAGGAGGTGGTGCTGTCGGCCACGATGCGCGGCTATCTTGGTAGCATCACCGGGCCGAAGTTTCACAGCCTTTACCGGCTCTTCGGGGATCAGTGCCGCCAGATTGAGCGGTGGCTCGGGGAAATCACCGAGCGCACGCGAGCCGTCGGGACGGTGGCTCGTGTCGGCGCGGATGAGATTGTCCGCTCCGCCCGCGCGGCTGTAAGTGGGGCGCCGGCCGTCCCGCCCCGAAACATGGTCGGTGAACTGCTGAATCTGCACGAAGGAATCGCGGCGCGATTGCGCGACGATCTCGCGGCCTGTCGGCCGGATTCAGCGACGATGGAGTTTCTCAACCGGCTGGTGGAGTTCCACGAAAACACCGCTTGGATGCTGCGCATGGTGCTGCACGGGCCGAATGTTCCCGTTCGGGAAGACCAATAACGCATTTTTTCCCACGCTCCGCTGGGAACGTCGCGGGTCTAAGGCCGCAGAACCTAACCTACGCGGCCGGGAGGCTGGGGTGAAGGTTCGTAACTCAAACCCAACCCTCCACATGTTAAATTATGCCATCATCTTCCTGATCATCGCGGTCCTGGCCGGCGTGCTCGGCTTCGGCGTCATCGCCGGAACGGCAGCGACCATCGCGAAGATCTGTTTCGTCGTCTTCCTCGTGCTGTTTCTGTTCTCCCTGTTCAGCGGACGCAGCAAGAGGTTGTAGCTTCCCGCTGGAAAACCCCGCGTTGGATCGCGGCCCGCCTCCGGCCAGCAGCCGGGGCGCGGGCGCTTTTTTGCGCCGACGGGGCCTTGCAGCCAGCGGCCGACGAAATGAGTCTCGCGGGCGGCTAAAGTTCCAAGCCGTGGACGCGGTGCTTGCGATTATGAACTCCACGGCTAGAGGTTGCGCGATGAGCACAATCGTCGAGATCGAAGACGCACTGAAGAAACTGCCCGTGAAGGAAGCGAGGACGATTGCGACGTGGCTGCAGAGCTACTTGGACGAGCGGTGGGATCAGGAGATCGAGCGCGACATCGCCGCAGGGAAGCTGGATAAGCTCGCGGAGCAGGCGCTGGCTCATCATCGCGCGGGCCGGACGAAGCCGCTCGATGAAGTCATCGACCACTCCTGAGTTCTGGCGGGCTTACTCGGCGCTGCCGCCAATGGTGAGGAAAGCCGCGCGGAAGAACTACCGGCTCTGGCTCCAGAATCCGCGGCATGGGTCACTGCAGTTTCAGCGCAAGGGAAGCTTTTGGAGCGCTCGCGTTACGACCGGTTATCGCGCGCTGGCCGTCGCCGTGCCTGACGGGTATTTGTGGTTCTGGGTAGGATCGCACGACGAATACGAGCGGATGTTGAGCCAAAGGTGACTAGCGGTTTCTTGGAGGCCGCGACGCGAGCGAATTGATCAAGATCTCAGAATACTGCCGGCCGAATTCTGTCACTCGATCGGTGAGAAAAGATCCGAACGAGTTGGTGCAAAGTCGTCATTTTTTTTGGGAGAGATTAGATTTCGCTCACACCGCGCCGATCGCCTCGTCGAGCACCGCGAGCAGAAAATCCGCGTCGGCCTGGGTGATGCACATCGGGGGCGCGAACCGAATCGTCTGGCCCCACAGCCCGCCCTTTCCCAGCAGCAGCCCGAGTTCGCGCGCGTTTTCCACCGCCTGCGCACATTCCTCCTTGCCCGGCTGTTTGGTCGCGTGGTCCTTCACAAACTCGATGCCGAGCATCAGGCCCTTGCCACGTACATCGCCGATCACCTTGTGCCGCGCCTTGAGCTTTTCGAGGCCGGCCAGGATGTAGTTCCCGAGTTTCAGCGAATTGGCCTGGAGGTTTTCGCGCTCGATCACCTCGAGCACCGCCTTGCCGATCGTGCTGACGACCGGGTTGCCGCCGAAGGTGTTGAAGTGAACTTTCTGCGAGAGGACCGCGGCGATTTTTGGCGTCGTCACCACGGCGGCGAGCGGAGCGCCGTTGCC
>JAUSID010000192.1 GCA_030648295.1 Opitutaceae bacterium | reverse complement strand
CACGGTGGGGAAGAATCCGACCCACGACGTTCCGCACGACAGGAGCAGGTCGCCCACGGTGAGCACGCCGGATCCGATCGCCGCACTCGGGTGATCGAAGGAGCCGGCGATCACTGGCAGTCCCGGCGGCAGTCCGATCGCCCGCGCCGCCTTCGCGATCAGGCCTCCGATTCGGGTCCCGGGCGCAACGAGGTCCGGCAGGGCGGATGGCTCGATGCCGAGCGCGCGCAGGAATGGGCCGTGCCACTGGCGGCGTTTCTGATCCTGGAGAAAGAAGGTGGTCGCCGACGAGTGGTCAATCGCCAGCCGGCCGGTGAGCTCGTGGTGATAGTAGGCGGTGTCGGGCGTGAAGTACCGCGCTTTTGAATACAGGGCCGGCCGGTAGGCACGCAGCCAGGCCAGCTGGGTCAACGGAAACCGCCGCGTCCACGGCCAGCCCACCGTCTCGAGCACGTCCGGCCGCGAGAGCGAGGGCAGCAACGCCTGGTAGTTTTCTCCGGCCCGCGTATCCAGCCAGCTGATCGCGGGCGCGAGCGGCCGAAACCTGCCATCGAGCAGGAGCGTGTTGCCATTCGCCCCGGAGAGGCACAACGCGGCGGGTTTTGCATCACGCGGCAACCTGGCCACGACACCCCGAATAAGCCGGCACAGCCGCCGGAATTGATCCGCCGCGGAAAACTGCACGCGATCGACGGCGGGTCGCTGGTAGATTGTTGCCACGCGGCCGCTCGCCACCACCCGCCCGTCCGTCGTGAGCGCGACCGCCTTGTAGGCGCTGGTGCCGAGGTCAGCTCCGATCAGGACGTTCATTGTCCGATCGGCTTGACCGAATTCAGCAGCCGCTCGGCATTGTGGCAAAACACGTCGGCCACGTCCTGCTTCGTCAGACCCGTCGCCTCGGCCGCGGCTTTGAATGCCAGGATCTCCTCGTAGAGAAAGTACGTGATCTCCGCCGCGGCGGCACCGTCAACCTCGCGCATGTGCGAGTCGACCGAGACGTCACCATAAAGGCCCTTCGGCACGAGGTTGATGTATTTCCCGTGCTCGCAGATCCGATGGCAGCGCATCCGCACAATCGGCAGATCGCTGCCAAAAAGAATCCGGCGCGAGCCGATTCGGCGGATCAGCTCGGCGAACACAACCGCATTGGTGTTGGCGGAAAAATCGAACCACATGCGCCTGGTTTCCCGGCCCAACAACGCGAGCGCATCGCCCATGTCCTCGTCGCAATACGCACGGCCCACATGGGCGATGATCAGCTGCACGCTCGGATAGCGCCGCTCGATCTCGATCATCTGCTCGATGTTGACCGGATCGCGCAGCCGCCCGTCGCGCGGGATGTGCAGCATCACGATCATCCCGAGCTCATTGATGACCGCGAGCTGATGAGGCGGAAGGAAATCGAAGATCGTGATCTCGTTCACCGCCAGCTTCGGGTCCGCAAGGCTCAGGTAAACCTTCACGCCGGAGAAACGCCCGAGCCGCAGCTGCACCACCAATTCCTCCGCGCTCCAGTCCGGCCGCGCGTACATCAGGCCGGGAAAACCGCGGCGGCGGATGAGTTCCGCAATGTACCCGTTGCCGCCGGCGAAATCAGCGGCGCGATGGTTGAGGTGGCCAAACATCATCGGGACCACCTCCTTGTCCGGAAACAGCCGCCGATACGTTTCCACCAGATCTTCGATGGGGTTTTCCGAAGCCACCAGCGCCGGCCACGTGACGAGCCTCGATCGGTTCTGCCGCGGAGCGTCGGTCTTGCTCTGCCAGACGTGCGTGTGGATATCGATGATCCGCGGCGGGAGAAACGGCGCTATCCGGGTGGAATAGATCTCCTGGTCCAACGCGGTCGGAGCGGGGATGGTAGACATGCAGGCGGGGTCAAAATGCGTTCGGCAAACCGGACATTCCGGACGACGCTCTGGCGCCCGCAGAGACCCTGCAAGCCATTAAGATTTCATTCATTTTGAGTGTGAACTCCCCGCGCCAAACCCGCACTCTTCCCGCAGCCACCTCCCCGTGTCCCTCGCCGCCCCTCGATCCTACACGCGTCGCGAAGTGCTCGCGCTCGCCAGCAAGGCCGTCGCCGCAAGCGCCATCGTTTCGCCCGCGGTTTCGGCCGCCGAGCGAAAACCTTCGGCCCCCGGAGGCGCGATGGCCGGCGAGGCCAACGCGATCAAGGTCGGGCTGGAGATTCTCGCGAAGGGTGGTAACGCAATCGACGCCGCCATCGCCGCCGCGTTTGCGGCCAGCGTCACTTCGCCTTCGAATTGCGGCGTCGGCGGCTATGGCGGTCATGCCGTGATCGCCCTCGCCGGAGGCCGAAAGATCACCGCCATCGATTTCAACACGGCCGCGCCAGCCAGTGCCCGGCCCGACATGTTCCCCCTCGATGGCCGCGGCAATGTCGCCGGCAACGTCAACGCTTTCGGCTGGCGGGCGGCGGGCGTGCCCGGGGTGCTCGCGGGCCTCGAACTGGCGTTGCAGCGGTACGGCACACGGTCGCTGCGAGACATCCTCACGCCCGCCATCGAACTCTGCGAAAGCGGAAGGTTTTTCAGCGCGGTGGAGGTACTCGGCGATCGGCCGCGTCCCGCGCCGGCGACCGCCAGCCCGGACGCACCGTTGCCCCGCGAACAACAACGCAACCGCGCCCTCGCGCGGCTGCTCAATACCCTCGCGACCCGTAATACCACCGAATCGTTTTATCGCGGCGATCTCGCCGCCACCGTCGCGGACGCTTTCCAGCGTAATGGCGGTCTCGTCACGCGCGCGGATCTTGCCGCCTATGCCGCCCGCGAGGTCGCGCCGCTTACCGTCGCATGGAACGGCGCCACGCTTCACTCCGCCCCGCTGACCGCCTCCGGGCTGCTGTATCTTCAGGCGATCCACGCGCTCAAGATTCTGGACTGGCCAAAACTCTCCGTTCCGGAGCGGCTGCATGCCAAGCTCGAGGCGCTGCGCATCGCGTGGGCGGACCGCGCGCGCACGTGGGGAGATCCCGAATACGTCAGGGTTCCCGTCGAGGGGTTGCTTTCGGCCGCTCACGCCGCGGAATCGGCCGGGAAAATTGCCGCCGCGCTCAAGGCGCGCCAGCCCGTGCCGCTGCAGGTCGGCCCAAGCCACGGCGGTGGCACCATCAACCTCTGCGCCGTCGATGGTGACGGCAACCTGATCGCCATCACGCTCACCCACGGCAATGGCTGGGGCGCCCGCGTTTTCGTGCCCGAACTCGGAATCGTTCTGGGCAACGGCATGTCGCGTTTCGATCCCCGCCCCGGCTTTCCCAATTCCCCCGGGCCGGGCAAGCGCCCGATCAACAACATGTGCCCGGCGATCGTCACGCGCGGCGGGGTGCCCGTGCTCGCGGTCGGGGGCGGCGGTGCCACCCGCATCCCGAGCGGCGTGTGCGAGGTACTGCTCAACTTCGTGGGGCTCGGCACGTCGATGCGGGCGGCCATTGCCGCGCCGCGGCTGCACACCGATGGCACGCTGGACGTCGGCGTCGAGGAAATCGGGCTCCGGGATTACGGCCCATTGCTCGAAAAGCTCGGCTACAAGCCGGCGCGACGCGGAAACGCGAACATCGGCGCCGTCGTTTTCGATCCCGCCACGCGCGCCACCGACGGTCTGTCGCGTCGCGGAGCGTGAGCGGGCGACCGTGTCCTTTGGACTTGCGCCCGTTTACCTCAACACGCCGAGGGCAAACGGCAG
>JAUSID010000181.1 GCA_030648295.1 Opitutaceae bacterium | reverse complement strand
ATTTGCCTGCCGCCCACTCATTCGCGAGGAGCGCGCGCACATGATGGGCGGTCGCGGAGGCCTCCACCGCAATCCGTCTGACGCGATAGCCTTCGTGTTCGAGATCGAGCTGATGTTGGTTCAACGATGCCTCAAGCGGCGGAATCAATTTCGACTCGACCAATACCACTACGGTCGGTGGCAGCGTCCCGGCTTCTGCCGCGTCGGCCGACTTCTCCAGCGCGCCAGCCATCAGGGCCCCTGCGAGTGCGCACCGGCCAAGCCGGCGCGCCGTTCGTCCGCGGAACCGGGAGGTGTGATGGTTCGCCACTTCGAGCATCGGGATGAACTGTTTCATTTCGAATGATTGCTAGGCCGGAACTGTGCAGTTGGTTCGAGGTGGAACGCGACCTCCGGGCGCGTTTTTACGAGACGCGTCCCGAAAAACGGCGCCCGGAGGTCGCCGTCCACCTTTCAGTGGTTTGGTTTTCCGAGTCGGAACGACTTTCAGCTGCATGGTTACGGCTAAAGTCAATTGCTCCTTCCATCGCTCGCGATGCGGCGTAGTTCGAGCGTCCAGTCGCCCGCGCCCGGTGCCTGGAAGTTCACGACGCTTCTCGCGTTGACCGTGAACCGCTCTTCGAAGTCTCCTGTGCGCGGATTGAGCCAACGCGCGGCGAACATGCCTTCGACTGTCGTCAAATCCACCTTCGTGGATCCTCCGTGCGGCAGGTATATCACATAGACGTTTCCGGGTTCCGCCAATGCGACGGCATCGTTCGTCACACCGTCGAACGGCCGCATTCGCCAAAAGGGAAGGCCGCTGAAGGTGTCGAACAGAATTCCGAGCTGCGCCGCGGCCCCCTCGTCCCTGATGATAAAGCCGTAGCGGTTTGGCGCATCGATGCGGTTCCAACTGTCGCTGTGACCGAGCGTGCTGCGAAAGCCGGCGGAAAAGTACCCGCCGCCACAGACGATTTGCCACGAGGTGCGCCGGACCTTGTCCGTGTGGTGCACCTGCCGCCGTCCGGTGGGATAACCACGCAGATATTCATACCCATTCTCGGTGTTGAGAACCGGCTTCCGATACCGCAGGTCGGCGCGCAGGCTGGGCAGCAGGTTCACCGCATCTCCGGTCCAGCACTGGAGCTTGTCGTCCCAAGTGGTGCCCTCGCCGGTCTTTCCGGTCTGTTGCGACAGCACGTCCATCGCGTCGTCGACGCCAAAAAACTCCCCGATTCGCCACGGCGGGTCGATGGGGTCGCGGGCTGTCGATCCCTTGGTGCTGGCCGAAACAACCGGGTGAATCGTCACCAGGTGTCGATAAGGATCGTGCGATTTCACGAAACGCGCCGTTGCTTTCGCCCAATCGACATCATCGGGATGATCGAGGCGATACTTCGCATCGGGATGCAGCTCGTATTCGTTCGCGATCGTCCAGAGGAAGATGTGATCGAATGCGGCGTAACGGGCGAGCAGGTAGCGCAGCCAAAGGCGTTCGCGGGCGGGCGTCCACTGACGGGTGTCCCTGAACGGTGGCCGATAGAGGTTGAGCAGGATGAGCTCGATGTTCATGCCGGCCGCACGCATCTGCCGGACGAGTTCGTCCATGCGCCGAAAAAACACCGGGTTCAGCCGGTCGAAGTCTGGTTCCTGCGCCGTGCCTCCCCACGCCCAATAGGTGGAGTCCGCCGCGGCACGGTCGTAACTGTGACCGACCTGCATGCGGATGAAGTTGAATCGCTGTCCCCGCCGCGTCCTCAGATATTCGGCGCGCAGTTCAGGCGTAATCGGGCTGTCGTCGAGCAGACCGTAACAGGTGTCGCCCATCGGGAAAAACGCGGTGCCATCCGCGTGCGCGAAGGCGTAAGGGTTTTCCGGATGCACACGAATGAAACCGTGGCCGTGTGCCCGGGTGCACCGGAACCGGCCGCGTTGCCGCACCTGGACGGCGCCGCCGCGCAGCACGTAACTCCAGTCGCCCTCCTCGTCAGGCGCAAAGCGCAGCCGCCAGGCGTCGTCTCCATCATGGAATCCGTCCGTGACGAAGGTCTTGCCGGACGGTGCTGTGAATTCACCCACAAATAATGCCTCGCCAAACGGGTTCGACCCAGGGTGACGGCCCCGAGCAACGAATTCATGAACCTCCCACCGCGGGATCACGAGACTGGTCGAATCGGACCCCGGCGGCACCTGACCCGCCTCAGCCGCGGCAAGCGGGTGAGCCCAGGTTGCCAGGCCCAATCCAGTCATCATGCATGCTCCCAGGAAACAGCGGTTTGAAAGTAGCGCCGGTTTCCAGCCGGCTCCGAAAAATGCCGGCTCAGCCAACATGGGATTCATGGCTTGGGTTCTGCGCGTCGGATTCCGTTCAAGGTGTCGACGACGGATTCGTTATTGTGACTTCCGGGATGCGCCGACGGCATGCGCGCTGCGCCCCGTGAACACCGACGCGCGGCTCGGACTGCACTGCGGGCTGGTGACATATGCCCGGGTAAACATCATCCCGTTGCGGGCCAGTTGATCGAGGACGGGCGTTTTCAGCGCGCGGTTTCCATAGCAGCCCAAATCCGGAACGCTGTGGTCATCGGAGAGCAGGAAAACGATATTGGGCGGCGACTGCGCGGGTGCGCCATCGGCCAGTGCGACCGCCGTCGCGAGCAAAAAAATCATGGAGACGAGCTTCATGAGGTCATTGATCATCGGTGTGCGGGCGTTGCTGCCGTAGATAGTTTCATGGTCGAATCGGCTGCCCGCGAGCGTGTCGCTGCGGCTCAATACTCCACGCCCGCCGACAGCCGCCACGTGCGCGGCGCGGTCCGGACGAGCCGGCGGACGCTGCCGTCGTCGAAGAAGTAGGTTTCGAGCGGCCGGTCGTCATCGAATACGTTGCTGACGTTGAGCTGCAGGTTCAGCCGCTTGAGCACCGGCACGCGGGGAAAGCGGTAGCCGAGCAGCGCGTCGGCCAGCCACGTGGAGCGGCCGTGGATGATCACGCCTTGCACCGTGCGGCCGGCGGGGTTCTTGCTTTGGTGCCGATAACCACCGCCAATGAAGGCCCCCTTGAGCGGTCCTGACGAGAATGTATAACGGGTGAAGAGGTTCACCTTGTGCTTGCGATTCGCCCGGACGTCTTCGCCCGCGAGGGCAAACTGCTCGATCATGTTGTCTTCGAACTGGGCGATGGCCTGACCAATGGTGCCACCCACGCTCGGCAGAGTCTGCGGGAACCGCCTGAAGTACGCCAGCTCCGTTCCCGCCCACTCCTTGACCTCGACCCCGATGTTCTCCTCGAAGCTCGTGGTGTAGGAATAATTGGCCTGCAGCCGCCAGTCCCTGGTCGGATTGGCGGTGAGCGAAACCTCGTAGCCCTCCGAAGTTTGATCGAAAACGATGCCGTTGGCGGTTACGCGATGTTGGTCGCCCTCGGCGGCGCTAATAAGGCCTTCTCCGACGAGAGCATCGACAACGCGCTGAGTGAGCGACGTGGCACTGACACCGGTGCCGCCAAAGCCGTGCGGGCCTTGCGCGCCCACGGTGCCCGACTTGTAGTAAACGGCACGGGCGTGGAGCTTGCCGTCGAGGAGCGCGACGTTGAGCCCCATGTCTTCGCCCTTGCCTACGGGATTCCCCCTGGGCAGCGAGTCCGGCAGCATCCGGAGGTTAAGGTTTGGCAGCGAGAAATTGTCGGCGCGATTATACAGCAGGGAAATATGGCGTGTAACGTGGGCAACGACGCCGAGGGTGCTGGTGCGGCCGTTGTAGGACAACTCGGTGGCGTTTACATAGTCGACCTCAAACTCACTGGTCGTGGGATTACGCCGGCTGGCGCGGTCGGTGACGTTGAGTTTGTCCTTGCGGAAACCGATGCCGAGCACGAGCCGGTTGTTGAAATAGCGGGCCTGGCCGCCAAACAGGAGCGTCGTTTGATAGTTCGGGTCGTCTTGCTGGCCCTGATTCTGGGCAACCCACGTCGAAGAAAGCGTGCGGCCCGTTACCGGGTCAGTCAGGTTCTGAACGAGGCCCGTTTCCGGCGCCATGTTGCGGTAATAGGTGGACCAATTGCCCTCGGTCACGTAATTGCGGCGGTAAACATTGTTGGCGGCGTTTTCCGGGAGGGCATTGAACGGCGCGCCGGCCCAAACTTCGAACTGGGGGCCGTCCCGCGTCACCCGGGACTCGTATTCGGCCATGCCGGAGATGCGATAGTGGCCCCACTTGCCAAAATCGTGCTCGGTGGAAAGCGTGAGGCGCGTATCGTCGGAGCGGCTCCGGTTGAGGCGGCGGACCGTCGTGCCCTCGATCATCAGACGGCCGGCGAACGGATTAGGCGCACCGTTGGGCAGCGTGCGGTTGGGATCGAACGAGAGCCGCTCGCTTTCGCCGAAGGCCTGGTGCGCGCGGCTGTCCGCGTCCTGGTGATTATACGCCAATTCCAGATATGTGTTCCTGCCGAAACGCCGCTCGGCGAAGGCGGAGAACGCGTTGAAGTGGGAATCGCGAATCTGGCCGGGTCCTCCGTAATTGATGTTCAGATCGGCCACGGCGGGATCGAGGATGAGACGGGTCGTGCCCGTCCCGAAATTCTGGTTGGCCAGGTTGACCACGGTGTTGCTGTTGCCGATGTAGGTCACGTGCGCGGCCGCACCATACCGGCCCATGCCCAGCGCGGTATTCGCGGCCACTTGGGTGGCGAAGGTCGGCCGCCCCGCCTCGATCCACTGGCGCGACCCCCAGGACAGCGGGTAGGCGGTGAGGAGGTCGTGATTGTCGCCGGTTTCGTATTCGGCCCGGAAACGGGTGGTGGGCGAAAGCTCGTACTTGAGCGCCAGATGCACCCGCCGCTTGTGGGAGAACCCGTAGGTGAGATAACTGCCGGCGTGATCGTAGACCGCGTTGAGCCGCACGCCGAGTTTCCCGTCAAATGCCGACTGGTTGAGGTCGATGGTGCCGCGATAACCGCCGAACGATCCAACCGTCGCCGACGCGTGGCGGAAGGCGCGCCCCGTCACGGCTTGCTTGGTAGAGCTGTTGACGAGGCCGCCGGCGGAGCCGATGCCGAAGAGGATGGAATTGGGCCCGCGCGCCTCCTCGATCCGATCGATGTTGTAGATGTCGATCGGCAGGCTCCATTCGAAGTAATTGCGCGTAATCGTGGCCTGCACCCCGCGCACGCGATACTCCCGGCTCGTCCCGAAGAACGCATTGGGGTTGCCGTCGGCGCTCCCTCCGGGGTCGTCGGACAGGGACTCCTGGACGTTGTTGCCCCACTCGAGCGCCTCGCTGAGATTCGTGGCGCCGATGTCGGAGAGAAACTCCGCCGTCATCACGCTCAACGACGCGGCGGTGTCCTTGAGCGACGTGTTGAGCCGGCTGCCCGCAAGGGAACTGTTGGCCACATACCCCACGTCCCGGTCGGCATTGGTGACGAACGGGCTGAGTTCAACCGGCGTATCTTCGGGTTTCGCAGCCTGCTCGGAATTGGCGCGGCTATCTTGATTTTTCGGGCGGTCGCTTCGCGTTGCTTGCGCCGCCCTTTGGGCGTTTGGGGAGTCAACACGCAGGACTTTGAGCGCTCCCGTTTTTTCGTTTTCGCTGACGACCAAGTTTGTCCCTCGGAGCAGGCGGTCGATCGCCTCGCGCGGGGTGTAGGTGCCTCTCACTGCGTTCGTGCGCACATTCTCAGTCGCTTCGGGGACGTACAGCACTTCGAGGCCTGACTGGGCGGCGAATGCCTTGAGCGAGCGATCCGCAGCATCGGCGGGCAAGTTGAACTCATTTTTCGCGGATTCCGCCGCCGCCAGAAAAACGGTCGCGGCGAATGCGAACGCCACACTGAACAAGCGAAGAACTTTCGTGAACGGCCAGCGCAGCTCGGTAGTGTGGTCGCGTGCATGCCTCAGGTCAAAAGGCGAAGGGTTTGGGGTGCCCATACCGAATAAGACGGGATGCTGCCTCAAAACTCCCAAACGGGACTCGAGAATATTTCAATCGTAACCGGGATTTTTCAGCCGAACGCTGAAATCCCTTCCCGTCCTCGCATGCAGCTTCTAACGCGCCCGGCTCAGGACGATTTCTGTCTCGTTCCGATACTCGGACATGATGCGGTGCGTTTCCGCCAGCAATTCCCGCAACGTGTCAATGTTGTCAGCCCGGAGAACCCCGCTTATTTTGACCTCGCTCAAGGTTGGATCGTCCAAGACCAATTTTATGCGACTGTGGCGGTTGATTATCGGAATCGCATCGCCCAACGGGGTACCGGAGAATTCGAGCCGCGGAACTCGCCATGCGAGGCGCTCATTCATCTCGGTTATCGGCAATGACTGCACCTGTGCAATTGCGGGCGTTGCAGAAACCGCCAAGTCAACCATGGCAAGGTTTCCCGCATCAAGGGTTGTAATCGTTTGATGCGTTGCAGCCGAGCCCTTGGGCACAGATGGCAGGTGGCCAAGAGGCGCATTCAGTTTGTCGACTACGACACGACCCTCAGTAACAAGTACTGCCACCTGCGTCTGGCCACGCTGGATCGAAAACGATGTCCCAACAGCGCGGATCTCCACGTGATCAATGGCTACGATAAAAGGTCGCGACTGATTCTTGGCTATTTCGAAATGCGCTTCGCCGCGGAGCAACTCCACGCGACGCACTGCGTCGGTAAAGGCGAGGAGCACTGACGCACCCTCCTTCAGTTCGATGACAGAGCCGTCAGGCAAAATCTGGCGGGGTGGAACCCTCACGACCGCCGCGGAGTGCGACGCACGGGCATCAATGCCCCGCCATTTTGCCTGCCAAACAAAACCTCCCAACAGGACAACAACTGCCGCAGTGAGTGCGCTAAGACGCCGGCGACGGCGTCGGCGAAGCTGGCGATCCATGGCACGAAGAATGTCGGACTCGGCGCCGCGCTGGTTAATCCAGTCGAGAGGATCGACGCCGTTGCCACGCTGGTCCTGAGCCGGCGCGGTCACATTCGGCTGGAGAAATTGTGGGGTTTTGGCTTTCACTCGCAATTGAAGCCGTGCACACCGCGTTCTTGAAGAAACTCACGACAGAGCTTAATGCCGCGGGTGATTTGATTTGTGACCGTGCTTTCGGAAAGGCCGAGACATTCAGCAATATCCTTGTTCGAATGCCGTTTGAGTTTTCGCAACGTCATGATTTCACGGCAGCGCGGAGGAAGATTTACGAAGGCAGCAGCTAGCAGTTCGACTTTTTCTTCGTAGCAAAGCTTTTCGATCGCACCAGGCCTATCTTCTATGACGGCCAGGGTCGTCAAATCCCCTAAACTGTCGGTGGACGCAGTTTGACGGCGACGGATCACATCGATGGCCAGGTGGCGGGCAACTTGGAAAAGAAAGCACTTGGTTGACGCGATGGGATGAGCAAGTCGGGTCTTCCAGATCCGGAGGTAAGATTCCTGCACGATATCGTCGACATCGCGCACGCTGGGGAACGACGCGCGCACGTAGGCCTTGAGGGACGAATCATGCGGATGTACTGCATCCATGAACCAACGCGCCTGGTTAACACTATCTATCGGCGAAGGCTCTGTGGAGCGCGAATTCACGGTGGGGTTGACCGATCAGCAGCGTGTGCGCCAAGGAGCCCAAATTTTCAAGCTTCGTTTTGGGACGCTCGAACGCGAATGTAGTTTTAACCGAAGTTGGAGAGCAACGCCACCGCTCGGTCCACCCCGCCGTGTGATTGTTCGCCTCCGGAGACTGATCATCATGAACCCACTGCCATGCGTCTACAGCCTCGATGAAATCGCGTGGCTCGGCAGTTTCGAAAGCAGTCGAGAGCTGTAAACCGAGCCACCTACACGCGCGCAATCGCCGCCTCGAGGAACTTCCGATTCTCGGCGGCATTCGCGGTCGTGGCGGCCGCCGTGTCCTTCACCGCACACGACTCGACCATGATGGGACCCTTGAACCCGGCGCGCTTCAGCCGCCGAAACAACGCCACGAAGTCCACCTTGCCCTGGCCAAACTGAATCATGACCTCGCTGCCTTTCGCCGCGCAGTCCTTCCCGGTGAAGGCCGTCACATGCGAGATGATCGGCTCCAAATCCGCCAATGGATCCTTGCCCGTGTAATAGATGATGTTTCCAGCGTCGTACCAGATGCCGAGGTTGCGATGGTTGATCTTTTCCAGGGCCGTCAGAATTTCCGCGGACGCGGCGACGACGCCACCGTGCGGCTTCGTGACCAGCTGGATGCCGGCGTCGGCGGCGTAGCCCGCCGCGTAGTTCATCAGCCGATACCACGCGTCATACAGCTCCGGCTTGTTCGTGCCGGTGTTGATCAGGACGGTGAGGCCAAGCAGCCGCGCATTGTCCACCTGCTGCCGGATGTCGGCCGTGGCGTCAGCGAACGCCGCGCCGTCTTTGAATCGCACGCGGCCCTCGTTCACCGTGAGCCCCCGGGCCGCGATTTTCTGCTTCAACGCCACCAGATATTCGCGCGTCGCGGCCGGGCCGTTGAATGGGTCCTTCGGCGTCGGCGTCTGCAGCCCGACGAGCCGGTATCCGGCGGTCACAACACCTTCGAGCATCTCGTCCGCACTCCACTTGGTC
>JAUSID010000171.1 GCA_030648295.1 Opitutaceae bacterium | reverse complement strand
CGCGCGCACTTCGGCCTTGAGCTTCGCGGGTTCGCGCGGCCGACACAGGATTTCCTCGCGGACTTTGGCAAAGTCCCGTGCCAGCCCCGGGCTGCCGGCCACCGGGCGCGCCCGCACCAAGGCCTGGTGTTCCCAGGTCCAGGCGTGACCGCGCTGATACTCGCCGAAGGCCGCGAGGCTGGTCACCAGCGGGCCGCTCTGGCCGCTCGGCCGCAGGCGCATGTCCACCGCATAAAGAATGCCGCCCGGGGTGCGGGTGGTGAGGATGTGGATCAGCCGCTGGCCCAGACGGGCAAACAACGCTTCGTTGGGTAACGGCCGCGCGCCGTGGGTAGAGCCTTCCTCGCATCCTTCGTAAAGAAAAATCATGTCGAGGTCGGACCCGTATCCGAGTTCGCGGCTTCCCAATTTGCCGTAACCGATGACGGCGAAACCGGGGGGTGTTTCCCGGTCCGGGCAAGCCGGCGCGCCGTGTTTGCGCTCGAGATCGCGCGCGGCCAGCTCCAGCGCCGCCGCGACCATGCTCTCCGCGACCGCGGCCAGCGCCGCGCCGGCCTGTTCCGGGGCCAGGCCCGGACCGATGTCCGACGCCGCCACGCGCAGCACATGGCCGTGACGAAACTCGCGCAACACTTCCATTTGCAGTTCGAGATCCTCCTCGGGGATATGCGCCAAGCGTTGCCGCAGTTCATCCTGCAGTGTCTCGGCGGTCGGCAGTTCGTACAGGCTCGGGTCGAGCAGTTCATCGAGCAGTATCGGGTGCTGGGCGATCCAGTTCGCGATCCACGGGCTGGCGCTCCCGAGCCGCACGAGCTGGGTGAGCACCTGCGGGTTTTCGCTCATGAGCGCGAAATAGACGGTGCGCCGGCCGACCGCCTCGAGCAGATGAACCAGCCGCTGCAAGGTCGTCAGGGGATCGTCGCTCACCGCAGCCGCCTTGAGCACCAGCGGCGCCAACCGGTCCATGCGCGCGCGGGCGCCGGTGGAAAATGCGCTGACCATCGGCCCCTCGCGCAGGGCATTCACCAGATTCAACGCCTCCTCGGGCTGGGTATAGCCGCTGTCGCGCAGAACCTTTTTTGCGGCCTCGGCATCCATCATTCCTTGCCATACCGCCGCCAGCGCGCCGGGGTCGTGGCCCTCAACCGGTTTGGCCTCGGTATGGAAAAGCTGCGTGAAATGCCGATGCACCCCGTCGCGCTGCCGTTCGAGTTCATCCGCAAACGTCTTGAGGTCGGCGAAGCCACTCGCGAACGCCAGCTGCATTTGTGACGTCTCATCGGCCGGCAACGATTGGGTCTGTTGATCGGCCACCATCTGCAGACGATGTTCGATATTGCGCAGAAAAATGTAGGCCTGCGTCAGCGCGGTCTCGGTCTCGGGGTTCAGATGTCCGGCGGCCACCAATCGCGGCAGCACGCTGAGCAGGCGGCGATCCTGTAGTTGCGGCTCGCGCCCGCCGTGAATCAGCTGCTGCGTCTGGGCGAAGAATTCGATCTCGCGGATACCGCCGCGTCCGAGTTTGATGTTGCCGTGCATGCCCTTGCGCGCCATCTCGCGCTCGATCATCCCCTTCATGCTGCGAATCGCGTCGATCGTTCCATAGTCGAGGTACTTGCGGTACACGAACGGCTTCAGGGTCTTCAGCAGTTCCGCGCCGGCCTCGCGATCGCCGGCAATCACCCGCGCCTTGACGAAGGCATAACGCTCCCAGTCACGCCCATGCGTCTGGTAGTAGTACTCCATCGCCGCGAAAGAAAGCGCGAGGGGGCCGCTCGCGCCGTTCGGCCGCAGGCGCATGTCCACGCGGAACACGAAACCGTCGGCGGTGTTTTCGTTGAGCACGTTGATGAGCGACTGGCCGAGGCGGATGAAAAATTCGTGGTTGCTGAGGCGGCGCGCGCCTTGCGTTTCGCCGTCTTCCGGGTAGGCGAAGATGAGATCGATGTCAGAGGAAAAATTGAGTTCCTGTCCCCCGAGCTTGCCCAAGCCCAGTACCACCAGCCGCTGCGGCGTGCCGCTTTGTTCGCCGCGCGGTACGCCGCTTTTTTCCACCACCCAGGCATGCAGCCTGGCGAGCGCGTTGTCGACACAGGCATCGGCGAATTCCGACAGCGATGCCATGGTTTCGTTGAGATCGGCCCAGCCGGCGAGGTCGCGCCAGGCGATGCGCATCATCTCGCGCCGGCGCAACTGGCGCAGCCGTGCCTTTAGTGCCGGTTCATCGGTGACATCGGCAAGCGCCTGGGTGACGAGCCGGACCAGCTCGCCCAACGGGTAGCAGCGTGAAAGATCGCCGGAGACGATGAGATCCTGCAGCAGCGCCGGTTGCTGCACGCAGCTGCGCGCGACAAAATCGCTGGCGGCGAACACCCGTGGCAGGGTCTCAAGCCATTTCTCCGGCGGGAGCGTTGCGAGCAACGGCGCCAGCTCCTGCCAGCGTGCGGATACTTGATGACGCAGCGGTTCGGGAACCGCCGTGAGTGCCGCATCGAACGGTTGTTGGGCGGAATCGGACATGCCGCCATATTACCCAAAGGGACCCTGGTTTACTCGCGGGCGCGCCATGAGCGATAACGGCTAGCCTTTGCTGTTCCTCGACTCCGTCACAACGCTTTTCTCGACGGGCAAGCCCGCCTCGCGCCACTCCGGAAATCCGTCCTCGAGCCGGCGCGCCTGGAATCCCATTTCCCGCAGCTTGGCCACGGCCTCGAAGGCGAGGACGCAATGCGGACCACGGCAGTAGGCAACGATCTCCTGGTTGTGCGGCAGTTTCTTGAGCCATTGCTCGAGGTCCTTCAGCGATACATTGACGGCGCCCGGGACATGCCCGGACGCGAATTCCTCGGACGGCCGGACATCGAGGACCGTGACGATGCCCCGGCGCGCGCGCTCAAGCAGCTCCTGTCGCGGAATCGGTTCGAGTTCATCCTTGACGGTGAGATAGGCGCGCACCAGGCGATCCACGTCGGCCAGGTGCGATTCGGCGAGCCGGCGCATGCTGGAGAGCAACCGGACGATCTCGTCGTCGGCAATACTGTAATAAACATACAGGCCGTCCTTGCGTGCCTCCACGAGTCCGCTTTGGCGCATGACCCGCAAGTGTTGTGAAGTATTCGCCACCGACAGGCCGGTGAGTTTGACGAGCGCCTCGACCGTGCGTTCGCCCTGCGCCAGATATTCGAGCAATTCGAGCCGGTGGCCGTGACCGACCACCTTGCCGATGCGCGCCACCTGGCTGTAGATCTGCTGTTTCAGGTTCTGTCTTGACATGTCCGA
>JAUSID010000169.1 GCA_030648295.1 Opitutaceae bacterium | reverse complement strand
CCCTGGTGGTGGTATTGCCGGAAACCACCAAGCAGGTATCGGAGGTGCTGGCCTACTGCCACGGCCAGGGCATCAAGGTGGTGCCGCGCGGGGCCGGCACGTCGCTGTCCGGCGGCGCGCTGCCGCTCGAGGACGGCGTGCTGCTCTCGCTCGCCAAATTCACCCGCATCCTCGAAGTCGATCCGGCCAACCGCACCGCCACGGTCGAACCCGGCGTGCGCAATCAGGCGATCACCGATGCCGCCGCGCCCCACGGCTTTTACTACGCGCCCGATCCTTCGTCGCAGCTCGCCTGCTCCATCGGCGGCAACGTCGCCGAGAATTCCGGCGGTGTGCATTGCCTGAAATACGGCCTCACCGTGCATAACATTCTGGGTCTCAAGTTCTTCACCATGGATGGCGAACTCGTCACGCTCGGCGGGAAAACGCTCGACGGTCCCGGCTATGATTTTCTGGCGCTCATGACCGGTTCGGAAGGCATGCTCGGCGTGATCGTCGAAATCACGGTGAAACTGCTGCCGAAACCGGAAAGCGCGCAGGTGCTGCTCGCCGCGTTCGACGACATCGAAAATGCCGGTGCCGCGGTCGCCGCTATCATCGCCAGCGGCTTCATACCGGCGGGACTGGAGATGATGGACAACCTTGCAATCCGTGCGGCGGAGGAATACGCCAAGGCCGGCTATCCGATCGACGCCACGGCGATCCTGCTGTGCGAACTCGACGGCACCGCCGAGGAAGTCACGGAAGGCATCGCGCAGGTGCGCGAGCTGCTGACCCGGCACGGTGCGACCGAAGTGCGCGCGGCGAAGGACGAGGCCGAACGGATGCGCATGTGGGCCGGCCGCAAGGCCGCCTTCCCCGCCATCGGGCGTCTCGCGCCGGACTATTACTGCATGGACGGCACCATTCCGCGCAAGCACCTCGCCAAGGTGCTGGCAAAAATCGGCGAGCTGTCGCGCGAGCACGGGCTGCCGGTGGCGAACGTGTTTCACGCCGGCGACGGCAACCTGCACCCGCTGATTCTCTACGACGCGAACAAGCCCGGCGAATTGAAGAATGCCGAGGAGTTGGGCGGGGAGATTCTGGAACTCTGCGTCGCCGTGGGCGGGACCATCACTGGCGAGCACGGCGTGGGCGTGGAGAAGATCAGCCAGATGTGCGTGCAGTTCACCAAAGAGGAACTCACGCAGTTTCACGCGCTGAAGGCCGCGTTCGATCCGCAGGGCCTGCTCAATCCGGGCAAGGCCGTGCCCAAACCGGCGCGCTGCGCTGAGTTCGGGCGCATGCACGTGCACGGCGGCAAGCTGAAATTTCCCGAGCTTGAAAGATTTTGAAATATTTAATGTAGGGCGGGTTAGGCTATTTTTGCCGTAACCCGCCAAACCATTCGGCGGATTACGGCGCTGCGCGCCTAATCCGCCCTACATATAAGAAAGACCAACACCAATGGCGCATGACAACGACATTTCGCAGCAACTGGCCGAAGCCGTCAAAGCCGCGGCGCAGAAACGCACGCTACTCGCCATCGCCGGCAGCGGCAGCAAACGCTTTTACACCGGCAAGCCCGAGGGCGAGCCGCTTGACGTCACCGGCCATCGCGGCATCGTTTCCTACGAACCGACCGAGCTAGTCGTAACCGCGCTCGCCGGCACGCCGCTCGCTGAAATAGAAGCAGCGCTTTCTGAAAAGGGACAGATGCTCGGCTTCGAACCGCCCTACTTCGGCGCCGCCGCGACACTGGGCGGCACCATCGCCTGCGGCTTCTCCGGCCCGCGTCGGCCCTACGCCGGTTCCGCGCGCGATTTCGTGCTCGGCACCAAGATCATCAACGGCAAGGGCGAGATCCTGAAATTCGGCGGCGAGGTGATGAAAAACGTCGCCGGCTACGACGTCTCGCGGCTGATGGTGGGCGCGCTCGGCACCCTCGGCGTGCTGCTCGAAATTTCGCTCAAGGTGCTGCCGAAACCGGCGCAGGAGCTCACGCTTTCCTTCGAGACGCCCGCCGACAAGGCCATTGCCACCATGAATGCCTGGGCCGGCCGGCCGCTGCCGCTCTCGGCCGCCTGTCACATCGGCAACACCTTATATGTTCGTCTCTCGGGTACCGAGCTGGGCGTGCGCGCCGCCAGCACGAAGCTCGGTGGCGCGGTTGTTGAAAACGGCGATGAATTCTGGCGCGAGCTGCGCGAACATCGGCGCGGGTTCTTTCAGGATACAGTGCCGCTTTGGCGTTTGTCCGTGCCGCCGGCCACACCACCGATCAAGCTGTCCGGAAAATGGATCATCGACTGGGGCGGTGCGCAGCGCTGGCTCAAGAGTGAGACCCCCGTGACAGATATTCGTCAACAAGTAGAGAAAGCCGGTGGTTATGCCACACTGTTCCATCATGAAAAAAAGAACGGTGCGTCATTCCATCCGCTGTCCGCCAAACTCGCCATACTGCATCGGAATTTGAAACAGGCATTTGATCCAGACGGAGTTATCAACCCTGCCCCGATGACATGAAGTTAAACCGACCAGTTTCTGACCGGGTCTTGTTGCGCATCATGAAAAACGGATTTACACCCTGTGCAAGGCTGATAACATGACGGCAAATCCGTAGCAGTACTGTCCATAACTATTTCATCCGGAGCGCAGGGAGTATCCATGACCGTTTTTTCCACGATCCATGAGCTGCTGGCGGCGAAACCCGCCGCGGCCGTGGCATTCGCCGCCAGCGGCTGCCCGCCGCTCACTTACGGCGGCCTGCGCGACCATGTCGAGCGCACCGTGGCCAGCCTGAACCGGCTCGGGATCGGGCGCAACGACCGCGTGGCGCTGGTGCTGCCGAATGGAACCGAGATGGCCACCGCGTTCGTGGCAGTCGCGGCTGGCACCACTTCAGCGCCGCTCAATCCGGCTTACCGCGCCGACGAGTTAGAATTCTATCTATCCGACCTCAAGGCCAAGGCCCTGATCGTCGAGCGCGGCAGCAGTTCGCCAGCACTCGGTGTCGCGGCCAATCTAAAGATTCCCGTGATCGAGATCGTGCGCGCTGGCAGCGACCCCGCCGGGGTTTTCGAACTGGTTCCCGTCGAGGGCGGCAAGACAGCCGCCGCGCCCGCGGCCGGCGGTTTCGCAGGACCGGACGACATCGCCCTCGTGCTGCACACCTCCGGCACCACCTCGCGCCCCAAGATCGTGCCGCTGTCGCAGCGCAATGTTTGCGCCTCGGCCGGTCACATCCGCGACATCCTGAGCCTCACGCCCGCCGACCGCGGC
>JAUSID010000162.1 GCA_030648295.1 Opitutaceae bacterium | reverse complement strand
CACCCGTGTCTGACCGCCAACATCCCAATGTTCCGGCGAGCGCCCCGCGTTCATGCGGGCTAAATGCATTCTGCTGGCCAGCAGAATGCCCTTAGCCGGGAAATCGTGGAGCGCGCGCCGGCGCACGGCACAAGCGAACACACGGTGCGGTCGCAGCGGAGCAGAGGGTGAAATTTCTCGGCTGGCCAGGCGTTCAACGTGATTGCGCCCGGCGCCGATCGCCGGCAAAGAAACCGCGATGCGCACCCCGCCCCAAGGTTCGTCGCACCGCCGCTGCTGGAGTTTTCTTCTCGCTGCGGCGCTGTGGCCACTGGCGTCGCCTGCCGGCGCCGCCACGGAGACATTCGACCTCGTCCTGCTCAACGGTCGCGTCATCGATCCGGAGTCCAAGCTCGACGCCGTGCGACACGTCGGCATTCGGGCCGGCGTCGTGCGCGCATTGTCGACGTCGCCGCTCGACGGCCGCGTGAAGGTCGACGTCAAGGGCCAGGTGATCGCGCCGGGCTTCATCGATCTGCACCAGCACTCGCAGGCGCCGGGCGACTACGCGCTCAAGGCGCAGGATGGCGTGACGACCGTCGCGGAACTGGAAGTCGGCACGGCCGACGTCGACGCGTGGTATGCCGCGCGCACGGGGCGGACGCCGATTCACTACGCGGTCAGCATCGGGCACATTCCCTGCCGGATGCTGGTGATGGGCGACCGGCCTGATTTCCTGCCCGGCGCGAAATCCGGCGCCGCGGTCCGTCGTGCGACCGACGCGCAGCTGGGGGAGCTCCGTCGCGCGATGGAACGAGGGTTGCAACGCGGTGCGGTCGCCGTGGGCTTCGGGCTCCAATACACGCCCGGCGCGAGCGAATGGGAGACGGTGGAGATTTTCCGGCTGGCCGCGCAGTATCAGGCGCCGTGTCACCTTCACATGCGGGCCAAGGGGGATGCGGGACCCCAAAATGTTTATGGCGCCGTGCTGGAATTGATCGCCGCCAGCACGCTGACCGGCGCGCCGGCGCACATCTGCCACGTGCAGAGCACGGCCAACAAGTTCACGCCGCGCGTGCTCCAGCTTGTATCCGAAGCACGGGCACGGGGCGTGGACCTCACCGTCGAGTGTTATCCCTATACCGCGGGGATGACCGACATCAAATCGGCGATCTTCGATCCCGGCTGGCAGGAACGCGCCGGAACCACGTTCTCGGACATTCAGTGGCCCGCGACCGGCGAGAGGCTGACCGAGGAAAGTTTTGCCCGTTACCGCCAGCAGGGCGGGCTGGTCATCATCCACTCGAATCCCGAGGAGGTCATCCGGGAAACGGTGTCGCATCCGCTGACGATGATCGCCAGCGACGGGCTGCGCGGCCACCCGCGGCATGCGGGGACGAGCGCACGGATACTCGGCCGGTATGTCCGCGAGGCGAAGGTCATCACGCTGATGCAGGCAATCGACAAGCTGTCGCTGATGCCCGCGCGCCGGCTCGAAACGCGCGTACCGGCCATGAAGAACAAGGGACGCATCCGCGTCGGTGCGGATGCGGATCTCGTCGTCTTCAACCCGGACACGGTGATCGATCGGGCGACGTATGAAAAACCCGACCTGTCATCATCCGGCATAGCTCATGTTTTGGTGGCCGGCACGTTTGTGGTTCGCGATGGCGAGTTGCAGCGCGACACCTTCGCCGGCCAGCCGGTGCGCGCGCCGGTCAGATAAGGAACTCCTGATGCCGTGGTGGGGAGCGCGACCGACCCCAATCGCAACCCTCTCCATGCGACCGGGGGCGGTCGCGCTCCCACGAATCACGCCACCGCGTGAGGTCTCGCGGTTTTCGGCGCGGGGGTTGCCGCCGCCGGCGCCGGTTCGAGCCATGCGAGAGCCGCGCCCTCCGAGAGGAAACAGCGCGCGAAAACTTCCGTGAGCCGGACCTGTTGGAGCGCCGATTCCGCAAAATCGCGGGTCGCCTGATTTGGCAGGACGAAGGCCCACTTCACGCCCGTGCGGCGTTTGCTCCACGCGCGAACCAACGGAGACAGAGCTCCCACCCCGACCGGAGTCGGCACGGCACTCTCGTCCGTCGCGATGATCAGGGCGTTCAACTCGGGTTTGAACGCGGGGTCGCGCATCAGCCGGACGAAGTGACCGGTCAGGTCGGAAATCGTGACCCGGCCGACGGCGCGGGTGATCACGATACTGCGGGCGGTGTCGATGTGATAATCGATCATGGGCGATATGATGCGGCGGAACCGAGTGGGAGGAATTAAGCGCAAGTCCAGTCGCTGCCAAGTTGCCCGTGGGGTTTCGAATCTTTTTCACGGTATCACGGGATGGCCGGTCCCGCCACATGGGGTGCGTGACCCGTCCAATTTTGGTTAATGCCCCCGTTGGCGGCTCGCCATGTTCGTCGCGTCAGCCCGGAGATTTCCTACCGCGGCAGCCGCAACCAACGAGAGGGGGAATCTTGAAATCGGTCATCGGTCATCTGAAATTTGTCATTGGGAAAAACCGACGGATTGGAAATTGCCAGATGCCCGATGCCAGATGCCCGATTTCAAGATTTCCGAGGTGGACGCCCTTTGGTTGCGGCCGCCGTGCCGCGTTAAGAGAAATGCGGGCTGGGCACCTCTCCCACGATTGAGGTTTTCACGAGCAGGAAGCCCAGCCCACTTCGAACAAACACCCACAACAGGCTGGTCGCGCGCCATGAAGATGTCAGCGTAGCCGCCATCATGCGCTTTCTTCTTCTTCCCATTCTATTTGTCACCGCCTTGGGCGCCACGGCCGCGACCGCATCGTACGATGTCGTAATTTATGGCGGCACCTCCGGCGGGATCGCCGCGGCCGTCCAGGTCGCGCGGATGGGCCGGACCGCCGTCCTGATTGAGCCGACGCCGCATCTCGGCGGGCTCACCACCGGCGGGCTCGGCGCCACCGACATCGGCAACAAGCGCGCGATTGGCGGCATCGCGCGGGAATTTTACGGCCGGATCTGGCAGCATTACCAGCCGCCGGGCAACTGGGCGCATGAGACGCGGGAGCAGTATTTCTCGCGCCGCACGCGGAGCGAACTGGACGAGAAGACGATGTGGACCTTCGAGCCGCATGTCGCGACGCAGATCTATGACAACATGTTGCGGGAAGCCGGCGCGAAGGTGACGGTGGTGCGCGGCGAGCGGCTCGACTTGAAAAAAGGCGTGGTGAAGTCCGGCGCGCGGATTACGCGGATCGTGATGGAAAGCGGCCGTGCGTTCGAAGGCCGGATGTTCATCGATGCGACCTATGAAGGCGACTTGATGGCCAAAGCCGGCGTGAGTTACCACGTGGGCCGCGAGGCGAACTCCGTCTACGGCGAAACCATCAATGGCGTGCAGGCCGGCCACGCGGTCAGCCACCAGTTCACGAAGAAGGTCGATCCCTACGTGAAGCCGGGCGACCGCTCGAGCGGCGTTCTGCCCGGAATCAACGCGAACGGGCCGGGCGACGAGTACAGCGGCGACCGAAAGGTGCAGGCGTACAATTTCCGGATGTGCACGACCGACGTGCCGGAAAACCGCCGCGCGTGGGAGAAGCCGGCGAATTACGATCCCCGCTGGTTCGAATTGCTGCTGCGCAACTTCGAGGCCGGCGACCATCGCGTCCCCTGGAACCCCGTTTGGATGCCGAACCGAAAAACGGATACGAACAACAATTTCGCGATCAGCACCGATTTCATCGGGATGAACTGGGACTACCCGGACGCCGATTATGCGGCCCGCGCCAGAATCTGGCGGGCGCACGAAGACTGGCAGAAGGGGCTGATGTGGACGCTGGCGAACAATCCGCGCGTGCCCGAAAAGGTCCGCGCCGAATTCCAGCGGCTCGGGCTGGCAAAGGACGAGTTCAAGGACAACGACAACTTCCCGCGCCAGCTTTATGTCCGCGAAGCCCGTCGGATGATCAGCGAATACGTGATGGCGGAGAAAAACTGCACGCGCGCCGTCGTGGCGGAGGACAGCGTGGGCATGGGCGCCTACAACATGGATTCACACAACATCCAGCGATACATCACCAAGGAGGGTTTCGTCCGGAACGAGGGCGATGTGCAGGTGCGCGTGCGGCCTTATCCCATCAGCTATCGCAGCATCCGGCCGAAGGCGTCGGAATGCACCAACCTGCTCGTGCCGGTCTGCCTGAGCGCGTCGCACATCGCGTATGGCAGCATCCGGATGGAGCCGGTGTTCATGGTACTCGGCCAGAGCGCCGCAACCGCGGCGGTCCAGGCGATCGAACAGCGCGTCGACATCCAGCGGATCGAACCGGCGAAATTAAAGCAGCGGCTCGAGCAGGACGGCCAAACGCTCGACTTCGACAGCCCGCCGGCGCCGGCGCGCGCCGCCATGCCCAAGGCGAAGCTCGGCGGAATCGTCGTCGATGATATGGAGGCGATCACGAACGGATTCGACCGCAACAGCTCGGCGCACCCGACGTATGTGGAAACCGGCTACCGGCATGACAACAACAGCGGCAAGGGCCAGCAGACCGCCCGCTTTGTCGCGGATCTGCCGAAGGCCGGCCGCTACCAGGTTTTCATCGCCTATCCGTGGAACCCCAATCGCGCGAGCAACGTGCCGGTGACGATCCATCACGCCGACGGCGACACGAAGCTCACCTTGAACCAGAAGAAAAAACCGGCGGTGAACGAACTGCTCGTCCCGGTGGGCACGTTCCGGTTCGAAAAGGGCAAGGCCGGTTACGTGGAAATCTCGAACGCGGGGACCGATGGCTTCGTCGTCATCGATGCCGTGCAGTGGGTCGAGGCGCGGTGAACCGCGGATGACGCGAATTTCGGAAGGCGTTAACCGCGAATGGACGCGAATGAACGCGAATGGCGGAGACATGCGGCGGTGAGTCGAATCAGCGCTGTGTTTCGGCCCGCGCAATTTGCGTCTCTTTGCGTCCATTCGCGGTTAAACCCGAATTCATTCGCGTTCATTCGCGTCCATTCGCGGTTAAAACTGCATTGGCGTTGATTCGCGTTCATTCGCGGTTGAATCGCATCCATTTGCGGTCACGCTGCGCCGGCATTCTTCGGCTTCGCGTCTACCTCACGTCCATCCCTGAATCTCCATGAAGGTCACCGCCTCCACCCGCCGGCAGTTCATCAAGACGACGGCCACCGCTGTCACCGCGTTCAACATCCTGCCCCGCCATGTGCTCGGCGGGCCGCGGTTTGTGCCGCCGAGCGAGAAGGTCAATGTCGCGCTGGTCGGCGCCGGCGGCCGCGGGATTCAAAACATGCGCGCGCTGCTCGAACTCGCCGACGTGCAGGTGATCGCGATCGCCGATCCGGCCGAGACGTTCAGCCTCGAGGGATTCTACTACAAAGGCGCGGGCGGCCGCGTCCCGGCGCTGTACGAGGCGGAAAAGCATTACGCGAGGAAGACGCCGAACTTCCGCTGCGCGCCGTACGAGGATTTCCGGGTCATGCTGGAAAAGGAGAAGGCGGTGGACGCCGTGTTGTGCGCCACGCCCGACCACCTGCACGCCTATGTATCGATTAACTCGATGCGCGCGGGAAAACACGTGTATTGCGAGAAGCCGCTCACGCACAACATCCGCGAGGCGCGCGAAGTCGCACGGGTCGCGAAGGAAACCGGACTCGCGACCCAGATGGGCAACCAGGGGCACTCGACCGTGGGCATGCGCGAAACGGTCGAGCACCTGCGCGCCGGCACCATCGGCGCAATCAAGGAAATCCACGCCTGGGTTTCGACCAAGCGGTGGAATCCGTCGCTCACGACCGTGCCGGCGGACGCGTCGCTCATGCCGGTGGGGCTGAACTGGGACCTGTGGCTCGGGCCGCGCGAGCCGCGGCCGTTCAACACGGCATACTTCCCCGTGTCGTGGCGCGATTTCTGGACGTTCGGTGGCTCGGCCATGGGCGATTTCGGGTGCCACGACCTGGATGCGGCGACGTGGGGACTCGACCTTCCCGCACCGTCGCGGATCGAGGCCTACGCGATTGGGCCGACCGACGACGAAATCGCGCCGCACGGCTCCACCATTTATTTCGATTTTGCCGCCAAGGGCTCGCAACCGGCGCGACGGCTTCACTGGTATGACGGCGGGGTGAAACCCGCCAGTCCCGAGGCCATCGGCAGTTTTCCGCTGCCTCGCCGCGGCGTGATGTTCGTCGGCCACAAGGGTGTCATTCAATGCGACGGCGCCGGCGGCGCGCCCCGCGTATTTCCCGAGGCCCTGCGCAACGCCCCCAAACCCGCGGCGACGCTCAAGCGTTCCAACGGCCATCACCGGGACTGGATCGACGCGTGCAAGGGCGGCGATCCGGCGAGCAGCAATTTTGGCTACGGCGCCCACCTCACGGAAATTGCGCTGCTGGGCGTCCTCGCGCTGCGCATGGGCAAGCCCATCGAGTGGGACGCGGCGAAGATGGCCGCGCGGGGCTTGCCCGCGGCCGACGCCATCATCCGCGGCACGTACCGTCGTGGGTGGGAAATCAACGGCACGTAAGGCAACGCCGAGCGTTCTTTCTCCTTCCTCGTAATCTTTCTTTTTCTCTCCCGAACTTTGGGAGAAAGATTAAGAGAAAGAGGAAGAGAAAGAGAAAGAGTGAATCCAATAACGTTGTCACCGATCACACCAATCTCCCGCTTTTTCTTATCCGCCATGAACATCCCGCTTCTCGCCCGCCACACGTTCCGCCGACTGCTTCCCCTGGTCCTCCTGGCCGGCGCCGTTACCGCGGCGCCCGCATCCAAAAAGGCTTCACGATCGAAGGAAGCGGCGCCGATCTCGAAAACCGAAGAGGCGTTCCTCGGTCGTTGGGCGCTCACGATTCCGGGCGGTCGCGCCGGCTGGCTGGAGGTCAAGCAGGAGAAAGGATGGTACGATGGCTCCATCCTGTGGGGCGGCGGCAGCGTGGTGCCGCTCTCCAGCGTGACCATCGCCGACAACACGCTCAGCGTCACGCGCACGCGTGAAATCGAGCGCAAGGACGCGAGCGGCAAGGTTGTCCGCAAGCAGCAACTCACCGAGACGATCACGGCGCAGGTCGAGGGCAACACGCTGAAGCTCACGCGCGTGGCGCCGTTGCCAAACGGCCGCGGGTTCGAGCGGGGCGATTTCACGGGGAAGCGGATTCCGGCGCTGCCGCCGCGGCCGGACTTGGCGAAGGTGAAGTTCGGCGCGCCGATCAAGTTGTTCGACGGCCAAAGTCTCGCCGGTTGGAAGTTGAACGAACCGGACATGAAAAGTGCGTGGGTCGCCGAAAACGGCGTCCTGCACAACCGGCCGCCGGTGACTCCGCCCGGCCAGCCGCATGTCCGGACGGCGAACCTGCGCACCGACCGCGATTTCGAGGATTTCAATCTGACGCTCGAAGTGAACGTGCCCGCGAAGAGCAACAGCGGCGTGTATCTGCGGGGGCTCTACGAGGTGCAGGTGATGGACTCGTACGGCAAGCCGCTCGATTCGCACAACATGGGCGCACTCTACAGCCGGATCACGCCGACCACGTCCGCGGAAAAGCGCGCCGGCGAATGGCAGAAGCTCGAGATGACACTCGTCGATCGGCACGCGACGATCGTACTGAACGGCACCAAGATCATCGACAACCAGCCTCTGCTCGGCTGCACCGGCGGTGCGCTTTGGTCCGACGAGTCCCGCCCCGGCCCGATCTACCTGCAGGGCGATCACGGCCCGGTATCGTATCGGAATATCGTGCTGAAGCCGGTGGTGCGCTGACGGGCCGCCAGCTGGGAGCGCGGGCGTCTCGCTCGCAAGGATCGTCATAACCCGGCGAAACACCGTTCCGTGTTTCCACCACGAACACAGCTACATTGCGGGCCGGAGGCCCGCGCTCCCAGGAAAATCGCCGCGAACCTTTGCACTTCTCAGGTCGCCAGCTGAATGGCCGGTGCGGCCATCGGCCCGATTGAGCGCGGATCCCGCGCCTGAAGTTCCTGCTCCGCGAATTCGCGCGTGGCGCCAATGAGTTCCTGCGTCCGCCGCTGATCTGGGTTGAGAACCGACGCGTAGCGCTGAAAAACCGCCAGGCATTGATCGAGCGCGCGGACGATTTGCCGGAGGTCGCCGGTTGACGCACCGATGTGACGGCCCGGCAGCGGAACGAAGCTGGCAATCACCTGCAGTGGAGTTGTCCCGAGTTGCCGGAGAATGGCCTCGAACCCGAGGCGCAGTTTCCTCTCGGCGGCCGATCCGCCTCCGACGCGAACGCACAGGATGACGAAAGCGTCGCCGATCAGTTTGACGATCCGCCGCTGGTCGAACTCGGTCATGCGGACGCCCGGACGCGGGGCGACGAGCGGACGGGAGAGGGGGAAAACGAACCGTTAATCACACCTATTGAGACAGCGACCGCGTGCCCTTGGACGCTACGGTGTTCCGCTACCTTTCGCGGCGATTCACCCTACCTCGCAGTAGAGTTTCACCCACCAAGCAGCCCGTCCGACGCGGTACGCCTCCTGGAGGAGCGCGACACATCATTTCGGCGAACCAAGGTGCCGCCTCGGCGGGCTGCTTATTTCGCGCTGCGCGGTCAAAAACACCGGAGAAGTGAGCGCGATTGAATGCGCCAGCGAAGATCGCCTCTCAACGATATTGAGGCTCCCTTGGTAACTTGGTCCCTTCTTCCCTTAGTCCCTTAGTCCCTTGGTCCCTTCTCCCATAGCCCGGTTATTTCATAGCCAGACGAACCAAGGCATGGGTCACAGAGGACACAGAGCTCGGACACAGAGGCAGCAGGAGGCCACAAGGTGTTTGGACGCGCCTGATGCGAATGGGCAGGCATTCCAAATTGGAACGAAGGGATTTCCTCTGTGAACTCTGTGTCGGAGCTCTGTGCGCTCTGTGACCAAAAAGGTTTTTTCCATTCAGCCTGGTAGAGTCGAGGAGTGGCGCGGTGACGGCAAGGCCGCTCCGTTTCCACTCCCCGCTCATCAAACCGGACGTG
>JAUSID010000161.1 GCA_030648295.1 Opitutaceae bacterium | reverse complement strand
CCTTCCCGGAAGATACCAGCCTTCCCCCTATTTCAACGGGGTCGGCGTCCGCATTGCCCTTTTCGAAGCTTGCTCGGTGTTCATTCATATTATGGCCTGCGCGCTTCCTGACCCCCTGACGGGGCCTTTTCCCGGAGTGCTAGAACGGCTTTGTTGCCTCCACAGTCCCTCCAGGCGGTACCGCGTGGAGCGACCTTTCCCGGGAGGGCTTGTTCTAACTTCCCCACTGAAGTCCCATGGCTTTTCACGGCGCACTGAAATGTCCGGGTTAGTCCCTTGCTCCCTTCTCCGCGGCGCATCAGTCGACAACCCGCACTTTGATTCGGCAGCGCGCGCCGCTTAATGAATCTCGGGTTCCGGCGTTTCAGTCGTGCCGGTGAGAAAATCGAAATCGCAGCCTTCGTGCGCCTGCGTCACCCGGTCGCTGTAGAGCGCCAGGTAGCCGCGCGCATACCTCCGGTCCGGCGGACGCCATTGCGCGCGACGCGACGCGAGCTCCGCTTCGGGCACGCGCAGATCGAGTCGGCGACCGGCGACATCCAGGGAAATCTCATCGCCGTCGCGCACGAGTGCGAGCGGGCCGCCGACATGGCTCTCGGGCGACACATGCAGCACGCAGGTGCCATAAGACGTGCCGCTCATCCGTGCATCGGAGATCCGCAGCATGTCGCGCACGCCTCGCTCGAGCAGTTTTTTTGGCAGCGGGAGCATGCCCCACTCGGGCATTCCGGGTCCACCGAGCGGACCGGCGCCCTGGAGGACGAGGACAGAATTCTCATCGATGGCCAGATCGTCGCGATCCATCCGTGCCTCCATGTCGGCGTAATTGCGGAACACCACCGCGCGGCCGGTGTGCTGCATCAATCGTGGCGTGGCGGCCGACGTCTTGATGACCGCACCATCGGGCGCAAGGTTGCCGTAGAGGATCGCCGTGCCGCCGCTGGCGGCGAGCGGATTGGTGCGCGGCCGGATGACCTCGGTATTCACGATGGCCGCGCCGGCGAGGTTTTCTCCCATCGTCCGGCCATTCACGGTCGGCGCGTCCCGGTGCAGCAGTTCACCGAGCTCAGCCATCAGCGGCCGCAGCCCGCCCGCATAATAAAAATCCTCCATCAAAAACGCGCCCGAGGGACGGATGTTGGCCAGCACCGGCGTGCGCTGCGAAATCCGATCGAAGGCCGGCAGATCGAGTGGCACGCCGCAGCGCCGCGCCAGCGCGACGAGGTGGATGATCGCGTTCGTCGATCCGCCGATCGCCATGTCGACCGTGATCGCGTTCTCGAACGCCGCGAGTGTGAGGATGTCGCGCGGCTTCATGTCCTCCCAAACCATCTCCACAATCCGGCGGCCGGAATCGACCGCCATCCGCGTGTGATTGGAATCGACCGCGGGAATCGACGACGCGCCGGGCAGCAGCATCCCGAGGGCCTCGGCCAGCGCCGTCATCGTCGCGGCGGTGCCCATGGTCATGCAGAAGCCCGGCGAGCGCGCGATCCCGCCCTCCATGTCGTTCCACTCCTGGTCCGTGATCGTGCCGGCGCAGCGCTCCGCCCAGAATTTCCAGATGTCGGTGCCGCTGCCCAGCGGCTTGCCCTTCCAGTTGCCGCGCAACATCGGACCGGCGGGCACGAAAATCGCCGGCACGTTCGCGCTGATTGCGCCCATCAGCAGCCCGGGAGTGGTCTTGTCGCAGCCGCCCATCAACACCGCACCGTCGACCGGCAGCCCGCGCAGGATTTCCTCGGTCTCCATCGCGAGCAGGTTCCGGAACAGCATCGGACTCGGCTTGAAATAGGTTTCCGTAATCGAAAGCGCGGGAATCTCGACCGGGAAACCTCCAGCCTGCCACACGCCGCGCTTCACCGCCTCCGCCCGCTCGCGCAGGTGCGCGTGACACGGGTTGATTTCGCTCCAGGTGTTGACGATCGCGATGACCGGCTTGCCGACAAAGTCGTCCGCTTGGTGGCCGAGCTGCCGCATCCGGGAGCGGTGACCAAAACCGCGCATCGTGGGCGGGCCGAACCAGCGGTGGCTGCGGAGTTGCTCGGGGAGTTTCCTGGTCATCGTGAAGCTTGGTGCCGGCAAGTATTTGCGATGGCGACCGGCCTGACGAGACGGGAGTTGGGGGTGTCGTAAAGGTTGTTTTCTGACGCGACAGACGGCGGGCGATACCTTGTCATGGGCGCGAGCGTCATGCTCCCCAGCTTATGCGCCGCCGACTTTATCTCCTCCTCGCCTGTGTGGCGGCACCGTGCGCGACGGCAGCCGGCTTTCTCGAATGGCTGTGGCCGAAGCACGACGTGCAGATCATCGCCGTCACCGACGCCACGCCGGTCGGTGCCCTGCGGCGCACGGTCTCGCCGGCGAGCCCGGTTTACTATTCGGCGATCAATGTCGGTTATCATGATTTCGGTGGCATCATCGCCGGTGAAAAAATCCCGCCCAGGGATCAGGTGGTTAAAACGATCGCCAACGTGCTCGCAAAACAGGGTTACCTGCCCGCGAACGACGCCCAGCCACCCTCGCTGCTCCTGCTCTGGACCTGGGGCACGATGAACACGGACCGGATGTACATGGGCGGCGACGATATCGAGGGACGGCAGGTAAACCGCCGGCAGCTGCTGCGGTTCATGGGCGCCTACAAGCTCGGCATGATCAGCAAGGATAAGAGCGGTTTCCAGGATGAGCTCTTCACGTCGGGGCAGTTGTTCCGCGATGCCGATTCAGAGATGCTGGACGATCTCGCCACGGAGGATCTGTACGTGGCGGCGATTTCCGCCTACGATTACACCGCCGCGCAGCGAAAGGAAAAGGTGCTGCTCTGGACGACGAAAATCAGCTGTCCCTCGCGCGGGCTGAGCCTGCCGGAAACGCTACCCGTGATGCTCGCGCTCGCCGGACCGCACATCGGCCGCGAAACGGCGAAACCGGTTTCGATCAAGGCGACCGAGCACTACAAGCCGGAGGTGAAAGTCGGCGATCCGACGCTCGTGGAATTCATCGACAGCAATCACCTGCCCGTGGTCGATGCGCCCGCCGACGCGTTGAAGAAGAGCTCCACGACCGCGCCGAAGAAGAAAAAGAAGTAGGAGCGGGTTCGCGCCGCAGCCGGCGCGTATATCGCAAGAGAACGCGCGCGGACGATTGGCTTCGGTGGGAGCGCGACCGCCCCCGGTCGCTCCGATTCCGATGCGACCGAGGGCGGTCGCGCTCCCCTCCAACCATCGCCTGCAAGCAGGCTCCTACATGAACCCGACATGGGGCTCGCCCTCGGTGTAGCGGCGAGCGCCCGCGAGCCGACGGGATCATCCAATAGGGAGGTCGCCGCCCCGCGGCGGCCTCCAGCCTCGTTACCTCGGCTGCTACTACGATTCGCGCAGCAGCGCGAATCGCGCGAATTGCCTCAGTTGAAGAACGGAAACAGCCGCTTCAGCTCCGCCTTGTCGGGCTGGCTGCCATATTCACAGATTTCGAACGCCTCCGCGTGCTTCACGTTCTTGGCCGCGTCGCCGGGATACCACGTCGCGAGCTCCTGGTTGAAACGCGCCGCGGTGGCCTTGAACCGCCGTGAGAAATTTTCGCGGACCTGCCTGTTCCGGCGCTCCTGGCCGGCGGGATCGGCCGGATAAAGCGACGCATTGCCGTTCGCGCCACCCTCGGCGAACTGCGAAATCATGATGCCGAGCGCATCTAGTTTTTTTTCCACCACGGAATCGATCCCGACGATGATGTCGGCGCGCGAAGGGGCGGGTTTTTGGAAACGATCCGTGTAATACATGAACACGGGATTCTTCTTCATCGCCGGCACATCGGGGCAGAAGAACGGCACCGTAACCATGAACGCCGCATCCTGCACGAGCACGCCAGTGTAGCGATGGTCGGGGTGATAATCATTGGTCCGCGGCCCAAGCACGAGGTCGGCGTTCCATTCGCGAATGAGCCGGGTCAGCGTCCGGCGGTTTTCGAGCGTCGGCTCCAGTTCGCCATCGTGGATGTCGAGCACGACACCCTGAACCCCCATAATCTCGTGCGCCTTGTCGACCTCGGCCTTGCGCCGGATTGCGAGCGGGCCGCCCGCCTCGCGCCAGTGGCCGATGTCGCCGTTGGTCACCGATACGAGCAGCACGTGATGGCCCTGTTTCGCCCACATGGCGCCGGAGCCGGACACCTGAATCTCGCAGTCGTCCGGGTGCGCACCGAACGCGATGATGCGCAGCTTGCCGTCGTTCGGCGGCATCTTGACACCGGGAATGGCCGCACCGGCAACGCGTGCCAGCAAGCCGAATACAACAAGGGCGACGAGCGCCGTGGCAGGGGTGAGTCGGATTTTCATGGAGGGGGGCGGCCTACAGTCCCTGAAAATCCGGCCCGTTTGTCAAAGCTCGGCGGGATATGCTGCCGCTGCCGCAGGGATACGGCGAATGGACGGAATGGACCTCAATGGACAGGAATCGACGCGCCTTCCCGGCCTTTGAGGTCTTCCGCGTCTTCCGCGTCTACCCGTCTTCCAGGTCTTCCGCGTCTCCCCGTCTTCCCGTCTTCCGGCGTCTTCTACCTCGGCACACCGTGCAGGAACGAAATCACACCCTCGGTGTAATCCTTTTCCACCTGGGGGGAAAAAGGCGACGTGCGCGGCTCGTACCCGCCATCCCGGAACGCCTCGGCGGTGGGCATGTAGCCGAGCCAGCCGTTGCTGTAGCCGAAATAAAACGTGTGGCGGAACGGTGATTCGTTGCGGACGCGCAGTGCGATTTCGCAAAACATTTCCACCGGACTCCCCCACATCACCGTGTCGTTGATGCGCATCACGCGGACCGGCACGCGCACGAGTTCCACGCCGGCCGGGCTCTTCGTGCCGTACGCCTTGAGTTCGTCCGACCAGCCGAGGCCCTCCTTCCGCGGCGTCTCGATCCAGTGCTCTCCGACCCAGAGCTTCACGTCGGATGCGGCGCGGCCGAGCGCCTGGTTGGCCTCGAGAATCCTGTCGCCGAGCAGCACGCGAAATTCGCCGATGTGCGAACGGGCCGGTTCCTGCACCGTGTAGATCGGCGCCAGGTTCCCCGCCGCGCCGTTAATGTAGAGCGCGGGCGCGCCGATCTTCTCCTCGACGTAGGCGGAGACCACGCCCGGGCCATCACCGCTAATCTGAAGCATCGACCCGCCGAACACCGTCCCATGCATCGCGTAGTTCACGATCATCCCGATTGGCGAGCCGTCGGGACGCTCGAAACGGATGAGGCCAATCTGCCGGTCGGCCGGGCCATCGGGATTGAGGCCGAGTGAAATCTTCCCATCCACGTCGCGCGCGCGCCGGTTGATGTTCGCCCGCGAGAATCCGGTGCCGCTCGCGATCCGCGCCGGCTCGAGCTTCGCGCGCGCCTGCCGGAGGCCGTCGATCAGCGCGGTCTTGATGAACTGATGATAGTCGCGATCCCACGGGTGATCCGAGCGGCCCTTCAGCAGGACATCGTACATTCCGGGCGGGCCGACCTCGGGGGTGGAGTGACTGTGGGTGACCGTCCACCACACCTGCCGCGGTTCGAGCCCAAGCTGCTGCTTGAGCTCGGCCGTGACTTCGTCGTAAACCGTCGGCGAGAACAGGCAGAGATCGGAGGCGATGATGAACGCCTGGGTCGCACCGTCATCGAGCGCGGCGATGCGATGGAAAATCGGATCGCGGACGCCGGTGGACTTGCGCGGGCCGTATCCCATCAGCCACTGCGGAGTCTTGGGGGTGATGTCGACTTTGATGACCGCGGCGCGGAACTCCGCGCGGAGCGACGCCGCCGCCAGGGTGAGCGAAAGCAAAAGGGTAAGAAAGCGCATGGGGCCCAACCGATGAACAGGTCGGCGCGGTGCTGCAATCCCTCTCGAAAGCGGGATTGTCCGGCTCGTGCTCGCTCCTCGCTCTCTTTCTCGCGCTCCTGCGATTCCCGTTCCCGGCGGGGAGAAAGAGAAAGATTACGAGAACAAGAACGATGGACTCTCTCTGATCCGAACCGGCCCCTCTTTAGCGCGCCGTCTCAGCGCGCACGACGGCGACGCGGCGATTTCGGTTTCACCCGGCCCACCTTCGGTTGCTGCGACTCCCAACGGATGACGAGGCAGCACTGATGGTACAGCATCAGGTACTCCTTTTCCTCGAGCCGCAGGGCATCGAGCCATTTTCCGATGGCCGCGGGCGACAATTTGCGCACTTCATGCAGCGGACACGAATTCGGATTCGTCTTGGTGTGCGGGCAAGCCCCGGCGAGGTTGGCCAGCTGAGCATCAAGCCACTTCAGCCGGTTTGGACCACTGGAGTTTCCGGGGGGCGGGGTGTTCACGCGGCCGAGGTTAGAGGGAAGCGGTATGACGCAACAGTCAAAATCACTCCGCCGCGCAAATAGCTTTGGTTTTTATCGGGTGGCGAAGGCCGGCAAATGCAGCACGCGGATCGTCTGGCAAATAGTTCGCGCCCGAGCCCATCACCGCCAACCCGCTTATTTCACACTCCGTCGCACAAAACCATTGGGGCACAGAGTTCTGCTTGCGAATGCTGGTGGTCGATCGTGCCCGGGAGGCGTCACGCGGCCGGCTCTTTCGCGATGTTGGGCAACTACCGCCGTAGTTGACTGCACGGATGATTTTTCTTCTGGTTGGCTCATGAAGGAGTTTCCCGTTTCCACGCGCTACACGGCGGCCGAGCTGAAACAATTGGATCGCACCGCGAAGACGGTCGGCATGTCGCGCTCCGAGCTGATCCACGCCCGTTCCTTAGGCAAAGTTGTGACGACGCACGAACTCGCCGACTGGGCCGAGGTCGAGTTGGCAAGGAACGCTGAGCGCAAGGGTCGCCGTGCCTCCCGCGCTGCTTGATTCGTCGTTCTTGATCGCGCTCGAGCGCGAAATTGAATCCGGCCGAGCCGGACCCGCGATGGAATGGCTGCGGCGCAATCGCAGTCTGCCCGACCGCCCGCTGCTGGTTTCAACCATCACCGTGGCGGAATTTCTAGAGGGGTTCGAGGACGAGGCGCGCGGCTTGACTTTCATCACTCGCTACGTGCCGCAGACGCTCGGCTTCAAACACGCGAAGAAATGCGCCGAACTCCAGCGCCGGGCGCGGAAGTCCGGCCGGCGCTTCGGCGAAAACGACGGGTGGCAGCTCGCCGTGGCGGAGTGCGCCAGCGCGAGTATCGTCGCCCGCGATCGGAATGCGTTTTCCCATTTGGGTAATCGCTACGAGCGATTCGCCGGAGGTTGAGCGCGGTGGGTGAGATCAATGCTGGCGCGTGTCAAGCGGCCGCGGTCTTAGCGCTCTTCCATGAAAGACCTTCCGTCCATTTTGATGCCGTGATCCCAAGTGAAAACAAAGTCGTGCTGATTGACGCTAAACAGGTATTGGCCTCGCTCGTTGCAGTCGGCACGCGGAATGATTTGCTCCATCAACCACGGAATTGGAATGACGAAAACCACCTCGTCCGGCGTGCCGAAAGCGCAACGAACGTCAAGGAGTGCGTCGGGGTCGTCCTGAAATTGCTCTAAGCGGCTGTTGTAAATGTTGTGCCTCCATCCGCGTTGTTTGACTCTGTATCGCGTTCCATCCTTGGAATACTGCCTCAGTCGTATTCTCGGTCGGAGAGGTGGCGGGACGAATCGAACTGTGGGAAGAGACGCGGTTGGATCGAATCGATACCAACCTGGAAGCGCTCGGACGTAGCATTTGTGCTCGGGCCGAAACTGTGCCCACACCGCAGCCAGCGAACACGTTCTCATCCACAGGAAGACAAAGTCATGCACGTCCAGCACGTGGACCGCCGTCTCACTGGCCAACTGCCTCATCGCCTCATAGACCGCGTCCTTGATGCTTAGATTTGTCCGGCGCGCTTCGTGGTGGAGCGCCTCCAAATGTTCGAAGGTTAGCTGGTGCCTAAATACGTGGTCACCGGTCTCCCACTCGACCATTTCATCGCGAAATTCCACCGCCCAGCCGCCATGGCCATCGGCGAGGAAGAATTTACAGTCTCGCACCATGTGAGGCGCCCGTTTCACTTCCAGTTGGTATCGGAGCGGACCAACGCGTGTGATGTAGAGCCGGACTCCAGACGGCAACTGGCTGAATATGCGCTTGAGTTGCCCGTCGAGATTGTAGATTGCTCGCTTCGACCGGCTGACCTTGCAGGGGAACGACTCACTCTGCCAAACCACGTCGATGGTTTCACCGTCAGCCAGCGGGGGCAGGATGTGGCGGACGTCTTTCACCATGGGAAAATAGCCGTCCAGAATATTACAGAATCGCAGATCGACATGGACGGTCTGGTGATCGGCTTGTGGCCATACTCCGCCGCGCGGCACATCTTCAATGAGATCGAGCCCTTCGTATTCGAGCAGCTCCTCCAGTTCACGATCAAGGAAACGCACCGGTTCGCGTTCGACGTAGATGATGTGTTCACCCGGTTTGCTCCGGATTTTGGGCACGTTGGGTGAATGACGGATGACGTAACCGTCGTCAGGCGCAGGAGCCGACAGGCAGCGGCGGATTTCCTCTTCTGCGATTTCGGAAAGACACTCCGCCAAAGGGCGTCTGAAACGGTCTGGGTCGGCCTCGAACGCGCGTCGGGTCTCCTCGATCGACGGTGCGCTACAATGCTCCTCGGCCCAATGAAGTGCCACCGATGGCTCGTCAGAGAATACCTGAGCGCATTCGGAATAGCTGCACGAGCAAACTTCGTGGGACATCTCGGCCTCGACAAACTGCTCGATCAGGGTCGAGTCAGTTGACACGGAAAATTTCACTTGGATTGCGCCGAATGGGTTAGGATGTGCTGCGCGAATGTGTCTGACCATTCCACTGTCTCCATGCTCGGCTGCAGGAACTATGAAGCCGCAATGGCCGCAGAGAAAAAGCTTCTCAGGGATCTCGATCTCCTGCAACGCGACTTGTCGCGGCACGCGATTGTGCCGACAGATTCTCTCTGCGTGGGATTCGCATAGGTGCAGGCGCAGGCCTATCGACGAATCGAATAACTGATCGTCGAGTGGGCATTTCAAGAGCCGACTCGCCAGGGGCGCCCAAATCATTTCGTCCATGGCTCAAAACTCGCGAACGACACCCGTTGGCCGTGGCCTGACCTGCACCATGTTGGATGGAGTGATCGTGTCGTTGGCAGAAAGCTCCATGCCGGTTTTTTCGCCGATCAATGAGTTCACCGACTTCACGCCAGCGAGAAGGGTTTCGCCTGAAACGGGGGGCGTGCAAGCATCGAAGTCGAACCACGGTAGGCCCGCATTCGTGTAGTCGCGTGCTGTCGGTGGCCGATGTGGTGGCGGAGTCCCCGTGAGGTTCCGCCAATCGTCTGCCATACAAAGATGCACGTAGCATCGGCTGTTCTCCGCAAGATCCCACGCCTCACTGCCGTGGGGATCGCGCGTAATTTTCTGTTTCATCCGGCCACCAGCCCCCAACCCGGCCTCGCCGACGCAGCAGCGAGTGATGCATTCCATGCTGTAAAGCATCCCCAAGCCCGCACCGGTATCGGGCGGTCGGATCAATGCCTGCCATTTCGTTTTGAGAGCCAATTCCAGTTCGTGAGTCGAATTGTGATCGGCCAGCATCGGAAACGCCTGCACCTGCAGCCCACCCCACGTCTCCTCGCCCGTGAGCTGCTGCTCGACGGTCAGCCCTTTTCCGAGCGGCACCGCCACGAATTGCCGAATCACGCCCTCGCTGACTCGAAACCCGTCTAGCCAGGGCTGGTACGGCAGCACGACGTAGTTCTGTGGCCGGGAGTAAAGCGTGGTCGACCATCGTTCGCCGGAAATCGCGCAGATGCCACCGGCTCCGATTTTGAGCGCCATCGGATAGTCGGACGAAAAGTGCAGCCACAACGCCTCCGTTTTGTGCATCGGCATCATGACTCCGCCATGCCCCTTCCACGCCTCCGGCACACCACTGAAGTCATCGACGTGGCGCACCGGAAATCGGCCGAGACCCGGCGGCAGGGGGTAGTCCTTGCCGTCGTCTGGGATGCGCAGCGTGCGCAGGAACGAGATCGCGGCCCGGACTTTCGGGATGCACCATTCGAATTCCGCGTGGAGCTTTTCGCGGGAATCGGGCAGCCGCGCTTTCTCTTCGCTGGTGGCGGCGGCCACGCGGGCGTCGATCCAGCCGCGGGCCTTCTCTCGCAGGCAGGCGTGGAGCTTGGGAAACGTGAAAATGAGTTCGTCGGAATGAAGTTCGATCATCGGGGTGACGGGTTGAGAGTTGAGGGTTTGAGAGCTGAGAGACTGGCGTTGGGAATTTCGGGTCGGGGACTTTACCAGTCGCCGTCGCGCACCTCGCGGACGACGCGGGCAACGGCGTGGTTGGGCAGCGAGCGAAATGTGCGGAGCAGCTCGGCGAACAGTGCCGGGCGTTTGCAGATGATTGCCTGGAGGTCGCTCGAGACTCTGCCGGCCAGCGCGAGAAGCACGTCGGGGTCTTCGGCGAGCACCTTCGCGAGATCCTTGATGGTCCCCTCGCCGGGCGGTGCCTCGATCCCACGTTCGATTTTGCTCAGATAGGAGGGTTCGATGTCGACGGCGCCGGCGACCTGCCGCAGGGAAAAGGCAGGGTCGTCCGCGGCTTTTCGCTCGCGCACGGCGCGCAGATAATCGCCAAACGCCTGGCTCATCGGCCTGGTGTGTAGGAACAGCTACACACCTGACGCAAGCACAATCGGTGCAATTACGGCACCGGGCTGCCGCACTACCGGCTGGAGCGGCTCCAGCAAAGCCTTGGGCGTGCCGCTGCCGGCCTCGACCCAGCGGGAGTTGCTCGAACCGCTGAGCGAGCTGGCCCAACCGATCTTCGAGGCGTTGGTCGTGCAGGCGGCCAACGCGCCGTTGCTGCATCATAACGACACCACCATGCGGATCCTGGACCTTTGGTTGCGGCGTCAGCCGCGGTGCCCCAATATCCGGGCTGAACCGGCAAAAAAAATACGATGATCCGTCGGGGCCGGAAACGGACCATGGCTGGGCGTCGTCACCTTCGCCTCTAGCCATGCACCGAACCCGCCCCGTCCTCGCCGCGCTTTGCGCGTTGTCCGCCCTGCCGGTTTTCGCAGCCCTGCCGCTCGATCAGCGACCAGCCAAGCCGGACGAGTGGGGTTACCGGCCGGCCGACGGCGCGGCCGTTCGACTCAACCCGCCCTCGTTCACGTGGATCGCCCCGGCGGACGCAGCCAGCTACACCGTGCAATGGTCGACCGACCGTGGTTTTCCCGCGGGCTCGACGACCACGGCGGAGGGCGTGGCGTGGCCGACGTATACCCACGATGCGGCGTTGAAACCGGGTACGTATTTCTGGCGCTACCGTTGCGCGAACGCCAAAGGCGAGGCGTCCGAGTGGAGCATTGCCCGCCGCGTCGAAGTGCCGGCCGATGCCGCGACGCTGCCGATGCCGACGGTGGCGCAGCAGCGGGCAAAGGTGCCGCCGCAACATCCACGGCTTTTCCTGCGCCCGGAGGATCTGCCCCGGCTGCGCGAGCTCGCGCGGGGTCGGGAAAGCGATGCGTTCGCGGCGCTGCGCCGCGCGGCGGACGGCTACATCAAGGCCGGACCCACGCCCGAGCCCGAGCACCCGGGCTCGGCCCGGGACAAGAACAAGCCCGAGCTGATCAAGTACTGGTGGCCGAACCGCGAGCAGACGGAGAAAGCCTGCGCCGAAGCCGAGACGATCGCTTTCGTGTATTTGATGACTGGTGACAAAGCCTATGGTGAGGCGGCGCGGCGCTGGGTGCTGCACCTCGCGGGCTGGGATCCGAAGGGCAACACGAACTTCACCCTCAACTGCGAAGCCGGAAAGCCGATGCTCTACCGGCCGGCGCGCGCGTATGACTGGGCCTGGGACATGTTCACCGCGGAGGAGCGCACGAAGGTCCGGGCGGCCATGCGCGAGCGCGTGATCGACGCGTGGAACAGCGGCGAAATCAGCCGTGGCGTCGGTCATCTCCAGCGGCCTTACAGCAGCCATGGAAACCGCACGTGGCACAAGATTGCCGAAGCGGGCATCGCGTTCCTGGACGAGATTCCCGAGGCGCCGCAGTGGCTGGATTACGCGGTGAACAAATTTTTTGCGTGTTATCCCGTGTGGTCGGACGACGACGGTGGCTGGCACGAGGGCGTCAGCTATTGGTCGGGTTATCAGAACAAGGCCGTTTGGTGGCTGCAGTTCGCGCAGTCGGCGCTTGGAATCGACGGGTTGAAGAAACCGTTTTTCTCCCAGGTCGGCGATTATCCGCTCTATATTTCCCCCCCGAACTCCCCCACCTCCGGGTTTGGGGATCTCGCATTCCGGCCGATGAATGCGCCCGGCTTCATGGAATACCATCTGCGCGCGCGCAGCACGAGCGGCGACGGCGGCAATGCCGGGTATTGGCGCTGGTGGACGCAACAAAAAGACATGCGCGAAAACGGCGGTTTCCTGGGTTTCCTGTATCGCGCCAATCTTCCTCCGCTGCCCGCCGCCCGGCCACCCACGGACCTGCCGCCGTCGAAAATCTTCCACGGCATCGGCGTCGCCAGCCTGCACACGACGCTGCTCGACAGCCGCGATGACGTGCACTTCACGTTCAAGTCGAGTCCGTTTGGCTCCCAGAGCCACGGCCACAATCCGCAGAATTCATTTCAACTGAACGCCTATGGCGAGGCGCTGCTGGTCGCGAACGGCTACCGCGACCTCCATGGCAGCAAATTCCATTACCAGTTCGTGCACACGACGCGCGCCCAGAACGCGGTGCTGGTCAACGGCGAGGGCCAGGTGCCGCACTCGGTCGCATCCACCGGCCGGATCGTGCGCGAACAACTCGGCCGCGAGTATGACATCGTTGCGGGCGATGGCACCGCGGCTTACGGCGGCCGGATGAAAAAGGCGTGGCGGCATGTTGTATTCGTAAAAGGATCGCGGCCGTTCGTGGTGCTCTACGACGAACTGGTCGCACCCGCGCCGGCGAAATACCAGTTCATGCTGCATGCGCTGAAGGAGTTCACGGTGAATGAAGCCGCGGGCCGGCTGCGCGTGAACCAGCCGAAGGCCGGCATCGATGTCGCGTACCTCTCGCCCGTCCCGCTCGCGTTCGTGCAGACCGACGGGTTCAATCCGCCGCCGACAAAGGAATTCGCGAACATCTGGCACGTGGAGGCCGGCACGACGGAACCGCGTCGCGAACTCGGGATGGTCACGGTGCTCGTGCCGCATCGCACCGGCCAGGCGCCCGAGTGGAAGTCGCGCCGGCGCGATGGCAACCGCGGCACGACCGTGGAGATCATGATCGACGGGCAGTCGCACCGGTTGCTTTTCCCCGCGGCCGGCAGCGAACAGCCGGTCGAGGTCACGCTCGCGCGGACGCGCTGACGCGGTTATCCAGTGAATCGATAAGACCAAACCCGCGCGTTGGTGGCTCACACGAGCGGAAAAAATGCGGCGGCGAACATGATGACGAGGAAACCCACCACGCCCATCATCGACACCATCACGGTGACGGTGCGGAGGGTTTCGCGTTCCGTCATCCCGCTCATCTTCGACATCACCCAAAAACCGCTGTCGTTCATCCACGGAATCAGCTTCGAGCCGCAGCCGATCACGAGCGCGAGGTACACCGGGTGAAATCCCAGCGTGGCCGGCGACGCGAACGCGCCCACGATGCCGACGGCGGTGACCATCGCCACCGTCGCCGACCCCTGGGCCGTGCGCATCAGCGCGGTGACGAGAAACGCAAGCGGCAACACGCCAATCCGATAGGCGTGCGCGAGCCCCTGCACGCGTTCGCCGACGCCCGTTTCCTGCAACACCCCGCCAAACACGCCGCCGGCGCCGGTGATGAGAATGATCACGCCCGCGTCGAGCAGCGCGGACTGAATCGTGGTCCGGACGTCCGCGGTCGGTGATTTGCGCGTCGCGACGGTGATGAGCGCGATCGCGGCGCCGAGCGCCAGCGCGACGTTGGCATGGCCGAGAGTGGCAACGACCGGCCGGAACGCGGCGGGCAGCGCCGCCACATCCATGATGGTTGCACCTGAAATCAACACGACGGGCAGCGCGATCGGCAGCAACGCGAGCCACAGCGGAGGCAAATTGTCGCCGACCATCGCAGGCGTTTCGGTTTCGCCGGCGCCAGTCGTGGCAGGTGGCACATCGCCCGCCAGCTCGCGAAGCTCGAGCGGCCACCGCCGGTTCGCCCACCACGCGTAACCAAGTCCGCAGGACGCGCAAAACGTGCTGACGATCAGGCCGCCGATGATCATCAGGCCCATGTCGACCTGGAGCGCGGTGGCCACGTAGAGCGGCCCCGGCGTCGGCGGCACGAGGGAATGCGTCATGGTGCCGCCGACGACGATGGCGAGAACGTAGAGCAGGTAATTGCGACGCGTGCGTCTCCCGGTGGCGCGGGCGAGCGGAATGAGGAGCAGAAACACGGTGTCAAAGAAGACCGGGATGCCGAGCAGCAGCCCGCTGGCGGCAAAGACCAGCGGCGCGCGGTGTTCGCCAAACTGCCGCAGCATCGAGCGCACGATGCGATCGGCTCCCCCACTGCGGAGCAGCCCGGCGCCGATGATCGAGGCCATCGCGACCAGCAGGCCGAGACTGCCGCAGGTCTGGCCAAATTTCGCCGCGAGCTTCACGCCCAGCGATTCTTCCGCCCGAGCTGTCGCCTGCGCCTGCGGCAATCCCTGCGCGAGCACCGCACGTTCGATGTTGGCGCGCGGCGTGAGCGCTGCGACAAGGCACGCGGCACTGAAAAGCGCCACGAATGCGTGCAGCCGCAACCACACGATCGCGGCGATCACAACCACGACGCCAATCAGCAACAGCAGCAGGGGATCCATGGGGTAACCAGCCGCGGGGCCGCAGCTGTAGGTGCGTGCGAGTCAGCCGGCAAACGCCGCTGAGGCAAGCACGGGCAAAGGACGAGGAGACTAAGGGACTAAAGGACTAAGAGACGAAGAGACCAGAGACACTAACGAGGCTGCGCCTCAGACCAGGGACCAGAGACCAAAGACCAGAGACCCCAAGCCACGGAAACACGCGTTTGGAAGCGGCGTAGCGGAACGTGTGCCCGGCGCGTTTCGCGAACAGTCAAACCGCTCAATCGGCACAAATCGTGACGGTTCGTTCCTGGGAGCGCGGGCCTCCGGCCCGCAATCAGGAACGTGGCGAAAAGCTCACGCTTTCCGCTCCACGGACGATTCGAGTCACACCCCGTCGCGAAACGCGTGAGCTCACGGCTTCCGCTGCACCGGACGCGGTCGCAAGCAGCCGGTGCTCGCGCAAAAAAAGCGGAGCCGAATCGGCTCCGCGTTCAAAACAGGATTTCGAGCGGCTGACCGGCGGGAGGCTTTCGCGCGTCCGCGCCGGAACAACTATCCGGACAAAACTCGATCAGGTCGTGCCCTTCTTCTTCCGGCCCTTCTTTCCGCCGGACGCGGCGTTGTACTCCTGCTCCGTCAGCTTGCCATCCTTGTCCTTGTCGAGGTCGGAGAACTTCGCGTCCGCGGCCTCCTTGTCGAGCGTGCCTTTCACGGCGGCGGCGTACTCGGTCTTGCTGAGCCAGCTATTGCCATCCTTGTCGGCGGTGGCGAAGGCCACGGTGTCAGTCTTCTTCTTCCGCTCGCCCTTGGCGGCAAAGGTGAAGGGAACGGCGATCGCAGTGATGATCGCGGCGATAACGAAACGATTGTATTTCATATTTTGAGGTTGAGGGTGCCGGAAATCCGACGTTGGCCGGATATGACGAAGCGACCCCGGGTTGGTTTCAGCCGACCGGACGCAAAGTCATAGCAGGTGGAACGTGCGCATTTTCTGCGCACAGCCGGGTTTCGCTGCGCAAACTCTGCGCACGGGCCACTGCGGGCTATTTGTCCAGCCGCAACCTGTTACCATCCGCCCTGCGACGCGTCAGTAATCCGTCCCATGCAAACTCCAGCCTACATCGGGTGCGTGCCCGCTGGAATCACGTCAATTCGCCGCCGGCCCGTTACAATCGCGTCTGGCTTAGCTGTTTTGCTTCTCGTCGCTGGAACCTCGCTTTTTGCCCAGACGCCACCGCGTCCGGATGACGCGTCCCGCCGCCGCGGCGGCGACGACCAGAGCCGCCGCAGCTTCAACCCGCAGGAAATGCAGGCGCGGATGCTGGCGGGAGTGCGCGACCGGCTCGATGTGCCGAACGACGAGGAGTGGGCGGTCATTTCCGACCGGATCGCAAAAGTGTTCGAGTTGCGCCGCACCGCTGATACCGGTGGCGGGATTGGCGGCGGATTTCGCGGCCCTCCGGGTGGCGGCGGTGCGCCCGGCAGCTCCGGCCGCAGCGGCACTCCCGGTGGTGGCACGCCCGGCAGTTCCGGCCGCGGTGGCAGCTCTCGCGGTGGCGGCAGCAGCAACCCCGACTTCCAGGCGCTCCAGGCCGCGGTGACGGACAAGATGCCCGAGGCGGAAATCAAGCTGCGGATCCAGCGGCTGCGCGACACGCGGCTGCTCAACGAGTCGAAGCTGGCCAAGGCGCAGGAAGACCTGCGCGCCGTCCTCAGCGTCCGCCAGGAGGCCATCCTCGTTCTGCTCGGGCTGCTCCGCTGATTCTCTCGTGATTACTGATCTCGTTTCCTCCACCCAGGCCAACGGTGTCGTACCGGAGCTGCTGACGCGGATGATCGCGAACCGGCAGCTGACGACGACGGATTGCCGTGCGTTCCTGAAACAAAATCCCGGACCGGAGGCACTGACGGAGGAGCGCGTGCTGCGCTGGCTGGCCCGCGAATACGGCGTGCCGTTCGTGATGCTCGACGAGCTCGAGCCGGACAAGCAGGTGCTTTCGCTTTTCCCCGCGCGGCTGCTGCTGCGCGACGAACTGCTTCCGCTCCGCCGCGTCGACAACCAGATCGAGATCGCGACCAGCCGGTTGTTCGCCACGCAGGGGCTCGACGGACTGAAGGCGCTGACGGGACTGCGCGTGCGGCCCGTGCTCGCCGTGTCGGAGGCCGTCCAACGCGAGATGAAAAAGCGGCTTGGCGTCGGCGCCGATACGATCGACACCCTCGACGAGGAAACCGCGCTCACGGTGGTCGACGACAGCGGCGGCACCAACGACACCAATCTCGACGAGGCGGCCGAGGACGCGTCGATCATCCGTTTCGTCAACCAGGTATTGAAGGACGCGATCGACCTGCGCGCGTCGGACATCCACCTCGAGCCCTTCGAGGACGAACTCCGGATCCGCTACCGCATCGACGGCGTGCTCCAGGAAATCCCGGTGCCGGCACAGGTGAAACGGTTCCAGCCCGCGATCGTGGCGCGCGTCAAGATTCTCAGCCATCTGAATATCGCGGAAAAACGCCTGCCGCAGGACGGTCGCATCAAGGTCCGCATCGACGCGGCCGAAGTCGACATCCGCGTATCCGTGATTCCGATGCTGCACGGCGAAGCGGTGGTCATGCGCCTCCTGCGCCAGAACGCGGCGCTGAAGGGCGCCCGCGAGTTGGGCATGAACGAGCGCGAATACAACTCGCTCGAACGCGTGCTCCAGCTGCCGCACGGCATCGTGCTGGTCACCGGCCCGACCGGCAGCGGCAAGACGTCCACCCTCTACACCGCCCTCCAGGAAATCAACGACACGGAGCGCAAGATCGTCACGATCGAGGATCCGATCGAATACCAGCTGAAGGGCGTGAACCAGATCCAGGTGTCGGAAAAATCCGGGCTCACGTTCGCCCGCGGGCTGCGCGCGATTCTCCGCCACGACCCGGACGTCATCCTGATCGGTGAAATCCGCGACCACGAGACGGCGCAGATCGCGGTGCAGGCCTCGCTCACCGGCCACCTCTTGTTCTCCACCCTGCACACCAACGACGCCGCCGGCGCGGTCACGCGGCTCGTCGACATGGGCGTCGAGCCCTACCTGGTCGCGTCCTCGCTCGAGGCCGTGCTCGCGCAGCGGCTGGTCCGCGTGCTGTGCCCGCACTGCAAACAGTTCGACGACACCGCGACGACGCTGACCTACAAGACGCGCATCGGCATTCCGGCCGCGAAGCGCGTGTATCGGTCGGTTGGATGCCGCGAGTGCCGCAACACCGGTTTCCACGGCCGCCGCGCGATTTTCGAGTGGATGGACAGCAGCAATGAGATCCGGCAGCTGGTGCTGAAGAACGCGTCGACCGATACGATTCGCGATGCGGCCTGTCGCGCCGGCATGCGCACGCTGGCGGAGGACGGCCGGCGGCTGATCGAGGAAGGCGTCACCACCATCGAGGAAGTGCTCAGCGTCACGACCGTGCACGAAATGGCGCCCGTGTTGCACGCCCCTCCGGCCGAGCCCGAGGCTCCCGCCGCCCCGCACCGCACGACCCACGCGGCGTAATCCGCCCGCCGCCTCCTCATGCCTCAGTTTGCCTACAAGGCCATGCAGCGCGACGGCGTCCTCATCGAGGGCGCCCTCGACGCCACCAACCGTCATGAAGCCATGCGGCAGGTCGAGCTGCTCGGGCTGAAGCCGATTCGGCTGGCGGAATCGGGTGCCACGCGTGCGCCGTTCAATGCGGCGCGCAACGGCGGTCGCAGCCCGACGGCCGACGGCGTGGCGAAGCCCAACGGTTCGCCCGCCGACGCCGCCAACGACGCACCTTTGTTTGGTTTGAAGCTCGGCGGCGCGAAAAAGATCACGCCGCGGATGCTGGAGAATTTCACCCGGCTGCTTTCGAGCCTGCTCGCGGCCGGCGTGCCGTTCAGCCGTGCACTCGTCATCCTGCACCGCGAGGCGGCGGCACCGGTGGCGAAGCAGAAGTGGAAGGAAATCCACGACCTCGTGATCGACGGCATGTCGCTGTCGAACGCGATGGCGCGTTCACCCGAGACTTTTCCCCGCGTGTACATCGCGATGGTCGAGGCCGGTGAAACGGGCGGATTTCTCGACGTGGTGCTCGCACAGATCGCCGATTTCCAGGCACGCGAAAAGGAACTTCAGGGCAAGGTGATGACGGCGCTGATGTACCCCGCGATCCTCCTCGTGCTCGCGATGGGAGTGCTCATCTTCCTCCTCGTATTTTTCATCCCGCGGTTCCAGCTGGTTTTCCAGGGCTTCAACGCCGAACTGCCGCTGCTCACCCAGATGATTGTGGGCGTGAGCGAAGTTGTCCGCAGCTACGGGCTGCTCCTCGGCGCCGGCATCGTCGTCGCGGTCGTCTCGCTGCGAAACTGGTTCAAATCGGAAAAGGGCCGCCGCGCCTGGGAAGGCATGGTGCTGCGGCTGCCGACCATCGGTCCGCTCATCGCGCAGTTCGCCATGGCGCGGTTCTGCCGGATGCTCGGCACGCTGCTCGGCGCGGGCGTTCCGTTAATCAACGGGCTGAACGTGGCGCGCCGCTCCATCGGCAACCAGATCCTCGTCGACGCCGTGTCTGAATCGATCGACCGGGTGAAGGAAGGCAAGCCGCTCGGCACGAGCCTGGCGCAAAATCGCTCGCTGTTTCCCGGCGCCGTCGTCGAGATGATCTCGGTCGCGGAGGAAAGCGGCAAACTCGATCACGAGTTGCTGCGCATCGCCACCGTCACCGAGTCGGACCTCGACCGGCAGCTCAAGACCGTCGTCGCGCTGGCGGAGCCCCTGATGCTGTTCCTGATCGCCGCGCTCGTTGGCACGATCTTCATCGGCATGGTGATCCCGATCTTCTCCCTGCAAGACCACATCAAGTGATTCTCACGATATGAAACCTCGCCAAATTCAGGTTAACCACGGATTTCACGGAACGACACGGGCCAAGGCCGCCGGCCCATCCGTGTCATTCCGTGCCGTCCGTGGTCAAAATAGATCACGCCGCCGTCGCGGCTTCACTCTCGTCGAGCTGCTGCTCGTCCTCGTGATCCTCGGCATCCTCGCCGCACTCGTGCTGCCGAAGTTCACCGGCCGCACCGAGCAGGCGCGCGTCACCGCCGCGCAGACGCAGATTTCCACCTTCGGCACCGCGCTGGACGCGTATGAGGTCGATACCGGCAGCTATCCGCGTGGCGGCGACGGGCTGAATTCGCTGCTCGTGCAGCCCTCCGACGTCACCGGCTGGCGCGGGCCGTATTTGAAAAGCGACATCCCGCCCGATCCGTGGGGCCACCCGTATGCCTACGAATACCCGGGCAAACTGAACCCGAGCGGCTACGACCTTCGCTCCTCGGGCCCGGACGGCCAGTCCAATACCACCGATGACATCGTCAATGCGACGATCTCGGCGCGGTAAGGATTCATGTCGTCAAAAGCGATCAACGTTCGCGGAGCAGCCGGGGTCACGAGACTGGAGGGTGCGGCTGATCGCACGGCCAGCCTCAGATCAAACGGAGCAGCCGAGGTCACGAGGCTGGACGGTCCGGTTGATCGCACGGCCAGCCTCCTTACGTCGGCTGCTACGGACGAACGCCGCCGCGGCTTCACGCTAATCGAACTCATCGTCGTCCTGATGCTGCTCGCGATCGCCGCGACGATGGTGGCGCCGCGGATGTCGTCGTTTTTCCGCGGCCGCGCGCTCAACCTCGAGGCGCGGCGGATGCTTTCGCTGACGCATTACGCGCAAAGCCGCGCCGTCTCCGAAGCCGTCCCGGTGGTGCTGTGGTTTGATCCGCGCACCTCCAGGTATGGCATCGAAGTGCAGGGCGCACATGCCACCGCCGAGGATCGCACGCCGGTCTTCACGCTGGACCCGACGCTCACGCTCGTACCACCGCCGGCCGGCGCCGAAGTCGCGTCCGAGACCGACGACGAAAAGCTGGGGCTGCCGGAAGGCCTGCCCGTAATCCGGTTCAACCCGGACGGATTCTTCGACGAAATCAGCGTCCATAAGATCACGATCCAGCAGGGAACCGATGGCGCCTTGGAACTGGTGCAGAAACCGAATCGGCTCGGTTACGAAATCCTGCCGGCGAGCAGCACGAACTAGGATGTCAATTCGTCGCCCAGTTTCCATCGGTTGGAATTGGAGCTGGCACTCGAGTGCCGCCGCGGTGCGGCGCACGAATTCGCGCGCGACGCGAACCCGCGGGTTCACGCTGGTCGAACTTCTCGCGGCGCTGCTGCTGATGGCGATCGTCATTCCCGTCGCCATGCAGGGCATGAGCATCGCGACCCGAGCCGGTGTCATGGGTCAGCGCAAGGCGGCCGCGGCCCGCGTGGCCGAACGCGTGCTCAACGATCTCATCGTCACCGACCAGACGGCGCAAACGACCGCGAGCGGGACGACCATGGAGGGCGACACCGCCTATCCCTGGACGGCCGAGGCGCAGGCGTGGCCCGAGGATCCGATGCTCGAGGTCACGGTCACGGTCACGTTCATGGTGCAGGGCAACGACTACACGGTGAGCGCCAGCACGCTGATCGATCCGGCGGCGCCGAAGATTGCGCCGGAACTCGCGCCATGATCCGCCGAGCCAGCAACTTTGCGGGGACAAGGGGCTCCACGGCGCATCGTCCAGTTGCCGTCGGGAGTGGCACGGGCGGGTTCACGCTGCTCGAGCTGCTGCTCGCGACGGCGGTGGCGGCCGTGGTGTTGATCGTGATCCAGACAACCTTTTTTGGCGCGCTGCGGCTCTCCAACACCACGCACGCGAAAATCGAAGCCGACCTCGAGCTGGCGCGCGCCCTGGGAATCGTGCGGCGCGATTTCAGCGGGCTGATGCTGCCGGGCGGCCCCCTCGCCGGGCAGCTGCAGTCGATGGTGTTTGCCTCCACCGTGGGCGACTCCTTCGGCGATCGGCTGAGCCCCGACCTCTACACGAACTCGGGCAAAATCGACGGCTGGAACCAGTTTTCAGAGGTGCAGCGCGTCACTTATTTTCTCGGGCCCGCCACCGACGGTGGAAACACCAAGGATCTCGTGCGCGTGGTGAACCGCAACCTCCTCCCAATCCAGGACACGCCGGGTGAGCCGGAGGTGCTGCTCCACGGCGTGAGCGAGGCGACGATCGAATTCTACGACGGCACGGCCTGGACGTCCGAATGGGACTCGGAGGCTTCGTCCACCGTCCCGAATGGCATCCGGCTGCGGTTGACGCTCGCGCGGACGGACCTGGCGCAATCCGCGCCGGAGCCGATCGAACTGGTGGTGCCGGTATTCATCGCCACGACGACGACCATTCGCGCCGCGGCGGAAAGCGCGCCGGTGGAGCTGCTGCCATGAACGAACGTCGCGAAAATGACAGGCGAGCGACGGGAGTATCCCGGGGAACATCCGAGCGCGGCTCGGTGTTGATCATCGTAATCTGGGTCTGCCTCGGGCTCGTGGCGCTGACGCTTTATTTCGCGAATTCGATGAGCGCGGAGTTGCGCGCGGCGGAAAACCGCGTGGCCGAAACCGAGGCGCGGCAGGCGGTCGCCGCCGGCACGCGTTACGCCGCGTACATCCTGACCCAGTTCGGCACCAACGGCACCGTTCCCCAGCTCGAGGAGTACAGCTCCGAGGCGCTGGCGGTCGGCGACGCGCAATTCTGGTTCATCGGCCGCGATCCCGATCAACTGCCGACCAACGAACCGGTGTTCGGGCTCGTCGACGAGTCCTCGAAGATCAATCTCAACACCGCTTCGCGCGGAATGCTGGAAGCGCTGCCCGGCATCACGCCGGAACTGGTCGAGGCCATCCTCAGCTGGCGCCGGCGCTCGGGAGATCCCGAGGGCGGAGGCGCCGACGGCAACACCTACAGCCGGCTCGATCCGCCGCGGACCAACAAGAGCGCGCCGTTCGAGACGGTGGACGAGTTGCGGCTCGTGTACGGCGCAACGCTCGAGCAGATCTTCGGCGAGGATACGAATCGCAACGGCGTGCTCGATGCGAACGAGGATGATGGCGAACAGACCGCGCCGCGCGACGACCAGAATGGGCAGTTGCTCGCCGGCATCACCGAATATGTGACCGTCTACAGCCGGCAGCCGAGCCGCCGCAGCGACGGTGGCCGCAAGATCAACATCTCGACCCCACAAGGCCGGATGCCGGCGCTCGCCCTGCTGTTGCAGCGGCGGCTCGAGCCCGGCCGCGCGATGGAAATCATCCGCCGGATCGGCGACCAGCGGTTCGACAGCGTCGCGGAGTTCATGTGGGACAGCGGGATGACGCCGGAGGAGTACGCCCTCGTGCATGGCGATTTCACCACGCGCGATGGCACCGTCACGGGCTTGATCAACGTGAACACCGCCAGCGAAGTCGTGCTTTCATGCATTCCCGGCATCGGGGTGGAGAACGCTTCGGCGCTGGTGGGCTATCGGCTGGCGCATCCGGATCTGCTGACGTCGTTCGCCTGGCTGCGGGACGTCCTGCCGCGGTCGAGCATCGCCCGCGCCGGACAGTACATCACGGATCACTCGTATCAGTTTTCCGCCGACGTGGTGGCGGTCGGCCGGCTGGGTCGCGGGTACGCCCGGGCGAGGACCATTTTCGACATGAGCAATGGAATTCCGCGGATCGTCTATCATCAGGATCTCACGCATTACGGCTGGGCGCTCGGCCCGACCGTTCGCGAGTGGACTCGTCCGGGGAGGGACGCCGGCACATGAGATGGACGCGTAAGAAACGGTTGAATTCCGTGCTCGGGCTTTCGCTCGGGCATGGGCAGTTCCGGGCCTTCCACGTGGCCCGCGCGAAACGCGGGGTCGAGGTGGTCCGCTCCGGGGCGGCGACGCTCACGCTCGATCTGCTGCATCCCGAGGCCGAGTTGATCGGCCGCGAAATCAAGAATCACCTCGAGGCCGCCGGAATTCGCGAACGGCATGGGGTCGTCGCCGTGCCGGCCGGCTGGATCATGACGCAGCACACCAGGCTGCCGGAGCTCGCGCCCGAAGACATCGACAGTTTCCTCCAACTCGAGGCGGAGAAGGGGTTCCCCTGCGATCCGGCCCAGCTGCAAATCGCACGCTCATCGCATCGCTCGGATGAATCCGCCTACGTCACCCAGCTGGCGGTGCGGCGGGAACAAGTTGATCACCTCGCGGCCGCGCTGAAGAGCGCAGGCCTGAAGCCGCTCAGTTTTTCCCTCGGGCTCGCCGCACTGCCGGGCGTGATCACGACCGGTGGGCGGATCACGCTGCGACTGGAACCATGGGGCGCGACGCTGCTCATCTCGGTCGGCGGCGGCATTGCGGCGTTCCGCACGTTTGACGCCACGATCAATTCCGAGGCGGGCGAGAACGTGGTCAACGGCGCCGCCCTCGCACGCGAGGTGCGAATCACCTTCGAACAGGTGCCGTCGGATCTGCGCACGAGCCTGCGTGAACTGTTCATCACGGGCGACGCGGGCATGGCGGCCCAGATGGCGGAGACGCTGGCGGACTGGGCGGCCGACGCCGCGCTCAGCATCGTGCTCGACGAGCCGGCCAACGCCGGCGTGGCCGATCAGATGGCCAGGCAGCTCGCCATCCAGCATCTCGAGGCCGGTGCGTCCCACCTTGAGTTCCTGCCGCCCAAACCGGGCCGCTGGGCGCGGCTGATGGCGCGGTATAATTCGAAACGACTCGCGACCGTCAGCTTCGCGGCCGCGGCCGCCGCGTTGATCGCGATCGGATTTTTCGGCTGGCAGGAATACCGCCGGTTGGCGCTGCGCAGCCAGTGGCAGGCGATGGAGACGCAGGTGACGGCGCTGGAGACGGTGCAGACGAGGATTCGCGACTACCGCCCGTGGTACGACACCGGGTTCCGCAACCTGAGTATCCTGAAAAGGGTGACGGAGTGCTTCCCGGAAAACGGCAGCGTCACCGCCAAGTCGTTTGAAATCCATGGCGCGACGCCGCTCGTCACCGTGTCGGGCGTGGCGCGCGACAACGCGGCGCTGCTGCGCACGCTCGACGAGCTGCGCAAGACCCGCGAAGTGCAGGCCCTCAAGATCGAGCAAATCCGCGGCAAGGTGCCGGCGCAGTTCACGTTCACCTTCCGTTGGAACAGCAATCCCGGCTCATGAAACTCAACGCCAACAACCGCCAGCGGCTGCTCGCCATCCTCGCCGGCACGGCCGTGCTGCTGCTCGTGCTCGATCGCGTGCTGCTGACGCCGCTGACCAAAAGCTGGCAGTCGCGCTCGACCGAGATTACAAAGCTGACCAAGAATGTCACGCAGGGCCGCAGCGTCATCGACCGCGGACCGCGCACGCAAAGCCTGTGGAAGGAAATGGAGGGCCAGTCGCTGCCCAAGGATCCGGCGCAGGCCGAGCAGGAATTGATCTCCGCCTTCGATCGCTGGGGCCGTTCGAGCAACATCGAGCTCGGCTCGATCAAGCCGCAGTGGAAACGGGGCACGAGCGATCGCTATTCGCTGCTCGAGTGCCGCGTGGACGCGACCGGCTCGCTCGCGACGCTGATGCGCTTTCTATACGAGGTGGAAAGATCGCCGCTCGCCCTGCGGGTCGAGTCGGTCGAGCTGACCACGCGCGATCCGCAGGGCCAGCGGCTGACGCTCGCGCTGCTCGTCAGCGGGCTGCGGCTGGCGCCGCTGGAAAGAAAATCATGACCGCTTTGCCGCCATTGCATTCCAACCTCAGCCGGGCCATCCGCTTCGCCGGACTGGCCTTCCCCACGGCCATGGCCGCGCTACTCGTGAGCGCCCCGGCCGCACATGCCGCCAAGGCCGGACGCCGTGAAGCGTCCGCCGCACCGGCACCCGCCGCCGCCCCGGCGGGAAATTCCGCCGCGGCCAGCGCGTCGAGCTTTGAAAATTTTCGCTCCATCGTGGACCGAAACATCTTCAACCCGAATCGCGTCAGCCGCAGCCGCGCGGCACCGCAAGTGGAGCCGCCGCACGTCGACAGCGTGGCGCTGGTCGGCACGATGCTGTCGGAAACCGGCGCGTATGCGTTCTTCGACAGCACGGATCCGCGCTACCGCCGAAACCTGCGCGAAGGCGAGCTGCTCGCCGGCCTGACCGTGAAGCGCGTGACGCCGCAGGGCGTCGAACTGGTGCAGCAGGACCAGACGCTGACGCTGCGCGTCAACGAGCAGCTTCGCCGCACCGAGGGCGGCAACTGGCGCGTGAGCCCACGGGAAGGCACGCGGCAGGAAATCGCCCGGGCCACCGCGACCGAGCCGGGCGGCATGCCGCCGATTCCGCCCGACGCATCCGAAGTTTTGAGACGCCTGATGGAGAAACGACAGAAACAATTGAAGCAATGACACCGATGACTGCCACTCCGGCCCTATGCCTGGGATTCGCCCTCCTGGCCGCCACTGCGTTTGCACAGGAACGCCCCACCCCGCCGGCCGCCGCCGCCAAAGCAACGGTGGAATCGCCTGCCGGCACCCCCGGCCAGGGAACCCTGCGTTTCAACTTCCGCGGCGCCCCGCTCGAGACCGTGCTCAACTACATGAGCGAGGCCGCGGGCTACGTCATCGTGCTCGAGACGCCGCTGCGCGGCACGATCGACATGTGGAGCGCGCAGCCCGTGTCCCGCACGGAGGCGGTGCAACTGCTCAACCTCGCCCTGAACAAGAATGGCTACACTGCCAGCGTGCAGGGGCGGAACCTCATCGTCAGCTCCAAGGACGACGCCAAGAAACGGAACATCCCGATCCGCACGGGCAACGATCCACGGGAGATTCCCGAGACCGCCGAGATGGTGATGCAGATCATCCCGATGCGGCACATTGACGCCGCGCAGGCGGCGCAGGATCTTGCTCCGCTCCTGCCGGCCAGCACGACGGTCACCTCCAACCAGGACAGCAATTCGCTGATCGTCACGGATACCCAAATCAACGTGCGGCACATCGTCACGCTCGTGGCCGCGCTCGACACCTCGAGCGACGGGGCTTCGACCATGCGGGTGTTCAAGCTCCACAATGCCGATCCCATCGAGATGGCGTCACTCCTGATGAACGTCTTCCAGATGGGGAGCAGTGGCGTCACCGGCTCCTCCGGCGCATCGCGAACGAGCGCGAGCAGCAAGAGCGGGAAGAGCCAGAAATCGACCCGGAAGAGTTCGGGCGGCGGTTCGAGCACCAGTGCGGCGGCCAGGGGCGCGTTCACCACCCCAATCGTCGCGGTGGCTGATCCGCGGACCTATTCGGTGATCGTCACCGCTTCGAAGGACGACATGCCTGACATCGCGGAAGTGATCGCCCAGCTGGATTCCAGTTCGGAGCGCAAACAAAAGGTGTTCGTCTACACGCTGGAGAACGCGGACGTGCGCCAGGTTGAGAACGTGTTGCGCGGATTGTTCCAGACGAGCAACGCGCGCAGCAGCACCTCCAACCAGCCCGATCCGCTGGCCACGCGCGCCGCCACCAACACGCAGACCGCCGGCTCGAACATTTCGCTCGGCAACACCCGCCGATGAGCACGCCCTGCCCGCCTCCGGCCTCCTTTCCCGCTTCAAACTCAGGATTTGCCATGATCTCACACGCTTTTCGGACGCCGCTGTGCGCCACGCTCATTGCCGCCCTATTGGTCGGCAGCACGGGCGCGGCCCTGGCGCAATCGCGCGGCGCCACGCCCCAGCGTCCCACCACTCCCTCCTCCTCCAGTGCGGCCCAGCGCGCCGCCCAGCAGCGCGCGCAGGCCCAGCGGCCGGCGACCTCGTCCGCCGGCGCCAGTGCGGCGCGGCCATCCGGCGGCGGCGCCGGTAGCCGCCAGTATCCGAACGCCACCATGGTCGGCGATGCGATGATCAGCAGCGACACGGAAACGCGCCGGCTCATCATCGTGACGGACGAGGAAACGAACGAGAATATCAAGACGATCGTCCAGTGGCTGGATAAACCCAAGCCGCAGGTGCTGATCAACGTGGTGTTCGTCCAGGTGACGCACACCAACGACCTGGACCTGGGCACCGAGGCGACGTACACCGGCAAGATCGGGATCAAGAATTCACCGACCGGCACCGCGGAGACGAAGTTTGGCCTCGCGTCGGCCCTGGCTGATCCGCTCGGGTTCGGCGCGTTCTACTCCATCACGGCCAAGCACGGCATCGAGGCGACGCTGCATGCACTCGCGGCCCGCAACAAGACGGAGATCCTTTCGCGGCCGTCGATCCTCACCCGCAGCAGCCAGCAGGCGACGATCATGGTCGGCCAGCGGATCCCGATCATCACCAGTTCGCGAGTCAGCGACCAGACCAACAACACGATCAACACCGTGATGTATGAGGACGTCGGCATCATCCTGCGCGTGACGCCGTTCATCACCGCCGAGGGGCTGGTGGAAATGATCATATCGCCCGAAATCTCCTCGCTCAGCGCCACCACTGTGCCGATATCCAATACCGTGAACTCGCCCGCGATCGATCGCCGCGCCGCCGACACCGTGGTCGTGACCCCAAGCGACCAGACCGTCATCATCGGCGGACTGATCTCGACGCAGAAGAACGATCAGGAGAACAAGGTTCCGCTGCTGGGCGACCTTCCGCTCATCGGCTACGCCTTCAAGCGGAAGACGAAGGCGGACACCAAAACCGAGCTTTTGATCTTTCTCACCCCGCACGTCGTGCGCACGCCGGAGGAACTGGCGAACGTCTCCGGCATGGAGCGGAAGCAAATGGATCTCGCGCCGACCGCGTTTACGAAAGAAGAAATGGACCGTGTACTTCCGAGCCGCTGAGCCTGCGACCGGGTAATTGCCCCCGGCTTTCCGCGCCCATGCGTTGGACCAATGGCAAACGAACCTTCGGCGTCTATGCGGTGCTCTTCGCGTGTGCGCTCGCCGTCTGCCTGTGGCAGCGGGCAGAGCACCTGCGATTCGAGCGCGCCGCGGCACAGGCGTTGATCAACCGCGGTCGCGACATCACCTCGACGCTCGGCGTCGTAGTGCGTTCGCAGCGGCGGTTCGGCAGCATCGTGCCGAAGGATCGAATCGAATCCGCGCTCCAGGATCTCATCCGGCACGGCGAACTCGAGTCGATCGCGATCCTGGGCGCGACCGGCGAGACGATTGCGAGCGCCGGCCGGCCCGTCGTGCTGACGCCGGAAATGCTGCGCGCCCGCGGGGTCTACTGGAGCGGCCACACCCTGACGCTGATGAACCTGATGGACCTCGGGCCCACACCGGCGCTGGCGGAGGACCAGCCGGCGCGGACGCCCGCGGCCATTGTCGTTCCCGATCCCCGCGTGTTTCGCAGCCGGCGACCGGCGGACACATTCGGCCGGCCGGCATGGATGAGCAAGGAGGAGTACGAATCGGTCATCCAGAAACAGGGCGTGCACAGCCTGGTGGTGTCGCTCTCGACCACCGAGATGCGGCAGGCGGTGCGAACGGATTTGCTGCTGCGCGCAACCGTCAGCGTGATGGCAGCCGCGGCGGCATTCATCTCCGCGCTGGCGTGGCGCAACGTGGGAAAAAACGCGGAACTTCAAATCCGGCTGGTCAAGGCGGGTGAGATGAACGCCCACCTGGCCCAGATGAATCTCGCCGCCGCCGGGCTCGCGCACGAGACACGCAATCCGCTCAACCTGATCCGCGGCCATGCGCAGATGATCGCGATGCAGCCGGAAGCGCCGGTGAAGTTGAAGGAGCACGCGTCGACGATCATCGAGGAGGCCGATCGCGTGACGGTGCAGCTGAACGAATTCATTCACTTTTCAAAACCGCGCGAGGCCCACCTCGCGCCGGTCGAAATTTCCCGGCTCGTGGCGGATGTCACGCGGACGCTTCAACCGGACATCGAGGAGAAACAAATCCGGCTCGAGCAGTCGGACACGCCACTGACGATCGAGGCGGACGAGCCGTTGTTTCGCCAGGCGTTGTTCAACCTCCTGCTCAACGCGGTCCAGGCCGTCGGCACCGGCGGGCGCGTGGGAATTCACTGGTCGACCACCGCGGGTCGTGCGGCCACGCTTGAAGTCCGTGATGATGGACCGGGCGTGCCGCCGGCGGAGCGGACCTCGATTTTCAAACCGTACGTCACGATGCGGCCCAAAGGCGTCGGCCTCGGGCTGGCGATTGTTCACCAGATCGTTTCGGCGCACGGCTGGGAAATCGCGTGCCTCGAAAATCAGCCGCGCGGCGCGGTGTTTCGGATGAGCCGGCTGCGGCCCGCCGGCTCCGCGGCCGCCTGAACCCGTGAAAGCGGCGCCAATACTCATCGTCGACGACGACAAGGGGCAGCGCAGCCTGCTCGAGACATTCCTCCAGGCGCACGGCTACGAAACGCAGTCGGCCGCCTCGGGCGAAGAGGCGCTGCAACGGCTCGCGGACCAGCCGTTCGCGATGATGATTAGCGACGTCCGGATGCCGGGAATGTCGGGCCTGGAGACGCTGCGCCGCGCGCGGCAGAAGCAGATGGCGCTGCCCGTGCTGCTCGTCACCGCCTTCGCGGACATTCGCACCGCCGTGAGCGCGATGCGCGACGGCGCGGTCAACTACCTGGCCAAGCCGATCGACCTGGCGGAACTCATCGCCACCGTGCGGCTCGCGCTCAATCCGGCCAACGCCGCCGTCGCCGCGCCCGCGGACGACCTGCCGCTGCCGGCCGGAGTGATCGCGGTGAGCCCGCTCACGCGCGCGATGTTTCGCGACGTGGCGGCGATCGCTCCGGCCGAGACGCGCGTCCTCATCACGGGTGAAAGCGGCACGGGGAAAGAAGTCGTCGCTGACCTCATCCACGCGTGGAGTCGCCGCGCCCGCCAGCCGCTGGTGAAGGTGAACTGTCCGGCCATCCCGGAGAATCTCCTGGAAAGCGAATTGTTCGGCCACGAGAAGGGTGCGTTCGCCGGCGCCGAGCAGCGACGGATCGGCCGGCTGGAGGAGGCAAAAGACGGAACCGTTTTTCTGGACGAGATCGGCGACCTGCCGTTCGCGCTGCAACCAAAGCTGCTCAGCGTGATCAACGCCGGCACCTTTCACCGGATGGGATCGAGCCGCGACCTGCACACCGATGCGCGACTGCTCGCCGCCACGAGCCGCGACCTCGAGGCGCAAATCGCCGCCGGTCGATTTCGCGAGGATTTGTTCTACCGGCTGAACGTGATGGAAATTCATGTTCCCGCGCTGCGGGAACGGCCGGAGGACATCCTGCCGCTGGCGATGCATTTCATCGCGCAATTCTCGACCCAGAAACCGCGATTTTCCGCGACGGTGTCGGCGAGCCTGACGCGCTATCGCTGGCCGGGAAACGTGCGCGAGATGCGCAACGCGATGGAGCGGGCGGCGCTGCTCTCGCGCGGTGACATCGTGCTGCCGGAGCACCTGCCGGCGCGAATTCTCGCGGCCACGAAGGAAGGCGCCGCCGCTTCGGAGGGCGATGTGCAGCGACTGGAGGAAATCGAGCGTGAAGCGATCCTGAAGGCGCTGCGCAAAAACCATTACAACCGGACGGAAACCGCGAAGGAGCTGGCGATCAGCCGGCGGGCATTGACGTACAAACTCCAGCGCATGCGCGCGGAAGGAATGCCCATCGACGTGGCGCCGCCGGAATCGGAGTAGCGGGATTGCGTGTGGCACGGCCGTCCCGGCCGTGATGTGCAGTATCGAGTCTCGGTTCATGGGCGGGACGCCCATGCCACCCCAAGCCACGCGCGCACTTTCCAAGTGCTGCGGCATCCCTGCCGCAGATGGTGTGGATGTACGATTTTCGTTTACCATCTGCGGCTGGAAGCCGCAGCCACTCCCGAATCAACCAACGGTTAACCTCTTTCTCTTAATCGTTATCTTTCTCTTTCTCTCGCGCGAGCCGTGCCAGAGGACGCAAAGGGAGAAAGGTCACGATTACGAGAAAGAGAACGAGCCTGATGTTAGCGAAATGGACAGCTCTCGGACGCGGCGCCGGTCGGCACCATTCGGCATCGACGCGACGCGGTGCAGTTGTCAGCCTCCGGCGTATCGCTGACCGCGTCCCGCGTTATTTACCACTCATCCCGCGTCGCTGCGAAAATCCGACCATGAAAACTCTCTCCCGCCGCACGTTCATCGGCGGTGCCGTCACGGCGAGCACCGGTCTTTCCCTCGGGCTTTCCCCCGTCGCAGGCGCGGAACGCGCCGCCGCCGCTCCGGCCACCACCGCCAAGAAGGCAAGATCCGTCGCGGAGTGGCCGATGTGGGATAACCGCGAGGAGAAGGCGCTGCTCGACGTGCTCCGCTCCGGCAAATGGGGCCGGGGCAACGGCACGCGGGTGAAGGAATTCGAATTGGCCTACGCCGAGAAGATGCGCGCGAAACACTGCGTCGCCACCGCCTCCGGCACGTCCGCGCTGCTCACCACCCTCGGCGCGCTCGGCGTCGGGCCCGGCGACGAGGTCATCATGCCGCCGTACACCTTCGTCGCGACGTTCAACGTCATCACGCTGAATTACGCGCTGCCCGTCTTCGTCGACACCGATCCAGTGACGTTCCAGATCGACGCATCGAAGATCGCCGCCGCGATCACGCCGGCGACAAAGCTGCTGCTGCCCGTGCACATCGGCGGGTATCCGGCAAACCTGGACGCGATCGAGGCGGTGGCGAAGGCGCGCAAGCTGCCGTTCGTCGAGGACGGCTGCCAGGCGTGGCTGGCGGAGTTCAAGGGCCAGCCCATCGGCTCCCGCGGCATCGGCGGCTGTTTCAGTTTCCAGGCGAGCAAGAACCTCACCTCGGGCGAGGGCGGTGCGGTGCTGACGAATGACGATAATTTCGCCGAGCTCTGCTACAACTTCCACACCCCCACCGGCACCAAGGGCACGGCATTAAACACCGGCCGGGCCTCGAATTACCGGATGACGGAGTTCCAGGCAGCACTGCTGATGGCGCAGATGACGAGGATCGACGCGCAATTCAAGACCCGCGACGAGAATGCCGCCTATCTCACCAGCATGCTGCAAAAAGTGCCGGGCATCGCGCCGGCGCGCTTCAGCCCGGGCGCGACGCGCAGCGCGTATCACCTCTATATGATGCGCTACGACCCGAAGCAGTTCGCCGGGCTGCCGCGGGCGAAATTCCTCCAGGAGCTCAGCAAGGAGGGTGTCGCGGCGAGCGGTGGATACTCACCGCTCAATTCGTCGGCCCACGCCAAGGGCCTGGCGGCAAACCCGCATTACCAGAAGATCTACGGCAAACAGGCGATGGCCCGCTGGCTGGAGCGCAACCAGTGCCCGGTGAATGACCGGCTGTGCGCGGAAGCAATCTGGTTCTCGCAATACGTCCTGCTCCGGCCGCGGAGCGAGATGGAGAAGATCGTCGCCGCCTTCACGAAAATCCAGCGCCGCTCCGGCGAACTGGCGCGCGTGTAGCGAATTTGCGAGCGCAGCTTTTTCCAGCTTCGCGCCACGGTATCGGCTCCCTGGGAGCGCGGGCGTCTCGCCCGCACCGATCATTGCGGGCCAGAGGCCCGCGCTCCCAGGACGAGCCATGTTCGTTCCACCTGCCTCACCTTCGTCCGCGGTCCCATGTCCCTTGGTCCCTGGTCCCTGGTCCCTGGTCTCTGGTCTCTGGTCTCTGGTCCTCGGCGCTTCGCGCCCGTTCACCGCGCGGTCGAAATCGCCTCGGCGTATTCCAGTTCACCTGTCCGGCCGTTGAAGAACTGAAACACCACCTGCGGGTGCGGAAACGCCACCCAGCGTTCGGTACCGAGCTTCAGCGGGTTGTTGGCGACGTTGTTCACCTGTACGACACAGAAATACGGATACAGGCGATCCGGGCGCGGAATGTCGGGCAGCATGAAACTCGACCACCGGATGTCGACCTGCCGCGGACCTGATTGATAGTGACCGTTGATCGGCCGGCGGCCTTCGTCGTTGAGGGTGTGGTTCACCGAGTTGTGCGGGGAGGAGCAGATCTCCCAGATGAAGTCGGTGACCTTCACGACAAAGCTGTTGTGCAGATCGGCGGTCATGACGAAGACCGGCTTGCGCAGCGGCTCCCAGGCCGCGATGAGTTCCTCGCGTTCCGCCAGCAGGGCGGTCCAGGCCTCGTCCTTGCCCGCGCTCATCTCGTGGCCGCCCGCGCCATCGTGCGGGATGGCGAAGTTCACGGACGAGGCGATGAAGAAGAAATCGGCGTCGCTCTCGCGCATCGCGCGGAGCAGCCAGGCCTTCTGCTCCGTGCCGAGCATGCTGAGCCCCGGCTTCCGCGGGTTCGCGGGGTCGTGCATCTCGCGGTGCGATTTGCAGTCGAGCAGGAAATATTCGCAGTTGCCGACGCGGAAACGGCCATAGGACCGCCGGCCGATTGAATAGCCGCCGATGCTGTCCGCGATGGCCTCCGGCCGGATGCGCAGCCGGTGCGCGTCGATCACTTCGCGCACGGCGTACACGCCCGCGTTGGGATTGCCCGGCGGCTCGGAATCGAGGGCGAGGATATCCTCACCCGCATTCGCGCGCCCCCAGTGCACGTGCAGGTTGCTGACCTGCTTCAGATCGAGCCGCGTGAAATCTGCGCGTTCGTCCATCAGGATATCGCTGCCCCGCTTGAGTTCGCCGCGGCCAAATTGAATCGGCTGCACGTGCTCGGTCGGATTCGCCCAGCCGAGATAGTCGAACCACGCCTGGACACCGATGTCGCGAAACACGGCGCGACGCTCGCGGAAACCAATCGTGCCGGCACCGCGGATGTCATTCACCAGCTCATGGTCGTCGAACGTGAAAACCGTCGGCACGCGCCGGTGCCACTCGACGAGATTGGGCGCGCGGTGCAGGTAATTCTTGTAGTTTTGCCACATGCCGACGATGGGCGGCGCGATGTCGACGATCGCAGGCCCGCCGTCTGCGACCACGCCGACCTGTTTCATCCATTCCGCGGGCGGATACGAACGCGCATCCTCGTAAAGCCAGTCGCCGTTGAGGATCGCGAAATGGATTTTCTCCGGCAGCTTCTGGCGCAGCATGGTCGCAAACGCGGGCAGGCCCGGACCCAGTCCGCTCGCCGGGTTTTGCGTCTGGCAGCAGCCGAGTTCGAATCGGAAGTTGAACAGTCCGCGCGGATTCAGCTGCGCATGCCGGAACCGGGCCGCGCTCGGGAGGGTGCGAAACTCGCCGCGCGGGCCGCTCTCCTGCCCCTCGCCCATCACCTCGAGGAGATAACGCGTGTCGGGCTCCAGGCCGGCGATCCGCACGAAGCCGGTCAGGTCGTGGTCGTATGCCGTCGCGACTGAACCCGACGTGCCGGGGACGCCTGATGATTCGGTGCGATAGCGGACGAGGAATTTGCCCGGTCGCGCGGTCCGCGCCCAGACGACGATGCTCGACTCGGTGACCTGGCCGAGCATCGGCCCATCCGAAATTTCGGTCGCCGCCCAAAGCCCGGGCGGGAGGCCAGCGAGGAAAAACGAAGCCAGCAGGGGTTTCAGCTTCACCGCGGCGATGTAGGCGCGATACCCCGCGATGTGAAACGAAATCGCCCTTAAGGATTGAGCATGCAGTGTCCCCTTGGTTCTGTCCCACCGAACATTTCAACGGGAGATTTCACCATGCATGCGCAGAACGCCCCGGGCCCGTCGATGCCGCGACGCGCCTTCCTGAAAAAATCACTGCTCGCGAGCGGAGCCGCCATGATGCCGATGATTGTTCCCGGCCGGGTGCTCGGCCGCGATGGCGGCGTCGCGCCGAGCAACCGGATTGTGCTGGGCGGAATCGGGCTCGGCCCCCGCGGCCGGCAGGATCTCAGCTCGATGATCACGGAGCCGGACGTGCAGTTCCTCGCCATCGCCGACGTGCAGGCCGCGGTGGGCGAATCGATCAAGACGCTCGCGGACGAGGCATACGGCAACAAGGACTGCAAACGCTACCGCGACTTCCGCGAGCTCATCGCGCGTCCCGACATTGACGCCGTGTTGATCGCGACGGGCGATCGCTGGCACACGCTCGCATCGATTTTGGCGGCGAAAGCCGGCAAAGATGTCTACAGCGAAAAGCCGTGCGGCATCACGATTGGCCAGTGCCAGGCGCTCTCGGACGTCATGCGCACGACGGGCCGCGTTTTCCAGGCCGGCACGCAGCGGCGCAACGTGCCGAACTTCCAGTTCGCGGTGCACCTCGCCCGCAGCGGCAAGCTCGGGCGGCTGCACACGCTGCACGCATCCATTTATCAGTTACAGGTGCTCTACGACTGGCTGCCCGCGGAGCCGGAGCCGCCGAAGGAGGTCATCGATTGGGACATGTGGCTCGGCCCGTGCCCCTGGCGGCCCTACAACAAGGCCTACGTCGTCGATCGGCGCTGGCGCGGCTACTATGACTTCGACTCCGGGGCCAAGCTGCTGGACTGGGGCGCGCACACGGTCGACCTCTGCCAGTGGGCGAACGCGGCGGATGAGACCGTGCCGGTCGAGTACGAACCCGCCGGTGCGACGGTGTACGCGCGCTACGCGAACGGCGTGAAACTGGTGATGCGCCCCGACGGCTGGCTCGGCACCGGCACCTGCCCGGTCCGCTTTGAAGGCGATGAAGGTTGGGTCGAGACGGGCGACAACGGCTCGGTCGAGCTCCATCCCGCGTCGCTGCGAAACGAATGGCGCGCCTTCACGATGCGCGGAACCGACGCCGCCCAGCACACGAGGGAATTCCTGAACTGCGTGAAGTCGCGCGCGCTGCCGGCGGCGAATTATTCCGTCATGCGACACTCGCACATCGCGTGTCACGCGGCGGCCATTGCATGGCAGCTCGGGCGAAAAGTTCGGTTCGATCCGGCGACAGAGGAGTTTATCGGTGACGAACCGGCGAACCGCATGCGCAGCCGTGCCATGCGCGAACCGTGGCGCGTCTGAGGGAAAACACCATGACCCACCCAACCCCTCTCGTCCTCCGTGCGGCCCGAATCCGCATCAACCACCGTGCGTGCAAAGGGCTGCTCATGGCCGCCGCCTTTTGCGTGGCCGGCGCCGGTCGCATGGAAGCGGCGAATGCCGATCCGCAAAAGACCCGCGAGCTGATCGGCGTCCTGCAATCCAGCGCTGACGTTTTCGCGCGGGCGCGGGCGTGCCAGCAGCTCGCGATCGTCGGCACGCCGGAGGCGGTGCCCGCGTTGGCCGCGCTGCTCAACGATGAAAAGCTCAGCCTATACGCGCGCGATGCGCTCGAAGTCATGCCGGACCCGAGCGCCGTCGATGCGCTGCGCGACGCGCTGGGCCGCGTGCAGGGCAACCAACTGGTGGGCGTGATCAACTCGCTCGGCATGCGCCGCGACACCAGGGCCGTGCCGGCTTTGGGCAAACTCGCCTCGGGCCAGGCGCCGGCCGTCGCCGGCGCCGCGCTCGTTGCGCTTGGCCGGATCGCCACACCCGAGGCCGCCCGCGTCGTCCAGCAATCGCTCAGTTCCGGGTCGGAGGAGCTGCGCATTGCCGCCGCTGAAGCCAGCCTGTTCCTGGCGGCGCAGAATCTGGAGCAAGGCCGCCGCGATGCCGCGGTCGCGTTGTACGACGCCGTGCGGCAGACCAACCTTCCGGCCCAGCTGCGCACCACCGCCACGCACCAGGCCATCGTCGCGCGCGGCGAAGCCGGGTTGCCGCTGTTGGTCCAGAATTTGCATTCGAACGACCTCGCGAGACGCGATGTGGCGTTGCGTTCGCTCCGCGAACTGCGCGGGCCCGCCATCGCTCCGGCGATCGTCGCGGAGATGGCGAAGGCCAAATCCACGTTGCAGGCCCTGCTCATTGCCGCGTTAGTCGAACGTGGCGACCGGTCCCAGCTTGCCGCGATCGAGGCGCGGGCCGACGCGCCCGACGAGGACGTGCGGGTTGCCGCGCTCGAAGCGCTGGGCAGAATTGGCGGCGCGTCGAGCGTGCCACTTCTGCTTCGCGCCGCCACCCGGCCGGCCGGAGGAGCCGACATGAAAGCCGCGGTTGCGAGCCTCGCCCGGATTTCCGCACCGAACGCAAACGAGGCGATCCTGGCGGCGCTGCGCACGGCTGAACCCACGGTGCGGGCGCGGCTGATCGCGCTGCTCGGCGACCGCAATGCGGAAAGCGCCACGACCGAACTGCTGAAGCTGGCCCGCAATGCAAACGCCGACGTGGCCAAAGCCGCGCTCCGCGCGCTCGCCCTCGTGACCCGGCCGGCGGATCTTGCGCCGCTGATCGCGCTGGCGGTGGCGTTGACCGACGACGAGTTGAAGACGCTCGCCGACCGCGCGATCGTCACGACATCGATGAAGGTGCTCGATCCGCCGCAGCGGATCGAACCGGTACTCGCCGCTTTCCGCCCCGCGGATCCGAATACCAAGGTGGCCCTGCTGCGACCGCTCGGCGCCGTGGTCCGAAACATGGGCGGCAGCCACGAAGCATTCGTCGCGGTGCGTTCGGCGCTCAAGTCGGAGCAGTCATCGCTCCGCGATGCCGCCCTTCAGTGCCTGGCAGACTGGCCTGACGCGACGCCGGCGACGACGCTGCTCGGCATCACCCGGTCGAGTCCCACGCCGGCGGCGCGCGAGCTCGCGTTGCGCAGCGCGATTCGGATGGCGGGCAATGTGGCGGCGGGCCGGGATCGTTCGCCGCTCAACGCCGTGGCGTTCCTGGGCGAAGCCAATGCGCTGGTGCGGTCGCCAGAGGAGAAGATGGCAATCGTGTCGGCCCTGGGCAGCGCGCGGCACGTCGAATCGTTCCGAATGCTGCAGCCGTATCTTGACGATCCGGCGGTGAAAACTGAGGCGGCGCTCGCCGTCGTGCAGATTGCGCCGGCGCTGCTGAACTCCGACCAGGGTCTCGCGGTGAAACTGATGCTGACGAAAATCGCCGCGTCAGGCCCCGACGAGGACACGCGCAAAAAAGCCACGCGCGTGGCCAAGGGCCTCCCAGTTGGAGCGGCCAAACAAAAGGGTGGCGGCGGCGCTGCCGTCGCGGCCGGGAATCGCGCGCCGCCGAGCCTGCCGCCGGGAACGCTGTTCAACGGCAGCGACCTGGCCGGCTGGGATGGCGACCCGGCGGTGTGGCGCGTGCGCGACGGCGTGATGGTCGGGGGTTCGCTCGAAGGGAATCCCCGTAACGAGTTTCTGGCGACAAAACGCACGTACCGGAATTTTGTCCTGCGCGTGGAATACAAGCTCGTCGGCACCGAGGGATTCGTGAATGGCGGCGTCCAGTTTCGCAGCGTGCGGGTCAAGCAGCCGCCGAACGAGATGAGCGGCTACCAGGCGGACATTGGCGCCGGCCATTCCGGCAAGCTCTACGACGAATCGCGGCGGAAGAAATTCCTCGCCGAGCCGAATCCGGAGCAGATTCGCCGGCTCGAAATACCGGGCGGTTGGAATCGTTACGAAATCACGTGCCGCGGACCGCACATCGAACTCGCGCTGAATGGCGAGAAGACAATCGCCTATGAAGAAACCGACCGCAGCATGGCGCCGGACGGAGTGGTGGCGCTTCAGATCCACGGCAACTGCAAAGCCGAGATCATGTTCCGCCATGTGGTGATCGAGGAACTGCCGTAGCCGGAACCGCCAATCGAGCCAATCGACGTGCGACGCGGATCGATCCGAATCGACGCGAAACACGGTGGCCCGAGACCGGCGCATGGTGGCGTTCGCCCAATCCCGTTTGTCATCTATTAGATGACAACGGCGGCACCGTCGCAGCGGACAACTCCCTGCTATCCGAAGCGCGAGCCCCGATTTACTTTGTCATCTATTAGATGACAAACGTGGCGGCCGAGCCGGCGGCAAACGTCGCCGCCGGCGTGAGGAGGCTGGTGAACCGGTGCGCTGAGTACTCCAGCTCGCCGACGGCTGGAGCGCTGAACGATGTAAGTGTTCGTATCCTAGACTCGCGCCGGCACGGGCCTCTGCTTTGGATCCACCCATGCAACCCGCGCGCTGTCTGGTTCTCGGAATGTTGCTTGCGCCATCCGCGCTTGCGGCCGCGGCCCACCTGCCGGAGCCGACGGCCGGGCTCTCGCTCTGGTATGACAAGCCCGCCGAACGCTGGACCGATGCGCTGCCGCTCGGCAACGGCCGGATGGGGGCGATGGTATTTGGCGGCATCGATCAGGAACGGCTGCAGCTGAATGAAGACACGCTTTATTCGGGCGAGCCGCCGGCGGACCTCCGCACGATCGATATCACGAAGGATTTCGATCACGTCACGGGACTCCTGCGGGCGGGGAAGAATTCCGAGGCCGATGCCTACATCACGAAACACTGGCTCGGGCGAAACCAGCAGTGCTACCAGCCGCTCGGCGACCTGCTGATCGATTTTGTGCCGGCGGCCGCCACAACCGGTGCGCGCACGGGCAGCCAGCCGGCCGGCACGGCACCCGCCGCCCGTGAGTTTCGCCGCTGGCTCGATCTCGACACCGCGACGGCGGGCGTCACCTACGAACGGAACGGTGTCACCTACACGCGCGAAATTTTCGCGAGCCATCCCGATCAGGTGATCGCGATCCGGCTTCGGGCCGACAAACCCGGCACACTTGGGTTCAGGATCTCACTCGCCTCGGTGCACCCCACGGCCAAGACGACGGCGAACGGTGCCGAACTGGTGCTGCGCGGACAGCTGCCGGGATACGTCGGCCGCCGCCCGCTCGAAACGATCGAGCAGGCGGGCGAGCAGCAACGGTATCCGGAATTATATGATGCGGGTGGGAAGCGACTGCCGCATGTGAAGCCGTACGGCGGACGCGGCAGCGGCACCGCCTTGTACGGCCCCGAAATCGGCGGCAAAGGAATGTACTTCGAAGCGCGGTTGCTGGCTCAATCCGATGGCCGGGTGATCACCGACGACGGCGCGCTCCGGATCGAAGGCGCCACGGAGGCGGTGCTCCTGTTGTCCGCCGGCAGCAGTTTCAACGGGTTCGACAGGAGCCCGAGCCGCGACGGTATCGATCCCGCGCGGCGCACCACGCGTGACGTTCGTGCCGCCGCGCAACGCGGATTCGCCACCCTGCGCGACCGCCACATCGCGGACCATCGCGCGTTGTTCCGGCGCGTGACGCTCGCGCTCGCGGGTGACACTGCGAAGGAGAAACTCCCGACCGATCGGCGGATCGCCACCTTTCGTGAATCCAGTGATCCGGCGCTGGCGGCGCTGTGTTTCCAGTTCGGCCGCTACCTACTCATCGCCGGATCGCGCGCCGGCTCGCAGCCGCTGAATTTGCAGGGCATCTGGAACGACCTGGTCATCCCGCCATGGGCCTCGGCCTACACGATCAACATCAACACCGAGATGAACTACTGGCCGGCAGAGCCAACGAATCTGTCGGAGCTGCACGAACCGCTCTTTCGGATGCTCGCCGAACTGACCAAAACCGGTCCGATCGCGGCGCGCGAGATGTACCACAGCCGCGGCTGGGTGACGCATCACAACACGACGATCTGGCGGGATGCTTTCCCCGTCGATGGCCAGGCCCGGGCCGCATTCTGGAACATGGCCGGCGGCTGGTTCAGCTCGCACCTGTGGGAGCACTATCTTTTCACCGGCGACCAAAAATTTCTCGCGGACGAGGCGTACCCGATCATGAAGGGCGCGGCGGAGTTCTACGCCGACTGGCTGCGCGATGCGGGCAATGGCGAACTCGTGACACCCGTGAGCACGTCGCCGGAAAACAATTTCATTTCGCCGGAAGGAAAGCCGGCCGCGACTGCCGTCGGCGGCACGATGGATCTCGCCATCATCCGCGAGCTGTTCACCCGGACGATCGAAGCGGCGGAACTGCTGCGCCGCGACGCCGGGCTCGCGCGCGAACTGCGCGGGAAGCTCGCGAAACTCGCCCCTTATCGGATCGGCGCAAGCGGCCAGCTGCAGGAGTGGCGGGAAGACTACAAGGATCAGGATCCCAGGCACCGCCACCTGTCGCATCTCTACCCGTTGCATCCGGGCAACCAGATCAATGCCGAGGCGACGCCGGAGCTGTTTCGCGCCGTGGCGCGGACCCTCGCCATCCGCGGCGACGAGGCCACGGGCTGGTCGATGGGCTGGAAGATCAATTTTTGGGCGCGGATGCAGGACGGGGATCACGCCTACGCCATCGTCCGCAATCTGTTCCGGCTGGTGGGCACGAGTGAGGTCAACATGCGCGGCGGTGGTTTGTATCCGAATATGTTCGACGCGCACCCGCCCTTCCAGATCGACGGCAACTTCGGCTACACGGCCGGCATCGCGGAGATGCTGGTGCAAAGCCATGCCGGGGTGCTCCAACTGCTGCCGGCGCTACCGTCGGCCTGGCCGGCGGGAAAAGTCACCGGACTCAAGGCACGCGGCGGGTTTGAAGTCGATCTCGAGTGGGCGGGCGGGAAACTCACCCGGGCCGCTGTAAGAGCGAAGCTCGGTGGAAATCTCCGGCTGCGCACGAACGAACCCGTGACCGTGGCGTCCGCGAGCGGCGGGACTGCGCTCGACCTAAAACCGGCGCGCGCCGCAAACCCGAATCCTTTTTATCGAATCGTCGACGCCGGCAAACCGATCGTGGCGAACGCGCAGGCACTGCCGGAGGCAAGGGCGCCGTTGGCGCACACGGTCGATTTCGCGACGACGGCCGGAGAAACCTACACCCTCGGCGTGGCGCGCTGAAGGCCGTCGCCGGAGCCGCGCCCGGCGCGGTGTTGCGTTCGCGGCGGGTGGCTCGCGCGCCTTGCGGCCGCGCCATGCCGGCGACACGGTGTTCGCGTGACAAACGATTATCTGGCCCAGCGCCGCGCCCGCATTGCGGCCGCCCTTCCGCTCGGCGACGCCATCCTCCTCGTCGGCGCCGGCGACCCGGTGCCGCTGCCGGAGCACAGCGACCAGACGTATCCGTTTCGGTCGCACGCGGAATACTATTACCTGGCGGGCCGGGAATGCGCGGGCGGCGTCATCGCCTTCGATCCCCGTGACGGCGCGGACGGATGGAAGGATTTCGTGCCGCTGGTCACGGAAGCAGAACGCGTGTGGGAGGGCCGGGGGCAGCTTCCGGGCGATTCGCTCCAGCATCTGCCCGGCTGGCTCTCGACGCGCGGCGGTCGCCCCGTCGCCTGGCTCGGTTCACCGCCACTTGCTGTTCCGGTTGATACGACATTGCGCACACGAGTCCGCGAAGCGTTTACCCATTCGCACCGCGTGAAGGACGCCACGGAAATTGGTTTGGTGAAGCAGGCCGTCGACGCCACGGCGGCCGGCTTCGTGAAACTGCGCGGGTTGCTGCGCCCCGGCGTGAGTGAGCGGTCACTGCAAATCGAACTCGAGGCCGAGTTCTTCCGGCGTGGCGCCGCGCGGACCGGATACGGGACGATTGTCGGCACCGGGCCGAACTCCGCGGTGTTGCACTTCGAACCGTCGGCGCGGGCCGCGAAGGACGGCGAGTTCGGACGCGGATTCCTGCCCCTCGCACTCTCGGTTGCCGGCGGTGCGGAGATACTTGTCAAATCGCCGTTGACTGAAAAAATCCGAAATCCGCGATCCGAAATCGCCCAGCCCGCATTTTTCACACTTGAAATGGTCGTCACCCGTGTCTGACCGCCAACATCCCAATGTTCCGGCGAGCGCCCCGCGTTCATGCGGGCTAATATTACTCTGTTAAGTCCCTCGTGAAAAACGGCGATTTTTCGAATGTCACGTATTACGTGACATTACCTCTGAGAATCGTCGGCATTTGGAGCCGAACTTAACGAAGTAATGCTAAATGCAAAACCGCAGAGCGGTTTTGCCCTTAGCCGGGAAATCGTGGAGCGCGCGCCGGCGCACGGCACAAGCGAACACGCTGTACGTTCGCAGCGGAGCAGAGGGTGAAATTCCCCGGCTATGGCATGTCGCTCATCTCACGGCCGCGGAACAGCACCATCAACACGACGACGAAGATCGCCGTGAGCAGCAGCAACCCCACGAGGATGACCACGGGCCAGCTGCCGAGGCCCAGCATCACCGTGGACAGGCTCCCGGTGCGCGCGGAAAAATCCTTGTTTGCGCTCAGGCTCTCGGCCTCGAGCACATCGGCCACCTTCGTGGTGGCGGCCAGATAACGGTCGTAGGCGGGCCGCAGTTCGCGTTCGCGCCGCTCGGCGGCAGGTCCGATCTTGTTCGCCGACGTCAGGCCCACGATCTCAGTCGCGATGCGTGTGAAGGCTTCCCCGGCCGGCAGGAAATCCGCCCGGGCTTCACCGCGACGGGACATCCACGGCGCGGTCGACAGTTCCTGACGCGTCGTGCGGTCAGCGCCCAATGCGAGCTGTGCGCGCGCAACGGCGCCCCCGCGATGGGCTGCCGTGGCGTCGAGCAGATCGGGGCCGGTGCTGCGCATGGCCTCGACCGCTTTGGCCGTGAGCATCTGCAGATCGCTGAGAACCGGAATGCTGTTGCCGATTAGTTCCGAATAGCGGCGATCAACGGCGCGCAGCAGGAAAAAACCGAAAATACCGAGCCCGATGTTCGAAAGCACGAGCACGACGACCAGCACTTTCAGCTGACGCAACGTCGCCGATTGATCATGCACACCGATGGAGGCTGGTTTCGCCATGGGGATGGGACGTGAGACGCCGCCGGTGGAGCCGAGTTGCAGTCCGGGTGCGACATTGTCGGGTGTCACGGGGGTGTAATGGGTTTTGGCCGCACCCGAGTCTAGCTGTTTCTTGGTCAGCGCGTCCGGACATTTCCGAGCGCGACCGAATCGCGAAAGAAGTTCGAGCCTATGGGCCAGACGACCGACGACCATGCCACGCACCACAACACGGCCGCTCGACGGTGCCACGCGCCAACCTCCGAGGAGATACCCGCGACTCGAACGGCATCGACATCCATTGGAGGCCTCCTCCCCACGACCCGCCAAATTTCCGTGGACAACATGAGGTTTGTCGCTCTCTTTTTCGGCAAATGGCCTCGCCGGAACGCAAACTCACCTCGCCGCTCAGCCTCGTTGTGGATGCCGTGCTGGTCATCGGGTTTTTCGTTTTCATCTACAACATTGTCGCGTCCCACGTGCCGTCGCGGGACCACACCATGGTTCTGCTCTGGGGCGGGCTCTGTTCGGCCTGCATGACCGGCGTCTTCTGGCTCTGTGTGCAGATGTTTCGTGTCGTCCTTCGCGCCCAGCGCGAGGACCGACGTCGGTAGCCGCATTTTTTCCAGTCTGCGCGCCATTCAGGGTTCCTCCGTCTTCGGCCACGATGTTGGCCATCGCAGCCCTCAAGTTCATGCGGGCTAAAAGCAAAACGCAGGAGCGGACTGCTCGTAACAGAACTGTCAGCATCCGGGAGTTGCCTCCGAAATTTCTTCGGTTACATTCCCGCGTGTTCCCTATGAAACCCGATTCCACATCGGAGGCGCGGCGAACCGGCCCGATGCAGGCGCGCTGGGCCGGTGCGGTCGCGCTGCTCGGCGCCGCGCTTCTCGCGGGTTGCGCCACCAGCACGGAGGTGAAGGTCGACTCGCTGGCCAAGCCAAACGCCGAGAGCGCGCTTTCCTACGAGCTCCACAACAAGAACCCCCTCGTGGCCGACGATTCGCTGCGTTACAAGGAGGCCGCGGGTTACGTGAAGACCGCCTTGTCCGGCAAGGGAATGTATGAAGCCCCGCCGGGGGTGAAGCCCGACATCGTGGTCGATCTCGACTACGGCGTGGGCCCGCCGGTGTCGCGGCGCGAGACGGTTTCGGAGCCGGTGTATATCACGCTTCCAGGGCAGATTCGAACGGAGCGTGTGCAGGTCGGCACCGACTCCCAGGGTCGGCCGATTTACCAGACCATCACGGTACAGGATCCGCCCACGACCGAGTTTGCCGGATTCCGCGAGTATCAAATCACCGTCACGGTGTACGAGAAATACTTGAAGCTTTCCGCGCGCGAAAATGCGCCCGCGGTCGAGGGCCGCCCGCCGAACGAGGTGTGGACCATCGATGTGACGAGCGAAGGCGAGAGTCGCGATTTGCGCAAAAAGCTGCCTGTGCTGGTGGCGGCGAGCATCGAGTACATCGGCAAGGATTCGCAGGGCCAGAAAACGATTCGGATCAAGGATACCGATTCGGACGTGGCATTCGTGAAGAAGGGCATGTGACGTTTCGCCGCAGACGGCGAAACGAAACAATCCGCCCGCGAATCGTGCGAACGGACGAGGATTTGGAAACCGCGAATAGCATGGGCTCGGCTCCTGGGAGCGCGGGCGTCTCGCCCGCATGAATTGAAAGTGGCACGGGGATCCCTGGTCGCCTTCGGCGCCGCCAGAGGCGGGTAAACCTGCCGGTGGTGCTCGGGGCGCGGGCGCCCTCGCCCGCAGAGAAATAGCGATCGCCAATCCTACCGAATCTGCGGCTGGAAGCCGCAGCCACTCGATCTTTGCGGGCGGGACGCCCGCGCTCCCAGGAACGGATTACCGCGACAAGAAATTACGCTGCGTTCTTCGCGCGCTTCTTCTCGATCTGCGACGAAACGAGGACCGCGATTTCAAAAAGAAGATAGAGCGGCACCGCGAATAACGTCTGGTTGATTGGATCCGGCGTCGGCGTCACAATCGCGGCGAGGACAAAGATCACCACGATGGCATGGCGGCGATATTTTCGGAGCGTCGCCGTGGACAGGATGCCCAGCCAGACCAGCAGCACAACGATGAGCGGAAATTCGAATGTGCCGCCCACGCCGAGGACGAGCCACATCAACGTCCCGTAGTACTTCCCGACCGTCCACATGAACTCCAGGTCGAAGGTCTGATTCAGCTCGATCGCGATCCGGATCGTACTCGGCATCAGCAGGAAAAAGCTGAAAGACGCGCCCAGGAGGAAGAGCAGCAGCGCCGAAATGCAGAGCGGCAGCACCACCTTCAACTCTTTTTCGGTCAGCGCGGGCGACACGAACTGCGCGATGAAAAAGAGGATGAACGGCGCGGAGAGCGTGAAGGCGCCCAGCACGCACATCTGGATGATCATCGTGAACACCTCGAGCATCGAGATCGTCACGAGTTTGATCTGAAGCCCGGGGTAGTGCGCCACGGCTGTATGCAGCGGCCACAAGAGAACGTGGTTGAACTGCTTCAGAAAGACGCCGATCAACACCGCGAAGAGCACGAACGTGACCGTGCTCTTGATCAGGGTGCCGCGCAGCTCCTCAAGATGCTCCCAGAAGCTCATCGGTTTCTCACGCGGGGCGGCTGGCGGCACGACCTCCGCGGGAGTGTAAGGGTCTTCGGGATTGTGTTCAGGTTCGCTCACAGAAGCGGAAGGAATGGCGATGGTGGGAAGTTTCCATTGAAAGTGAAAGGGAAAGTGAGGGTGAGAGTGAAACAGAGGGGAAAATCGGGTGACGCCGCGGACGCCGAACTCCTCATTTCCTTCCGACTTTCACTCTCACTCTCACTTTCACTTTCACTTTTCCCGTGTCATATTTTGCCCAAAATGACGCGCCGATTCGCCTCGGCCCGCTGCATCGTTGACAGCCCTCGCCGCGGAGGTATCCCCTGCTTCCTCTCTGCGCCCAGATCGCACTCGGTCCTAAATCTCAAATCCACTCATCATGGCCGTTAAATCCAAAGCCAAGAAATCCACCAAGGCGGGCAAATCCGCGTCGAAGGCCAAGACCGCCTCCGCACCCGCCAAAAAATCCGGCTCTCCGAAGGCCGCCAAATACGTCTACCTCTTCGGCAAGAAAACCGACGGTAACGGCTCGATGAAACCGCTGCTCGGCGGCAAGGGCGCCAACCTCGCCGAGATGTGCCGCATCGGCCTGCCCGTGCCGCCCGGCTTCACGATCACGACGGAGGTCTGCACGTACTACTACGCCAACAAGCGCACCTATCCCGCGGCCCTCCGCGGCCAGATGGAGGCCGGCATCAAGTCGCTCGAGCAACAGACCGGCATGACCTTCGGCGATCTCGAGAACCCTCTGCTCGTCTCGGTGCGCTCCGGCGCGCGCGACTCGATGCCGGGCATGATGGATACGATTCTCAACCTCGGTCTCACTGACGCCACGGTCGAGGCTCTCTCGAAGCGGACCGGCAACGCGCGCTTCGCGTGGGATTGCTACCGCCGCTTCGTCCAGATGTATGGCGACGTCGTCCTCGGCGTGCAAAAGCGCCCCGACGAGGACCACGAGCCATTTGAAACCGTCATCGGCAAGCTCAAGGACGAGCGTTACGGCAACCATGAGATCGAGGACACCAAGCTCTCCGTTGACGACCTCAAGGAACTCGTCGTCCGCTTCAAGGCCCTGGTCAAAGAGCGCGCCGGCAAGGAATTTCCCGCCACTCCGTGGGAGCAGCTCGTCGGCGCCGCCGGCGCGGTGTTTGGCTCGTGGATGAACGATCGCGCAATCGTTTACCGCCGCAAATACAACATCCCCACCGAATGGGGCACGGCCGTCAACGTGCAGGCCATGGTCTATGGCAACACGGGCGACAACTCCGGCTCCGGCGTGGCGTTCACGCGCAACCCCGCGAACGGGGTGAAGGAATTCTACGGCGAGTTTCTCATCAACGCGCAGGGCGAGGACGTCGTCGCCGGCGTCCGCACACCCGAGCCGGTCGCGCAGTTGATCAACCACCTGCCCGAGGCCTACCATGAGCTCGAGCGCATCCGCGGCGTGCTCGAGAAGCATTTCAAGGATGTCCAGGACTTCGAGTTCACCATCCAGGACAAGGTCGTCTACATGCTCCAGACGAGAAACGGCAAGCGCACCGCGATGGCGGCGCTGAAGTTCTCCATGGATATGTTCAAGGAGAAGCTCATCGACTGGCAGACCGCCGTCATGCGCAACCCGGCCGACCAGCTTGACCAGCTCCTCGCGCCCGTGTTCGACGCTTCCGAGGTGAAGAAAGCCCCGGTCATCGCCACCGGTCTTCCCGCCGGCCCCGGCGCCGCCTCCGGCCGGATTTTTCTCAACGCGGACCGCGCCGTCGTGGGCGCCGAGAAGGGCGAAAAAGTCCTCCTCGTCCGAATCGAGACCTCGCCGGAAGATCTCCGCGGCATGATTGCCGCCGAGGGCATCCTCACCGCGCGCGGTGGCGTGTCTTCGCACGCCGCGCTCGTCGCCCGCCAGATGGGCAAGGTTTGCGTGTGCGGCGCCGCGGCGCTCGAAGTCGATTACAATGCACGCACCGTCCACGTCGCCGGCCAGACTTTCAAGGAGGGCGACTGGCTATCGATCGACGGCACCGCCGGCAAAGTCTACGCCGGCCAGCTCAAGGCCGCGCCGGCCGAAATCATCGCCGGCCTGATCGATGGCGACAAAGCCGCACAGGCCACCGAAAAGTGCCAGAGCTTCCAGCAACTGATGAAGTGGTGCGCGAAAGCGACCCGCCTCCAGGTCTGGACCAACGCCGACTCGCCCGCCCAGGCGCAGAACGCGATGGCCTTCGGCGCGACCGGCATCGGCCTCACCCGCACCGAGCACATGTTCTTCGAGGGCGATCGCATCGACGCCATGCGCGAGATGATCCTCGCCGAGACGCTCGCCGAGCGCAAAGCCGCGCTCGCGAAACTCCTCCCCTACCAGCGCGACGACTTCGCCGGAATCTTCCGCGCGCTCAAGGGCTTCCCGGTCACGATCCGGTTCCTCGATCCGCCGCTGCACGAATTCCTGCCGAACACCGAGGCCCAGCAGGCCGACCTCGCGAAGAAGCTCGGCATCACGACGGAGAGAATCGCCGCCCGGGTGCACCAGCTCCACGTATTCACTCCCATGCTCGGCTTGCGCGGCTGCCGCCTCGGGATCGGCTATCCGGAGATTTCCGAGATGCAGTCCCGCGCCGTGTTCGAAGCGGCCGCGCTGGTCCAGAAGGAGGGCATCAAGGTCAAGCCCGAGGTCATGATCCCGCTCGTCGGTTTCAAGCGTGAGCTCGATCTGCAGGCGGAAATCGTCCACCGCGTCGCGAAGGAAGTCATGGCCGAGAAGAAGGTGAAGATTAACTACACGGTCGGCACCATGATCGAGATTCCACGCGGCGCGCTCACCGCCGACGAAGTCGCGCAGACCGCGCAGTTCTTCAGCTTCGGTACCAACGATCTCACGCAGACCTGCCTCGGCATGTCGCGCGACGACTCCGGCTCGTTCCTCCCGCACTATGCCGAACTCGAAATCGTGAAGAAGAACCCCTTCGCCACGATCGACCAGACCGGCGTTGGCGCGCTGATGAAGATCGCCGTGACGAAGGGCCGCGCGACGAATCCGAACCTCAAGATCGGCATCTGCGGCGAACACGGCGGTGATCCGGAATCGGTGAAGTTCTGCCACAAGCTCGGTTTGAACTACGTGAGCTGCTCGCCGTATCGCGTGCCCGTCGCCCGGCTCGCCGCGGCGCAGGCGGCGATCACCGAGCTGAAGGCGGCGAAGAAGAAGTAAGGCAGGCGGACGCTACGACCCAACGTTGCGACTTTGAACAACCCGCGCCGGCAACGGCGCGGGTTTTTCTTTTGCTTCGGTCCGCGCCCATCGACTCTCCTCCTTTCCGCGCACCGCAGTGATTGCTCGACTGCTGGCGCGGGCGTGCCGCCAGTTCAGCGCCCGTCGCCCGCTCGCACCGGACTTCGCTCGATCCAGCTTGCGCCACCGCCGCGAATACATGCCTCCCGACCAGACCCCCGGACAATCCGCCCGCGAATCCGAAATCGCCACGAACTTCCAGAAAGCCGACGCGCTGCGGCAGGCGATCCTGAAAAAGGCCCTTGTCGGCGAGCTCGTGCCGCAGGACCCGGCCGACGAACCCGCCAGCGTCCTCCTCGAACGCATCCGCGCCGAGCGGGCGGCGGCCACAAAGTCCAACGGCACACCACGCGTCCCTTCCGGCCGGAAAAATCACGTCTTCTCCGCTTCCCGTCTCGATTGAACGTCTGACGCTGCGCCGCAGCTCCGCACATGCCCCAAGTCTTCAACCTCTACACGGACGAGAGCTGCCATCTGGAACACGATCACCAGTCAGTGATGGTGCTCGGCGTGGTGTGGTGTTTGCAGGAGAAAGCGCGGGAGACCGCAGTGCGGATACGAGAGATCAAGGTGGCGCACGGCTTGCCGCCGGACTTCGAGATGAAGTGGTCGAAGGTCTCACCCGCGAAACAGGACTTTTACCTGACGGTGCTTAACTACTTCTTCGATGACGATGACGTCCATTTTCGCGCGTGGGTGGCTCACAAGGCCGGACTGCGCCACGCCGACTTCGGCCAGAGTCATGACGACTGGTATTACAAGATGATGTTTGGCTTCTTCGAACCGCTGCTTACACCGGATGCCCGCTTCCGCCTCTATCTCGACAAGAAAGATACCCGCAGCTCCCGCAAGGTGGCGAAGCTCCATGAGGTCTTGTGCAACAATCTCTACGACTTCGACCGTCAGATCGTGGAGCGCGTGCAGGTGGTGGAGTCGCACGCGGTGGAGCAACTGCAACTCGCCGACCTGCTGCTTGGCGCGGTCGGCTACGTGAATCGCGATTTGAATCAGAGCCTCGCGAAGAATGCTCTCGTGGCGCGCATCAGGGAACGCACGGGCTACTCCCTCCTCCGCCCCACGTTGCTGAAGGAGGAAAATTCTGGCATTTCATTTCCGAAGGCGCGACGGAGGCCGACCGGCTCATTGAAATGCGGCGCTGCGAGCGCATCCGCTGGCCACGACCCACGATGGAGGCTTTTCCCAACCGAAATCCCGACGCGGCCGATCGAATCCTTTGGTGGAAAAATGAACGTCGAGGAGAAGAGCGATACCTGCTGGCATTACCTGATTTCAGCTATCTCATGATTGTGGCTGACCGGGGCGACTACGTGCTTCCTTGGACGCAATATCACGTGGACCACCGTCACCGGCAGGAGAAGTATCGCAAAGAACACCATGCCTATTGGGCTGCCCAGAAACGCTGAAGCCGCCCTTTGCAGGACGGCCTCGTTACTCCTTCAACACTTGGTTGATGAGCTGCCGAGACTATCGGCGCACACATGTGCAAAATCAAGCTACAGTTTTCTACATTTTTCTACCGGGCAGAAATTACGGAGCACCGAGCCGGACATTTTGTCCGGCAGGTATTCTGCCAAGTATCCTGCGATTTTGGCAGGATAGGCCTGCACTAAATCCTCCCATGACCACCGACTCCATCATCTCCAAAGTCTGGAGCTTCTGCACGACGTTGCGCGACGACGGTTTCGGCTATGGCGAACGAAGTCGGGCGCCGGGCAATATTTCATGCCGCGCGCGCTGATCCGCGGGATGGTCGAGTGCCTGCGGCCCCGAGCCCGGCAGGACGATCGCCGACCCCGCGTGCGGCACGGGCGGGTTCTTCCTCACGGCCTACGATCACCTGCTCGCGCGCCACAAGCTGAACAAGGCGCAGAAGGAGTTCCTGAAGCACAGCACGTTTGCCGGACACGAGATCGTCGCGAACACGCGGCGGCTGTGCCTGATGAACATGTTTCTCCACAACATCGGCGAAATCGACGGCGAGAGTCCGATCCTGCCCACCGATGCACTCATCGCCGACACGGGCAAACGCTACGACTACGTGCTGGCGAATCCGCCATTCGGCAAAACGAGCAGCATGTGCTCTTCTTCGACAACCAGACCGCGGCGAAGGACCCATGGACGAAGGAAATTTGGTATTACGATTACCGGACGAACGTGCATCACACGCTCAAGCGGAGGCCGATGCGTTTCGAGGATCTCACGGAGTTCATCGCGTGCTACAATGCCGAGAACCGCCACGCGCGCGAAACGCAGCTCCGTTGCGGCGCGCCGGTTGCACCCGCGCGTGACGTCCCTCGCCGGTGTTTAAGGCGCGGGCGGTTCGCTGGGCGCCCTTCCTGTTCGTTGATTCCACTTGGTGGACGGCTTGGGCCGCGTTATTCACGGGGTGCAGTTTCGCGTTCTCTGCCCCGGCTCCAGCCTCGAAAACAACCCCATGAAAACCGCATCACGCCGCCCAACCTCCCGCGGCACTAGTGAGGTCGCGCTCACCGCGCTGCTCCTTTTGATTTCGGTAATCACAGTGCGGCCCTGCCGGGCGCAGTCGGAGGCGCAGGGCATTGTGATCGGCAGCGTGCTGAATGCCGCGACGGGCGATTTTCTCGCGGGCGTCGTGGTGACCGTGGAGGGAACCGGCTTGTCCGAGGTCACGGACCGCACCGGCCGCTTCGAAATCAGCCGGGTGCCCACCGGCCGCCAGGTGCTCCGGGCGACGTATCCGGGATTGGACGCATCGTCCACGCCGGTCGAGGTGGCGCGCGGACAGACCAGCGTGCCGCCGATTTCCCTCACCTCCGAGGTCTACAAGCTCCAGGAGTTTGTCGTCGCCGGCCTGCGGGAAGGCAACGCTCATGCCATCGCGGTGCAGCGCCAGGCGGCCAATCTCAAAACCGTGGTCGCAATCGATGCCTTCGGCAATCTGGCCGACAGCAATCTGGGCGAGTTCCTGAAGCGACTGCCGGGCATCAGCACCGGCGGAAGCATCGACGAAGTGACAACCGTGCGGGTGCGCGGCGCGGCCGCCGCCCACACGGCGGTGACGCTGGACGGCACGCGGCTGCCCAGCCCGGGCGGACAGAAGACCGAGCGCGAATTCGAGGTCGACAAGCTGCCGGCGGATTTCATCGAAAGCATCGAGGTGGTGAAGGCGCCCACGCCGGACATGGACGCGGATGCCATCGGTGGCACGGTCAATCTAATCAGCCGGTCGGCCTTCGACACCAAGGAGGCGTATGTAAGTTATCGCGCGGGGATCAATCACCAGACGCTGTTCTCCAACACGGGGCCGTTCGGCAGCCTTCAATACTCCGACGCGTTCGGACCGGAGCGCAAATTCGGCGTGTTTCTCTCTCTGAATTACAGCAAGTCGTTTCGGGATCGCGATTCCTCGAGCACGTTTTACGCGGGTCCGGCGGAGGGCCCGAATCCGATCTGGCGGGTCCGCTTTCAGCCGGACAAGCGTTCGCGCGAGCGCACCGGGGGCGGCGCCAAGTTCGACTATCGATTCAACGACAAGTCGTCCGTCTTCCTCAGTGTCATGTTCAACGATTACCTGCAGGACAACCGCTCGCGGGAATTGACCGTGGAGGTCCGGGAGGACCGGGCGGTGCCAGGCCGCGACGTGCGCGATTTGAGCACGCGCGAGCCTTCGAACAATCTCCGCACGGTCTTCGCGCTGGGCCGGGAAGCCACCCAGTCGAACACCACGCTCGACACGCAGCGGACCTGGTCCTTTCAGGCCGGCGGAAAGCAGCAGTGGGTGGATTGCGGATACAAGTTGGATTACGGGGCAACCTATGCGCCGGCCAACGGCCACCAGGATCGCTGGCTCTTCAATCTGCAGTCCGGCCGCACGCTTGGCTGGATCATCGAACGGCAGGACGATTTGGATTATTTCCCGACCCTCACCCGGACGTCCGGCGAGGGACTGCTGGGGGATTGGAATGTGAGCAGCATCACCAAGTCTCCCTTCTTCCGCTATGGCGACTCGGAGGAGGCGGTATGGGCGGGCCACGTCAACCTGGCCAAGAATCTGCCGACGAGGTTGCCCGTGACCCTCAAGGCCGGCCTGCGGCACCGGGGCCAGCAACTCGAGCGGAAATACTTTGAAGACGGGCGGCGCAATCGGGTTTACGTGGCGCCCGACTGGAACTTGTTCAAGACGACGGCCGTGGTGCAGGAGCGTCCATTCTTCGGCATCGAGCGTTACGCCAACCTGGCCATTTTCGCGGACGCGCAGGAAATCTTCGAGTATACCCAGCAAAACCCGCAGGGCTGGCAGCAGACTTTCTCACCGCGCGAGATCCAGGAATCCTTTCTCGACAACGGATCGGTGCGCGAAGAGGTGTCGGCGGCCTATCTCCAGGCCAATGTGCGGCTGGGCCGGCTCCAGCTGCTGGGCGGACTCCGCATGGAGGAGACGCAAGTCAAAGGGGCCGGATGGGTGTATGATCGAAACGAAGCCGGCCCGCCCGCCGCCGCGACGGTCGACCAGCTCATCGCCTTCTATCGCTCGGAATGGCACCTGATCGAAAATCGGCGGACCTACCGAAACTGGTTTCCCGGTCTGCATCTCCGGTATGAGTTTGCCGGCAATCTGCTCGCCCGGGCGAGTTACTCGGAGACCATCGGCCGGCCGGCGTTTCAGCGGCTGATCCCGAAAACGGCGATCAACGACACGGTGAGCGAAGACGGGGATCCGGCGCAAAGCATCCGGATGAACAATGTCGGGCTGCTGCCCCAGGAGTCGCGGAATTACGACGTCAGCCTCGAATATTATTTCGAGCCGGTCGGGATGATTTCCGTCGGAGCCTTCCAGAAGGACATCAAGAACTTCATTTACTCGATCGACACCAACCTGACGCCCGCGCTGTTGCAGCAGTTCCGGCTCGATCCGAAATACGAGGGCTGGACGTTTCGCTCGGAGGGCAACCGGGGCGGCGGCGAAATCCGGGGCATCGAGCTCGCCTACAGCCAGCACCTGGGCGGGTTCGCCTCGTGGCTCAGGGGATTCAGCATGTATGCCAACTACACGCACGTGACGTCGAACGGTGACCTGACCGACATCATCCCCGACGTGTGGAACATCGGCCTGGCGTATGAAAGGAGGCCGTGGACGCTTCGCTTCCATCTCAACTACAACGGCGACTACCAGACGGACTTCAGCGACAACCCGATGGACAACCGCTTCAACCAGAGCCAGCTCAATGGCGAGGTGAGCGTCTCCTACCGCTTCACCCACTGGCTGTCGGTCTTTGCCGACGTCACCAATGTATTCGGGAATGACCTACGCGAAGACATCGGCGGCCCCCGGGCCGGCGGCCGGTTGCTGGCGGGCCAGATTCAGGATATCGGGCGGCGCGCCATTGTCGGTGTCCGGGGGAGATTCTAGCCGAGGCACGATGAACCCCGCGATTAGCCCCCGCGCACCCGCAACCAAGGTGACCGAGCTGAAATCGGGCAGAAAAAACAATATCTTTGGGAATAACGGCATGAAATTTTTCCTTCTCAGCGCCGGCCTAGCGGCCTCCACCGTACTGGCGGCGGACCCGCAGCCGTCCGCCTTTCCCGGGGCAGAGGGCTTCGGCCGTTTCGCCCAGGGAGGCCGCGGCGGCGATGTTTATCATGTCGTCACGCTGGACGATTCCGGGCCGGGCTCGCTGCGTGAGGGGCTCGGCTCCGCGCGCGGACCCCGCACGATTGTGTTCGATCTCTCCGGCACGATTGCGCTGGCTGCGCCGCTGGTCATCAATCATCCGCAGATCACGATTGCCGGCCAGACGGCGCCGGGCGACGGCATCACCCTGCGCAACCACGCGCTGCGGGTGGAGGCGGATCACGTGGTCGTGCGATTCCTGCGCTCCCGGCTGGGCGACGAAGGGGGCGCCAGGCAGGACGCGATTTCAGTGGGTGCCGGCTCCAACATCATCCTGGATCATTGCAGCGCGAGCTGGAGCATCGACGAGTGTTTATCCGCCCAGTCCGAAAAGGTCGACCTGCTCACGGTGCAATGGTGCCTCGTGGCGGAGAGCCTGCACAATTCGATTCACGACAAGGGGGCACATGGCAAGGGCGGGATCATCGGGTCGCTGCGCCAGAGTTATCACCATAATCTTTTCGCGCATCACATGGATCGGAATCCGAAGATCAGCTGGCGGCGCCATTGTCAGGTCGATTGCCGCAACAATGTTATCTTCAACTGGGGCGCCGCCAGTTGCGCCGACGGAGCGCATTCCCACGTGAATTGGGTGGCCAATTACTACAAGCCCGGCCCGGCCACGCGGGAAAATGTGCGCAACTGCATTTTTCGGATCCTCAAGAACGCCGAGCCAGATGTGCCCGAGCAGGCCCTGTTTTATCTCGAGGGGAACCACGTCGAGGGTTTTCCGGAAATTTCCGCGGACAACTGGGCCGGCGGCGTCCACTTTCGCGATGGCACTGGAATCGGAAATCGCACGCGCCAGCCATTCGCTTATCCGAGCATTTCCTACGAGAGCTCAGCCGTGGACGCGCTTGCACCGGTGCTGGCCGTTGCGGGCGCCTCGCTCGCGCGGGACGCAATCGATCGGCGGGTGGTCGAGGAGGTCCGCACGGGCAAACCGCACTTCGGCCGTGACGGCATCATCGACTCGCAGAAGGACGTCGGCGGGTGGCCCGTCTTGCGCTCGCTGGCGCCAGCGCCCGACGCCGACCGCGACGGCATGCCCGACGCATGGGAAAAGGAGCGGGGCCTCGATCCGCGGGACGCCAAGGATCGAAATCTCGATCGGAATGGCGACGGCTATACGAATCTGGAGGAGTATTTGAACTGGCTCGTCCGGGAAGTGGCGGTCCGCTAGTCCGTTTTTTCCGGCCCCAGCACGGCTGTCTCGCTCGTGACCTTGTCCGGTGACGACGCAGTGGGCCGAACCTTGTATGCCCGCGTGCCGCTTCGGAGCGAAAGTTCACCAACACGCCCGGCGGCTGGTTAACGCCTCAACCGGCAGGACCATTGTCAGGTTGGCGTCGAGTCGGATTGCTGGCTGAGTATTTCACCGATGCGCATTCTCATCACCGTCCTGGCGTCGCTGTTACTCACGCCGATCGGAGCGACGCAGGTATCGCCGCCCGCGAATCCGGTCTGGACGCAGGTCGCGCCTGGGGTGTGGAAGAGCACGATCGGGCAGCCGGAGGATCTCACGTTGCTTTCGGCCGCCGGCGGCAAACCCGCAGCATCCGGCCTGGCGGCGATGCCGGCCGCGGTCTTTCCACTCGAGTCCGGCGAAATCGAAGGCCGGCAGGTCAACGCGAACACCACGATCCGTTTTCCGCTCGCGGCCGGTGAGGACATTTACGGACTCGGCGTCGACTTCGCGAACCTGCGGCGCAACGGGGCAATCTTCGAGTTGCACGTGGATCATTGGAGCAGCAGCCAGAAAATTACCGGCCGCACCCATGCACCCGTGCCGCTGTACGTTTCAACCCGCGGCTTCGCGGTATTGTTCGATTCGGCACGATACCTGAAGGTCACAGTCGGCCACGGTGTCCGGCTCGCGGCCAAGCAGCGCCCACCGATCATCGATCGCACGACGAAAAAAGTGTGGCACCCGGGATCCGGTTCGGGTCCCGACACCATGAACTGGCAATCGCAGCCACGTTCCGACTCGATCGAGGTTTTGGCCCGCGCGACCGGCATCGATGTGTACGTTTTCGCCGGCCCGACGCCGATGGACGCGGTGCGGCGTTACAACCTGTTCTGCGGCGGCGGCGCGCTGCCGCCGAAATGGGGGCTGGGATTTCTCAATCGGGTGCGAACGCAATACACGGCAGCCGAAGTGCTGGCCGACATCGCCGAATTTCGGGCCAACCGGATTCCGCTCGACATGATTGGGCTCGAGCCCGGCTGGATGGATCACGCGTATCCCTGCTCCTTTGAATGGGACAAGACACGGTTTCCGGAGCCGAAGGCGTTCCTCGCCGAGGTGGAAAAGCAGCACGTGCGGCTGAATCTTTGGTTCAATCCGTACGTGGGGCCGCCTGCCACGCCGCTGTATCCGAAACTCCTGCCCTACGCCGGGACTCATCTGGTGTGGAACGGGATTGTGCCTGATTACAGCATGGCGCAGGCCCGTGAAATTTTCGCGGCTCATCTCCGGCAGACCGTCCTCACCGCCAACCCCGCGGCGATCGGCGGGTTCAAGCTCGACGAGGTCGATGGCTACGACCGCTACCTTTGGCCCGACACCGCGGTTTTTCCGTCCGGCCACGATTCGGAACAGCTGCGCCAGACCTACGGGTTGCTGCTGCAGCACGTCGTCTTCGACGTTTTTCACCAGGCGAACCGCCGGACGATGGGCCAGATTCGCGGCACCAATGCCGGGGCCTCGCCGTATCCGTTTGTCATCTACAACGACAATTACAATTTCGACGAGTACATCACCGCCGTCAGCAACAGCGGGTTCGCCGGCGTGCTCTGGTCGCCGGAAGTCCGCGGCAGCAACAACGGCGAGGACATGCTGCGGCGGACGCAGGCCGTGTGTTTCTCTCCGCTGGCGCTCTACAACGGCTGGGCCTCGTCGCAGAAGCTGTGGACGCACGAGGCGGTCAAGGACCATATCCGCGCGGCCATCCAGCTCCGGCTGCGGCTGCTGCCGTACTTCTACCAGGCGTTCGCGCAATACCACCATCAGGGCACGCCCGTTATCCGGCCGATGCCGCTGGCGATGGGCGTCAGGGCGTCGGTGGATTCTGAACCCGGCCGGCTCGATGCGACCTCCAACCCCTACGAGGTGCCGCGGGCGGCGCGGGAAACGAAGGATCAGTACTTCTTCGGCGACTCGCTGCTCGTCGCGCCGATTGCGCCCGGGGCACAGTCCCGCCGGGTGCTTCTGCCGCCGGGAAAATGGTATGATTTCCATTCCGGAAAGTTCGCCGGCGAGAACGAGACCATCGAGGTCGCGCCTTCGCTGAGCGAGTTGCCGGTGTTCGTCAAAGACGGTGCGCTCATCCCGATGCTGGCAGATGAGCGGCAATATGCGCCCCGGCCGGGTGAACGGGTTGGACTCGAGGTGCGGCACTACGGCGATGCACCGGGCCGGGTTTCGCTCTACGATGACGACGGCGAGACGTTCGACTACGAGCGCGGCGAGTATTCCTGGACGGAACTGATCACGCGCAAGGATGCCGCGGGAAAATGGTCCGGCGCGATTGTTCCGGACGCCAATGGAAAACGCTGGAGCTACGGCGAAGTCAGCTGGCGGTTCATGTCGCAGCGGTGATACGCGACGTACCCTCGGAGAAAAATCTTCCGCCGGTACATCCACCAAAGGATCAGCCAGCCGACCAATAACACCGCGCCGGTCGACAGCACCGGGCCAAAGTAGCGCAGCCCCTCCCACTCGCTGTGGTTGATGCTGCCGCCAATCGAGTCGCCTTCCTGATCCGGTGTGACCGATTTCATGACTTCGACGCGCGACAGGTTCTCCGCCGGGAACGTCCCCACCTGCGCATCGCGCGTGCCCTGCCACGTGCTGATGCGAACGCCGTCATAGGTCACGGAGTTGAGCTCGGTCGAGAGCCCGCGAATCACCGGCCGCACCGGCTGGTGCGTGCTGGCCTCGAGATAGATTCCCGGGATCGATTGCAGCACCTCGCCGACTTCACCGAGCCGCGAATTCGCCAGCGCGTCCTCGGAGACCACGTGGCGGATGTTCTCGGCCGTGCGCTGGAGGTTGAGGCTTTGCGCCTGACCTTCCGCCTGCGCCGTGACCATCAGTCGCTCCATCCGAACCACGTCGGACACCAACCTCACGGTCAGCGCCTTGGTGCTGCCACCCTCGACCGTCACCGCGAGCTGCGTTGGCTGCATGCCCGTCGATTCAACGCGCAATTGGTGGGAGCCCGCGGGAACGCCGCCGATAAAGAAGGCGCCCTGGCTGTCCGTCAGCGCCGCGCGTGGCGGATTTCCCTCAATGACAATTTCCGCGCCCTCGACATAACCTCCCGTCGCTTCATTCACCACGACACCGCGAATGCCACCCGAGGTTGGGCTTTGCGCCCGAACGGGGATCGCAAACGGTAGGGCCAAAACCAATACGGGAAATACAGACCGACAAATTTGGGAAATACGAAAGCGGCAGAGGTGGGTCATGCGGGGTTGCCGAGCGGGGTGTTGATCGCCGGGATGGGTTGCCCGGCACCTGCTTGGCGTAGCCGCGAATCCCGCCTGTCCGCCGCTCGGGATCAAGTATTTTCGCGACACCCCTCTCGAAAGGGGACGCAGACGCACGCGTCACGGGGACGAAACCGCGCGTCAAATTTCCCAGTTCAGCAACGGGTTGTCGTCGACGCGCGTATACGTGGGGAGGATCGTCACCGCGCCCGGCGGCAAATCGCGCGTGATCGACTCCCGCAGCTGCTGGCCAATCTCGAGCACGATCGTACAAACCTTGTCCCGAACCACGCGATCATCGGGCGACACCGGGCAACCGCGCCGCTCGCCTTCCAGCCAGGTCTCGTCCGCGATAATTTTCCGAATCACCGGAATTTCGTGATGCAGGACGCTGTCAGCGGTGTCGGCCGGTATCATGGTGCTGGAGGTAGTGTCGATTAGATCGGCGGCGGCGCAATCGCGTTCCTTCCGCGAGAGCGGGTCTTTTACCAAGGGGAATTCGCGGGTTCAGGATCCGGATTCTTGTGGTTCGGGTGTAAAACGACACCGCCAGTGACGTGCGCCGGCCCACCCGGTAACGGTGAATCGCGTGGTGGGCACCACGCCGACCGGATGGTGATGGGCACCACGGGAAATGCCACGCCGTATCGTCAAAGTGCGCGGCTTCCCCGAGTTGCGGAACCGGCGCGATTGGCGCCGTGGAATTTCGGATCCGGATTAATCCGCAATCCGCTCATGTTTTGGCGCCGATCTTTGCGTCCACGGAGTATTTTCCGCCACCGGCAATCACCAACGCGAGGAACGCCCCCAGATACATGAACGCGAGTTCGCCGTTGCCCTGCCCCGTGAGCCTGTGCCCGTGAACGAACCAGAATGCGACCGCCATCGTCGTGCCGGAAATCAAGGCGGCGACACGGGTGAAAATTCCAAGCCCGACGAGCGTGGAGCAGACTGCCTCGCCAAGGATGGCGAGAACGAGGCTCGCGGTTTTGCCGACCCCGAGCGGATCGCTGAACTTTTCCGCCATGTCCGAGAAATTCATGAGCTTGCCCGAGCCGTGAAGCCACAGCAGCGCGGTACCATACCAGATCCGAATCAGCAGCAGCGCGACATCGGCGCTGCGCGGCACAAAATTCAAATGCAGGAATTTCATCGCGGCACACCATGTTGCGCCGCGCCGCCACGCGCAATCCGGTTCGGTCAGCCGGGAAATCGCATCCTGGGTTTGCAGCCATGTCGCAGCGAATTCGGATTACAGGTTCGGCCGCCGGGCATTGGGTGATTTCCCGGCTTATCGCAAAACCCGCCGAAGGCGGGTAAACCGCGGCGGCTTGTGCGCCTCCGGCGCATTTTGCCTAAACCCGCATGCACAGCAGGCCGCGAAAAGACCACCAAGCGGGCGCACAGCAACGAGCGACAATGATGCCGGGAGCGTGGAAATGCGGGCTTCACACTCCGCGCTCGCCACCCCGCTCACGCGGCGACTGACTTCGCCGCCATGCCCCGTGTGCTCAACTGGCTGACGAACGCGTTTCCGCTCTGGGTCGTGGCACTCAGCGGCATCGCGCTGTATCAGCCGAATTGGTTCACCTGGTTCAGCGGTCCGTGGATCGTCTGGGGGCTCGCGGTGATCATGCTGGGCATGGGGCTCACGCTGACGGTTGATGATTTCCGCGGTGTCACGCGGCTGCCAAAGGCCGTGGCACTCGGTTTTTTCGCCCAATTCACCATCATGCCGTTGCTCGGGTGGAGCATGGGCCGGCTGTTCGCGCTCGAGACGCCGTTCGCCGTCGGGCTCATCCTCGTCGCGTGCTGCCCCGGCGGCACGGCGTCGAACGTCGTCACCTACCTCGCGCGCGGCAACGTCTGCCTGTCGGTCGTCATGACGATGTGCTCCACGATTGCCGCCGTCGTGATGACGCCACTGCTCACCTCGTGGCTTGCCGGCACGCTCGTGAAGGTGGACGCGTGGGGACTTTTCATCAGCACGTTCCAGGTCGTGGTGCTGCCGGTCGTACTCGGCGTGGCGGCGAATCGGATCGCGCCGCGGATCGTGCAGCGGACGCAACTCGCGCTGCCGCTACTGTCCGTCATCGTGATTGCGATGATCTGCGCCAGCATCATCGGCGGCAGCGCCGATGCGGTGCGAGGCGCGGCGGGCCGGCTGCTCGGGGCGGTGTTCGGGCTCCACGCCGGCGGCTTTGCAATCGGCTACATCGCCGCGCGCATCCTGCGTTGGGATGTGATTGTTTCACGCACGATCTCGATCGAGGTCGGCATGCAAAACTCCGGGCTCGGCGTCGTCCTCGCCCGCCGCCACTTCGCCGATCCGCTCACGGCCGTGCCGTGCGCGATCTCGAGTGTGTTTCACTCGGTCATTGGCAGCGTCCTCGCCGGATGGTGGCGCTGGCGCGCAGCGGCGGAAATCAAGCTGGCGCGATCGCCGGCTGTGTCGCCAGTCAGCCCGACCACCGCGGCTGAGCGGATGTGAGCCGGCATCAAGTCGGAGTCGTTTTCGCGGGCGCTGTTTCGCTCGGAACAGCACTCCAGCTGCATGACTCCATCTAAACAAGGCGTGACAAATAATTAGACATACGATGAAGGAACGACCTCCGCGTCGTCCGCTTCCGGGTCAACACAAGTTTCGACTTTTCCGAATGGAATGTTCTTCGGAATGCGACCGGCCCGCGCGGCGGCGGGCCCTCCATCTATGTCCGAAATTTGACAGCACACGCACCATTCCCACGCCCGTCGGCTCGCTGGCGCTCGCCGCTACGAAAGCGGTTCACTCCACCCGCCGACTCCCTCCACTCGCTCACGCTCGTGGCTACGAAACCCGCGAACCGTAGCGGCGAGCGCGGAGCGAGCCGAGGCCGGCGCTCGTGCTAAAACGAGCCCTTCAACCCGAACGTCCACAATGACCCATGGTCCAGTCGTTGCCGGAACCGTGCGTGGGCCGGTGTATTCGGGCCGAAAACCTGCGCGTCCTCGTAGGTCGCGCCGACGTTCCGGAGGTTCGCAAACACCGCGATTTTCCGCCCGAAGTAGTATTCACCCGAGACATCGATATAGAGTCGCTTCGAGGCCCAATTGAACGTGGCCGGGTCGATGCTGTTCCCGGCGCCCACCTGTCCGCGCCGCTGCCGGCCGCGGTAATTCCAGTTTCCCCGCAGATTGTACCGCTCGCGCGTGAGGCTCACGCCCCAGCTGCCGCTGCGCGGGATGTAGTTCGAGCCGGAAAAGCTGCCGAGGCTCGGGCCCGTTGCGCGCTGGGCGCTGCCGTTGGCAAAGATCTGCACCCCGCGGGCCCAGCGCGGCAAAAGGCTCAGGACCTGCTTGTAGTTGAAGTCGACGCCCGTCATCCGCACTGTCCCGGCCACGTTGACCTGCGTGGAGACGTCGTATCCGCCGTAAGTCTCCGCATCGAGCCCGTAGAGCGACAGGAACTCGGCCGAGGGCGCGAAGATCGCGCCGCCAAACGAATTCGTGAAATCACGCCGGAATGCACCGACCGACAGCAGCCCGACGCCGCCGAAATAATATTCCAGCCGCACGTTCATCGTCTCCGCCATCCAGGGTTTGATCGCGGCATTGTTCACCGTGATCCGGTTTCCCGCGCTCGGTGGATTGTCGGTGTTCGGCAGCGTCAGTCCGCCGGCGTATTGGTTGAAGCTCGGCCGGCCGATCGAGTGATAATACGCCGCCCGCGCGATCAGGTTTTCACGCACGTTGTAGCTCGCATTGAGATTGGGGAAGAGCCGCAGGTACTCCTTGTCGGTTCTCGTCCCGCGGTCGATGAACGTCAGTTGGGAGGCCTCCAGCGCATTGGTCGTGATCGGCTGCGGCTGGCCGTTGGGCCCGAGGATCGGCCGGCCCTGCGCGTCCCGGCGGATGTTCCGCGTCGGGTCCGTCAGCGGACCTTCCGCCTCGATGTTGGTCTGTTCGGCCCGCAGCCCGCCGACGAGCTTCAGGCGGCGCTCGAAGAACGAGAGATCGCCGCGCAGGTAAGCCGCGGAGACGAGTTCCCCGGCATGTTTCGATTCGCTCACCTGCGAACGGTACGCAGCGTTCTGGTCGACCGTGAAGTGGGTTGGGTTCGATCGGAAGAAATCCAGCAGCCGCACATTGCTCACGCCCTCGGTGGCGGGAAACCCATAGGGCGGGATCCGTTCCGTCCAGGTTAAATCCGCAAACGGCACCGCGCTGTCGTCCCCCGCCGCCGGGGTTGTGCTGGTGCGGCCGTCCCCTCCGACGAAGGTCCATGTCGGGTTGCCGCCGCGCAGCTCGCGCTGGGCGTGGCGGAAATCGAGGCCCGCCTTGAGGCTCAGCGGCACGCGGCCGAAAAAATCGCGGCGCAGGTTCGCGTAGGCCGTCCGCTGCTGGTCGGTCGAGCGGTCCTGGTTGTCGTTGCCGGAGGCGAGCACGTAATTGGACAACTTATACGGATCGATCGGCGCGCCCGTCGCCGTGTCCGTCACGGTGATGACCCCGGGCCGGAGGTAGAAAATCTCGTCGAACGCAATCGTCACGCCGGTCCGGCGCGCGGTCGAGTTGCGAAAGAAGCCCTTCGCACTGGCGTTGTTCCGGTCGCGCGCATCGGAAAAGCCCGCCCCGGCCAGCGCCTTCCACACCGGGCCGTCGTGGCGCCAGGTCAGCGTCGGCATGTACGTCCGGTTGTACCGGTTGCGTTCACCGCGCGTGAGCTGGATCTCGCCGGCGCCACGGACCGAGGTCGGGGTGAAACTTCCCGCCGGCACCTGCGTGAGGTTGAACACGGCGGTGTTGTTCTTGAACCAGACATTGAACGACGAGTACTGGAGCGAGAACGAAAGCCGGTCGCGGGCCGCGAGCTTGTAATCGATCGTGGCGCCGATCGAATTGCGCGCCGTGACCTTCGGCGCGTCGAGCACGGTGAAGCTGGTGAGATACGGCCGGTCGGGCGTGGTGTGCGGAAACGCCGTGCCGTTGGTTGCGGCGCCAGTGCCGCGCCAGGTGTTGGTCGAAATGTCCTGCGCCGAGTACTGGGTGGAGTGCCCGGCCGACAGCGTGTATCCAAAACGGGCATTCACCGGGGCGACATACGAGAAATCGAAGCCGGGGTGGACATTGCGCGTGCCCCGCGACCGCGGCCCCGGAACCGGACGTAAATCGCGGGCATTGTCGCGCATCATAAGGTAAACGCTGCCGTTGAACACCGGCTTGGAGCGCTCGAACGAACTTCGTGGCACCATGTTGACCGAGCCGGCGAGCGCGGCCCCCTGCGACTCGGGCGTGGGCGAATACGTCACCTCGATGCGGGCCAGGCTGTTGTTCGACACCATGTCGATCTGCACCGCACGGCCGGTGCCGCCGCCCTGGGCGCTGGCGAGGCTGAACCCATCGATGGTCACGGGCACGTTGTCCGAGGACACGCCGTTGATGGAGGCGAAGCGCAGATTGCCTCCGCTGTTTTCAATCGTGACGCCCGGCAGGAACTTCAGGACCTCGGCCACGTTGCCCTCCGCCACGCCGCCAAACTCGTCCGACGAGATCACGTTCGTGATGTTCGGCGCGAACCGCTGCTCGTTGATCGCGATCGCGGCGCCGTCCATCTCGCGCGACGTGCCAACTACGAACTCGGAAAGCCGGACAATGCCATCGCGCGCAGAGTCCGGCTGCCGCTCGAACCCGAGCAGCTGGATGTGGTGCTGCGCCGTCCGGTCGGCCGCGACGGTCACCTCATCGGTTTGCGGCAACAGGCCGGTGAAGAAGACGCGGACCCTGGCCGTGCCGGCCGGCACATTGCTCAGCCGGTAGACACCGTCCGCATCGGTGAATGTCTCGAGCGAGGTGCCTTCGACCGTGACACGCGCGCGCTCGACATACTCGCCGTTGCGGGTGTTGAGGACGCGCCCCTCGATCGAGCCGGTGGCGGCCGGCTGCGCCGCGCCCAGTCGAAGGCAGACAAACAAGCCGGCGACGACGAGACACCAGCCGGCAAGGAACGAGAATCCAGTGGGAGCACGCATGGGGTAAGAATGCGAAACGCAGGTTCGGGATCAGGCGCAGCGCAAAGGTGGGACGCAGCGCCGGTGGACGGGGTGCAACGATGCTGCGGCCGCCGCGCGCGGACGCAAGGCCATTGGTCGGCCAAGGGCGCGCGGGCGCAGGCTTGTCGATCGCGGCTCCGCCACTTCTGATGGGGGCGCCCCATGAAAGCCGCCCCGCTCCTGCTTTGCGCCCTCGTCTCGGCCACGGGTTGCCCCGCCGCCGTCTCCTCCGCCGCCCCGCCGCCGAACGTCGTCCTGATTTTCGTCGATAACTTCGGCAACGGCGATCTCGGCTGTTTTGGTTCCACGCTGCACCGCACGCCGCACGTCGACCGCCTCGCCGCCGAAGGCACCAAGTTCACCAGCTTCTACGTCGCCAGCGGCGTGTGCAGTCCAAGCCGCGCCGCATTGATGACCGGCTGCTATCCGCGGCGCGTCAACCTGCACGTCAGCGGGACCAACGGCGCCGTGTTGCGTCCGCTCGATCCGAAGGGGCTGAATCCGGCCGAGGTGACGATCGCCGAGGTGCTGAAAACAGCAGGGTATGCCACCGGGATTTTCGGCAAGTGGCACCTCGGTGATCAGCGGCCATTCCTGCCCACGCGGCAGGGTTTCGATACCTTCTTCGGCCTTCCCTACAGCGACGACATGACGAAGGACAAGTCGCCCGAGACATGGCCGGAGCTGCCGCTCATGCGCAACGAGGACGTGATCGAGGCGCCGTGTGATCGCAACACGCTCGTGCAGCGGACGACCGCGGAAGTGATCACGTTCATCGAGCACAATCGCGAACGGCCGTTTTTCGCCTACGTACCCCACACGATGCCGGGCTCGACGCCCCATCCGTTTTCCAGTCCAGCCTTCCGCGGCAAGTCGAAGAACGGCGATTACGGCGACAGCGTGGAGGAGCTCGACTGGAGCACGGGGCAGATCGCGGCGGCGCTCGATCGGCTGGGACTGCGCGAGAACACGCTGTTCATCTGGACATCCGACAACGGCGCCGTCCGCCGCGTGCCGCCGCAAGGCAGCAACGCGCCGTATCGAGGAGATGCTTACACTACGAGTGAAGGCGCGATGCGGATGCCGTGCATCATGCGGTGGCCCGGCAGGATTCCCGCCGGCCAGACGTGCGACAAACTCGCGGCGACGATGGATCTGCTGCCGACGCTGGCGCGACTGGCAGGGGCGAAACCGCCGGCACAGCCGATCGATGGTCACGATATCCGTGCGCTGATCGTGGGCGAACCCGGAGCGAAATCGCCTTGGGATGCGCCAGGCTACGGCTTCTACGCGCTCGAGCAATTGCAGGCGGTCCGCGCCGGCGCGTGGAAGCTGTATCTGCCGCTCGAGAAAAAATTCACCAACAACGCCCGCAAGACCACCGTCGCGAAGGCGCAGCTCTACGACGTGCGCCATGACGTTCACGAAGACCGCGAGCTCTCCGCGCAACATCCGGAAGTCGTGCAGCGGCTCCTGGCGATGGCCGAAAAGATCCGCGA
>JAUSID010000149.1 GCA_030648295.1 Opitutaceae bacterium | reverse complement strand
CCTTCCGCTGCATCCACAGCAGCCGGCGCCTCGAGGAATTTTGGCAGCATCGCCTCAACGCGAAGGCCGCCCGTAACGATTGCCTCCCTCTGGCGGCTTAACAGAAGAAATTTAGAACTCCCGAAATTCGTCTCACACCCTGTTCGGGCTCCTGTTCAATCCATTCCTCGTCTTCATCGCGTTCTTTATCTATATTGGAGCGAGCGCCGAAGCTCAGTTGGTCGAGCTTACTGCGCTTATTCGCGGGCTCACGGTGCGCGACGCGATGCAGACGCGGTTTCGCACGCTCGAGCCCGACGCTCCGCTCTCGACTGCCGTCGCGGAATTGCTCTCAGGCTCTCAACACGATTTTCCGATCATCGAAGACGGCGCGGTGGTCGGGATGCTGCGCCGACGAGATTTGGTCAAAGCGCTGAGCGATCGGGGACCACGTTCACGGGTGAGCGAAGCGATGAACCGCGAATGCCTCCCCGTGCAGGCCGACGAGTCGCTGGAAAAGGCATTTGAAACTCTCCGTCACAAGGAATGCTCTGCGCTGCCGGTATTGGAGGATGGCCGGCTCGCTGGAGTGCTGACGCTCGAAAACCTCAGCGAACTCGTAATGGTCAACACCGCGTTGGAACGGCGGAAAGACGGCCGTTGACCTGCGCCGGCCGCACGCTTCACGCGGCTGCGCGCTGACGAGTCTGGGCTGCCATGCGGGCCGCGCGCGAACGCGCCGTTGGCCCACGTTTCCGCGCCGCCTGTTTCGCCTGACGCGAAAGCGCCGCATGCGAGACCGCGGAGCGACCCTCTTTCTTCAGTGCTTTGACGCGGGCACGCGAGCGCTTCAGCGACGGATTCTTGCCTCGGGCACCGGCCTCGATATCACGACGCGCCTTCCTGCTCACATCGCCACGACCTTTTGGTGGAGCGAGTGGCACACCGGCGCGGCGCGCCTCCGAGAGCCCGATGGCGATCGCTTGTTTGGTCGAGCGAGCGCCATATTTGCCCTCGCGGATATGATGAATCTGTTCGCGGACGAATTCGCCCGCTTGCGTCGAAGGCGACTTGCCTTCGGCGGCATCGCGCCGGGCGCGTTGGAGAGTTTGTTGTTCAGGCATGAGAGATTGATGGCCAGTCTAACCGCGTTTCGGCGGGGTCGCGCCCGGCCGGGTGTCGTGCAAAATCCGTCCGTCTTCCGCGACGTGAATCTGGAACGCGCTCCGCCCATCGTCGATTTCGACCTCGTAGATGCGCTGTCCGCTTCTCGCTTCCACATCGATATCGCGGATCGAGCGATCGCGTGCTTCGCGACGGATCGTTTCCTGGACGGCCGGAGGCGTGTCCTCGAGTTGCGTGCCCATGAACAGGCTTCGAATGGCCGCGCCGACCTCGCTGCCGCGCCGCTGTTCAGCTTTCGCGATGGTGCCATCCTCTGCAATGTGGATTTGCGGGTTGCGTCCCGATGCCTTGAACTCGACTTCGTAAACCGTGCGACCCTGCCACGTCTCGCGATCGATGTCGGCAATCTGCCGCCCGTCCGCCTCGCGTTTGATGGTCTCCCGCACCGCCGCGGGAAGCGTTTCGATTGGAATCATCGGATCGAACGGAGCCGCCGGAACGCTGATCCCATCATACGAAGTTACAGGGGCCGCCTCGTCTGCGGCGGGACGAGCTGTTCCAGCAATCACGATTCCATCCTCGGTGATGCGGAAGCGCGGGTTGATCGCGTTATCCCGCTCCAACTCGATATCGTAAACGGTGCGGCCGTCGATCACGCGGCGGTTGATCGTCTTGATGGGTTCGCCTTTCGACGACTCGGCGAGCGCTCGCTGCACGGCGGTCGGGAGGCCGTCAGTCGTGACGCGCTGCTGTTGCTGCGCATGAAGCGAACCGCCAAGCGCAGCGCACATTGCAACGACAACCAGAAATCGCGCATTCATGATGCGACAATAAACCACCGCGCGACCAAAGTCGCAATGGGAGCGATTCCGACATGCCCATCGGAATGCAGCTCATGCATGAGCGGCAATTCGCCTATGGCTGGTCACTGCGCTGGCGGCAGGTGTTGATTCCGAAAAGCCGGTTGAGCGGGCAAAAGCCAGCGAATGCGGTCAAAAGCGCGCCAGCTCCAACTATGATCGCCACTACCCGCCAGCCTGTGCTTTCCGTGGCAATCAGTCTGCGCTGCGGGCGTTTGCAGTTTCGCGCGGCGTAAGCACACGTTAGCCGATGACGGAGCCACTTTGGCTTTGGGCCGGATTCATCGGGTTCATCCTCGCGATGCTGGCGCTGGACCTCGGGGTCTTTCAGCGCCGCTCGCACGTCATCCGCCCCAAAGAGGCGATGGCTTGGTTCGCGTTTTGGTGCGGGCTCGCCGTGCTCTTCAATATCGGGATCGTGCTGTTCCACGAACGCGGCGGCGAGGCGGGCCTGGAATTCTTCTCCGGCTTCCTCGTCGAGAAATCGCTCAGCATCGACAACGTTTTCGTCTTCATCCTGGTCTTTAACTATTTTCACGTCCCGGCGACGTATCAGCACAAGGTTCTCTTCTGGGGCATCGTCGGGGCGATCGTGCTGCGCGCGGGGTTCATCATCGGCGGGCTGGCGTTGCTCGAACAATTCCACTGGACGATCTATCTGTTCGGCGGGTTTCTGCTCGCGACCGGCATTGTGATGATGCGCCGCAAGGAGGCGAAATACGATCCGGAAAAAAACTGGGCGATCCGCACCTTTCAACGGGTTTTTCCCGTGACGAATCGTTTCGAGGGGAACCGCTTCTTCACGCACATCGAAAACCGGCTGGTTGCCACGCCTCTTCTTGTCACGCTGCTGGCGATCGAGTCTTCCGATATCGTTTTCGCGGTCGATTCGATCCCCGCGGTTTTCGCGATCACCGAGGATCCGTTCATCGTCTATACGTCGAACATCTTCGCGATGCTCGGCCTGCGCGCGCTCTATTTCGCCGTCGCGGGTTTGATGCAGATGTTCCACTTCCTGCACTACGGGTTCGCCTCGATCATCGTGATCCTCGGCGCGAAGATGTTGCTGAGCGATGTCTACAAATTGCCCCTCGGCGTCTCCGTCACGTTGATCGTCGTCATCCTCCTGGTGTGCGTGATCGTCTCGCTTCTGCGTCCGCGGCTCGCGGACCTGAAAATGGTCTTCGAGCGCACGGAGCGGCTGGGGTTGATTCCGTTTCGGCGGCTGCTGATGATTGAAAACATCGTCGACCTCGGCGATCTGCGCGTGCGCGATGCAATGCGGCGGCGCACCGTTGTGCACGCGTTGCGGCTGGATGCGTCCTGGGAGGCAAACGCTGCCTTCATTCGCGAGACGCGGCATTCACGCTACCCGCTCGTCGAGTCCGACGGCAAGCGGCCTGCCGGGATTCTCCATGTAAAGAATCTGCTGCTCTCCGATCGGCCGGCGCCATTCGACGCGAAGCAGTTGAAAGCGCTGGCCCAGCCGCCGATCGAGATGAGCGAAGAGCTGCCGCTCGAGGAAGCGCTCGCGCTCTTTCAGCGGCGTTACCGCAAGATGGCCGTCGTGAGCGACGCCCAGGGCGAGTGGACGGGAATTATTACCAACGAGGACGTGCTGGAAGAAATCATCGGCCGGATCGGCGACGAATTCGACGCGGGCCGCACCGAGCGCGCCGTGTCGCTGGCGGAGGCGTTAAGCCCGGGTCGCGTTGTCCTGAATCTTCGTGCCGCCTCGATGCGCGAGGCGATCGCAAACCTCGTGAACGCGCTTCCTCGTGCTGAGCTAACGGTGGATCCCGCGGCGATCATCCGGGCCGTGCAGGAACGCGAGGACACGATGGCAACCTATCTTGGGCACGGACTCGCGGTCCCGCATGGCCGCCTCGCCGGTATAGAGCGGCCGATGCTCGCCTTCGCCCGCAGTCCGGAGGGCGTCCTGGTCACGGATAGCAGTGAGCGCGCCGAACTGTTTTTCCTGCTGCTCACGCCCACCGGCCTGGCGCGACTCCAGCCGCGGCTCCTGGCTGACATTGTCGGGCTGATTGACAGCGACTACGTGACGGAACGGCTACGCCATGCACAAACGCCGGAAGAAATCATCGAGGCCGTTCGCGCCGGGCAGCAGATTGTCTTGGACTAACCATCGGTGTTCCTCACATGAAATCGACGACGACCCCGAATAGCGCAGCCAAGGATGGCGCCTCCGCGCGGAAGCAAATTCCCTCATTCCGCCGTGTGTTGGTAACGACGGATCTCTCGGCGTTCGGCAACGCCGCGATTGCCCATGCGTATTCGCTGCTCTCCGCAGGCGGCCTTGTTCGCGTGGTGCACATCGAAAAGCCATTCGAGTTCGCGAACCCGGCGCACGCGCATCATGCCCCTCTCGTGCCACGACTCGCAGCACAGCGCAAACGGCAGCTTCAACGGTGCGGTGAGGCGTTGCAGAAACTGATTCCCGCCACGGCTGGCGATCGCGACATCGCCACGGAGATTGCAGTGCTTCACGAAGACGCACCGGCCGCCGCCATTTGTCGCGAGGCGGACCACTTCGGCGCCGACGTGGTTTGCATGGCATCGCATGGCCGATCGGGTCTCGTGCGCACGATTACGGGTTCGGTGACACAGGCGGTCATGGCCCGCGCGACGTGTCCGCTGTTGGTGATTTTCCCGAAGCGACGCGGCCGTGGCGCTTAAGCGCCCGATTCGATTCGAGACCGCCAGCCCAAGCTGGCGCGAAAATGTGACGTGAATTTTGGCGCTATGGCCGCTTTCTCACTGCCCCCACAATACTCAATCACAAGCGCGCTCCATCGCTCCGATTTCTAATGTAGGCAATAATCGCACTGCGCCATCACGGTTGGCCGCTCAGTTTGCGGCGACGCCGTAACGGCGACCGTGCGCCACGCGCTTGGTTCGAGCCGCGATGAGGCGTCGTGCCGGCCGGCACTAAATCCATGCCGCACTTCGCACATTTCCCGGGACGATCCGTTCGAACTTCTGGGTGCATCGGGCAAATGTAGGTCATGTGATCGTCAAAGTTGAGTTTCATGTGCTCTTCATGGAAACCACACCGCCATGCGATCAATGGACCTGAGCGTGCATTTCCAGCCCGACAGCCACTTCTTCTTTAAGTCCATTCGTCCCATTGGCGGTTAGAGCGAGGCATCGCAGCACCTCCGCCACGCTCCACGCCTGCGCGATGCAGCCGCGGGGCGTGAACGGCTCCTCGGCGTCGAAGATTTCGCTGATTGAACCGAGACACGCCTCGCCCAGGTGCGGTGCAAACCCCTCCAGAAATTCTCGCGCCCCCGCGTGATCGTCGGGATGCACCTTCAGCCAAGCATCTATGAAGGGACCGATTAGCCAGCCCCAAACTGTGCCTTGATGATATGCTGCATCGCGCGATCGCAGATCGCCATAATACTTCGCTTTGTAATCGCGGTGCTCGCGATGCAACGAGCGCAGGCCTACGGGCGTCACGAGTTGCTCCTCGACGATCTTCAGGACCGGCGCCCAACGTTCTCGCGTCAACACCGCGTGAGCCAACGAAATCGCCAGCACCTGATTCGGCCGGACCGCCGGATCGTTACCACCCGAGCCATCCTGGACATCGATCACGTCGTATAGACAGTCGAGACTCGGATTCCAGAATCGCTCATTAAAGGAGTCTTGCGCGCGCTGCGCATGCGCTGCCAGCGCTTCCGCCATTGCCACACCGTCTGCAGCCCGCTGCCAGCCTTCGAGCAGTTTCAGCGCATTGAACCAGAGCGCGTTGATCTCCACGGCCTTTCCACGACGTGGTGTGACGACCCAGTCTCCCACCTTCGCATCCATCCAGGTGAGTTGACATCCTTCTGCTCCCTGTCGGAGGAGGTCGTCGTTCGGATCAACGCCGATCCCAAATTTGGTCCCGCGCAGGTGATGTTCGACGATCTCCTGCAAGATGGGCAATAGTCCCGCCAGCGTCTCCTGATCGTTCGTCGCCTCGATATAACGATGCACCGCGTGAAAAAACCACAGCGTCGCATCGGCTGTGTGATAGAGCCCTTCATTTTTTCCTTCGGGAAACATGTTCGGAATCAGTCCGTGGCGCACGTAATGCGCGAACGTCCGCAAGATCCACGCGGCCTCCTGAAACCGCCCGGTCGTGAGTGTCAGGCCTTCGAGACTGATCATCGTGTCGCGCCCCCAATCCGTGAACCAGTGATAGCCGGCAATCACGCTCCGCAACTCGTCGCCGGCGGCACGCGCACGTGCAGCATCCTTCACGCGACCCGCTGGCGAGATGATAAAATGATCCGCCGCCAACACGAGTTCCGCAGCCGCCTCGTGCTGCGCCTGCGGGCTCGCGATTCGCAGCAGGCGCCGGCGACGCTCGCATTCAGTCGCGAACGCAGCCTCCGGATCGAGCGCAAACACAGTGTGCCAGTCTTCGGTGGACGCCACGAGGGTGACCGGCACGTCCGGCTCGAATGCCGCGGGAAAATACCCTGGCGTCCAAAGTGCGCCACGAGCCTCGAATCCCCGTTCTGCATCTCGTGGGAAAACAATCTCACGTGCTGCGCCACCTTCATGAATGAAGCGGGAATATTTCGTCGCCACATAAAGACGAAGCGCCGGGTAGTTGTCCTTCGGAGCGTTGATTTCAAAGCGATGCCCCAAAGCGCGGATCTCGTAGCCTTCACCGCATGGCGGCCCCACATGGCCTTCGAATGGCCGAAAATGAACCGATGGCCGCAACTCGAGAAATATTCCTTCGGCTTTCGAAAGCAGCGTGAACGTCACGTGCACGGTGTTTTGCAGGTAGGGCATGATGATCCGCTTCTCGATCACCACCCCTTGCACGTCGTAGCGCCAAACCGGCATTTGGTTTTCGAGCCGGAACTCCACCAGGTAGTTTGGCGCTTCCTTGTTCTCCGGATCACTCGCCTCCGCCCCGCCGAAGCGAACGAGTCGCCGGTCCGGAAAGTAGAGAGACTCCTCGAGATGATTCAGCATCGTTGTGCGCCCGAGCGGCGCCGGGAGTGCGGCGATCAGCAGACCGTGATAGCGCCATGTGACTGCTCCGGAAATCGTGGCCGACGCATAGCCGCCGAGCCCATTCGTGATGAGCCATTCGCGATTCAGCAGACCCGGCAAGCTGGCCGGGGCAGCGCATGAGAAATCAATCCTTCTCACTAAGTTTGGCGGGTGGGAGTTTGCAGTTTTCATCGGGTTTCATCAGCACCGCTGCCTGTCCGGGAATCATCCATCCGGCAGTCGTTTCCAGTGGGGGAGTTCCCGCGCCTCCATAGGTCGGTGATTCGCTCGACCAAATCACGCGCCAACCACCATTCTCGACCGGTGCGAGTAGCGGCTCCGGCGCGGGGTTAAATCGGAAATCGCTGCCGAGGTTGACCAGGAGAATACGATCATCGGCCTCCACAGAAAAATAGCGCAGGACAAACGCGTGCTCATTTAGCACCGCCCCGTCGACGCGAACTGCATGCCTGATGGTTGCATCATCCCTGCGCAGCCGCAGCAGTTCCTCATGCAGTTGGTAATACCGACGGTTCTTGCTTCGCTCCCCGAAATCGAGCTTGCAGCGGCGAAAGGTTTCTTCCGCGCCTGGATCGGGGAGCTCGCGGGTCGATTCCTCGCACGCAAGTGTGGAAAACTGCTTGAGAAAAGTCGTGCGGCCCGCACGCACTTGCTTGGCGAGTTCAGACCGATGATCCGCGAAGAATAAAAACGGCGAAGAAGCACCAAATTCCTGGCCTTGGAAAATCAAAGGCACACTCGGCATCAATAGCAGCAAGCCGGTGAGCGCGCGAAATCGGCCCGGACTCGTGAGCTGATGAAACCGTTCGCCGCGGATCGAGTTGGCGATTTGGTCGTGGTTCTGCAGGAACACGACATACTGGTCACGCGCTAGATCGAATGACGGCCTTCCGCGCCTATTCTTCTGCCACTGAAACCACTGGCCTTGGTAAAGAAAGCCATGCTTCGCGCACGAGACGAATTCCTGCGCGGTGCCCCGATATCCGCTATAGTAGGCTTCCGCGCGACCAGTCGCGGCAACCATCGCCGCATGGTGAAAATCGTCATTCCACAACGCATCGAGCCCAAACCCACCCGTTCTTCGAGCTCGCGCCAATTGCGCATGCTGCGGTTCGTTCTCGCCCACGATGCACAACGTCCGACCGCCGCTCGCATCGCGCGCCACGCGGGTGATTTCAGCAAACAAGTGCGGCCGCGATTCGTCGAATACCTGTTGCGTGGCGTCCAATCGGAGCCCGTCGAAATGAAACTCTTCAATCCAATATCGGGCGTTGCTCAGGAAAAATTCGCGGTCTCATCCCGCAGATAGCGAAAGATAAAATGAAAGAGCGGTTCGCGATGACGATCGATCAGCTCGTTGAGCGCCGAATCGTTGCCCGCCTGTAGCGCCTCAATGAGCGGCAGGTCGGGGTCCACGATGGCTCAGGGTTTCCTCCAGGGTTCGCTGGGCGAGAGCGAGCAGCTTGTCGCCCTGTTCGGGACTCAGCACCGTGCGCATCTTGAACACGTGTTCGATGGATGCCTTCTGCATCTCGCCCAGGCAGTGATGCACGGCCTCGACCTCCGTCGCAACGCGCGGCGTGAAGGCTTTGTCTTCCGCCATGACTCGCGCCAGCTTGAGCTTCGCGGCGCGAAGCTGTCCGGCCAATCGTCGCTGATTCTCCGCGAAGTGCGTTTCGATTGGCCCGAGTGCCTTTCTTTGGGTGTCCGTAAGCCTCAACTCGCGGTGCAACCACTCGTGCGCCGCAACTTCGTTCGTCACGACCGTTCGGCGCTCCACAAACCGCAACGTGCCATATGACGCCGTGGCTGCGACGGCGACGACCGAAAAGAAAAGCAGCAAGACGTGTTTCATGGATGTGCGTCATCCGCCGGCGAAGGCGCGAGCGCAGCGGCGAAAGACTTCGACGACGAATCGGAAAACACGTCGAAATAAAACGATTGTTGCGCGAGTCGTTGCTCAACCTGCGATCTCGCCGCAATCGACGCGGGCAGCATGCCGATAGCGAATGCGCACGCGAGTGCTCCGGCCGCAATCCGCGGTTCGGAAAACAGCTCCCGCCATCCGAGCAATGGAAGCACACGCGACCAAAATGGCCGCCTGCGCCGCTGTTCAATCTCGTGCCATATATTGGCACTCATGCCGTCGGGACAACCGGACAGCGGACGACGCGCGTAGTCATCCAACATGTGATCGAGCGGATCATGGTTCATCATCCCTTAAACGCGACGGGGGGCTCAATCCCTCAACTTTCGATCGAGTGACACCAGCAACGCGGCCGCGCCCAATGCCGGCGCCCCAAGCGGAGCGAAGTATGTGCGGTCATTTCTTCTGCACATGTTCATCCTTCGCGGTGTGCTGCAAGGTCGAGTTTCGACACAACTTCTACGATTCGCGGTCAAAACTCCCACTTACCCGGCGCAGATGGTTTTTCTTATCGTCAAATATGCCGTCACGGCGCTCGTGATCGTCGTCGTGTCCGAGGTCGCCAAACGCAACGACCGGGCGGGCGCGTTGATCGCGTCACTTCCGCTTGTGACGGTCATGGTGATGATCTGGCTGCACGTCGAAAAGCAGCCGGTGGTAAAAATAGCGAATCACGCCTACTACACGTTTTGGTATGTGCTCCCGACGATGCCGATGTTCCTTCAGATGCCGTGGATGATCCGAAAAGGGTTTGGCTTTTGGCCGGCATTAGGCGCGGGGTGTCTCCTCACGATCCTGAGCTTCGTCGTCGCGGCACTTGTCCTGAAGCGATTCGGGATAGCTCTCATGCCGTAGCCGTCAGGCACTGCTAACTCCCGGAGCGCCTGGCGAGACGAACGCCGAAACCGCACCTTATGACGTGCGCCGCCTTAGCCCGACTTCGCGGAGGCCACTTCGCGGCAACGATCGGGCCGCTGCGGAAAAAGGGATCAATCTCGGCTCGCGCACCCTTCATACATGAAGGTCAGCGGCCGTGGCCCCCGCATGTAGCCGGTTTCGAGTCGTTCGATGCGAAATCCCGCGTTCGCGATCAACGAGCTCATCTCGCGATCGAGGTGACATCCGCCGGCCAGGCGCGTCCACACCGGAGTGAGGCGGTGCTGCCATTTTCGAACGCGTTCGTCCGGTGCCAGTCCATGCTCCACGAACAGCAGGTGACCCTCGGGTTTGAGCACACGGCGAATCTCCTGGAGCGCAGCAGCAGGGTCAGGAATGGAGCAGAGCGTCCATGTCATCACGACCGTATCGATACTCTGGCCGTCGAGTGGAATCATTTCACCCGGTGCCTCAATGATTGTTACCGGCACGGCTGAACCGTTCGCCGCCCGTCGCGCCATCGTGGCGAGTCGCGCCGCCGGCTCGAGCCCGACCACTTCCGACACGCGTGCACCGTAGCGCGACAGATTCTCTCCCGAGCCGATCCCGACTTCGAGCACGCGGCCACTTGCCGCCGAGATCACGCGCTCGCGATAGGGCACCAAGTCCCGATTGCGCATCGTGAGCTTGATCAGGTGTGGCAGAATTCGCTCCCCGTAGAATCCCATGGCGGTTAACCAATCCGCTGAAGTGTCAGCCCAAAATGCCACGGCGGCAAAATGCGGTGCGTGCCGGCGGGCGACAGCACGCCCGTGTGCCGCGCCCATTCCATCACGTGTTCGGGACGCGGCCGAATCGAAAGGTCGGGGCCGCGCGGCGTTTTGATGTCGGAGCGCCAGTGAATGATCAACACGCGCCCGCCGGATCGCAACAGCTCGGCGCTGGCTCGCAGCAGCTCGATGGGGTTTTCGACGTGCAGGATGTTGAAGAGCAGAACGGCGTCCACGCTGCCGGGCGGCAAAGCGAAACCGTCCGCAATCACGTCACGCTCGTGCAGGCTCACATTGCTGACCCCGGCGTTCGCGAGCCGGGTGCGCGTCTGCGCCACCATGGAGGATTCTATATCGAAGCTGTGCAGCGTGCCGCGAATGCGCTGGGCAACAGGCAAGGTGAACGTGCCGTAACCGCAGCCCACTTCCACGGCATCGGTCACATCGGCGTTGATGCCGAGCGTGTCCAGGATGGGCTCAATCTCAAAGAGGCTCTCCCAGTAATTCGCCTCGGGCATTCCGCTATCTCGCACTTTCATTGAGAACATCGGAACGCGGAATCCGATCCGTCACAACCCTACGCCTCAGGTTTGAATTTCAGTGCGGCTGTTGTGGGTCGTCGCGCCAAAACCACAACCCTCGACAGGCCGCAGCACTCCGACACCTATCGTGGACACCTTGCTGTTTGAGCAATCGGAGCAACCGAAAAGCGATCTGGAGTTGGCGCAGGCGCTTGCCCTTTTCCCAATCCGACACGGATTGCTGGGAGACCCCGACCTCGCGGGCGAATTGTCCCTGGTTCATTTTGAGGCGGGCACGCAATTGGTGAATCTCGATTGCCAATACCGCGATCGATCGGTCGTCGGGTTTCGTCCTTCGGGGGCTATGATTTTAATGGCCTGCATCAAACGCGCCGCGAGTGAAGCGCCCGCACCTCGGGGTTGAGGTGCGGGAGCACACGCTACCGCTGATATCCTGCGGCGGGAGTAGGCAACGATTCTCCGCGCGGAATACTTCGGTAACGACGTGAAGCTCGTCGTTGAGGTATCGGTAGGTTTCGAACGGCGTCTGCGCCGGTTCGAAAGGAAATTGTCGAATGCTTGATGGTATCGCCCGCACGAAAGTCATGGAGCCTCCTGGAAATACGAGGCCGGCGCGTGAAACGGTGGTGTCTGTTCGCCGTCCACGTCCGCGGTTCCCAACCGCCCCGGCGGTATCGGAAGCCAATTCTGCGTGCGCGCGTAGTAACGTGCGTCGGCCAAGCGCAGGGGGCCGCCACCGAAAGATTTTGACGAACTCTCACCGTTCTAGGTCGCACTCCATCGCTCGCAAGAAAATGTCGACCAGCACACGCTTTTGCGACTGCACGAGTGCGGTTCGACGTTAGCATAACCGCAAATTGTGCGGTGGCCTTGCCTCACAGCGGAATCGCTCGACCGGCTATGGAGGACGGACCAAATGCCTGGACGCAGGCGGTCGGACTCTACGCAAGCGTCTCGCGATTTTTCCCTATGACGCGAACTTCGCGCCCGAAGAGTCCAGCATATTTGATCGCCTGGCCCAGAAGGGCGAATTCGTCGGTTTGGTAGTCGGCCGCGAAGGTGTCTTGATGCAACACGACCGCGTCGTTGAGACCATTGCGTACCATGGCGGCAAAATCTGGAAGCCTACCTTCAATTTCAGCCTGCAGAGCGACAGCTCTTTCGTTGGGACTCATCGCGGAGACGAAAATTGCCGGAGTTATCAAACGCAAGAATCGCTCGCGCGCGACCCAGCCGGGATTGACTGATTGGTGGACGCAGTTTCACGCCCACGGTCAGCGTGACGGACCACTTTTCGGTGCTCCGTGAAGTCCGCCTTCCGACGAGTTGCGCAGGGCCTCTGGGAAAATGCCCGGCTCCATGGCGTCGCGGAAAGAGGCGCTAACCGATAACACCGTTGTCCTCGGCGCAGGCGCGAAATGTTGTTCGTGACGGCGGAGTCCGCATGGTTGCGCCTCTACCTCACAGGTTCAATGGTTCGTACAGGGATCGGATTTGTCCATCGCCTTGAGACGGTAGACGGAATCGCGCGTCACGAGTACAATTTCCTCCACGGGAGTGCTGCGATAAAGCCCAAGGGCCTGCACCCCGTTGCGATTGTGCCGTAACGCGATGAGTTGCTGCCCATGAAGAATCGGCGCCAAGAGCGTACCCTCGATCTCGTGGTCGACCGGCAGTGATTTTCCCTCCGGCGGGTTTTCTCCCGGCACCACGGTTGCCCAGCAGGCGGGCGCATTTCCCGCGTTCGCCGCCACGCCGAGATGTTTGTAATTTTCACGAGCATGACGCGCCAGGTTAAATGGGGATGTTGTATTGGATGCAGCCAAGGACCCAGAGTACCCGGCCACGCCCCTCCGCCGTCTCCGCGACGTCGACAGGGATGGCGCCGCCAATGCCGTACGCAGGACAGATGAGCCATTCGGCGGCGCCACCGGGTGACTCGAACGTGCGCAGCGCAGCGACGATCACGCTTTCATCGAGCTGCTCCAGTTTCGAGATCAGGCCCTCCCGGCGGCGAATTTCCCCCACCGCCGCCGCTATGATCTGCCGCCGCGCCTCGTCTCCCTTGATTTGTTTGTCCGGATTGTTGTCCACTGTTTTAGTTCGCCGCCATTTCCGCGCCGAGTGCGGCCGCAAGCTCTCTCTTCCACAGCGCCAGGGCTGCCCGCCGCGGCGGGGCGGCCTCCTCCCGGAAAAAGGGGGAGGGCCGCGGTTTTACTCATCCCCTCTCCCGTCGCCCATTCGTCCCTCGGAGCCATTCCGCAGAAGTCGCAAAACGAGTAATCGTTTTTTGACGTTCGGGCGGATGCGAGTCGGGAGCGAAGCCGGCGGTGCGACCCTGGTCCCCCGCCGCGACGTGGCCACGGTTCGCGCCAATTACGGCAGCGCCGGAGCTAATCTAGGGGAACAGTTTTCAGGGGAATCGACTCGGTCGGCATCCTGCTGCTCCAAGGCGTACGCCCACGCGTCCCAGCAGAACGCCATTACCAATGAGTCCACGCCGCAATATTCCAACAGTTCGCGGATCAGTTTCGCTCGAACCTCCCCATCACTGGCCTGCATTTCGAGATAGGCCGTCATGGCACCGCAACCCTCGTGGATCTGACCGGCGGCCTTGAGCACGGCGTAAGGGTCGGTCCCCTCCGGAAATTTTGCGTAGGGTTCCCGCGCCTTAACCGGAGACACTTCGGACCAGATGGCCGGCAGCACAACTTTCAAGGAGGTGCGGCCCATCATCAAGGGACTTATGTAGTGTCTAAAACACATCTGGCACTGGTCCACGATTCGGCCGCTCCTGAGGTAGATTTTCAGCCACCGCAGGTCGCCGTCGTCATCGTCTTCCCCTTCTTCGATCAACTCAGCCAGCAGGGTATTGAAAGATTTTTCCTCATGGGCAGTCCAGACCAAGGTGGTCCCATGATCTCCAATCATCGACCGCAGCGCCGAAAGGAACCGCCGATTGGGAGATGCTCGTTCTGTGTTCAGCCACTCCAGGTGGACCAAGTCCGCCCCGACGTGACTGCGGCGATGCACGCTTAGCTGGAATAGGTTCAGACCCGCCCGGGTCCCGCGATGAACCGGCAAGATGGGTCCAACGGTCTCTATATCCAGGAAATGGAGCGGATACGTCACTCGAGCCATTTCGTTTTTCAGTTCGTCGTAGATCAACCCCACCCCGGTCCGCGTTACTTCGAGTTGCATCAGCTGGCGGTCGGAGTGCTCACCCACGATCTTCTCGACGGGAATGTCCCACAGGGAAACCCGCCCCTCGCGCGCCAATCGGTTCGCCACGGGTTGGCCGCCCTCCTGGATAAAATACATATAAGTGAGGTCGAACATGTGCGGCGACACTCGGGCGAGTGGTCCCCAGCATCGATCAAAGCCACTTTCGCCCTCGGTCACCTTGAACTCACAATTCTTACACCCATAGCCGAGGACGGGCGCGGAAGGCTTCAGAAGCCATTCGTTCAAGGCCGACGCCTGGCGGGTCACGTGTTCAATCAAAGGAATGCAATGCTCGGCGACCAAGATCATAGTCAGAAGTTGCGACGCCTCGGCCGCAGCTGCGGGATTCGTGGTAATCCAACCGTCCCCCGACGGTGCAAAACAACCATGCAGTCCTTCGAGCCGGGCGACTCGATCGCGCACCGGGGCGACGAAGAAGGGCAACACCCGGTGGTGCGGCCAGAGTTGTTGCATCACCCGAAGGCGAAGCGCCATCAGCGCAAGATGACTATACCACTCCTTGCGGATCTTCCCCTCTCTCCACGTGAATTCCAGCCGGAGGCGATGCCGCTCGAGGTCCACTGCCCGTGGCACCACCTGATAAATCCGGAGAGTCCCACCATCGGGCACGATGAAATCCACCTCGCAACGCACGTCCTCGGTTGCAAACCGACCCCCGCTGACTGGACGGCCCGCAGCAACAAGAACCCTGGTTTCATTTTCGGCGGCGGACCGGTCATTCGCGGATACGGTCACGGCGTCGGGGAACAGATGTCGCGCCAAGGCATGCAATCTACCGGACTCGGCGCGCATCCAGGTGGAAAGACTGCTGCCAGTGGCGCTGCGCGGCAATTGCGCCCGCGCATGGAGAATCTTTACCGGGCACCTGCGACCGAGTGTCCATTCGTGCTCAGAGATCATAGCAGCCTCCCGTTCTCCAAGTTTCAGACTCAAGGACCGCGTGGTGTTCCGCGTGGCATTGCACGCAGATTAGCCTGGTCTTCCGGATTTCCTCGACGACAGCCCGCGTCGAGCGATTTACAAGTCGGGCAACACACTCTTTCTTCTGCCTCGGGTCCAGGTGGTGAAAATGCAAGTCCCCCAGGGGGAGGCTCCTGTTCCCACACAACCAGCATCCGTCAGCTTTTACCTTCACGATGAATCGCCGGTTTTCCGCCCGGCGGCGACCCTTGCGTCTCCCTTCCCTCAGATTTCGGCGAGCCCGGGTTGCGGCGGCGGTGCCACTGCGAGCAGGACCGCAGCGCGCTCGCGTTTGCGTACACCTGCACGCCGCGGGCGGGAGCACGTGATGGTGCACGTGGATCATTAATTCGGCCGCAGGGGCTGCGACAAGCTGGGCTAGTTCAGGGGCAATTCCCGATGGTGACATCGTTCTAATATTATATGAGTTCATGGTGTCGGATTGCTTGAGGACGTTTTTTGGTTTTCGGATTGGACCGCATTTGGTTTGTTCTCATGGCTCGGCAATTGACTGCGGAGCCATTCGTACACATGGGTGTTGGTCTCGGCACTCACCTCGGAATTGTTCAGGGCGCGGAGGTCGTGCAAATACCACTCGCCATCCGGCGTATCTCTCCGTAGCGCAACCGTCGCGCGCTCCGGAGAATGGACCGAATAGAGGTAGGCCACGCCGCGCCCGATTTCGGAAATATAGGTCGTGGCGCAATTTTTCTGGTACGTCCCCTCCAGCATCAGGTGTTCGAAATCTCGTAGCGGCTCGATTTCCCTGGGAAGCCCGCGAAACGGAGGCGGTGGAAAGGGAGCAAGGCTGGCGAGGAAGATTCGTTCGTGCAGCCGGCCCTCGGCGATCTTTAGCTGCTCGAAGGTTGCGCAGCGATACGGCCAATCTCCCTCGCGGCCATTTTCGCCCAATTGCGATCAGGAGCGTGTCGTCAGGCTCGGTCGCGCGCGCGAACTGAATTTCAACGATGCGGCCCAATTGTTCCCGGAACAGCAGGAGAGTGGCCTGCTCGTGGCCGCCGATTTGTATCGAGCACTGGTCGATGTCTTCTATCAGGGAAGAAACGACTGCAGTGCAGTCGGGAAGGTCACCCCACGTCAGGGAGTGTTGTCGGACGGGGCGCGGTTGAAACTCAGGCGTGATGCTCATCGTTTTTTTGTTCCACCAACGAGTGATGCCTTAATCCCAGATCGAGTCTTCGGCGATGCGTCGGGAGTATGGGCACGAAACTTTCCGGCCCGCATCCGGCTGCGAGTGGTTGAGAGATGCGGTGGATCGGAGCTACGAACCGCGCCACTCTTTGCGATGAAGGAGGAAATGAACCCTCCTCGGGCCAAGTCCCGAGGTATCACGGAAAGGGGCTTCGCCCCGATAACAGCGGGCGGCATTCATTCCCGCAGCAAGCTGCGGCGAACTCTGCGAAGAAGGTGGCTTCCGAGCTGGAGGACCAGATGCGCGAGATCGAAAACGAGCTCTGGTATCGTGGCGAGAAAGGTGACTGCGACCGCTCGCGCATTCAGGAGCAGTGGACGGCGGCGCACGCAAGTGCATAGCCCGTTTGGAATATGGCGCGCAAGTGACAGCGCATTTGTAATTCTCCGCGCAAAACTGGGCCGGCTGTTCCTGTTCCCCGAATTCCACTGGGACATCGGCCCGCCGTATGGGACCGCGAAGCCGTTCGTCAAGATCAGTGGGCCCGTTGGTCGCACCCGCGAGGCCCTCGATGAATTGCACGCGCGAATAACCTACCCAGCTTATATCCTGCGGACCCAAGAGTTCCTGCCCGGCAACGACAATTTCACTTCCGGTAGGGAGCGATGACTGTCGCTGGGGGTCCTGCCGGGCGCGGGTCGGCGAGGCTCAGCGGGCGATTCTGTCGCTGGCGCGGCCTGAATTCTGCGCGACCTCAGTCCCAAGCGTTAGGCTCGGGATGTGGCACGCGTGTTGACCTTGCCAACTTGGAACAAGCTAGTAGTCTGTAACTCCTCCACCTGAAGTGGGGAAACCCGCACATGGACGCAGTTGTCGCCGAGGATGGTCGTGACGGCGTTCCTAGCAGCCATTGGGGGAAGGTTCCATCGAAGCGGCCGGCAGCGATGTCGGTTTTGATGGAAGCAGTAGGCTCGTTCGAGAGGTTCGACGCGGAGAAAACAGGTTCCGGCGCATGGAATGCGCCGAGACCACAAACACCTGTTGACCCCTCATTTATTCCGCACTAACTCGACAGACATGGCCGCACCCAACCTCGCCCAACTCAAACAAGCTGTCACCATTGCCGAACAGATCGAGAAGCTTCAGGCCGAACTCGCCCGTCTCCTTGGTGGCGGTGCATCGGCTGCGTCGGCTCGCACAGCATCCCCGGCTTCTCCCAACAAGAAGCGCGGCAAACGCACCATGTCTCCTGCAGCGCGCGCCAAGATTGCGGCGGCAGTAAGAGCTCACTGGGCAAAGGTGAAAGGAACAGCCGTAGCATCTGTCAAAGCCCCTGCTGCAGTCGCCAAGAAGAAGCGCAAGCTCAGTCCGGAAGGGCGTGCGAGAATCGTCGCTGCAATGAAGGCTCGGTGGGCCGCGAAAAAGGGTGCTGCTGCTTCGAGTGCGAAGAAATAACGAGGCAAGCCGGCAGCCACGCGCATGATCGGTTCATCGCGAAGTGAAGACCGTCACCGTCACGTTGCTCCAGAAGGCCAGCGCCTTCCCGTCGTGCTCGAGGCTGACGACCACCCAGGGGTCGACCCCGACGAGACATCTCGCCGGAGTGACGGCCACTTTGAGTTGCACCCATTGATCCGCTTCCGTCATGGAGGCGGACACGGACCGCTCCGGATCGTTCTGGTCGAAGCCGTAAGTCGCGAGCGTCACACACCCGGTGGCGGACTGTCGAACCCAGGCGGACAGTTGGTACTTTCGGCCGGGTTCCAGCCTGTCGATCACGCGGCGGACGATCTTGGGCCAGCCGCGATCGGGAGGTAGACCAAGCCGAAAGACCTCAGGCTTTACCTTTTACCTCCAGACGCCGGTTGGTCTCATTGTTGGGTCCTTGCCGCGGCAGTCCGACAACAAGTTTGCTCACGTGGGGCGGTAGTCGCACCGCGAAAATCGCCTGTTCCAAAACCCAAGGATTCCGGATCGGTAGTGTGGGCTGGCACCTCGCTTGACATCTGGATAACTAGTATCAAGATACTATAGAAATGCCGCGCAAAATTCGTCAGCTCATCGCCGATCTCGAGCATGCGGGTTTTACGCGAATCCCAACTAAGAGCAGCCATCGGAAATATAGACACGCCACCGGGACCACCGTTATCATCTCAGGTCAATCTGGGGCGGATGCACATCACTACCAAGAAAAAGACGTACAACGTGCGATCGTCGCCACGAAGGAATCAAAGTCATGAAGAACAAGAATGCCCAGAATGCCGCCAAAGAAGCAGCGGCCCGATATCTCAAAATCGTTGAGTGGTCGGACGAAGATCAGTGCTTCGTTGGTCGATGCCCTGGACTCTTTTTCGGCGGTTGTCATGGAACGGACGAGACTGCCGTATATCGGGAACTCTGCGGGATCGTTGAAGAGCACGTCGCTGAACTATTGGCCAAGAAGGAGCGTCTGCCTCCGGCTACTGCTGGGAAAATCTATAGCGGCAAATTTGTTGTTCGAGTGGGGCCAGAACTTCACCAAAAGGCGGCCATCAAGGCTTCAACCCGTGGCGAAAGCCTCAATCAATTCGTCGCGGACGCAATTGCTAACGCCTGATGCGCCGCTCCTGACCCCATACCTTTCTGGGAACGTTGTCCGGTAATGGAATCACAAATACGCCTCCAGCCGTCGCTTAAACAGCGGCAGCGCGGCTGCCCAGCAGGTTTGATGCTCAAGGCAATGCCTGACCAGCCGGATGAACTGGCAGGTGAGCTGCGTGGCGTGGCGCACCATTTCCTGGGCCGGCACGCGTTGATTCGCGGTTTGCTGCCGGATCCGTTTTGCCGCGCTCGGCGCGGTCTT
>JAUSID010000138.1 GCA_030648295.1 Opitutaceae bacterium | reverse complement strand
GATTTCAAAACCCTGAATTTTACAGGAGAAAGCAGAGGGAGCAGAGGTCCACTTCATGCATTTTCTCTGCTTCCTCCGCTGCCTCCTGTTAAATGGGTTGGGTTTGGTTGCGGCCCTGAGCCGCGGTGCGAAATATCCGGGCTAGGCGATCTGCGGCGTACGCAGTTTCCCAGTACGCGCCTCGAACTCGAGCTCGAACTGCTTGCAGGTGTCGACGACGTTGAAGGGCTTGCGCAAAACGACGAGCGCACCCGCATCCCGTGTCCGCTTGGTGAGGCCCGGTCGCAGCATCCCGGTCATCACCCAGACCGGAATGGTCTCGTTGCGGTCGCTGGCCCGGGCATGAAGCTGTCGGCAAAGCTCGATGCCGTCCATCCCCGGCATGTCCACGTCGGTGAGCATCGCGTCGATCGGGTGGGTTTCCGCGAGCGCGAGCGCCTCCGCCGCGTTGGCCGCCGCCAGCACCGTGTAGCCATGCAGGATCAACAGGCTGCGCAGCATACCGCGGTACAGCTCGTTGTCGTCCACGATGAGAATTGTTCGCGTCATGGCGGGAACTAGATAGCCTCGGCAAGCGGGCTCAAACGGGAAGTCACATTCGCGGCGCCGCGGGTCACCGATTATTTCCCCGGGGTATTTCCGAGGGGGGATCGGTGCGGCGAACGGAGGCAGGACTCAACTCGCACGAGTAGCGGATTTTGTCCGCTCCGTTGTCTCGCCCGGTGCATTCTGCACGATGAAGGATTCGATTTTTCGACCTCAGTTGCAGACGGTAATATCGCCTTCGCAACTGGCGGCGTTGCAGGAATATTTTCGCGTGATGGAGGCACACACCGCAGGTTCCAAGCGGTGGGTCGAACTCATGGCAGAGGCGCGAAAGATCAGCCAGCAGCCCGGCGACTGAGGTGGCATTTCGTCGAAGTGGAGGCATTTGTGCTTTGAGAAACCGTGGCGCATCACTGCCGTGGCGCCGAAATGTTCCGACCTACTGGCCGACGGCGACAGGACTGCCCATCCACAGATACGAGTCGCCCGTTCGCCCGGTTGACCAAGACTTCGACTGAAAGACTTGAGACCCGGCCCCATTCGATCCCCGCCGCCAACAAGATGGAGGCGCGGCGGCTCGTCCGTGAGGCGGCTCGCAGCCGTATCGATTCAGTGGACAACCGCGAATGAACGCGAATGAACGCAAATTCCAGAGGAGGAGGGGGAGGAATGCCCAAGTGAAACCGTGGTCACCGTTTGGTTGATCGTTTCCATGCTCCGCAAGACGCCCGCTCTATTCGCGTGAATTGGCGTCTATTCGCGGTTGAATTGAATTGGTCCGGCTGAGCGTCAATGCATCGATTTCGGCGGAAGACTTTTCTTGTTCGGTTTGGAAACCGGCGGGTTGTGTGGCATGAAAACCCCATGGCCGAGGACATCCAGTTGCTACGCCAGTATGCCGAGCATCACGCCGAAGACGCCTTTGCCACGCTCGTGGAACGCCACATCTCGTTCGTGTATTCTTGCGGCCAACTGCAAGCGCAAGAGCCCGGATTCGTATCCCGGCTGGGTAGACCGCAGGACGCTCAATTGGGCGGTGGCGAGCGAGCAACTAAAGACCGTCTTGTCGCCGAGCCAGATTGAGATTGTGCGACTGATGGTCGAAAAGGATAGGCTCTACGACAAGGTGAACGAGCGCACGAACCTCCTCACCGCTCAGTTCAAGAAGCAATCGGCCGCGAAATAGCAGACGCCGGAGTGCCGGGTAGTCAGCGACACGCAGTGCAAATCTGCTGCGCTGCCTTCGGCTCGCCTTGAATTTCGCTGTGCGATTCGTCCGGCGGCGGCCATTAGTGGGTGACATGATGATGGCTGGCCTATGTGCGCGCCATCGAACTGCGGGATCGTAGGACGTGAAGCGGGGTGTTTGGTCTGGTGTATGAGAGGAGCTTGCAGAAAGTGGATGGCGCGATATGAACCGCGATCCGGTTCCATTCTGATTCGACTTTGCAATGCACCTACACCCTCAGGCACTGAAGTTCGCTGCATTCATTGCACTTGCTGTCGGACTCCAAGCCGCGATTGATCGGCAAAACTTCGATCTCTCGGTCAGGCCACAGGACGACTTCTACCAGTATGCCAACGGCAGCTATTTGAAGAACACGCCGATTCCGCCCGACGCCGTTCGATGGGGTCATGGAACCGAGATGCGTGAGCAGACCGACAGAACGCTTCGAGCAATCTGCGAGCGGGCCGCCGCGAAGAGTGCCGCCGGCACCGCACTCGAACGACAAGTCGGCGATTTTTTTGCCAGTGGGATGGATGAAAAAGCCATCAACGCTGCCGGCATCACGGCACTCAAACCGGAACTCGACTTGATCACCGGAGCAAAAACGCCTTCGGACGTATTGGTGGCGCTGGCGCGGGTCGGGCATTACCGCGCCAATGCGGCCGGCCGGCCATACGATTATGGTTTGGGGCTAACTCTAAGAGTTGCCGGAATTAACCGGCTTTCCCTGGGTGTCGGAGGATTGGGGCTTACACGTCCCGATGCTTATCTGCGTGAGGATGACGTCTCCAAAAAATTGCGCGCGCATTACATCGAGCATGTCGGCAGGATGCTCATACTGTTGGGTGACGCCCCCGAAACCGCTCATGCCAGCGCCACGGCGGTCATGAAACTCGAGACAGCGCTCGCGAACGCATCGAGCACTGGCGGCGGCAATTCGTGGACAGTGCCCGATCTGCAGAAACTAACGCCAGAGATCGACTGGCCGGCCTTCTTCACGGCTGCCGGCGTGTCCGGAGTCTCCACTGTCGTCATACGGACCGACGCCGCGAAAACCTTCGCGCTACTGCTGGCGCAAACGCCCTTGGCCGATTGGCAGGCCTACCTGCGCTGGCATCTCGCCGCCGCGGCCGCCCCCTTTCTCGACGAGACATTTGTGCGCGCGGATTTCGAGTTCAACTGGCGCCTTCAGCGCGGGCAGGAAATACCGCCAGACCGCTGGCGACGCGTGGTCGAAGCCGTCGACGACCACCTCGGCGACGCGCTGGGGCAGCTCTATGTCGCGGATTACTTTTCACCCGAGATCAAGATTCGCACGCTCGCAATGGTGGACAACATTCGTGCGGCGTTGCGCGAACGCCTGCAGAGCCTCGACTGGATCGATGATGCCACCCGCGCGCGTGCCCTGGTCAAACTCGACGCGATGGGCGTGAAAATCGGCTATCCTGACACATGGAGCGACGATCGTTCGCTCGAGATCGACCGCGGCTCGTATGTGTTGAATGTATTCCGCGCTCGGGAACATGTGGCCCGGAACAGCTACGCACGAATAGGTCAACCTTCCGTCCGCAGTGTGTGGGACATTGTCAAAGCGACCCGCGGCTCGGCCATGTATCGAGTCGATCTCAACACGTTCGTGATTCCAGCGTGCGGCCTGCAGGGACATTTAGCCACCGAAGCGGACGACGCAGTGAACTATGGCACGGTGGGCTATGTGATTGGTCACGAGATGACGCATGCCTTCGACGGAAGCGGGCGGTTTTACGGCGCCACCGGCAATCGCGAAGACTGGTGGTCGCCGGCAAGCGCCGCACGGTTCCGCGAACGCGCTGCCGCCATCGTAAAGCAATTTAACGGTTACTTTCCCTTTCCCGATCTTCACGTGAATGGTGAGAGAACCCAAAACGAGAACATTGCAGACCTTGGTGGCGTAAGGATCGCATATAGCGCGCTAATGAAAGCACTGGCTAATCGACCACGCCCGAAAATCGGCGGTTTCACGCCGGAACAGCGTTTCTTTCTCGCCTACGCCACCGCTGGTGCGGGCAACATCCGCCCTGAAGCGTTGCGCCGGTACATCAAGGAGAATACACATGCGCCACAAAATTACCGCGTGAACTGGCCCCTCGCCAATCTTCCCGAGTTCTACGCTGCGTTTGACGTTCCGGACGGGGCCCCGATGTGGCGACCAGCAAATGAGCGGGTCACGATTTGGTGAGCGCGTGGGTGCGGCGCGGCGACGAGGTTCGCACCATGCCGTGGCGGGCAGCCCACGATCCCTGCGTGCCGACGCGCGCGGGCATCGCAGCAGGACGTGATGAATTGCTCGAGCGCGAGATTGAATACGTTAGGAGCGAGCCCACGGGGTCAACCCGCTGAACGCTACTCCGGTGGTGCGCGAGCGGTGGCCATCGACGCCATTCGAAATCGTCCGACCTGAACCGCCGAACACTTGAGCCGGTACGAGGGCGAGTAGCAAGCAGCGGGTTCACCCCTTCGCCCGGGTCCCTTCGCCCGGGTGAACCTGTCGCTGAACGAAGGGCCATTGCCTGCCCTTCAAGATCGTCTTGCTGCGGTCGCCGGAACGTGTGCTTTTGGTTGCGATGGCATGTGCCCCGATTTCGTCGGACGCAGCCCCAAACCCCGATGAAACCCAAGGTCGAATTTTCAATGGCGGGACTGTTGTCGATGGCTCTGGCAGCGACGACCGTTGCGCAGACAGGGGTCCGCTCTGCAATTACCAACGACGCAGGGTGGGAAAACGGATGGGCGAAGACTTTGCCCGGCGCGAGCCGGCCAAATGCCGAGACCGCGTTCGTGTACCGGCCGGAGACGGAATGGACGTACTCGCACCACCCGTTTATCAGTTTCTTCCGAGGACGGTTTTATGCCATCTGGTCCAATGGCCGTCAGGATCAGGATGCTGCCGGCCAGCGTGTATTGATGTCTACATCAGCGGACTTCTCACATTGGGAACCGCCGCACCCCTTGATAGATTCCCGTAGTGAACGAATACTCACTGCGGGCGGCCTGCATGTACACAACAACGAACTGGTCGCGTTTTTCGGCAGTCAAGAGGCCGGCGTGGAAGCGTCGTGGATGGAAGCCGTCATCATGCGTGACGGTCAACCCTGGCGTAGTGTGCCGGATATGGCACTGCCGGTGGCCTCGAACCATGGTCCGTTTCCATTGGCATCGGGCCGACTCCTGATTTGCTCCTCAGGTCCGTGGTTTTCGTATACAGACGACCCTCGCGGCATCACAGGCTGGCGAACTGGCGGACTCTACCCACAATCAACGGCAGGTTCCAGCGGGGAACGGAAGGCAATCGCGCAGCAAAAAAAGTGGCCGAGTGTGTTGGGCGAACCATCTTTTTTTCAGACTGACGATGGAGTTGTGCAGATGCTCATGCGAAATCCCGGTGCGAGGCGCCTCTGGCTCACACAAAGCCATGACAATGGCGAAACATGGTCCCCCCCGGTTGAAACAGAGTTCAGTAACTCCGTTTCTAAATTCCATTTCGGCCGATTGCCTGATGGTCGATTCTATTATGTCGGCAACCCCCTTGGAATGCCGGGCCCGCGCACACCGCTGATTCTGTCGATTTCCCGCGATGGAATTCGGTTCAACCGGCACTTCGTGCTAGGCGATTCTCATTTCGAGATACGCAGGGCTGGCCAGGGAAAGTACGGAGAATATGCATATCCGCATAGCATAGTTCAGGACGGGCACGTGTACGTGATCGTTTCGCGGCAGAAGGAAGCGATCGAAGTCTTGCGCATAAGCCTTAGGGATCTGAGCGAGAATTAGAATCCGTCGCCAAGAGGAGGATACGCATGGTTCCGTTACTTGGCCCTGAGCGAAACTCATGGGGTCGTGCCGTTACACGTTATGAGACCGGTTTCGGAGTCGAATGACGATTGAAACCAGCCGACGGCGGTCGGGCTAACAGGTAACGGCACGACCCCCTGGGATTGGCCCATCGGTGTCCGGCGACCGAATGTGACGGCCCTCCCAAATAGCCCAAAACGGCGGCCAGGTGATTGCAGACGAAAAAGCTGGAGCAAGTTGATATAAAATGATCATCCCGTGAAATCCTCCGTTGTAGACCGATGCGT
>JAUSID010000136.1 GCA_030648295.1 Opitutaceae bacterium | reverse complement strand
GGCGCGGAGGGTCCAATGGGTCGTCGGATTGTAGTTCAGCTCGATCTCGTATCCTTTGGAAGCGACGTCCTGCGTCTCCGCGACGCTGCGGCCGGAGACGTTTTCGATGAATCCGCCCGGCAGGCCCATGATCTTGTAGACCTCGGCGCGCTGCTGCTGCGCGCTCCACTCCGGGTGCAACTGCGCCGTCCACGTGGTGGCCACGTCCTCGAGATTGAAGCCGTCGTTGCCAAAATCGATCCGGTTGGCGCGCGTCGCCACGATGCCGGCGTCGCCGCCGCGCGAGAACCGCTGCTGATTGTCGTATTTGTTCACCTTGGCGACAAACTTGCCTTTGAAGAGGCTGAAGCTGACGCCGTAGTCCTTGCCCCTGCCCTGCGGATTGGGCAGGAGTTCGCCGAACAGATTGTATTGCGCGTTGGCCGGTTGGAACGTGTCCGAGTCGTTGTAGAAAACGCTCACGGAACGAACGAAGTCGGCGAAAAAGCCGCCGGCGTCGGCCCGGCGATCGAGGGCGGCCCAATTGCGGAATGGCTTCAGGACGATGCCGCGGGTCTTGGTCGAGCCCTGCTTCTCCGTGAACAGATTCCACTGCTCGAGCGGCGTGTAATCGAGGAGCCCGGTGGTCGGATCGACGATCGCGCCCAATGAGTCACGGCTGCGGTTCTTGTCGTGGCGCCAGCCGAGGGTCGTGACGACGCGGTCGTCGATGAGGAAGCTCTGGAGAGTGAGGCCGCGACTGCGGATTTCGCGCCGGGTGCGGTTGGAGGGGGTGAAGCCAGTCTCGCCGAACACCACCGGCTCGTTGACCCATTGCTGCGTCGCACCGTTGAACCAGTAGAGGTCGTAGTCGCCGCCCAGCCCGTAGAGCGCAGGTGGGGCATGGTCGATGTTCTGGCCCTGGTTGTCGCCGAGGTAGTACTTGAAGTAGCCGCGGGCCTCCGCGTTGCTCTGCCGGTTGGTGATCGAGAGCCACGGATGATCGTCGATGATCTGCTCACGATAACGGTAGCGACCCGTGGTGATCAGCCGGGTCTCGTTGTAGCCGGCGGCGCGCTGCTTGCCAAACCAGTGGAGGATGTGTCCGAAGCGGCCCTTTTCGCGCGTGAGGTCGAGCTGGTAGGCGAGTTCGGCCCGGAAGTTGTCGTTGCGCTCGGGACTGTTGAAGATCGTCGGCTCGGAGGCGCCCAGATACGGCCGCAGGAAGTAGGGGTTCGCGCGGCCATCGAGCAGCCTCTCGTTCACATCGACGTAGAGAACGGAGGAGTTTCCGTTGATGAAATTGCGGCTGTAATTGTCCACGTCCTCCATGTACCAGCCCACGCGGGCCGCAAGCACCTGCCGTGGCGTGTTGAGGAAGAACTGCTCGAGCGAGACGCTGTAGATGTCGGCCTTGTCCCGGTTGTAATTCGGCGCGACGTAATTGACGGAGGTCCAGTCGTACAGTGATTTGTTGTTGATGCCCGGCGTGGTGAACAGCGGCATGGTCGAGCCGCGCAGGCGGAGGATGTCGGTCGCGCTCTCCAGATAGCGGATGTTCGAGTTGGCCTGACCTGGGTCAGCCTGGGTGGTGGCGGCGCGGTTGACGGTGTAAAACGGCGGCCGATCAGGCGCGATGTAGAATCCCGGCCGCACGTAAAATGTGGTGCCGGACCCCTGCAAGCCCGGCGGCAGGGTGCCGTCGGCGGATTGCGGATACACGGTCGGCTGGCGCACGCCGTTGATCGTCACCGTCTGGGTGATCGGATCCCAGGTCGGCCGCCCGGCCGCATTCCAGTATGTCGTGGTGTCGCGCGGCGTCAGCGAATTCGGGCGGCGGGCGAAGTTGTGATACGACTCGTAGCTGGCGCGAAACGTGGTGTTGCGGAACGGCCGGTAGGTGACCATGCCCTGGCCGCGGCGCGTGATTTCGGCCGAAGGTTCGCGCTGGAAGCCCTTGGACTGGTAAACGCCGCTGAAACGGAGCGCGAGCTTGTTGGCGAGCAACCGGCGGTTGAGATCGAGGCTGCCCCGGTAGCCGCCGTCGCTGTCGACGCGGACCGAAGCCTGCGACGTGTCGCGGCTGAGATTGGCCTGGCTGCGGACCAGGTTCACGGTGCCAGACGAGTTGCCGAGCCCGAAGATGTTCGAATTCGGCCCGCGGCTGATCTCCACCTGGTCGATGTTGTAGGCATCGATCGGGATCCGGGTGCTGCCAGCGAAGCCGTCGCGCGCAATGTTGGCGGAATCCATCCCGCGGACGCGGTTCGCGTTCATCGGATCGCTTTGCACCGAGTCGATGACATCGCCGTTCCGACCGACGCTGAACGCGGTGAAGTTCCCCGTGCCCTCGGTGTTCGCCTCGTAGAGGAAGATGTCGTTGATATCGAGGGCGGCGGTGTCGATGAGTTGTTGCTTGGTCACGACCGAAATCGACGACGCGAGATCCTCGAGCTTCGAGTTGAGCCGCGTGCCGGAGAGCGAATTCGACGCGTAGTAGCCCCGGTCGCTGCCGGCCGAGACCTCGAAGGGCGAGAGTTCGATCACGGCGCCCGCACCCGGATCGTTCGTCGCAGCCGTCGGGACCGCGCCGGCGGCTTTGCCCTGATCGGCGTCCAGCGCAGCCATCTCGGTCGCATCAAGCCGGCCGTCCTTGTTGATGTCGTAGCGCGCCAGCGTCGCGGAATCGACGGGTGCGGCCGGCGCGAGCTGCGCGCGAATGGAAGGGGTGAAAACAACTGCCACGGCGAAGGTGGCGCCGTTGAGCAGCCGGGTAACAATTAACGCAGGCGAAATCGGGGTCATGAGACAGTTCCTCCGGTTTAGGGTTGGACGATGGGTCGCATCGTTCGGCGGTTGATGAAATGAGTGAAGAGGCCGCGAGATCACAATGACAACTTCCCCGCTGGCCGGACAGTTCGAGATCCGTCATTAGTCTGCGTCGGCAGCTCGCAGGGTCTCACTCCGGCCGGGTACCACCCCGTGCCCAGGCTTCGTTCGGCTCGGCCCCAAGCTCGAGCACGAGCCGGCCGCCCTTCACCAAGTCGCGTTGATTGATCCACCAGCGATCGAGCGCTTGGCCGTTGAGCTCGGCCGACTGGATATAGCGGTTGGTCCGGGAGGCGTTCCGGGCTTCGATCGTGAACGCGGCCCCACCGTAGTGTTCGGGCGAAAGATGCAGCACCGCCTTCGTATACAGCGGACTCGCCAGTTCGTAGATTGGATTCATGCGGCAACCGCCATCGGTCTGGAAAAGTCCCAGCGCCGCCATCACGAACCACCCGCTCATCTGGCCCTGGTCCTCGTCGCCGAGGTACGCGTCCGCCGGAGTGTGGCCGTAGTAGGTGCCGAGGATCTCGCGCGTCCATTTTTGCGTCAGCCAGGGCTGTCCCGTCCAGTTGAACAGCCATGCCACCTGCATGCTCGGCTGGTTGCCATGGTTGATGGGCGTCAGGTTGTGCATCGCGCTCGGAGCGCTGAACCGGCTGCGGGCCGACTGCTCGAATGCGTCGTTCAGGCGCGCCACAAAGCGCTCGCGACCCATCGCCTCGATCAAACCGGGCACGTCGTGCGGCACGAACCACGTGTACTGCCAGGCGTTGCCCTCGACGAACCCGGGCGTGTTGTACGGATCGAAGGGCGAAATCCACTCGCCGTTCGCCTTCCGCGGCCGCGCAAACCCGGTTTCGGCATCGAAGACATTCCGCCAGCTGCGCGAGCGTTTCAGGAATGTCGCGGCAATGTCGTCGCGCCGGAGCGTGCGCGCCAGCTGGGCCACACACCAATCGTCGTACGCGTACTCGAACGTGTTCGAGACCGTGGCGTGCTTCCACTTCGGCGGCTGGTCTGGCGTCGGGCCGTCCACCGCCACGTACCCGTGGCGGAGATAATTCTGCAGGTGTTCATTCCCCACGAAACCGCCACCGGGATGCCGCTGTGGCAGCGTCGTCTGCATCTTCACCGCGGCCGTGAGAATCTTCCCCGCGTCGACGCCCTTGATCCCGTGCTGGTGCGCGGCCACGAGCAGCGGGATTTCGTGCTCCGCCACCATGATTGGGATGTACTCCAACCCGGCCGGCCCCTTGGCGAGCCACCCGGAACTGTCGTACATCGCCAGCTCCGATTTGACCCAGCGCGCCGACCATTCCGGCGCGAGGAGATTCATCACCTGGTTCAAATTCCAGAAGGTGTTCCAGAACGCGTCACCGCCCAGCATCACCGCATCCGGGTCGGCCAGCTTCTGGCGCCGCTCCTCGGGATCGGTCCACTCGCCGTTGACGTCGCTCCAGATGTTTCGCGCCGAGAGTGTCCGGTACAGGTTGGTGTAGAATCGGGTCTTTTCCCGCGCGTCCGGCGTTTCGATTTCGACGCGGCCGAGCAGTTCGTTCCAAACGCGGCGCTGATTCTGCACCACCGCCGCAAAGTCCCAGCCAAACGGCGCGGCCTGCTCGCGCTCGAGGTTCAAGCGCGCGTTCGCCACGCTGACGAGCGAGATGCCGATGCGCAGCAGAACCAGTTCGCCCGACTTCGTCGCGAATTCCACCCAGGCTCCGCAATCGCCCGCCAACTTCAACTCCGCCGCGTCCAAGGTGCGATGGGCGGCTTCCCAGCCGCCGAGTCGATCGAAGGGCCGGCTGAATTGCGCCACAAAATGCAGATCGAACCGCTGCTCATAGAAATCGCGCTTTCCATTGGTCGCGATCGTGCCCTCGATTTCGGACGGTCCCGTCCGGCGCACCGTCGCACCGAGCACCTGGGTCGGGTACTCGTTCGGCACCAGAAAATCGAAGAGGACGCGTGCGTGTTCGCTCGCGGGGAAGGTGTAGCGCTGGAGACTGCTGCGGGTCGTGGCGGTGAGCTCGGCTTTGATGCCGGCGTCCTTCAGGAACACCTCGTGGAAGCCAATGCCGCCACGCTCGGTCGACTTGTCGAACCGCGAACTGTAGCCGGTGCCGTCGAGCCCGGTTTGCGTCCGCAATTCGCCGACGGTCGGCATCACGCCGAGCCCCGACATCGTCCACTCGTGGATGTGGCTGAAGCAGTCGACGTACTCGTTGCCGAAGTCATATCCGGATGCCCAGCGCTGCGGTTGGTTGTCGGGCGCGAGCTTCACCATCCCAAAGGGCATCCATGGGCCCGGTGCGATCATCCAGCGCGAATGCGCCGTGCCCATGAAGACGTCCACATAGTCGGCCGGCGTCGCCGGTGGCCGCCCCGTGAGGCCAAGCTTTGTTTCGTGAAGCGATCGACCGTCCGAACTGAGCCGGATCCGAACCGGTGCCTTCCCGGCCGGTGCCGCGAGCTCAACGACCTGCAGCCCGGGTTCGAGCGTGCACTCCACGGGCGATCGCGCGTCGCCGACCTGCACGCTCAGCCCCCCGGCCGAGCCATGCCGGTACACTTCCACGCGGAGGGTGGCTGGAGTCCTTGGGTCGTCCGAAATCGCGTAATTGGCCGGCGTAACGGAGCGGATGACGGTGTTCGCCACGGCCGCGAGCCGCGTGTCCGGCGGGGCCTGCAGTTCGAGGGCATCGAAGAGCAGCCAGTTGCCCGCCGTGCTCCGGAACGCGATTTCATTGTAACCAGCGCGCAACTGCGACGCCGGAAACTCGAATGAGACCCGCTGCGATTTCGCGCCCTCCAGCCTGCCGGCTGTCAGCGAGTCCGTGCCGCCGCCGGCTGAAAGCGCCCGTTCGTAATTGGTCCCGTTGACGGTGACACGCAGCCGCGGCGGCTTCGTGGGGTGCGTGTCGGCGACGTGCACCGTCAGGATGCACCGGCCTTCGCGCGGTACGGAATCGAGCACGAATCCGATCGGGAGCGTGTGCAGCATGTCCCATTCCCCGGCGGCGGCGCGGCGGCCGCCGCCGGCCCAGTCGTCAATCGGCCCGGGCAAAACATACGGCCAGTCGCTCTGCGGTTTCGAGAGCCCGATGTAATAGGCGTGGTCCGGACTGCCGAACCGCGCGAAAAATTCCCGATAGCCGGTTGGAGCCAGCGCGAACTCGGCCGGACTGCCATCGGAGCGGCCGATTTGCCAGAGCGGTTTTGGTGCGACCCCGGGCGACGCGGCCAAGCACGCGTTTGTCACCAAGAGCGGGATACAAGCAAACGCGTTCCGTTTTCGTAGCAGCCGAGGTAACGAGGCTGGGAATGAGAGGATGTTCATCTCGCGCCTTCCGTCCGTTTCGCCAGTGCCACCTCATTCGGAAATTCCGCGCGCAACGTGACCAGGCCCCAGCCGGGCACCGCAATTTCGCCCGCCACCTTGCGCAGCGGTTTCTCGCTCGTGTCGCTCAACCACACCTGCGCTGGCCCCGGCGCCGACCAGCTGAGTTTCACCTTCCGCTCTTTCCCCGAAGCGCCGAACAGCCGAACGATCCACGCCTTGCCATCGTCGCCCGGCGTGAGCGCCGTCACGACCACGTCGGACGACGAGAGTTCCAGCCGCGGCATTGGACTCGCCGTCGAATCCTCGGCGCGTCGCACCACCAGCGGCTGGCTGAAGCCGGTGGCAAACCGGGTCGCCTCGGCGGCATCGAAGGCGCCATGCGGCCGGAGCACGTAGCGAAACTGCGTCGGTCCCTCCTGGTACGCGCGGTAGTTCGTCCCCCAGTGGTTGTTCATCACCCACGAGTAAAATTCTTGCGTGGGCGCGACCTTCTTGCGCCAGACGTCAGGCGACCGCTGCGAGCCGAGCAGCCGCGCGGAAATCTCACCGACGTCAATGAGCGGCGCGTCGAGCGTGACCCAGGTCACCCCGAGATCCGCGTTCGCCACGTCCACCCAGCGGCCGACCGTGAACCAGTTCTTGCACGCACCGGGAATCTGCTCGAGTTCGGGACGCATCACCCCAAGCGGAAGATCGATTCGCAGCTCGCCACCGGGGACATTGAATGGGAACGCGAAGTTCACGCTCTCCTTGCCGCCCCGTTGCGCGAAGCTGCGGTCGCCCGGCTTCGGATTCTTGGGTGCCCGCAGTTTGTCGACGGTGTTGATCAACTCGACGTGATCGAAGCCGGCCACGAGCCTCACCTCGCGCGTGAGCTCGCGGCAACCGGGCGCCTCCGAGGTAATCAGCAGCGACGTGACGAGTGGCCCCTGCTCCTTCACCGCAATCTTCACCGGACCGTTGGTCCTCAGGTCAGCCAGCGAATCGCCCTCGAGGTAGAGGTACTCGTTGACCGCACGCCCTGAAGCCGGGTCGACGAAATTCTGCGCCCCACCCTCGGCCCGCAATTCCACGATGCCGCCCGTCTTTTCATCCACGCGGACGCGCAGCCGCCCGTTGTCCAGCGTCGCGCCCGTCGCGGACGATACCGTGGTGCCAACGTGAGCGGCGCCCGCGTCGAGCGTGAAACTCCGGGCCGCAAAGGGCGGCACGGCCTGCGCCACAAACGCCAGCTCGCCGGTCGAGAGCCGTTGCGACGGCACAGGCTGGCCCGCCGCATCCGTTACGCGATCGCTTTCCGCCGAGAGCTCGCGCGTGAGGACGACGAGCTCGGTGCGCGGCCACGATGTTGTATTGACCAAGTCGATTCGCGATGCCGGCGCGGCGATCTGGCCGGGCCGCATATCGGGGAAATCGCGTCCCGCCTTGAAGGCCCAGTCGAGCAGGTCGCGCGACTGCGTGTCGGCCTGCCGCGCATACGAGCGCTTGATCTCCCACTGTTCCGTCGTCTTCCGGTTTTCCGGGTCCCAGACGCTTTCCGCCGCGCCCCACGTGTGCTCGGAGTAGAGCAACACGTTGCGCCACGCGTCCGCGAACGCACCAGCGGGATAGCCGCGCGGATCGAGCATGGCCCACAGCGCCTCCGCCTGGCTCAGCCGATCCGACGAAGCACGATTGAGCGCCGTCTCGAGCGCCGACGAGCCGGCGCCGTCCTCCCAATAAGGCGTCCAGTCGCCCCGCACCACCGGCAGCTTCGAGCCGTAGCGCTGCTCGAACGCGCGAAACGCGTCGCTCGTCGAGGAGATGATGAACTTCGGCCACGCGTAGCTGGCGTTCCAGTCCCTGATGAAATCGCAGATCGCCGGATCCGGCTCCGCGTTGTCGCGCCGTCCGCTCCATCGCGTGTAGCTGATGTCGTACGGATAGTTCACCTGGTCGAGTTGCTCCTGATATTCCATGACCAGCTCGGGCGACAACTCCTTGTAGATATGCGACAGCGCGTAGCCTTTGAACGGAATCCAAACCAGGACCTTTTCCCGGCCCGTGGGCGAGGCCCAATAGAATGGCTTGTTCTCCCATTGGACGAGGATGTCGCCGATACGGTCGAACCAGTTTGGGGCGGTGGAAAAATACTTGATGCCGGCGTGAGCCATCGCCGTCACGCTGCCCCAGGTCAGTCCCGGCACATCGCTAATCATCGCCGAGTCGATCGTGACGCCGCACTGCGCCGCGAGCTGCGTCGAGTACCGGAAAAGCCGCACGAGTTCCTCCGGCCGGCACAGACCGGTCAGTTCATTGAGGTACATTCCGTTCAGCGTGACCTGGCCTTTTTTCACCGCCTCGAAAAACGCCGCGCGCTGCTGCTCGTTCAGCCGGTGCAGGTAGAGATCCGCGGCCCAGAGCACCTCCACGTTCCAGATGAACCGTGCGCCTTCCGGGTAATGCGCGGTGTTGCGCGCGGCAGCCATGCCGAGCAGCAGGTTGTTCACCTGCTTCTGTTCAATCACGGTCTGGATTGCCGTGTAGCCGATGTCGGTATGCGAATGCGGCAGCACGTAAATCGTGAGCTTTCGCACCGGCGTGAACGTGGCGTCCTGCGTCGCCAGGGTGCGGCCCCCGGCTTCGACGGTCACGGTCCGTTGGGTCGGGCGCTCGACTGCCGGCACCAGCAACTCGACGGTTTGTACGCCGCGCCGGTAATGAACCGGCACCGCATCGCCACCGTCGATCCGCACGGTGCCGTCCGCTTCCGGTCCGAAATGCCGCAGGCTCACACGCACGGGCTGGACCAGCCCACCCTTCCGGGCCTGGAGCGCCGGCACCGGTTGGAGGGTGTCGATCGCCGTACCGGAGCTGAAGGGTGACAATTCCGCGCCGCCCGGCGTCTCCAGTCCGAGCGAGTCATAGAGCAGCCAGCTGCCGGACAGGGTGGTAATCTGGATTGAATTGTCGCCGCGCCGGAGCAGCTCCGACGGAAACGTGACGATGAAGGCATGGGCGCGCGCCTGGTCGGTCCGGCCGTTGATGCTGGCGTCGCCACCGCCGGGGGGTAGTGCCTGGTCGAACGCCCGGCCGTTCACCTGTATCCGAAGTCTGGGTGCAGCCCGGCTGTGGGTGTCCACCATCCTGATCCGGAAACGGCACTCGCCGGCGGACGGCACCGACTTCAATCCAAAGAAGATCGCAAAGCGGTGCTTGGTGCTGCCGGCCCACGAGTCGCCGGGGCCGGGGTGGACGTAAGGCCAGTCGCGCTTCGCGTCGGACTCGCCGACAATAAACAACCCGTCCTCGCGGAACTGCCGCCAGCCATCCGGCGCGAGCGCGAACTCGGCGCTGGCCTTGTCCGCCCGGCCGATTTGCCAGAGCAATTTCGCCGGGTCTGCCGCGAGTGCGCAGCGCGTGAGAGCGAAGAACGCAACCGCGGCAAGAGCGGACTGGAGCCGCAGCCGCGAACGAAGGCGCGTGCGTTGACGCCCGGCTCGTTCATGGCCGCAGCCGCGAACCAGCCCTACGCACTTGGTTGCAGGAGCGAGCCCTGGTCGCCGTCGGCGCCGCCGGAGGCGGGTAAACTGGCTCGCGATTTGAGACGGAGAATCGCCTGCAAGCAGGTTCCTACATCGCTCACCGAACAGTTGCATCGGCATGGAGTGAGAAAGTGGTCCGGCAGCAACGACAGGGCTTGGAATTGAAAACCGTGTTCAGGGGTGCGTTCGTTGAGCGGTCGCCTCGGGATCGCCAAGCTCCGCCCGCAACCGGGCGAGCCGGCTCTTGAGTTCGGTCACCAAAGTCTGCGCGGCGGGCGCATGATAAAGGTTCACGTGCTCCCCCGGGTCGGTCTTCAGGTCGAAGAGCTCCCATTCGTCGATCGGGCGCATGCCTTTCGTGCTCTGCGTCGTCGTGCCGTCGTCGTTGCTGACGAGCCCGTCGTAGTGAATCAGCTTATACCGATCGGTCCGCAACCCCAGTTGCGGCGGGATGCCCAGCTCCTCCGGATAGTACCGATAGTACATTTCTTTCCGCCAGCCCGCCGGCGTCGCGCCAGCGAGAATCGGTCGGAGGCTGCGGCCCTGCGCGCCCGCCAGCGGCGGTGCGCCCGCCAGGTCCAGCAGCGTCGGTGCAAAATCGATATTCAACGCCATCGCGGAGCTCGAGGAGCCGGGCCGGACGAGTTTCGGGTACCGCACGATGAACGGGAGACGCAGCGATTCCTCCAACATCCAGCGCTTGTCGAACCACCCATGCTCGCCGAGCAGGAAGCCTTGATCAGACGCGTAGACGACGATCGTGTTTTCCGCCAGCCCCTCGCGATCAAGGTAATCGAGGACGCGACCGATGTTCTCGTCCATTCCCTGCGCGGTCGCCAGGTAGCTGCGCAGATACTGCTGGTAGATCGAACGCGTGCGCGCCGCGTCGTCGAGGCCCGGCGCCGGCTCCGGCCACGCGAGTTCGCGGTTCCAGCGGAGCAGCTTGTCGATCGTGGTGCGGGTGAAGGACCGCGCCGCGGCCTTCGACGTTTCCAACAGCGTCGGCGGCTCGGGCAGGGTAACGCCAAGAAAGTTTTTCGCACTACGATCAGCCGGCGTCCACGGCATATGCGTAGCCTTGTGGTGAATACACAGGAGGAATGGCCGGTTCGGGTCCCGCTTCTCCAGCCAGGCGAGCGACAGATCGGTGATCACATCACTCACGTGCCCCGGATAACCTTTCATCCCGCCCTTGGAATGGAGCTGCGGATCGCGATAGCGACCCTGGCCTTTCAGAATCGCCAAATCGTCGAAGCCGGGCGGGTTTTCGCCCATGTGATATTTCCCGAACAGCGCCGTGTGGTACCCGGCGGCCTGGAGCGCCTCGGGAAACGTCTGGTTCCGGACGCGATCATAGTGAGTCCACCCTTTTGCGCCGGTGATGTGGCCATACTTGCCGGTCATGATCGCGGCCCGGCTCGGGCTGCAGATCGACTCCGTACAAAACGCGTGGTCGAAACGCATGCCGCCCGCGGCGATCCGGTCGATCTGGGGAGTCCGGGCAAGCTTGCTCCCATAACAACTGATGGCCTGCGTCGTGTGATCGTCGGCAAGGATGAAAACGATGTTCGGCCGGGTGCCGTGCGACGCGGCCGCGGCCGCCGCCACCCCGTGGAGGAAAACGATCGCAACGAGGCGTCCGAAGGATTTCATGACGGGGTCTTTTGCGGCACCGCGCGAACGCCGGGAAAGCGTGCCACCCACGCCGCCTCGATTTCCTCGAGACTGCGGCCTTTCGTTTCAGGCAGCACGGCGAGCACGAAGATGAATGCCCCGAGGCTGCACGCGGCATAGACGAGAAATGTTTTCGCCGGGCCGACTGCCGGATGGTCGTTCAACATCGGAAACGTCTGCGCCACGGCATAGCACGACGACCAGATCACGAACGTGGCCACCGACATCGCCCGACCGCGCAGCCTGGTGGGGAAAATCTCCGAGCTGACAATCCACGGGATGGGGCCGAGCGCCATCGCGAAGGCCGCGATGAAGCAAAGCACGCCGAGCAGGAGCGGCAGCCCGCCCTGCCCCAGCTGGAACATCCAGCCGACCGCCGCCAGTGCGATCACCTGAAGCGCGAGCCCGGCCAGCAGCAGCGGCCGGCGGCCCGCGCGATCGACGAACGCGATCGCCACGAATGTGAACAGGAAGTTCACCAGCCCGACCACGACGGAGGAGCTGAACGAATCCTTCACCCCCACCCCCGCGGTCGTGAAGATTTTCGTCGAGTAATACATGATCGCGTTGATCCCGCTGAACTGCGACGCGGCCATGAGCACAACCGCGATGAGCAGCGGCCGGCGGAAACGCGGGCCGAACAATTCGCCGAACCGGCCCTCCTCGCCGGCCGCGACCGCGTGCACCGCCTGAATCTCCGCGCTCGCGTGCTCCGCCCCGCCGACGCGTTCCAGGATGCTGCGAGCCTCCGCCTCCCGGCCGCGGCCGAGCAGCCACCGCGGGCTCTCGGGCACGGCGAAGAGCAGCCCGACCAAAACGAGCGCCGGCAGCACTTCCGCGCCCATCATCCAGCGCCACCCGCTCGCCGCGTTCCATGCCTCGTCGCCGGCACCCTGAATCCGCGCATTGATGAACAACGTCAGAAAAATCCCCGTGACGATCCCCAACTGGAAGAGCGAGCCCAGCCGGCCACGCCTGGCCGCCGGGGCCAGCTCGGCGATATATACCGGGCAGATCATCGACGAAGCGCCAATCCCGAGTCCGCTGATGAAGCGCGCCAGCAGGAACTCCACGAACGTGCGCGGAATCGCCGAGAGCAGTCCCGAGGCCGCATACAGGATGGCGCAAAGGAAAAGCACGCGGCGGCGGCCGAATCGATCGCTCAAAAAACCCGCACACATCGCGCCGGGAATGCAGCCGAGGATCGCGCTCGCCCCCGCCAGCCCCTCCTGGAATGGCGTCAGCCCGAAATGCGCCTTCAGGTACTGGTTCGCGCCATTGATCACCGCAGTGTCGTAGCCGAACAAGAAGCCGCCGAACACCGCCACGAGCGTGACGAGAAACAAGGTCGGGGATGGCGCAGGCACAGGTGACTGGGGTTGCCGTTCAAGCGTGCGGCCCGGAGGCGTCACGCGCTGGAATATGCTTGGCAGCACGAAGCCAGAGTGGCCAGTCTTTGTCTAGACATTTATACATGAGCACTCCCACCCGCCCCGGGCTCATCTCTCCGGCGCTCGCGCCGCTCCGCCCCCAGGAAGGACAGCCGCTGCACCGGCAGGTGGAGGCGCGGCTCCGCGACCTGGCCGCGCAACCGGAGTATCGCAAAGGCGCGCTCCTGCCCGATGAGCTCACGATGGCCCGCCGGCTCGGCGTCAGCCGCGGCACGGCGCGGGCGGCGCTCACGCGGCTCGTGCACGAGGGGGTGCTCGAGCGCAAGGCCGGCGTGGGCACGCGCGTGGCCCCTCCCCGCGCCGAGTCCGGCATTCGCGCCTGGCGCAGTTTCTCGCGCGAGATGGCGGGCAAGGGCATCACGGTGGAGAATTTCAGCCTTGAATACGGTATCCAACGCGCGGGCGGTCGCGCCGCCGCGGCTCTTCAGGTCGAACCAGATGTGCCGGTGTTTCGGCTCGATCGGGTACGCGGCTGGGATGGACAACCCGTACTCTATTCACGCTCGTGGTTTCATCCGCGGCTGCGGCTGACCGGGAGCGAGGATTTTGCGCGCCCGCTTTACGATGTGCTCGAAGCCGCCAGCGGCGTCCAGCCCGATGCCGCGCGCGAGGAATTCTCCGCCGTCACGGCCGGGGCGGCGCTCGCGAAACGGCTGGCGGTGAAGCCGGGCACGCCGCTGCTGCTCCGCTGCCACACCGTGGTCGATGCACGTAACCGGCCGATCGAATACGCCGAGGTCCACTACGTCTCGGCGCGCTTCACCCTCTCGCTCGATTTGCGGAGGGAGCAGCCGTGATCGCGCTCGCGGCGGACGTAGGGGGCTCACGCATCAAGCTCGCGGTCGTCCGCGACGGCACGATTCTCGCCCGCCGGATCGAGCCCGCGCAATCGCAGCTGCGGTGGGAACAACGGCTGCCGGGTCTCGCCGCCTCCTGGCGATCGCTCTGCACCGAAGCGCGGCTCGACGTCGCCGCGATCGACGGCATCGGCATCGGATTTCCCAGCCTGGTGGATTCCGCTCGCGGCCGGATCTTGGACGAATGGGGTAAGTTTCCCGGTTGCGCGAACTTCGATCTCGGCGCCTGGGCGCGCGCAATGTTCGGCAAGCCGCTCGCGTTGGAGAATGACGCCCGCGCCGCATTGATCGGCGAGTGGCGCCAGGGTGCCGGCCGCGGCTGCGACAACGTGGCGATGATCACCTTGGGCACCGGTCTCGGCGTTGGCGTCGTCATGCAGGGCCGCGTGCTGCGCGGCGCTCACGGCCAGGCCGGCACGCTCGGAGGCCACCTCACCGTCCGCTACGGCGGCCGGACGTGCGTCTGCGGCAACATCGGCTGCGCGGAGGCGGAAGCGTCCACCGCGGTGTTGCGCGAGCTCGCGCTCGCCCGCGCCGACTTCGCCTCCAGCGCGCTCGCGACCGAACCGCACCTCGATTACGAGGCCGTGTTCCGGCGGGCCGACACCGGCGATGCCTGCGCCATCGCGCTGCGCGATCACAGCCTGGCTGTCTGGTCGGTCGCGGTGGTGAATCTGATCCACGCCTACGATCCCGAGCGGGTGATTATCGGCGGTGGCATCATGCAAAGCAGCGACGAGATCCTGCCGGCGATTCGCGCGTACGCTCACTCACACGCGCACACCGCGTGGGGGAAGGTTGAGATTGCCCGCTGCGAGCTCGGCGACGATGCGGCGCTGCTCGGCTGCAGCTGGATGGTGGCGGAAAAACTCGGCGCAATCCCAGCGGCGTGAGCGCGTCGCGGTACAACCTGTTTCCACATGTGCCGGTCGCGGCCGAGCCGGGCGTCGTCGTCACGGGCTGGGACGCCATTGCGAATCGGCTGCGCGAGACGATTGCCGCGCGCGCCGCGCGCCGGACGACGCTCGTCGTGGAGTGTTACCACGGCGTCGATGAGGCTTGTGTGCTCCGCGAGCTCGCGGAGCGCCTGCAACCCGCTGCCCGCCTGGCTGCCTCTGACGCGCTGCGCACACCGCACGAAATAGACTCCCTCGTCGCGCCCTCCCTGGGCGATGGCGATCCGGTGTTCGGCCGGATGAACGATCTCGAACTGGCGCCGTTCTTCGATGGCGGGCGGCTCGCCGCCCTGACGGCGCAGCTCGATGAAACCGCCACCGGGTTGATTCTCGTCGCCGGTTGTGGCGCGCGGTTGATCGCCGGCGGAGACATCCTGGTCTACGCGGACCTCTCACGCCGCGAGGCGCAGCTGCGCCAGCGGCGCGGCGAAATCGGAAATCTCGGGGCCGACAACTGCGACGAATCCGCCTCGCTGAAGTACAAGCGGGCGTTCTTTGTCGACTGGCGTGTGTGCGATCGTTGGAAGCGACCGTTGATCGCGCACTGGGACTTCGTCCTTGATACCCATGATCCGGCGACACCCAAACTGGCCGGCGGCGACGCGGTGCGGCGCGGACTGCACCAGGCCGCGCGGCAGCCGTTCCGCGTCGTGCCCTGGTTCGATCCCGCGCCGTGGGGCGGCCGCTGGCTGCGCGAGCATTTCGGGCTCGATGGCGGCGCGCCAAATTATGGCTGGGGTTTCGATTGCGTGCCGGAGGAAAACAGCCTGCGGCTGGGCTTCGGAGGTGCCGACGTCGAGCTGCCGGCGCTGGACCTCGTTTTCGACCAGCCGCGGGCATTGCTCGGCGACGATGTCTTTCGCCGTTTCGGCGCGGACTTTCCGATCCGCTTCGATTTCCTCGACACCATGGGCGGCGGGAATCTCTCGTTCCAGGTGCATCCAACTTCCGGCTACATCCGCCGGCAGTTCGGCCTGGGCTACACGCAGGACGAAAGTTATTACGTGCTGGCGGCCGAACCCGGGGCCGTCGTGTACCTCGGGTTGAAGGACGGGATTGATCGCGCGCGGATGATGCAGGCGCTGCAGGCAGCGGAAGATGGCGGAGCGCCGTTTCCCGCCGATGATTTCGCCAGCCAATGGCCCGCGCGGCAGCACGATCATTTTCTCATCCCCGCCGGCACGGTGCATTGCTCCGGCCGCAACGCCCTCGTTCTCGAAATCAGCGCGACGCCGTACATTTTCACGTTCAAATTGTGGGATTGGGGGCGGCTCGGACTCGACGGCAGGCCGCGGCCGATTCACCTCGAGCACGGCGCCGCCAACATCCAGTGGGAGCGCGCCCGAAGCTGGACGCGTCAGAATCTGATCGGCCAGGTGCAGCCCCTCGCCCGCGGACCGGGTTGGACGGAAGAACGCACCGGGCTGCATGAAACGCAGTTCATCGAGACCCGCCGGCACTGGTTCACGTCAACCGTGGCCCACGACACCCGCGGCGGCGTGAACGTCCTAAACCTCGTCGAGGGAGACGCCGCTGTCGTCGAAAGCGCGGACGCGGCGTTCGCGCCGTTCGAAGTCAACTTCGCCGAAACCTTCATCGTACCGGCGGCCGTTGGAGCCTACACCATTTCGCCCCGCCGTCCCGGCGCGCGTTGCGCCACCATCAAGGCGTTCGTCCGGTCGGAATCCACCCGGGCTGACTGAATCGCGGAGGTATTCCGTTCGGAGCGATTTCCCGGGAGCGCGGGCCTCTGGCCCGCTCCGTTGCGGGCGAGACGCCCGCGCTCCCAGGAGTCGGGCACTGTTTCCTGAAAGTTGAACCCGATCGCATTTCGCAGCAGCCGAGGTGACGCGGCTGGCTGATGCCCCGCGGCCTGACCAGCGCGCGACGCCTTGGGCCGCCACGTCGCGCGTCGCGCCGTCGGAGATCGAACGTCGCCGTCAGGATGAACTGCCGCGGGTCGATGATCCGGAAGTTGTTCGGCTGCCCGTTGGGATTGATGCTGATCGCCTGGAGCCGGCCGTTCTCGAGCACATTGCGGACATTCAGCTGCAGCCGCGTCCGGACCGTCGTGGCCGGGTCCGGCGCGGCCCGCAGCGGTGCCACGGACCGACCGATGCGTCACGAAGCGTCTACGGGATTCGCAGCGTCCGCCCCACCACGAGATTGTTGGTCTCGCCCAGCACATCCCGGTTCGCCGCCAGGATGTCGGCCCAGCGCGCGGGCGTGCCGTAATACTGCGCGGAAATTTTCGCGAGCGTGTCACCGCCGCTCACCGTGTGCAGCCGCTGGCCATTGGCCTCGGGGCGCGAACCGCCGGGTCCGCGCGCGCTGCCGGGTGCGGACGTCACGAACGTGGCCATCACCGGACTTGAACCGCGCTGGGCAGGTCCCGCTTCCGGTGGCGTTCCGGTTGATCCAAGATCGATGCGGCTCGCCTCGACCACGACGGTCGGCGTTGCCACGCGTTCCGGTGCCGGGGTGGGTGCGGGTGCGGCAGGTTTGACCTCGACCACCACGGCGGGCTTCTCGACGCGGGCGGTTTCCGCGGTCGCAGCAGCCGGCGTCGCACCACCGGAGGTCGCAAGACGGGTCTTCAATTTCGCATTCTCCTCCGTGAGGGCCGCGGCGCGCGCCTGCACGTCGCGCAGTTGATCGCGCAATACCTGCGCGGGCGATGCCGCCGCCTGCAATCGCGCGACCTGGTTCTCGAGTTCCGACTTCTCGGCGAAAAGTTTTCCCTTCTCGCGGGCGGCAGCGGAGAGCTGGCTCTGCGCCGTGGCGAGCGCGGCGGCCGGCCGTTCCGCGGCGACCAGCTGCTGCTGGAGCTGGCTGCGTTCCGCTTCAAGCGACGTGACCCGGCTGCGCAACCCGGCGAGTTCGGACGTCAACGCCGCGGTTTCGGCGGCGTGCTCGGCCACCAGCGAGCGCGCATCACCCGCGGCGCCGGTGCGCTGCCGCGCGAGCACGGATGAATTGGGCGCCACCGTCTTCAACTCGGTGCGCAGCAGCTCGGCGTCCTGCTCCGCTTCGAGCCGGCTGTTCTTCTGCACGAGCAATTCGGTGTTCAACTGCGCCAGCGCCGCCTGCGCCTGCTCGTTTTTCGCGGTGATGACCTTCACCTGTTCGCTCAACCCGGCGTTCTCGTCGCGCGACCGCGCCACGTCCGCGCGCAAGCGGGTGATTTCCTCCTGCAATTCCGTGAACGTGCGCAGCGAGTTCGCGAGCTTCTCCTCCGTCGCGCCGAGCCTGGCCTTCACCGCGCCGGATTCGGCCGCACTCGCGACCGCCTGGTTTCGCTCCGTCTGCAACCGCGCATAATTCGCACGCAAAGTCGCCAGCTCGCGGCTGGTTTCGTTCAGCCGGTCGACGAGCCGCCGCGAAGTGTCGCCGTCGGCCGCGCGGTTCTCGATCGCCATCCGGAGCGCATCACCCTGTGCCCGGGTGAGCCCGAGTTCCTGTTGCAGGAGCTTCTTTTCCGCCCGCAAGTCCGAGTTTTCCTTCAGCAGCTTTTCGTCGCCCACGATGACCGGTGCGGGCGCCGGTATCCGTCCAACATGGACGTAACCGCAGCCGCTCAGGGCGAGCACGGCGGGAACGATCAGAGTGGGGCTGATGCGCAGCAGACGCATGGGCCCGATCAAGCGAACGAATTTTTTACGGCGCAATCCCAGCGGCATGCGGAAAATACGAACTACGGGACTCGCAGTGTCCGCCCCGCGACCAGGCTGCGTTCGTCGCGCAACACCTCGCGATTCGCGGCAAAGATTTCGGTCCAGCGGTTGGGCGTGCCGTAATAGCGGCGGGAGATCCCGGAGAGCGTGTCCCCAACGACGATGGTGTGCACACGTGCGGCGGGCGCGGCCGCGGGTGGCGGCGTGGCGGCCACCGGTGCGACGGAGGCCCGCGACGGTGCCGGCCGGCCGGGTTCGCGCTTCGAGCCTTCGACCGCCGGGGGAGTTCGCGTCGCGACCACCGGCCGGGCGGAGGCTTGCGTAAGCCGCGCGATCTCGGTCTGCGCAGCGATCGCGGTGCGCTCGGCTGCAATCAAGCGCCCCCGCAGGGATTCGAGTTCGGCGACCGTGGCGGGATCCGGGGCGGCGGGCGGCAGCGGCCGCGCCTGCACCTCCGCGAGACGCGCGTTAAGCTCGTCCCGCTGCTTCGAGAGCACCGTGTACGAGCGCAGCGAGGTCGCGAGTTTGTCCTCCGCATCGGCCTTCGCCGCCAGCGCCTGCGAGAGTTTCTCTGCCTCGCTGCCGGCGGATGCCGCACGCGCGAGCAGCGATTGCTTTTCCGACTCGAGTTCACGAACTCGTGTCTCCAACTCGCGCGCGGCGGTGAGCGCCTGGTTGAGCCGGCCATTCTCTGCCTGTGCCGCGGAGGCGTTCCGCTCGGCACTGTTCACCTGCTCGCGCAGGCTTTGCAACTCCGCCGTGATCGCGGCGGGCGGTTTCGTCTGCGCGTCGCTGAGCCGCGCCGCAAGATCGTCGCGCTCCTTCGAAAGCAAGGTGAATGACCGCAGCGCGGTGGCCAGTTTCTGCTCGGCATCGGCTTGCGCCGCCGCGGCCCGGGCGACTTTTTCATCGGCCGTCCCGACTTCCGCCTGGCGTGCCGCCAGCGCGTCCTTTTGCGCCTCGAGTTCGCGCACGCGCGTCTCCAACTCGCGGGTCCCCGCCACCTGCTGCTTGAGCCCGCCGATCTCCGTTTCGGTCGCCGCCAGCCGTTGTTGCGCCTCGGTCAGCGCGCGTCGCGCGCCTTCGAGCTCGCGGGCCGTGGCGCGCGACTTGTCGGCGCCTTCCGCCCGTTTCGTCGCGTCGGCCAGCGCCGATTTCATTTTCGCCGCCTCGCTGGCGGACTGCCGGGCTGTTTTTTGCGACTCCGCGAGCCGCGCCGCCAGCGTTTCGTTCTCCGACTTCAGTCGCGCCGCCTGATCGGCCGCGCGTTTTTGTTCGGCGGCAGTGCCCGTACCGGCCGTCCTGCTGGCCTCGAGTTGGCTCCGCAGGTCCGCGATTTCCGCTTCGCTCTTCCGGGCGGTTGTCTCCGCCGCCGCGAGTTTTTGGGACGCGGCCGCTCCGCGCTTCTCCGCCGCATCGAGCGCCGTGCGCAGTTCAGCCTGACCCCGATCGCGCACCGCCGCGGCGGCGTGAAGGTCGCGCTCCACTTCGGCCAGCCGGGCTTTGAGCCGCGTCACTTCGGCCGCAGACTCTGCGACCGCGGACTTGCGGGAGGAAGAATCCCTGCCGGCCGCTTCCAACTGGCGGCTTAAATCCGCGCGGGCCGCCTCACTCCGGGCCAGCGCCGCCCGATTGTTTTCCGCCTCCTCGCGAGCCATGGTCCGACTCGCATCGGCTTCCTTGACCCGGCGTTGGAACTCGGCGAGTTCGTGCTGCGCCTTCGATTTTCCGGCTTCCAACTCCGCCGTTTTCGAGCGCAACGATTCGTTTTCGCGCCGCGCCGCCTCCAGCTCCCGGCCCAGGCCTGCGACCTGTTTCTTCGCCGCACTTGAATTCTTTCCCGCGACTTCGGCCTCGGCGAGCCGGCGGGCGATCGCCGCCCGGTCGGTCTCGAGCCGGGCGAGCGAGGCGGTTGCCTCGTCGCGCGCGTTCGCCAGCGACTTCATTTCGGCGCGCAGCCGCGCCGCTTCCTCCGCCGCGGACTTCGCGTCCGCATTGGACGTCGCAAGCGCGCGTGCGGTGGCGGCTGCACGCGATTCCACCTGGGCCAACCCCGCCGCGGCGTTGTCGGCCGCGGTGCGCAAACGGGAGATTTCATCGTCACGCGTCGTGGACGCCGAGCGGGCGCTCGACGCGGCCAGTTCCGCCGCCGACAACTGGCCGCGCAGACCGGCAAGCATTTGCTCCGACTGCGACGCGCGCGTTCGCGATTCGTCGGCGTCGCGCCGCGCGGCGGCGACTTCCTGCGTCAGGGCCATGACGCGCTCCTTCACCGCGGCCACGTCCCGGCTGCCAGCCTGCGACTGGGCCTCGGCACTGGCGCGGCCCTCGGACGCCTGCTGGAGCTGTACCGCAAGATTGGAATTTTTCTCCTGTGCGGCTGCGAGCTCGCGCCGTGCCTGTTCGAGCTCCGTTCCACGCGCATGCAGGGCTTCATCAGCCTGCTGCCGCTCCGTCGCGGTTCGCGCCGCCGCCATCCGCAACTGCTCCGCGGCCTTCTGCGCCGCATCCAGATCGCGCGCCAATTGTTCCGCTCGCGCGTTGGCCTCGGCCACCGTCTTCGCCTGGGCGGAGCCTTCGGTGAGCGCCGCGTTCAGCCGGTCCTTCTCGGCCAGCCATGCCGCCCGTTCCGATTGCAACGCCTGTAATTGTTGCTGCGCCGCGGCCACGTGTTCCGCCGCCGTTCGTGCCTGGTTTTCCGCCTGCTCGCGCGCGGAGATCGCCGTTGCTTTGGCGCTAGTTTCCACTGCAAGTGCGGAACGGTCGCGAACCCTTTCCTCATTTGCCGCGGCTGCCGCCTGCCGGGCCGCCGCAAGTTTCTCTGCTGCGTCCGTGAGCTGCGACTGCATTTCGGCGACGCGCGTCTCGGCGGACTGGATGCGTGACGCCGTGCTCGCCGACGATTCGCTCAGCGCGCGCAGCTTCGCCTCCGCGTCGGCCCGCGCGGCCACTGCCGCCTCGGCTTCGCGCCGCGCGGCCACGACCTGCTCATTCGTCGACGCGCTCGCGCCGGAAAGTCTTTCCCGCGCTGCCACCAATTCCGATTTCAATCCGGCGACTTCCTGCGCCAGCGTTTCATTGCGTTGCGTCGCCCCAGTCGAACTTTCGCTCAGCGCGCGCAGCTTCGCCTCCGCGTCTGCCCGCGCGGCCACTGCCGCCTCGGCTTCGCGCCGCGCGGCCACGACCTGCGCATTCGTCGATGCGGTCGCACCGGAAATCTTTTCGCGCGCGGCGTCCAACTCCGATTTCAACCCGGCGACTTCCTGCGCGAGCGCCTCGCTGCGTCGTGTCGCCTCCGCTGCCGCCGTTTTCGCACTGGTATCATCGGCCGCCGTTCGCGCCGCCTGCAGCGCATTCGTCGCTTCGCTGAGCTGCGCCTGAATCCGGTTCATCGCCGTCCGCGTTTCCGCGTGCGATGCCCGTTCGCGATCCAGCATACCGCGAGCCTCGTCGGTCGCCGTCGACGCCGAAGCCCGGGCGGCCACCTCATCGCGCAACGCCGAAATCTGCGCTTGCGCCCGTGCGGCTTCGATCCGGGCCCCCGCCGCCTCCGCGCGGGCGGCCGCGAGTTCCCGCGACTGTGCCGCCAGGGCAGCCTGGGCCTCCTGCAATTGTCCCCGAACGTTGGACAGCTCGGTCGTGACGGCATCGGGCCGCACCATCTCTTCGCCGACCGCCGGACTCCGGCCGGCGACGGGTTCCGGCTGCACCGCGGCAGGAACGCCCCGCGTTGTCACTCCTGCGACCCGGCCCGGCCGTTCCTCCGGCGTCGGATTTTCCACCTCGACGCCTCGTCCCCGTGGGGCCGCATCATCCGTGACCGAGCGGCGGCCGTCCACCGGTTCCGCGGCGCGGGCGTTCGCGGGTGGCGCGACCGGCGTCGCCGCGGCCTGGCTCGCGGCCGGCGCCGAACGCGACGCCGCCAGGGGGGCCGGAGGTCTCAAGAGAGGATTGCTGGCGCGCAGCGCATCGAGCCGCCGGCGGCCTTCATTAATCTGCGCGGCCGTCATGCTGCCGAGCACCGTATCGAGCGCCTTCCCCGTACTGCCGCTTTCCGCGGACAGCGTCAGCCACATGAATGCCTCGACCAGATCGACGGGCACCAACCGGCCCTGGGCATACCCAAGGCCGAGATTATACTGCGCAATGGCGTTGCCCCGCTCGGCCTTGAGCCGAAGCGACATCAGTTCCGCCGGCTCCGGGCGCGCGCTGATCGCGGAACGCGGCGGTGGCGATGGGACGGTCGATGTAGCGGCCAACGCCGCGCGCGAACCACCAGCGAAGGTGAGGACGGCAATAAACGCAGCGGGAATACCGGCGGACGTGGACACAAACCGGGCGTACTTCATGAAGCGGGATGAGCGGGAGAATACAAAGGTCGCGAATCGATACAATCCGCGAAGTGGGAGTTGCGCCGACGCGCCGGCCTGCCTTTCCCTCTAAAAACCGGCGTGGCGACAATCCTGATTGGAGGATTCGCGTTCTTTTCACAAGGCGGACGCGTGTGCTGTGAACACGTAGTGCAGCGACGCCGGCAGCGGGTTTTACGCACCTTGGGGTGACGCGCTTGACCGGTTCGCATCGCCCGGAATACTCACGCCGCTTCCGCCCGGTTCACCTTCGACCCCTTCCGTCCATGCGTGCTCTTCGTGCCATTGGGTTCAGCGTGCTGCTGTTAAGTGCCGTTCGCGCCGAGGTCGCCATGGGCGATCAGCGCGATAACGTACTGCGGGCGCTGCCGAAACCATCATCAATGGCGAAACGCGGTGATCGTGAAATCGTGAGCTTCGCCAACGGCAGCCGGATCGAATTCACCCACGGCAAGGTCACGGATATTCGCGGCACGCTGCCGGCACCGATCGCGGCGCCCGCGGCTGCCGCCGACCTGCCGGCAGTCGCCACGGCACCAGCGCAAACGGAACGGGCCCCGAAACCCGCCACCCCGGCAACAAAGACGCCCAGTCGCAAGACGCCAGCCGCCACGCGTCCAACCGCGACCGCAAGTACCGCGGACAAGCCTGCGGCGACGCCCGCCGAATCACGCGCCAGCAAACGGGACGAGGCGCTCAAGGCGGCGGGCGTGAAGCTCCAGGCCGGTCCCGCCACCGTGCCGCTCGGCAAGGTGGCGCAACTGAAGTTGCCCAATGGATACAGCTTCGTCGGGCCGGATTCCCTGGACCGGTTTTATCAGCTCACGCAAAACGTCCGCAGCGGCAACGAGGCGGGCGTGGTCGTCGGACCCGACTGGATGCTGTTCTTCGACTACGACGAGATCGGCTACGTGAAGGACGAGGACAAGGACAAGCTGAATGCCGAAAAGCTGATGAAGACGATGGCGGAAAACCAGGAAGAGGCGAACGCCAGCCGGAAGAAGCGCGGCTGGGACGAGTTGAAGCTCAAGAGCTGGGCGACCCCGCCGCACTACGACGAGAAGACGCACAACCTGAAGTGGGCGATCAACCTCTCTTCCTCGCAGGATGGTTTCAAGGACACGTGGATCAACGAAAGCATCCGGCTGCTGGGCCGCAGCGGCGTGATGAACGTGACGATCGTCGGCGGCACCGATGTGTTCAAGGCGGCGGAGCAGGCGACCGACCAGTTGCTGGCCCAGAATTTCAGCTACGTGTCGGGCCAGAAGTATTCAGAATTCAAGGCCGGCGACAAAGTGGCGGCATATGGGTTGTCCGCGCTCGTGCTCGGCGGCGCCGGAGTCATGGCCGCCAAGGCCGGATTGTTCGCGAAGCTCGGCATCCTGCTGGGGAAGTTCTGGAAGATGATCGTGCTCGTCTTCGCCGGAATCGCCGCCGCCTTCGGCAAGCTGCTGAACAAGATCACCCGCGGCCGGCCGGAGGAACCCTCCGCCTGAGGCCGCCACTTCCGACTTTCACCTGATGTCCGAGTGGACCTCCGTCATCGCGGTCTACTGGGTGCTGTGGGCCGTGGACGGCTTGAAGCGGGCGCGGGTCCGGACCTTCTCCTTCGTCGGCAATGATTCGGCGCGCGCGCGCCGGCTGATCTACGACCGGTGGATGCTTCCGGCCGCGCTGCCCACCAGCTGGCGGCTCAACACCACGGATGTACCACTCGCGCTTTCACCGGCCGGCGTGAGCAACCAGCCGATCGCCAGCACCGGCCGGCCCCCTGAAGTGCCGGCGCGGATACAGGCGTGGCGCTGGGCGGAATTGCGTGAGGCGGGTGTGGCTCGCGGCTGGCTGTATCTGAACGGCCAGCCGTTTTGCCCGGACACGGGACACGTGACGGCCGCACAACTCCTCGCCCTCGCGCGGCTCGCGGAGCCGGAGCGGGAACGGCAAATCCAAAACCTGATCCGCGGCTGGTTGCGCCCGGTCCACCTTCGCCGCCGCGCCCGCGTCCTCGTGGGGCGGACCGCCGGCGTCGTGAGCTGCAATCTCGCGGCGTTCCTGCTGACCCTGGTGATTTCCGTCTACGTGCTCGCGGACATCGCGACGAAGCTGGGCGAAGAACGCGCGGCCGTGATCGCCGGAAGGCTGCCCATTGTGGTGGGCGTTGTTTTTGCACTGCATGTTGCGGCCATCATCATCGCTGGACGGGCGCGCAAGCGGCTGCGGCGGGTTCCGCCTTCGTCCCGCGCGCCAGGTTTGCTCAGCCCGGCGATGATGCCACCGCAGGCGTTGCGCCTCCGCGCGCTGCTGGGCGAAAACTATTTTCCGGCCAGTCATCCGCTCGCGGTCGCGCTGGCACTCGGCGATCGGTCGATGCGGGAGCAATGCGCCTTCAATACCATCGGTGATCTACGCTGGCCGCTGCCGGCGAGGGCGGATTCTGCGCTGGCCCAGGAAATTGCCGCCTGGTTTGCCGCGGCACTGCAAGCACGGCTCACCCCGCTGCTCGAGGCGGCGCAGCTTTCCGCCGGGAAGCTCCTCCAGCCGCCCGCACCCGATTCGCCTGCCAGTCGTTCCTACTGCCCGCGGTGCCGATCACAATTCGTCACCCCTTCCGGCCGGTGCCCACATGGCATCGAACTCGCCCCCTTGGTCCGCACCGATGGCAGCCCTCGCTAAGCCGGAACAATTCAACCGCGAATGGACGCCAATAGACGCGAATGGAAACAGGCTCCTGCTCGCTTCTCTGCGGCGACTCCACCGTATCTAAACTCATTCGACTCCACCTTCCGCCGCCCGCCATTCGCCAACGATCGGCAGGAGTGGTTCCGGTGCAGCCGCTACCGTCATAGCGTTGTGCACATCTGGTGAAACCTTGCCCGGACTGACATGTCGCACACGCTGAACTGCCATGAAGACGATCCTTTCGGCCTGTCTCGTACTCCTTACCGCCACCGGCGGGTCCGCCCAGGTTCTGCGGCGTGAGGCGGTGAACGGCGCGCTGCTCGGCGGCGTGGCCGGCGCGGTGATTGGACACAACAGCGGCGACTTGCGGCACAACGGCTGGAAAGGCGCGGCGATTGGCGCCGGCGCCGGGCTCATCGCCGGTGAAATGATCGGCCATGCCAACGCCACCCGCCGCGATTCGCGGGTGCAGCCCGCGAGTTACGCGGCGCACGGCGGTTATGTTTACCGTCACCGCCCGACGGTTCAGGTCGGATATTGGGGCGGTCAGCGCGGCGGTTACTACGGGCGCGATTTCGGTCGCCACAACTACGGCTACTCCAGCTATCGCCACCGGCCGTCCTACAGCTTCGGCTACTATCCCGGCTACGCGTCCGATTATTATCCGTATTACGGCTCCGGGTACGGTTACGGCAGTTACGGCGCCGACGGACTTTTCTGGGGCGGACTCGCCGGCGCAATCATCGGTCACAACAGCGGCACCTTCCGGCACGATGCTTGGCGTGGTGCCGCGTGGGGCGCGGGGGTCGGCTGGCTGCTTGGCTCGGTCGCCGACGCGAACCGCCGTGCGTACCCGTACACCTACCCCGCAGCCGTGCAGCAGGCGCCCGCCGTACAGTTCCAGTCTGCCGCGCCGGCCCAGCCGCAGCCGGTCACGATCATCAACAATTATTACAACGCGCCGGCCACGCCCATGAGTGCGGCCAACGGGTTGTTTGGCCGGAACTAACCGCCGCAAACGGGGCCGCCGGCTCAACGCGCCTGAATATTTCACGCGCGGCAAACGACCAAAGGGAGCATAACAAAAGGTCACTGGCGGCGTCCTCCCGGCCGCGACTCTCACTCGCACCATGAATCAGACTTCCCGACTTCTCCTCGCCGGCCTGGCCGCGAGCACGGCGATCCTCGCCGGCTGCGCCACCGATGCCGGCGTGCGCAATCCCAGCGGCGTCCCGGTCACCGAAATGCGGCCGGACGAGCGTGGCTTCGTCGCCGGCACCGGCATCGAATCACAGGACCTGGTCAGCGTCACCGATCGCATGGCCCGCAGCATCCTCGGCATCGCGGAGATCTCCCGCGCGCAGGCCCGGCCCTACGTCGTGCTCGAGCCCGTCGTGAACAACACGCGGTTTCCGATCAACAAGGACATCTTCCTCACCCGCATTCGCACGCAGCTGAATTCCAAGGCCGCCGGCCGCGTCAGTTTCCTCGATCGCGAAATGATGCGCACGCTGGAGCGCGAGCGCTCGCTGAAGCAATCCGGCCAGGTCACCGCCAGCAGCGATCCCAACGTGGTCGAGTTCCGCGGCGCCGACTTTTTCCTCACCGGCAAGCTCGACGGCATGACGACCCGCACGTCGGCCGGCACGAGTGATTACGTGCTGTACAGCTTCCGGCTGACCAACGCGCGCACGAGTGAGATCGTATGGGAAGATTCTGCCGAAATCAAAAAGCAGGGTCTCGAAGACGCAGCGTATCGTTGAACGCCTTTCCGACACTTTCCGTCCGCCGCCCCACCCGACACCCTTCGAACCCCGCGAAGCCGACCCTGACGTGCCCTGCCCAAAGCCCGCGTGAATCCGGCCAACCCAAACGGCCCCGCGAGCGCTCCGCCCGGTTACGCATGACACGGTTTCGCCACTTCGCGCTGATCATGACGTGCACGCTCGTTCTCACCGGCTGCGTGACTGAATCGCCGCGGCGCAACGCGGCGAACGGCGCCGGGCGGCGGCAGACCGAGGCCGATCGCGGCGCCATTGCCGGAGCCGAACGCGAGCGCGTGCTTTTCGATTACCGCCTCGGCGTCGCGGCCCTGCGTCGCGGCGACGATGCGGAGGCGAAGGCGCGATTCGATGACGCGATTGCGCGGATCGGCGGAATCATCACCAACGATGCCGACGCCGCGCGGGCCCGCAGCCTGTTCTCCGCCGAAAGCACGAAGACGTTCATCGGCGAACCCTACGAACGCGTGATGGCGTATGTTTATCGCGGCATTCTCTACTGGCGCGATGGACAGCCGGACAACGCGCGCGCGTGCTTCCGCTCGGCGCAGGTGATCGACAGCGATCCGGACAAGGAACACTACGAGGCCGATTACGTGCTGCTCGATTACCTCGAGGGCCTCGCCTCCGCCAAACTCGGCGCCGATGGCAGCGACGCCTTCGAACGCGCCGCGCGGCACGCCAGTCCGAACACGCCGCTGTCGCCGTATAACCCGCAGGCGAACGTCCTCGTCTTCGCCGAGTACGGGTATGGCCCGCGCAAATACGCCGGCGGCGAGCATGGCGAACAGCTGCGGTTCTACACCGACGAGTCGCCGACGCGGTCCGCCCGGCTCGTGCTCGACGGCGGAAAAAAGGTCGTGCCGCTGCCGGCGTATGACGATCTCGGATTCCAGGCGTCGACCCGCGGCGGCCGCGTGATGGATCACATCCTGGGCAACAAGGCGCACTTCAAGTCAGGCGCCAGCATGGCCGGCGATGTCGCGCTGGTCGGCTCGGTGATCGCGAGTGATCAGGCGCGGCGTCGCGACCGGCAGGGAAAAAACGACAACGACGCGGAGCGCACCGCCATCGGGCTCGGCGTCCTCGGCGTATTGAGCAAGGTCGCTTCCGCCGCCACCCACACGCAGGCGGACATTCGCCAGTGGGACAACCTGCCGCAGCGGCTGAGTTTTGCCGCGCTCAAGCTGCCGCCGGGCAGCTACCCCGGCCGGCTGGAATTTCTCGATCGCGATGGGGCGGTACTCGAACGCCGCACCCAGCGCGTTACCATCAATGTACCTGCGGACGACCGGGATACCGTCGTATTTTTGAGCGAACTTAAGCCGTGACGCGCAGTCTCACCGCATCAGCACGCCCAGCGCCCTTATGAACAACAAGCTTGCCGTTATTTTTGCCGGCCTCCTCCCCCTCGTCTTCCTGGCCGGCTGCGCCTCCGAGCCGGGACCGTACGCTCCGCTCGACACGACGAAGTACACGCTGGAGAACACCGAGCGCTTCGTCCTGCTCGACAAGCCCGCCCAATACTCTGTCACGTGCACGGGTCTCCAGGAGCGGCCGCTCGCCGATGGCCGGCTCGAGGTCGTCGCCAACGTGAAGAACCGCGAAGCGCGTCGAATCCAGGTCCAGGTCAATTGCGTGTTCAAGGACGAGCAGGGCTTCTCGACCGGCGACGAAACGCCGTGGCAGACATTGATCCTCTCGGAATACGCGACCGAAGCCGTGCGATTCACGGCCATGAACCCGCTCGGGAAGAAATACACCGTCCGCGTCCGTCAGGCGCGCTGACCTGCACGCGACCATCACCGTCATTCCGCGACCGCGGCGCCGATCGAGTGAGTGCGCGCGGCCCAAGCAAAAAAAACCTGCCCGCCCCTTCGCCATGAACACGCGCTCATTTCTCCTCGGGTCCGTTGCCCTTCTCGCCACCCCATTCGTGTCCGCGCAGTCGCCGCGTCAGGCGCCGCCGCCCCCGCCGCCCATCGCCCAAGCCCTGCCGCGAGCGGCAGGACCGGACGCGGCGCCAGGACAGCAGCGCGTGTATGGTCCGTCGGGTGACACGCTGATCGCGCGACCGACGGCGGACGGAATTCTCGAGGGATTCCGCAAAGCGTACAAAACCGATGGTGCACCGCGAATCGTCGTTTACGTCAACCGCGCGCTGATTGACATCGGGCCGGCCGCGACCGCGCCGTCGCACTCGACCGACACGGGCGCGAACAACAATACCAACGCGTCGAACTCGTACGCGGTGCGAACATCCGCCGGCCCGACGCTCGCCGATCAGCAGACCGTACGCGAAATCGAGCGGCTGTTTGGCCGCGCGTTCCGCCACGCCGGCGCGCAGCTGGCCGACCAGAAAGTCGCCGCCTCGCTGCTGCCGGATCAGCCAGGCGCCCGGCTCGCCGATCAGGCAACCCGCGATCGCGAGGCGCTCGCCAACATCGCGGACATCGCCATCGAGGTGCTGATTTCGAGCCGCAACATCGTTTTCCCCGAGGTCTCGGGCGACGCCACGTACTCGGTGCCCGACATCCAGGCGACCGCGATTCGGCTGAAGGATTCCGCCATCGTGGGCCAGGCCGCGGCCAGCGACATCATCGGCAAGGGAGTTCAGGCCGGTCGCATCGTCCGGCAGTTCGACGTTCGCGACATCACCGAGGCTACCGCCATCGCGTTGATGGAGGATATGCTGACCGGGACGAAGTAGGCTCGAAGTGGCACGGGCGTCTCGCCCGTGTTCCGGAAAGTGGCTGCGGCTTCCAGCCGCAGATTTGCTCGGCACCGCGATCGCCGATTCGCATTGGCAATGCGGGCGAGACGCCCGCGCTCCCAGGGGCTTTCTCCCCCGCCGGACTCATCATTCATCCGCCAGTTGTAAATCGCGAAGGAAGCTGCACGGTAGTCCGCCGCCGCGCTCGTGCGCGGCGCCGCACCGCGATCCAATGTCCACCACCGCCTCAAAATCCTGGCTCAGGCCTTCGCTCGACTGGCTGCTCGTCTTTGTGCCGATCGCCTTCGCGCTCCGCTACGTTCCCCCGTGGCGAAACGATACCGCGCTTTTCATTGTATCGGCACTCGCGATAATTCCCATCGCGGGCTGGATGGGCCACGCGACGGAGCAACTTGCACACCGGATGGGCGAAGGGATCGGCGGGTTGCTCAATGCGTCGTTCGGCAATGCCGCCGAGCTGATCATCGCGTTGATCGCCCTGCGCGCCGGACACATCGAGGTCGTGAAGGCGTCGATCACCGGGTCGATCATCGGCAACCTCCTGCTCGTTTTCGGCCTGTCGATTTTCGCCGGCGGACTGCGCTTCAAGCGGCAATCCTTCAACAAGACGGCGGCCCGCGCGTCCTCGACGGCGCTTATCCTCGCCGCCGCTGCGCTGGTGATCCCAACCGTTTTTCACGCCGCGGCCGAGCGCACCGGCGGCTGGACGGCGCTGGCCGAGCAGCGGCTGTCCCTCGCCATCGCCTTCGTGCTGATCGCGACGTATGGCGCAATGCTGGTTTTTTCCCTCGTCACCCACAAACAGCTGTTTATCGGCGGCGAGGCCGACATCGCAAACACCGAGGCGCAGGCGACAGACAAACATTCCGAGCCCTGGTCGGTCGGCAAAGCCATCGCGGTCCTGGTCACCGCCACGCTCGCCGTCGCGTGGGTCTCCGAGTTTCTCGTCGGCGCCGTCGAGGCGGCGCGCCATTCGCTCGGCGTCACCGAGGTTTTTGTCGGCGTCATCATCGTCGCGATCGTGGGCAACGCCGCCGAGCATTCGACGGCGATCACGATGGCCATGAAGAACAAGATGGATCTCTCGCTCGGGATTGCCGTCGGCTCGAGCCTGCAGATCGCGCTCTTTGTCGCGCCCGTTCTCGTGTTCATCAGCTATCTCTTCCCGCAGCAGCTCAACCTCGAGTTCACGCTGCCCGAAATCGCGGCCGTCATCGTCGCCGCCTTCGTTACCGATCAGATCGCGGGCGATGGCGAAAGCAACTGGCTCGAAGGCGTCCAGATGCTCGCGCTCTATGTGATCATCGGGCTGCTGTTTTTCTTCCTGCCGGACGCGGCGTCGCCGGCACACGCGCGGTGAACCGCCGGGCCATCCGGGCTCTTCCTCTTAATCTTTCCTCTTAATCTTTCTCCTCCGACAGGGAGAGAAAGAGAAAGTTTACCCGCCTTTGGCGGCGCCGTAGGCGACCAGGGATTAAGATTAAGAGAAAGAGGATTATTCGCCGCGGCGGCTCGTGAGCGAGCGTCACACCCCAATCCACGACAGCCCCACGCGCAGCCAGAGTGGAATGACGAACAGGCCGAGCGCCGTGGTGCCGAGCACGATTTGGACGGCCGTCCGAGGGTGGCCGCCGTAGAGCCGCGCGATGATCACGGACACCATCGCCGCCGGCATCGCTGCCTGCACGACGATCACCCGCTTCAGATCGGGCGTGCAGGGCAGGTAACGCGCGAGAAGCAGTAACAGCACTGGCAATACGCCGAGCCGAAGCAGGTTCGCGGCGATGGAAACCTTCGCGTTGAACAGCTCCCGCGGCTCGCCGAGATAATTCGCGAGATTCACGCCGGTCATGATCAAGCCAAGCGGAATGCCGCAGACGCCGAGCGCGTGGATCGTCGCGGTTAGCACCTTCGGCAGGTGCGGCGTGAGCCCGGAAAGATTGCAGGCCACCGCGAGCACCACCGTGATCACGATTGGGCTCACCAGCCGGCGCCAGCCTTGCCGCAGCGATTCACCGCTCAACACCAGCACGCCGGCAGTCCAGATTGCGATTTCGACGCCGACGTTATGGACGAGCAGGATGGCCAGGCTTTCCGGGCCCCAAATGCTCTGCATGATTGGAATGGGCAGAAATCCGTAATTGGTGATGCCGACGGCGAGCGCAAACGTCCGCAGGCCGGTGCCGACGTGCAGGCCGATCATTTTCGCCACGAGCAGGCCGGAGCGAAAGCCCAGCCACGTGATCGCGAAACCGACGAGGGGCGGCAGAATCAGATTTCCCGGCGACTGGAGCGCGGCATTGCCGGCGATGGATTCGAAAATCAGGCACGGGTAGAGCACGTTCACGACGAGCCGGATCAAGCTGTCCTCGGCCTCGCCTTCCACCCAGTGCACCCGCCGCACGACCGCGCCGATGCCAATCAAAGCGAAGACGGGCACGACGAGCAGGAGGAGTTCCCAGTAGGTCGGCATGGCAGCTCAGGATATGGAACGTGGCAGCGACAAACCCCGCAGCAGGCGCGAAATGGTTGCGGGTTGTCAACGTTCGGCCGGTCTGCGTCACGAAGTCCGCAACCTGGGAGCGCGGGCAGCCTGCCCGCCGAAGCCTTGGGCGAAGGCGGGTCTCGCCCGCAATGGCGTTCGGCGAGGGCGCGCCCTGCCCGCAACCGCCCGGAGCGGGCGGGACGCCCGCGCTCCCAGGGACGGCCATTTCCTGCTGGCGCCATCATCCGTCACGCGAGGATTGAACCGGCGACGAATTTGTCCACGGTCGCTGCCGCGTGATCTTCTATGAAAACTCCGAGGATGCGGGGAAGACCCAGTCTCCGCTTTCGCATGATGTTCGTGAATACGAACAGACCGCGCGGCAGTCGGTGTCCTCGGGGCAGTTGCTGACCGCGATCGAAGTCGCACGCGATGGCGTGAAGCGTTACGGCGCCAACCGCGTGCTCCAGCAGCAGCTGGCGCTGGCGCTGGCGCAAACGGGTGCGCTCGATGGCGCGCGCGAGGTGCTGGGCGAATTGATGAAGGAGTCGGCCAGCGACGAGGAAACGCTGTGCCTGCTCGGCCGGGTGTACAAGGAATTGTGGCGCCGGGCGCGGGAGCCGGCGGTGGCGGCCGAGGCGCTGCGACAGGCGTGCAAGTTCTACGGGGAGGGTTTCGAACTCGGCGAGTCATACTATCCCGGCATCAACCTGGCGTTCACCCTCGCCGCCGCGGGCGAACTGCCGAAGGCCGAAAGCTGCGCCCGGAAAGTCGAGAAGATTTGCCGCCGCGAAATGAAGGGCAACGGCGGGGAAACCGATGGCTGGCTGCTCGCGACCCTCGCCGAGGCGCTCACCCACCAGGGCGCGACCGTGGAGGCGGGCGAGTATTATCGGAAGGCCGCCGCGGCCTTCACGGGGCGCTGGCGCGACCTGGCGTCGATGCGGCAGCAGGCGCAGGAGATTCTCTCGTTTTACGCGAAAGCACCCGCCGCTTCGCGGCGCCATTGGTACGACCTGGCCACGATCCGGCGCCGGCTTCGCGATGCGATGGGCAAGACCGAGCATGGCACCGACTGGCTGGATCGCTGCTTCGAGTTTCCCACCGTCGTCGTCTTCGCCGGGCACATGCTGGATCACCCAGGGCGCACCACGCCGCGTTTTTCGGCGGAGCGCGAAGCGGAGGTTCGGGAGCAGATTCGCCAGCAGTTGACGCGAATCAAGCCGGGTTTCGGCTATGCGTCCGCGGCCTGCGGCGCCGATCTGATTTTTTGCGAATGCCTGTTGGAACAGAACGCCAAGCTGCACCTCGTGCTGCCGTGTCCGGTGGCCGCCTTCAAGTGGCAGAGCGTAAGTTTCGCCGGGCCGGAGTGGGAACGGAGGTTCCATTCGGTACTCGGCAGCGCGACCACGTGCCTGATTGCCAACCCCGCGGACTACGCCGCCTCGGAAAATGATCCCGCCTCGGCCATGGGGCTGGTTTACGCCAATCAAATCATCACCGGGCTCGCCGTCCTTCAGGCGCAGGCCCTTGATTTTGAACTTCAGGCAATTGCGGTGTGGGATGGCAAGACGGCCGACGGCGCGGGCGGCACCGGGAGTGTCGTCGGCGAATGGAGACAGCGGGGGCTGAATCCGCACATCATTCCGCTGGGGTCGGAAAACAATGGCGGCGGCGGTGCGGCCGGGCCGGTCGCCGTCGCTTCGCCCGCGGCAGGTTCGACAATCGAACACGGGATCAAGGCGATGCTCTGCGCCGAGGTGATCAACTTTCAGAAAATCGGCGAACGGCAGATGCCGGCGTTCATTCGCGATTTCAAGGGCTTGGTCGCACGACTGATGGACACGATGCCGGTGAAGCCTGCCGTATCCGAATCCTGGGGTCGGTCCAACTACTTCGTGTACGACCGGCTGCCCGACGCGGCCAGCTTCGCGCTCGAATTGCGCGACCTCGTCGAGCGAACCGACTGGGCGCAGTACGGGCTGCCGCCGGATCTCGCCATCCGGATCGTGCTGCATGCCGGCCCGGTATACGCGTTCATGGACCCGGTACTCCACCGCCAGACCTGCGTCGGGGCCCACCTGGCGCGGGCGGCACGAATCGAGCCGATCACGCCGGCGGGGCAGGTTTACGTGACGCAGGAATTCGCGGCGTTGTGCAGCGGCGAGGATTTGTCGGCCGTGAGTTTCGAATTCCTCGGCCACCTGCGCACCGCAAAACTGTTCGAGGACGCTCCGTTATACCGGCTCGATCGGCGGAAGAACTGAAGTCGCCCTTTGTCATCTAATAGATGACAAACGGCAGGTGCTGGCCGATCGCCGACTTCATTTTCCAGAGGTGCGGGAACCTTCACTCGTTCTTAATCTTTCTCTTTCTCCCGCCTGATTGGATCGTTCGAAGTGCGCCTGGCACCGACATCGCTCTCGGCGGCGCGCTTCGACTCGTCCGTTGCACCGGTTTCGGCCATCGCCAGCCCCGCCAGCATGCCCGTGGTCCACGCCGACTGAAAATTGAAACCGCCCGTGACGCCGTCGATGTCCAGCACCTCCCCCGCGAAATGCAGCCCCGGGCAGATGCGACTCTCCATGGTGCGAAAATCCACCTCGCTCAAACGCACGCCGCCGCACGTGACGAACTCCTCCTTGAACAGGCTCTTGCCCACCACCTTGAATTCGGCCGCGGTGAGCTGTGCCGCCAGAGTCGCCAGCGCCGTGTTTCCCACCGCCGTCCACGGTGTCGTCGGCGCGATCCCGGCGGCCAAGACGAGTCGCTCCCACAGCCGCTGCGGCATCGGCAGCGGGCTCCAGGTGCCGATTTGTTTGCGGGGGTTCTTTTCGCGCACGCGCGCCAGCTCCTGCCGCAGCGACTCCGGCGTGTGCGGCCCCGCAAAGTTGATCTGGAGCGGGAATTCGTAACCGCGCGAGGCGAGTTCACGCGCGCCCCACGCTGACAGTTTCAGGATCGCCGGCCCGCTGAGACCCCAGTGTGTGATCAACAGCGGCCCCGACTCGGAGAGTTTCGCGTCGGCCACCTTCGCGGTCGCGTTTTCGACCGAGACGCCCGACAGCCCAATCAGTCGCGCATCATCGATGTGAAACGTGAACAGTGACGGCACGAGCGGCTCAATGGTGTGGCCCAGCGTCTGCGCGATCGTGAAGCCGGCCGAAGCGCGATTGCCGCCCGTCGCGAGCAGGAGCCGTTCGCACCGGAGTTCGTTGCCATCCGTCAGCGTCAGCCAGAACCCCTGGCTGCCCGGCTCGCGGCCCACCCGTTCTGCCTTGCGCAGTCCGAGCGTGGTGACAATCCGCACGCCCGCCTCAGTCGCCGCGGCGGTGAGGCAGTCGACAATCGTGGCGGAGTCGTCGGTGACCGGGAACATCCGTCCGTCATCTTCCGTTTTCAGTTCGACGCCGCGCGCGGCAAACCACGCGACCGTGTCCCGCGGCTGCCACCGATGAAAAGCGCCCAGCAATTCGCGTCCGCCCCGAGGATACCGGCGGACCAGTTCGCGGGGCTCGAAACACGCATGCGTCACATTGCAGCGACCGCCGCCCGACACGCGCACCTTCGCCAGCGGATGCGCCGTGAGTTCGTAAATGGTAACCTCGCCCGCGGCGCCGAGTTTCCCGGCGCAGGCGATGGCGGCGAAGAAACCCGCCGCCCCGCCGCCGACGACAACCACGCGCAGTTTTTCGGGCATCCCCGCCAACGTGCGCGACCCGGCCATGGAGTCGAAACGAAATCAAAAAGAATGCCGCCGCGGGCTGCGATCCGCGGCGGCGTATAACACCAACCCCTGACAAAAAATTACTGGTTCTTCTTCTTGCCGCCGCCCGAGCCGCCCTTCTTGGACGCCATGGCAGCCAGGTACTTTTCGCGATGCTCCGGCGTCAGCGCCGCCGCGATCTCGTCGCTCTGTTTCTTCATCATCTTAGGCATCTCCTCTTTGCGCGATTCCTTCGAAACGCCCTTCATGGCTTCACGCGTTTTTTCGAAGATCGCGGTGACTTTCTTCTTCTCCGCGTCAGTCAGGCTGCCGACCTGCTGCTCGATCTGCGCGATTTGCTGCTCGGGGCTCATTCCGCCCTTCTTCCTCTCCTGGGCTTGGGCGACGGTGGCGGAGGCCATGACGCTCAGGGCGACGGCGACAATGATAACTTTGAGGGACTTCATGTGTAATTCGGAGGTTGTGACTCGATTTGAGGTTTTGGGATGTCACGGCAGACAGCCGGACCGCCAGCATGACGGATCGCCCGGGAGAGAGTTACTCGATATTTGCACAAGCTTGCGGCAACTCACCCGGCGAGGCACCGTCCGGCACTCATGATTGAGGTCGCCGCCCTTGCCAAACGCTACGGAGCCTTCACCGCCGTTCGTGACCTCTCGTTCCGGGTGGGACCGGGAGAGGTGCTCGGCCTGGTTGGTCCCAACGGGGCGGGAAAAACGACCACCCTCCGCTGCCTGGCTGGCATCATTCCGACCACTGCCGGTAGTATCCGGATTGTGGGTAACGACATGGCAAACGATCCCGTCGCGGCCAAACGCATGCTGGCCTTCTTCCCCGACGAACCGCGGTTGTTCGAATATCTTACCGTCCGTCAGCACCTGAACTTCGTGGCCCGAATCTACGGTGTAGCCGGGCATGAGGCGATCGCGCAGCCGCTGCTCGAGGAATTCGAAATTGCCGACAAGGCCGATCAGCTGCCGGGTGAGCTGTCGCGCGGCATGAAGCAGAAGCTGGCCATCACCTGCGGGCTCTTGCATTCGCCGCGCGTGATGTTCTTCGATGAGCCGCTCACGGGCCTCGACCCGCTCGGCATCCGGCGGATGAAGGACTCGATCGTGAAGCGGGCGCGCGAAGGCGCGACCATCGTCCTTAGTTCACATCTCCTGCATCTGCTCCAGGAGGTTTGCACCCATGTGTTGATCCTGAAGCAGGGAGAAAAAATCGCCGACGGCACGCTCGCCGAGGTCGCCGCCCGATTCAGCAATGGCGACGCCAACGTCAACCTCGAGGAGGTCTTCATCCGCGCCACTGGCGGCTCGGAACGCTGAGATCAGACGTCAGAAGTCAGAGATCAGATGTCAGATGTCGGAGTCGCACGTCGGAGGTAGAGGCCAGAAGCCAGATGCCAAAGGTCAGACGTCAGAGGTCAGCCGTCAGAGGTCAGATATTTTACCCCATAACTTTTCTTAGCATTTCCTCTTCCCGAGTCTTACACGTCTTCCACGTCTCGCGTTCTTCCAAGTCTCGCGTTCTTCCGACCATGCTTCGCGCGCTGATTTACCTGCGGCTGACGTCGTTCAAGAACTGGACGTGGTCACGCCTGCGGCGGCTGCGGCAGCCGAAATACCTGGCAGGCGGAATCGTCGGGTTCGCCTATTTCTACTTCTTCTTCTTCCGTGGTCTCGCCGGCCCTCCGGCGCGACGACTCCCGCCGCACGCGCCGGCGGAGGCGCTGCGAACCGCGGATGCCATGCTCGCAATCGACTGGCTGCCCTTCGCGTCGGCGATGGGGGCAATCGCACTGTTCGTACTGCTCGTACTCATGTGGGTGATACCGGCGCGACCCGCGGCGCTTGGGTTCACCGAGGCCGAAATCGCGTTCCTTTTCCCCGCGCCCGTCACGCGGCGCGCCCTGGTACACTTTCGGCTGCTGAGCAGCCAGTTTCGCAACCTGATCGGCGCAGGTGTGATGATGCTGTTTTCCAACCGCTGGTCATTCGTCGAAGGCAACCCGCTCACGCATGCGCTCGGCTGGTGGTTCGTTTTCTCGGCGTTGAATCTTCACTTCAGCGGCGCCAACTTCACCCTCACGCGCCTGGCGGAGCGCGGCATCGGAACGTGGCGCCGGCGCGTGCTGATCGTCGCGCTGTTCGCCACCATCGCCGCGCTTACGATTTGGCAGCTTCCCGCTTCGGGCCGGCTGCCGGAGTTTACGGACGAGTTCGCGCTGAGCGCGATCGCCGACTGGGTCGTGACCCTGGCCGGGACTGCGCCGCTCGGCTGGGTGGTATGGCCATTGAAACTGATCATCGCCCCGTTTCTCGCCGCCGACACGCGCACGTTTCTCACGGTCTTCGCCCCGGCTCTCGCGGTCATCACCCTGCACTACCTGTGGGTCGTGCAAACCGCGGTGTCGTTCGAGGACGCGACCATTGATCAGGCGCAGAAACGCGCCGCGCGCGTCGCGGCCTGGCGCGCGGGTGATCGGCGAATCGGAAATGCGGCCAGCAAGGGCCGGCCTGCCCCCTTCAAGCTCGCCGCGGTGGGCCGGCCGGAGATCGCCTTCCTCTGGAAAAACCTCCTCTCGACCTGGCCCTATTTCACGCCGCGCGTCTTTGTCGGGTGCACGCTGGTAATCATAGCCGGGTGTTCGTGGATGAATACCCAGCCGGCCTGGCGCGGCCTCCTGCCTGGAATCGGTGTCTTCGCGCTGATCTTTTCCGGCTACACCCTGCTCGTCGGCCCCCAATTCGCGCGGCAGGACATGCGCACCGATCTGCCGAATGCCGACATCCTAAAGACGTATCCACTCGCTGGATGGCAAGTTGTGCTTGGGCAGCTGCTCGCGCCCACGGCAATCCTCACTGCCATCCTGTGGCTCGCCATCCTCGTCCTTGCCCTGACGTTTCATCCGCTTCGGCCGGGCCTGGTGTGGCTCACCCTCCAGCTGCGGGTCGCGACGGCGCTCGGGCTCGCCGTCCTCGTGCCGGTGCTCGTGGCCCTGCAATTGCTGGTGCCGAACGCCGCCACGTTGCTTTTTCCCGGATGGTTTCAGGCCAGCCGTGGCCGCGGCGGTGGCGTCGAGGTCGTCGGCCAGCGGATGATCTTTTTCTTTGCCCAGCTGTTGACCATGACGGCCGCGCTCCTGCCCCCCACCCTGTTCGGCGCCCTGTTGATCTTCATCCTGCAATGGCTGGTGGGACCCGTCGCGGCGGTGACCATTGCCGCGGTGGCCGTACTCCTGATTCTCCTCGCCGAGGTATGGCTTGGGCTGTGGTGGCTGGGCGGCCGGTTCGAAAAACTCGATCTTTCGTCGGAATTGCGCGCCTGATCCCCGTTAACGACGCGAAATGGATTTCGACCGCCTCACCAAAGTTGCCGCCGACGCCGTCGGGGCGGCGCAGCGCCAGCTGCCGCCGGAAATCCGTCCGCTCGCGCGCGACGTCGCGGTCCATTATGAACAGCTGCCGGCCCGGGACGTGCTGGCGGAAGGATTCGAGGCCGATATCCTGGGTCTCTTCACCGGCAACCCGCACGGCACCGAGCTCGCGCATGACAATCCCGCACCGCCGCAAATCCTGCTCTACCTCGAAAACCTGTGGGATTTTGCCGAAGCCGATGAGGAAATCTATCGTGAGGAGGTGCGGCTCACGTATCTGCACGAGCTGGGGCATTATCTCGGCTGGGACGAGGATGAGCTCACCGCCCGTGGCTTGGACTAACCGGCCGCTTTCCGGGGTTCTTCGCCACATGGTGGCGAATTAAGGAATTTGCCGGCGGCGCCAGCCCCGACTGCCGCCAGTTTGTGAGATTCCGCAACCAGCGTCCGTTGCCATCCCGGCAAATTCCGGCCGGAACAATTCACAATCGGCGCTTTTCAACTCCCTTCCGCCATGCCTACACTCGCCAAAATTTACCGTCCCGCCCAGCTATGAAGAATTTCCTGCTGCTCTCAGTTCTCGCGCTCTTTGCCGGAGCCAGCGCCCGCGCCGAGCCGACTCGCGCCGCTCTCGTCGATCGCGTCCAAAGCTGTGAGGCGATTCTCCAGGAGTTCCAAACCCACACCAACACGGCCATCCCGCCGCAGGTATGGCAGCGGGCGAAGGCGGTGTTGATCCTCAACCAGTTCAAGGCGGGACTCTTCCTCGGCATAAAGGATGGCTACGGCGTCATCATGGTGCGGCGTCCGAACGGCCGCTGGAGCGTGCCGGTGCTGATCAACGCCGGTGAAGCCAGCCTCGGATTCCAACTCGGCGCCAAGTCGATCGAGAGCGTGTTCATCATCACGGACGAGAGTACGCCGCGACAGCTGTTCAAGAACCGGTTCAACATCGGGGTGGATGCCAAGGCCGTCGCGGGCCCGAAGGCCGCGGAAGTCGAACGCAACCGCGAGGAAATTCTGAAGACGCCGCTCCTGGCCTACACGAAAACGACGGGCTTGTACGCCGGTGCCACGGTGAAAGCGGGTCACATCTCGCGCAACGACCAGGCGAATTTCACGCTCTACAACACCCGCTACACCTTGCCGGAGCTGCTTTATAGCGACTGGGTCCAACCGGTCCCGGAAGTGCAGCCGTTGATGAACCTGGTGCAGAAGCTGGCGCCGTAGGAGTCAACTTTGTCGACCGCCGAGTCACCGGCGGACCGTTCTTCAAGGTCCACTCTCGAGAGGGGTGGCGCGAAGCGCCGGAGTGTGTTCATCCAGCGGGTGCCACCGTCAGCCAACCGCGCGCAGTTCCTCCAAATACGCCAGGAGCTCGGCGAGTACGGCGTCAGCGACGATGACCTGCGCTTCGATGCGGCGCGCGCCGGGACATTCTATCCGGCCACTGCGCAACGCGACGAAACGGCCGCGCCGCCGGTGCGCGAGCGCCCACCACGCAAACGGATTCTCGACGCGATCTGCCGGCGAGGTCTCGGCATAACCCGTGGTGGCGACACCGACGTCACTGCCGAACAAGCGGCAGACGCCCCGGGCCATTTGCTCCGCCACCGCGGCCGACACACTTTTGACCCGGCGCGCCGACGCCCGATCGACCCCGAGGTGCTCGACCTTCTGGTCGAGCGTGTAGGTGGTGATGCCGCCGAGAAAAAAATCGGAAGCGCCCGATATTTCGCCAACCCGCGCCTGCACGCGGCCGCACGTAAGGCTTTCCGCGGCAGCCAGCGTCAGCGCCGGCCGCCGCAGCATGAGGCGCTTCAACTCGATCATTTGGCGCAGGAGGGTTTTCATGGCGCGACGGATGATGCGGGTCGGTGAACCGGCCGCAGCACAAAAGCGTCGAGCGGGCCGCAGACCGTAGCAGCCGACGTAAGGAGGCTGGCGTACCGGGCCATTGAAAATTCCAGCCTCGTCACCTCGGCTGCTACGGCCGATCGCCGCAGCCACTTCGCAAGCCGCGGAACTCGGCCGACTGCGCCTGCATCGTTCTCTTTATCGTAATCGTTCGCGTTCATTTCTTCCGTGGCAGCACGGGCAGCGCGTTCGCGGGCACCAGCAGCGGACCGGCCAGGAAAACGTGCGGCGACGCCGGATCGACCACGACCAACGTGGCATGGAGGTCGAAGTCTCCGAAGGTTTCCAGCCGCGTAACGTTGGCCACCGGCTCACCGTCGCGCCGGAACCGCAGATCGTGTTCGAGCCGGTAGCGATGTTCGTCGGCGTGGACGAGCAGGACCGGCTTCGCGAACCGCCGCGCTTCGTCCTCCATCGTCTTGAGAAAGCGCGTGAAACCCGACCGACGATCCGTCCGTTCCAGCGAGCCGAATGGTTGCGCCTGGAAAAACAGCGCCACGCCCGCGGCGCCGGCGGCCTGCGCCTCCGCGAACGTCGCCCGTATCCACGCTTCGTTGGCGCGGTCCCGCTCCTCGAATTCCTCCATCGCGCCCGGCACGGCCGGCTGGCAGTTGTTGTTGCTGCCGACCACGTGGACGGTGGCGAACACGACCTTGTCCCGCGACCAGCGCGCGTTCTCCACGAATTTTGCGAACGCCGGGTCGCGGCGCTGCGTGAGCAACGGAATCGGCTTCCGGCCCATGCTGCGTTCCTCCGCAAAGTACGTGGTGCGCACCTTGGCCAGCCACACCAGCGGATCCTCCTGGCCGTTGTTCGTGCGGTGCACGTCCGTCCACTCGTTGTCGCCCGGCGTGTAAATCACGGCGCTGTTCAACGAATTGAACCAGGTTCGCACCTGCACGAGAAACGCGTCGGTCGGCGGCTCGGAGCCGGACTTGGTGTCACCGCAGTGGACGACGAAAGCCGGGGCGTATCGATCGATTTCCCGCAGCAGCCGCTCGTAGGCGGGAAACTTTTCCTTTCCGTACGGCATGCACCCGAGCGCGACGAAACTGAACCGGGGCGGCGGGGGCGGCGCGGGAGCCTTCGGCTGCGCCGCCGACCCGGCGAGCGCGGAAATCAGGAATCCAAATACAGCGGCGCGGAGGCGAAACATGCCCGCAACATGCACCCGTCGCGCGGGCGACGGAAGCAATTATCGGACGGCCCGCTTTTAACGTATTACGTTAAAACGCCCGCCGGGTTCGACCAACGAGGGGAACGTGACCGGCCATCACCGTTACCCGATCTCCAGCCCGACGGGACAGTGATCGCTGCCCATCACCTCCGGGCTGATCCACGCGCGCTTCAGCGCGGTTTGCAGCTTCCCGCTGACGACAAAATAATCGACGCGCCACCCGATGTTCCGGGCCCGGCAGTTCATCATCTGGCTCCACCACGTGTAGTGACCCGGGCCCTTCTCGAACTCGCGAAACGTATCCACAAACCCACTCGCAAGCAGCTTGGAGAAATTTCCCCGCTCTTCTTCGGTGAAGCCCGCGTTTCGCCGGTTCGTCGTGGGATTCTTCAAATCCAGCTCCGTGTGCGCCACGTTCAGGTCGCCGCAGAAGATGACCGGCTTGCCGCGCTTTTCCAGTTTCTTCAGGTAGGCGAGAAACGCGGGGTCCCACTCCCCGGTCCGGTACTTCAGCCGCGTCAGTCCGCGCTGTGAATTCGGCTGGTACACGTTGAGCAGATAAAAATCGTCATACTCCGCCGTGATGACACGGCCCTCGTCATCGTGGCCTTTCATGCCGATGCCGAGCGACACCGCCTTCGGTTTCGCGCGCGTGAAAATCACGGTCCCGCTGTAGCCCTTCTTCACCGCCGGATTCCAGAAGACCTCGTAGCCGTGCGGCCACACGATGTGCTGCACGTCGCCCGGATGACATTTCGCCTCCTGGAGGCAAATGACGTCGGCCTGCGTCTTCTCCATGAAGTCGAGCAGCCCCTTCTTGTGCGCCGCGCGCACGCCGTTGACGTTCCATGACACGAATTTCATCCGCCCGCACTTTTTCGCCCCGGGCGAAAAGGCCAAGAGGAAAGAGCAAAGGGCAAGGAGCAACGAGCAAGGGCCACGCGCGCCTCGCTGTGATATAAGGCAAATCTTGGTCCTTGGTCCTTGGTCCTTGGTCCTTGGTCCTTGGTCCTTGGTCCTTGGTCCTCCGCCCCTCCGTCCCTCCGTCCCTCCGCCCCTCCGTCCCTCCGTCCCTCGCCCTCTGACACACGTTCCGGTTGCCAATCGCGTTCAACTCTCAACCGTTGCTGCCCGCCTTCGCCATGCCGGCCTTCTCCCCGCTTCCACTCGGTCATCGGATCCCCGCCAGTCCGCATGCAGTTTCCTGCAGCCTGCCGCGGATGCGCGACGTCCGCGGCTACGAGGAAAGAAATCCCGAGACGATGCGGCAGCTCACCTCGGGCTATCCGCGGTTTGTCGTCCATCCGTTTGCGCGCCGGCTCGCCGATCACTTCACCGCGAACACGCCGGCACTGCGCGGCTCGCCGGCAGACGGCCGCGGTCCGCATACTCTCTGGCTCACTTCTTCACCGCGAATGGCCCGCGCCCTCGCGGCCTGCCTCGACAGCACGACCCCGGGGCAAACGAGCGCCGTGGAAATCATTTCCCGCGACGGCCTCCATGGCGTCTCGCATCCGCCGTCACCCGAGCTGTACGGACGGGCAAAAACATTTCTCCAGAACATCGGGGGCTTTCTCTCGTCGCGGGAAGCCGAGGATCATCTCGTCGGACTGGGATTGCTGCCCGGGCGCCACCCGGAGGAAACATTCGCCGGTGACGCCACGGCGGAGATTCGCCGCGTGCTCCGTCGCGGGCTGCCGGAGGCCGGGGATGAGGACCTGCTGCTGGCGAACTGCGGGATGAACGCGATCTACGCCGCGTTCCGCGCGTCGGCGGAAATCCAGGCGGAGCGCGGCCGCACGGTCTGGCTCCAACTCGGCTGGCTCTACCTCGACACCATCGCGGTGTTGAAAAAATACACCCGCACGCCGGGCGATTACGTGTACGTGCGCGACCCGCTCGACACCGAGGGCATCCGGCGGATTTTCACCCGGCATGGTGATCGGATCGCCGGGGTCGTCGCCGAGCTGCCGACGAACCCGCTGATTGAAACGCCGGATGTCGCGGAGCTCGTGCGACTCTGCCGCGAGCACGGCGCGCACCTGCTGATCGATCCGTCGGTCGTTTCGGTTTTCAGCCTCGACGTGCTCTCCCGGTGCGACGCCGTGGTCGCGAGCCTGACGAAATACACCGCCAGCGACGGCGACCTGACGGCGGGTGTCGCGGCGATCAATCCGGCGGGCCGTGACGCCGCGGCGCTGCGGAGGAAAATCGCGGAGGAGCTCGAACCCGTTTATCCGCGCGACCTCGCCCGGCTGGCGGCGCAGATTGGCGACACGGCGGAAGTGCTCGCGCGCATCCAGGTGAACACGACCCGTGTGGCCCAATTCCTCGAACAGCACCCGAAGGTGCGTGATGTTTACTGGCCGCTGCAACCGGCTTCGCAGGAGAATTATCTCAAGATTGCCCGCGGACCCCATGCGATCGGCGGCATGATTTCGTTCACGCTGCGCGGGCCGATGGAACCGTTTTATGACCGGCTGCGGCTACCGAAGGGACCAAGTTTCGGGATGAAGACGACGTTGATCTGTCCCTTCATGTACCTCGCGCATTACGACCTCGTGACCACGGCAGCCGGCATCGCCGAACTCGCCGCGAGCCGGCTCGATCCGGATCTGCTGCGTCTCTGCTGCGGCACCGAGCCGGCGGAGGAAATCACCGGCGCGATCGCCGAGGCGCTGGAGTAGCGGTTTTCCCCGGGAGCGCGGGCCTCTGGCCCGCAAGGTTTGAAGTGGTACGGGCATCCCTGGTCGCCTTCGGCGCCGCCAGAGGCGGGTAAACCCTGGTCGCCTTCGGCGCCGCCGAAGGCGGGCAAGCTTGCCCGTGGACGACGCCAAGCGCGTCGCCAGGATCATGGGCGAGACGCCCATGCCACGCGGAGTACCGAAGATACTACGAGACACGGGAAGGTACGCATACGGTGTTTCCTCACCAATCCTTGCGGGCGGGACGCCCGCGCTCCCAGGGCATCACCCCTGCGCCGCCGTGATCGCATCGTCGATTTCCTCGTTCGAGAATACGATCTGCACGTCGTCGATTTCCTCGAGCATGTCGTGCAGCTTCATGATCGTGCTGGCGACGTTGGGATCGGTCACCGGCACCGTGGTCGTGGGAATGTAGGCCACCTCAGCGCTGTCGGGCTTGATCCCCTTTTGCTCGAGTGCCTGCGCCACCTTGTCGAATTCGTGCACGGCGCATCGCACCTCGAATCCCTGCTCGCTCGTGATCACATCATCTGCGCCCGCCTCGAGGGCGATTTCCATCAGCGCGTCCTCGGTCGTCTGGTCCTTCGCGATCAGGAACTGGCCCGCATGCTGAAATTGAAATGACACCGCACCGGTGCTCGCCAGGTTGCCGCCGTGGCGCGCGAACACGGAGCGCACCTCCTGCGCCGCCCGCTGCTTGTTGTCGGTCGTCACCTTCACGATAAAGGCGACGCCAGCGGGCCCATAGCCTTCGTACGTGATCTCCTCGAACACGACGCCCGGCAGCTCGCCCGTGCCCTTCTTGATCGCGCGGTCGACGTTGTCGGCCGGCATGTTCGCATCGCGCGCCTTCAATACCAGCGTGCGCAGCCGCGCGTTGGCCTCCGGATCGCCGCCGCCCGCCTTCGCCGCCAGCGTGATGTCGCGCGAAAGCCGCGAGAAGACCTTGCCCTTGCGGGAATCGGTGACGGCTTTCAGCCGTTTGACTTTGGACCACTTGTTATGGCCGGCCATCGTTCGGTTTTGGGTTTTGGGTTTTGGGTTTTGGGTTTTGGGTTTCGCGTTTCGGGTTTCGGGTTTCGGGTTTTGAGTTCTGACTTCTGAGTTCCAAGTTATCGCGCCCGCATCGAGCACACGTCGACTTTCCAGTGTCTGACCTCTGACCTCTGACCTCTGACCTCTGATATCTGGCCTCTGGCCTCTGACCTCTGGCCTCTGACCTCTGGCCTCTGGCCTCTGGCTTCTCAACCTCCGCCCCTCTGCCCCTCCGCCCCTCTGCCCCTCTGCCCCTCCGACCCTCCGACCATCCGGTTTACTTGAGTTTCTTCTTCGACGTGGCGGGCTTCGGCGTGACGTTCTTCATTCCCTTCATTCCCTTGCCCAAGGCCGAGATGGTCGTAACCGCGGCCGTTCCGGGCGAACCGGGGCCCGGATCGTCCTTCATCCGGTTGATGATGACCTGCTGCACGATGGTGAAGATGCCGTTGATCGTGGAGTAAAGCGCGAGCGCGCAGGAGAAGCTGTAGCAGAACAGGGTGAAGATGACGGGCATGAACTTCATCATCTTCACCTGCATGTTGTCCACCGACGGCGTCGGCGTGAGCTTCATCTGATACCACATCGTTGCTCCCATCAGCAGCGGCATGATGTTCAGCCGGATGCCGAAGATATACGCGACGGTGTCCTGATCGGCGAGGTCCTTGGCCCACAGGAAGGGCTGAAACCGCAGCTCGGCCGGGCTCTGCAACATCGAGAAGAACCCGATGAAGAGCGGCATGGTAATCAAGATCGGGATACAGCCGCCGAGCGGGTTCACCTTGTGCGCCTTGAACAACTCCATCGTCGCCTGCTGCTGCTTCTGCGGGTTGTCCTTGTACTTTTCCCGGATCTCCTGCATGAGCGGCTGAAGCTTCGACATCCGCTTGGCCGACTTCGAAGCGGCGAGGGTGAAGGGCAGGCTGACGAACTTGAGGATCAGCGTCATCAGGATGACGGCGACGCCCCAGTTGCCGACCCAGCGATGCGTGGCGTTGAGCAGCGTGTTGAGCAGCGGCGCGACGTAGCCGCTGAGGAAAATCCGGTTGAAGAAATACTGCGTGTACGGAAGCACGCGATCCTCGTTGTGCTCAAACTTCGCGAGCCGCTTATACTCCTGCGGGCCGACAAACAGCACGCCGGCGAGCCGCTGGCTGCCGTTCGGCCCCAGCCCCGGCAAATCGAAACGCGCCGCGCCAGCGAGGCCGATGTTCGGCACCTTCGACTCCGGAAACGGCGGCAGTTCGATCCGCCGCGCCGTCACGCTGACGCCGGGTTTCTCCGACGTGTAGAGGCTGGTGAAAAACTGGTTCTTCACCCCGGTCCAGAGGATTGGGCCGGTGTGCTCCAGCATCGGCTTCGCAGGCGAGCCGGCGCCGACGATCGAACCGATGCCGCCGCCATCGAGGTCGCCGCGCGCGATGAAGTTCGTGTCCTTGCCGTCGTAACTCGCGACGCTCAGGTATTGCGCGGGATCGCTGGAATTCAGCGGGCCCGCGGTGCCGATGCTCAGCGACGCGCGCGGCAGCGCCACCGGGCTCGCGGTGAGATTGCGAAACGTGGTCTCGTGGTGAATTCGATACGGGTCGGCGCCCGCTTCGCCGTCCTTCATCAGCCGGTAGCGGCGCGTCACTTCGATCCGTTCGTCGAGCACGGTGCGATACACCACCTCGGTTGCGGACGAGCTGACCACCTGATAGGCGGTGTCATGGTTCAGGCCCGGAAAATCGCTCAGGGCCAGCATCGGCGCCTCGTGCAGCTGGTTGAACACGTACGGCTCCGGTCGTTTCAGCTCCGCCGGGTATTTCTTGAACGCCACCTCGCGCACCGCGCCGCCAAAGTTCGTCAGCCGCGCCTCGATGAAATCGTTGCTCAGCGTGGTGACCGTGGCATTCGCGGCGTCACGACTGATCGCGGCAAATGTCGACACCGGGGCCGCCGCCGCCCCGTTTGGGGCCGGCTTCGGCGCCTCTGGTCCGGCGACCGCCGGCGATGATGACGCCGGTTGCGCCGTGGTGATCGGCTGGTGCGGTACCGCCGGTTGGGTCGACGGCGTGGATCGAGGGCCAAAGATCAACATCGCGAAGGCCGCGATGAGGAGGATGACCCCGATGGAAAAGTTTCTTTTGTCCATTAAAACGAATTTCGAAAAAGCGGCGGTGGAAAAAATTTCGGCTAGCGGACGATGAGCTCACAACGCCACGCGGCGCGCTTCGCCTGCCGCGTAGCCGGGAAAATCGGAACCGGATCGAAGCCGCCCGGATGCAGCGGCGTGCACTTGACGAGCCGGCGGAGTGCGAGCCAGAAGCCGCGAATCGCCCCGTGGACTACAACCGCCTCCGCGGCATACTCCGAACACGTTGGCGCGAACCGGCAGGCGCACGCGCCGACCGTTACGATCGGCAGCAGCGGCGAGAGGGTCCGTTGATAGAAACGAATCGAAGCAACCAGCAGAAATGCCGGCACCCGCAGCAAAGCCCGGCCCGCCCGTGCGCGTCCGGCCCTCAGGGTGTCAGCGCTGTTGATTCGATTAGTCACTTGGGTTCCGTGGCCGCCACCGCCGCGATCTGGCGGCACGCATCGGTGAATTTTTTCTGCAGTTCCGGCATGGGCCACGCATTGACGGCAGCGCGCGCGATCAAGAGCAAATCGCAGGCAGGGGGAACGTGGTTTTGTTCATGTCGGTAAACCTCGCGCAGGCGGCGTTTGGCGCGATTGCGGTGGGTGGCACCGCCGACCGCGGCCTTGGAGGCGATGACGCAAACGCGGCTGGGTTCGTTTGGGGGAGCGGGTGTGGGGCTGTTTTCGCGGCGTTTCCACCAGAGCGTAAAGGCGCGGCAGTCGACTCGGCGGCCCTCCTCGCGCACCGCCCGGATTTCACCGGGACGACGCAGGTGCTGCTCCGGTCGGAAGCGCATGACGGCGCGAACCGTTCGCTGCGTCGCCGCAATCAAACGACCGTCAGCCGCTTGCGACCCTTGCGGCGGCGCGACTTGATGACTTTGCGACCGCCGCGAGTGGCCATCCGGGCGCGGTAACCAATCTTGCGGGCTCGTTTCTTGCGGTGCGGGCGGAATGTTGGCTTCATGATGTTTCGAGAAAAAGAGGGTCAGAGGTGCCGCAGCGCGACGCCTCGCGCAAGCTCCAAAAAACGGGCGGGGCGAGGGCCCCGAAAGCACGGCCGAGGACTTGCAATCGGACGCTCGGACCGACGGAGCAACGGCCCTGAAGCTCCAAGAATCCAAGCTCCAAGCTCCAGAGAACATCCAACCAAGGCAAGAATTCCAATGGCGTTGAGTGGTTCCACCGGTTCGCTTGTCGCTCAGGTATTGAGAATTGGAGTTTCCCTGGAGCTTGGAGCTTGGTTCTTGGATCTTGCGCGGCGCGCGCCGCGTCGTGGTCACCAACCCGCGGCCTGCCCGTCCTTCCGGCTTTCGCTGGCGCCGATGTAGGTGCGGTTCTTCGCGTCCCATTTGATTCCTTGGTAACCGCCAAAACCTCCCAGGTCGGTGCGCAGGTCGTGACCGCGCCGCTTCAATTCCGCCTGCGTTTCCCACGGCACACCGGTCTCGAGGTAAACAAATCCACCCGTCGTCATCTTCGGCACGTTGTAATCCGTCGAACCTTCGTGCTGCCAGCGCGCGGCATCGCCCGCCTCCTGCACGTTCATGTCGAAGTCGATCAGGTTCACGACGATCTGCACATGCCCCTGGGGCTGCATTGCCCCGCCCATGACGCCGAAGCTGAGGAAGGGGGCGCCGTCCTTCATGATGAACGCGGGTATGATGGTGTGAAACGGCCGCTTCCCCGGCGCGTATCCATTCGCGTGGCCCGGCTCGAGCGTGAACATCTCCCCGCGATCCTGGAAACCGAAGCCGAGCCCCGGCACGACGATTCCGCTGCCCATCCCGCGATAGTTGCTCTGGATCAGCGAAACCATGTTCCCCTCCCCGTCCGCCGTGGTGAGGTAAATCGTGTCGCCCTGCTGCAACGCGGGACTGCCCGCATCGTACGTTTTCGCCGCGCGTTGCGGGTTGATCAGTTTACGGCGCTCCGCCGCGTAACCTTTCGACAGCAGGCCCGGCAACGGAATCCTGGCGAACTCGGGATCGGCGTAGAACTTCGCCCGATCCTCGAACGCGAGTTTCTTCGCCTCGATCTGGACGTGCAGCGCATCGGGTGAATTGTAGCCCATCCGCCGCAGATCGAATCCCTCGAGGATGTTCAACATCTGGAGCGCCGCGATGCCCTGGCCGTTCGGCGGCAGTTCATAAACGTCATAACCGCGGTAATTGACCGACACCGGGTCGACCCACGTTGAGGTGTGCTGCTCGAAGTCGATTTTCCGCAGCCAGCCACCGTTCGCGCTGAAGAATGCGTCGATGCGCGCGGCGATTTCGCCGCGGTAAAACGCCTCGCGGCCCTTTTGCGCGAGCAGCGTGTACGTGCTGGCCAGGTCCGGATTCCGGAAGATCTCGCCCTTGGCCGGCGCGCGACCGGCGGGCGCATAGGTTGCCATGAAGCCACCGGGCTGTTTGCCAAGGATCGCCACGCTCCGCTCCCAGTAGAACGCGATCAACTCGCTGAGCGGGAATCCTTCCCGCGCATAACGTATCGCCGGTTCCAGCACGCGCGACATCGGCAGCCGGCCGAATTTGCCGTGCAACTCGAACCAGCCGTCGACCGCGCCCGGCACCGAGATCGGCAGCATGCCATACGAAGGAATCGTCGTCACCTTGAGCTTCGCCAGCTCGGCCTTCAACTGCTCGAAGCTGAGCCCGCGCGGCGACCGCCCGGATGCGTTCAGCCCGTGCAGCTTTTTCGTCTTCGCATCATAAACGATCGCGAAAAGATCGCCGCCGATGCCGCAGCCGGTCGGTTCCATCAACCCCAGCGTCGCATTCGCCGCGATCGCCGCATCCACGGCCGAGCCGCCCGCCTTCAGCACGTCGAGCCCCACCTGCGTCGCGAGCGGCTGGCTCGTGCAGACCATGCCGTGTTGCGCGATGACTTCGGAGCGCGTCGCAAAGGCACGGCCGGTGACACGATCGATTTGAGCACACATGGTGAGGGGAATCAGCATCGTCGCCGTGAGCGCGGCGGCGCGTGGGAACGATTTCATCGCGGCACCGTTGCGGCCGTTTTCGCCGGGGTCAAATCGGGCTCGTCGTTGAACTTGGGGCGATTGACTTCTTGCATCTCGGCTGCAGTTCGACAAACTCCCCGCATCCCCATCCACAACCCACGCGCGGGTGTGAAGATCACCCGACCATCGCGCAAAAAAACAGTTTCCCCCATGAACTCGCCCCGTTTCGGTTCCTTCATTCTATGCGCCTGCCTCGGCGCCACGAGCGGCATGTTCGCCGCCGATTCCTCCGCAGAGCTCACTCCCGCGCCGTCGGAACGCGCGCTGCCTTCCGCGATCGTCCCCGATCAGTACATTGTACAAGTAGTCGCCGGCGTGAATCCGCGGACCGTCGCGGCGACGTTCGGAATCTCGCCCCGGCACGTTTACGAGCATGCCGTCCGTGGTTTCGCCGGCTACATTCCGCCCGGCCGGCTCGCGGCGGTGCGCGCGGACGCACGGGTCGTGCATGTGACGCCCGATCGCAAAGTCGCCGCCATCGGCAAGCCTTCCGGCGGAGGCGGCGGTGCCGCCCAGGTCACCCCCGCCGGCGTCGAGCACATTGGCGCCGCACCCGGCGTGGTCGCTTATTCCGGAGCGGGCATTGGCGTCGCGGTCGTCGACACGGGCGTGGACTTCAACCATGCCGACCTTCAGCCACTCGCGAGCGCCTCGTTCTCGGCGTTCGGCTCCTCGGCGCTGGATAACAACGGTCATGGCACCCACGTCGCCGGAACCATTGCCGCGCGCAACAACAGCATCGACGTCGTCGGCGTGGCGCCAGCTGCCACCATCTACGCGGTGAAGGTGCTCGATGCGGCCGGCAGTGGCAGCGACGCGACCGTCATCGCCGGGCTCGACTGGGTGGCGGCCGCAAATACCGGCCCGCTCGCAGTGATCCCACGTATTCGCGTGGTGAACATGAGCCTCGGACGAGCGGGCACGCTCGACGACAACTCCACCCTGCGCGCCAGCGTCGCCGCCCTTCGTGACAGCGGCGTGGCCGTCGTGGTCGCGGCGGGCAACGACGCCACGCTCGAAGTCTCCCAGCAGGTTCCCTCCACCTACCCCGAAGTCATCGCCATCGCCAGCACGACGGCGAAGGACGGCACGAACCAATACCGGTTTTTCAGCGGCGTGATCAAAGCGGACACCGCATCCTACTTCACGTCTGACGGAGCATTCGATCCGGAAACCGTAATCGGGGTGAACGGAATCGGGGTGACCGTATCGGGCCCGGGCGAAGATCAGGAAAACATTTCGAAGGCGGGGTTCCTCAAGTCGGTGGGCATCCTCTCCACCAAGCTTGCCGGCGGCACCACACGCATGTCGGGCACGAGCATGGCCGCTCCGCACGCCGCCGGAGTCGCGGCGCTCGTCTTCCAACAGAATTCAACTCTCGGCGCGGAGGACATCCGCGACCGCTTGAGTGCTGGCGCGACGAATGCCGGCACGACGCCACTCGACAGCCCGACCAGCGGTTACACCTACGACGGGGCCCGCGAGGGTGTGCTCAACGCGCCCGGCGCGCTCGCCGCTCCCCCTCCCGCTCCCTGAGTCGCGACGCGACACGGCGGGAACGCCCGCCGCGTGGGTCGTTCCTGTTCACCGCCGGAACCGCATCGGAGTGCCACTCTGCTGCGGTGGCCTGACCGTGAGTTCCTGAAAGTCGGCGCTGAGTTGCGGCGGCGTCCAGCCACCCGACTCGTCACACCACAGGACCCACCAGCGTCTGCCCGCCCCGTCGGCGAGCCGCGCCTTGTGCGCGAGCGTCAGCGGACCCCGGCTGCCCGGATGGCGGATCAGCGCGGCGGCTTCGATGCGATCGCCAAAGGTGCCGACCCATACGGCGCGTTTTCCATCACTCAATCTCGCCCACCCGTCGACAAAGGCCCACGCGAGGTGATTGCCACCGAGCCAGTGCGTGCCGATCTCCGCGTCCGCCGGAAGTGAGCCAAACGTATCGCGCACGACGATGGCCGTGCTCTCGTTGCGCGCGAGCCATACTTCGCGCTGCACGTGCGCACTTTTCGGCAGCCCCGGATAACACGCGCTCAGGTTCAGCCGCGAGTACTGGGCGCCGGCCGCATCAATCTCCACCATGTCGAGCTTCGCCGCGTGCGGCTTCTGCACGTTTCCATTTATCACTGGCGCATTGTGGGCCTGCGGGCCGATGGAGTACTCGCGCTCCTCGCCCGCGCGGTATTGTTGATAGCCCGGATCGGTGATCCAGAACCGGCTCTGCCAGCCGAGGATCACCTGGCCGCCGTCGGCCTGCAGGTGCGTCATCGGATTGCGGACGACACTCACAAACGCCGCCGCGTCGCGCGCCGCCCAGCCGGTGCGCAGTGAAACGGCGTGGGGATGTTCGTGCGGTCCCGCCGCCGGCGCATCGGGCGCGAGTCCGAGCAGCGACTTCGCGTGCAGCACGTCGGCAAGCGTTGCCGCGGGCAGCCGTTCAATCGGAACGCGCGTCAGCAGCCACGTGGCCTCCGACCACGAATACCATCCGCCGAGTCGCGCCACCACGCATGTCCAAAACGGCATCTCCGGCTCCACGTCACCCATGGGAGCATGCAGGTCCATCCGGCCGGGCAGGGTGAGATGAATCCACTGGTCAACCAGGCTGCGAAAGGCGGTGCGGCATTCGCGCAACAGCCCGGCCCGCTCGGGTTGGTCAGTGAGCCAGCCGGTCACCGAATCCATCAGGTAGCCGTCGTAGGTCGTACCCTCGGTGTGAAACTCCGGCCCGGTGCGAAACCGTGCCCAAGTCCGCAGCACTTCCGTCATCCGTCGGTCGAGCGCCTCGCGTCGCGGACTCCCCACGACCCGCGCGAGCTGCGCCGCACGGGCCAGCGTGATGACCGGGATGTTGACCAGCCGGCGGTGATCGTACGGTCGATCCTCCGCCCACTGTTTCAGGAACCAGGGCCAGACATCGCGCTCGATCAGCGCGTCCGCGGCGGCCCGTGCCTGCTCGAGCAGCGCCGGATCCCAGCCGTCAGTCCGGCTCAGCGCGAGCGCGAGGCATCCGGCAATGTGCGCCGTCACGAGTCCCGGCTGGTTGTTGTTCTCGATGATGCGATCCCAGGTCGCGAGCGCCGCGAGTTCCCGTTGCAACCGCGCGCCGGCATCACGGTCGCGGTTCTCGCGCCACGCAAAGTGCAATATTCGCCAGCGCTCCTCGAGTTCCCAGGAAAGCCAGATCATCCAGGGGTATGCCATCGTCGCGATTCCCGCCGGCAGCTCCGTGCGGGCGGGCCGCCGCGCCAGCGGCAGCGGAAACGCAAGCGTGTGGCCGATCCGGTAATAGTACACGTCCAGCTCGTGCCGCTGCTTCTGCCGGACCGTCCGCTCGCGCACCGCCCGCTCGACTTCATTCCGATTCCACGGCGCCGGGTCGCCGGGGATCGATGCGGCCAGTTCGTACGCGGAAGTATCATACGCCAGCGGCGCCGGCGGTTTCAGTTCTGTGGCCGCGAGCCGTCCCGGACAAAGCACGCCCGGGCCGGCAATCAAGGCGCTGCAAAGCAGCGGCGTGCGAAAGCGACTCAGGAACGCGGCGCACTGCGCCGGCCCCGCAGGAAAAACAGGCATGGCTGGAATGGAGACGATCGCGCGGACCGACCAATGATCCGGCGGGCAACGTGTTCTACGGCCAATCCCCTCCCACCGTCAATCTGCCGCCGACTCGATTACGGCACCCCAACGCCACGCCAACCCGCTCCCTCCCGAACAGGCGAATCACCCGAGTCCCCATCTTTATGGGCGGCCTGGTGCGCGCAGAAACTCGAGCAGATCGAAAAACTCCGGTTCTGAAATCACGGTGTCGAACGCCGCGGGCATCGCCGAGGCGCCCGCGACCGCGATGCTCGCGACGTCACTTCGGCCCACCGTCACATCCTGGATACTCGACAGATCGGTGAGCACCACCTGATCGGGCTGCTCCCGCAGATTTATCCCGGATTTCACGTCGCCATTGCGCAGCGTGACCGTGGCCAGCCGGAACGCGGGATCCACGTTGCGGTTCGGATCGAGGATATCCTCGATCAGCCGCGGAAGGTCGCGCGAACCGACGCCGTCGAGATTCGGGCCGATGTTGCCGCCGGCATCGTGAATCCGGTGGCAGCTCGCGCAGTGGGTCGCAAACACGGTGGCGCCGCGCCCGACATTTCCCTTTGCGCCCGCCGCCGCCCCAATCCGTTGCGCAATCAGCGCATCGATTCGCGCATCCTCCGGCGCCAGTCCGCGCGTCAGCGCCGCGGCGCGTTCGCGCAACGCTACCGGCCGCCGCTCCAGCGCGAGCACGACGTGCCGGTGGTTCAACAGCGCCGCCCGCGCCCGGCCCGCCTCCACCAGGTCGATCAACTCGGCCGCGCCCGCATCGCTTTTCACCAGCGCCGTCGCCAGCCCCAGGGCCAGATCGGCCGACGCGGATGGAAATGCCGCGACGAGTGCGGCGCGCGCCGCCGGGCTGGTTTTTCCCGTACCCAGCACGTCCGCCGCGGCGCGTTTCAACGCGCCCGACGCATTCCCGCGCAGAACTTCGCCTGCGATTTCGTCGGTCTCGGGTGTGTTGGGCTCGAGCGCGCGAATCGCCGGAGTGCGAAATCGGTCGAGGATTTTCGGCGCCAGGATGATTCCCCGCAGGGCGGCGCCTTTTCCCGGCAGCGACAAATCCTTCACCGCGGCGATCGCCCGCATGACCAGCGTCATGTCCTTTTCGGCCAGCGCGGCCACGAGCTCCTCGCGCATCCAGCGCTGGAGCGAAGCGGGCAGCGTTCGATCGCGCTTGGTGGCCACGACCGCAAATCCCTCCGCGAGCGCGAACCGTTGCGCCAGCGGAGCGCGTCCGAGCGCGGTTAACAACGGCTCGAGTTCCGCCATCCGTTCGGGCGGCAGGTTGAGCGCGGCGTGCCGGGCATAGTCGCCGGCACGCGCGCTGCCGAACTTGCTGCGTTCGAGATGACCGAGGAGAAACTCGGCCGCGGCCGCCGTCGGCACGCCCAAGCAGACATCGGCCACGCGCGTTGCCGTCGCGGCCTCCGCGCCGGCCCAGCGTGCGAGCGTGGCGACGTCCGCCGTCAGCGCATTGGCCTTCAGCGCCAGACGAAGCGCGTATTCGAGCTCAACGTCCGCCGCCGGGACCTTCGCCAGCAATGGGAGGATCAGCGGCGGCTGCCAGGGTTGCGGCTGCCGGTGAAAAATCTCCGCCGTGATCCGCGCCGCCGTCTCGGGCGCCGGCAGCGCCAGCAATGCGCCGAAGAGCTTCGACGCGTCCGCCGGCAGCGCGTCACGAGCGGCGAGAACGCGCAGCGCCGCGATCGCCACATCGCTTTCGCGCCGCGCCAATGCGCGCTCGATCACCGCTGGTTCCAACCGGCCCATCCGCTCGAGCGCGAACAGGACCGCCAGCGCCGCCGTCTCGTCCGCCGCCGGTTCGGCTCCCGCGATCAAATGCGACGCGACCGATTGCAGTGCCGCGGTCGCCTGCGCTGCGTCCGGTCGCGCAAGCAATTCCGAGGCGGCGAGGCAACGCACGACCAGATTCGGATCCTTCAGCCGCGACACGAGCGCCTCGATGCCTTCACGCGTGAGGTCCGGCAGACGCGGCGGCGCAATCGATCCATCCCGCCCGCGCCAAATCACCCGCCAGATCCGGCCATGCGTCCGATCCCGTTTCGGATGGGTCAGCGGCACTTCGTAGTGGCCGATGATCGGATTGTAGAAGTCCGCGATCCACAGCGCACCGTCGGGCCCGAGCTTCACCTGCACGGGCCGGAACGCGCGATCGGCACACGTGAGAAAATCCGGCCGGCGCACGGCGGCGGGCGACGATCCGCTCCAGTCCAGCCGGTCGCGATTGATCCGGCCGGTGACCGGATTGCCGTTGAAAAGATTGCCCCGGAACTCCGCCGGGAAATGGGTCGCGGCGTAATAGGCGATGCCCGCGATCCCGGTCGAGCCGTGCGGGTCGAGGGTGATGGGCGGCGCGAACCCGAGTCCGTCGTGTGATCGATTGAGCCCCTCGTAATAGCCTCCCGGCAGCACGAGGTACACCGGCTTCGAGTGCGAATCCGCCGTGTACACGTTGCCGCGCGGATCGAAGGCCAGCCCGAACGGATTCGTCTGCCCGTTCGAAAAGATCTCGAAGCGCGAGCCGTCCGGCCGGAATCGATACGTGTTGCCGCTCTGGAGCGTCGTCGTGCGACCGCGCGCATCGTGGATCTCGCTCACGTTGCGGTAGCCGTGCGTGCCGTAAACCCAGCCGTCGTACCACAGCCAGTAGCTCGAGGACATCCCGTGGGTGTCCGCAAATCCGAACCCGTCATATAGTTTTTCGCGCCGGTCCGCGCGGCCGTCACCATCGGTGTCGGTGAACCGCCAGATGGCGGGAATGGAGTAGACGAGCGCGGAATCGCCGCGTGCCTCCGGCGCTCGCGGCAACGGCAGAATCCCAATTGGTATATTCAGCCCGTCGGCGAACACCGTGACCTTGCGGGCGCGGCCCGTCACCGGATCGAAATCGGAAAGGATTCGCACCGTGTCCGCCCCATGTTCCTCCGGCTCCGGCGGCGTGGCGGCGGCGCGGAACGCCAGCGGGTTGTCGTCGCGCTGTTTTTGAAAGGAGCTGATGGGCTGGTCCAGCGCGTCGCGTTTCGCCGGCCAGGGATACAGCGTCGACCCGGTGACCCAAACCCGGCCCTGCGCGTCGAAGGCGAGGTTGAACGGCTTCTGGATCTCCGGTTCGGCCGCGACCAGCTGCACCTCGAATCCGGCCGGGGCGTGAAACGCTTCGCGCTGCCCGGCCGCCGGCACCAGCCGCGCGTTCGGCGCATCACCACGCTGGTTGCTCGGATCGACCGCCGCCGATGCCGCGATCGAGAAGAGAAACGCAGCCGCGGAGACACATCCTGCAGCTCCAGTCACAAAACGCGCTTTCCTGGGAGCGCGGGCCTCCGGCCCGCACCAAGCCATTGCGGGCGAGACGCCCGCGCTCCCAGGAAACTCGCTCACCCTCATTTGCGCTCCGTCGTGAGGAACTTCAGCAATTCCAGCGCCTCGCGCTCGGGCAGCGCTTCGAGGAGCCCCGGCGGCATCAGCGATTGCGGCGTCACCTGCCGGTCCTTCACGTCCGTCTTCGCCACGTTGATCGTCTCGGTCACCGTCCGGACGATCAGCGCCGTGTCGGTTTCCTTTTCGATCATGCCGGATATGACCGACCCGTCGCGCTTGGTCACGAGGTTCAACTGGAAGTCCGCGCCGACGACGGCGTTCGGGTCCATGATGTTCTCGAGGAAGTAATCGAGCCCGTTCCGCCATGAGCCCGTCAGATCCGGACCGAGTTTGCCGCCCGCGCCGTCCATCACGTGGCACGCGGCGCACAACCGCTCGTAAACTTTTTGTCCGGCCGCGACATCATAGGACCAGACCGGCGCGTCGCGATACACCTGCCGCATCCGCGTGATCGCCTCGCGCGTCGCGGCGGACGATTCCGTGGCGCGGCCCCACACGCGGTCCAGGGTCGTCGTCACCTCGCGGTTCCGCAGGTTGCGCAGCTGGCGCGCGTGCAGCGCGGTGATTTGTTTCTTGTCGAAGGCACCGGACTCGATCGCGCGGAGGAGCGGCAGCGCGAACGCCGGCCGGCCGGTGAGAACGCCGAGCGCCGCATTGCGATCGGCATCGCTAAAGGTGTTGAAACGCTCGATCAGCCCGCTCGCGGCGGCGCGCGCATCGGATGCGTTCGCGAGCAGCGGAATCACCGCCGTGCGCAAGGCGCGGTCATCGAGGAGCTGCACGAGAATTCGCGTGGACGCGGTGTCGCCCGCGCGCTTGAGCAGATCGAGCGCACGGCGGCGCTCCGCCAGCGGCGTGGAGGCGTTGGCGAGAACGGCGCGCGTTTTAGCCAGGACCGCTTCGTCGCCGAACAGCGCGGACAGCAACTCGGCCGCGGCGCGCACCGCGTCGCTGGCGGTGCTGAACCGCGCGACCACGCGCGGCCAGGCAGCGGGAGCTTTCAATCCCGCTTCGCTTTCGAGCGCGAAAGCCAGCACTTGCAGCGCGCGTGCCGCCGTGTCGTCCGACATGCCCAGGGTCGAATTCCGATCGGGCGAAGCGAGCCGCGCCGCGATCTGCTCGCGGCCGGCCGCCGTCCGCGCCACGAACCAGAGGATCGAATCGCGCAGCGTCGGCAGCGCGGTGCGCGCGGCGAGATCCAGCGCCCCCGTGAGGTCGGAGGCGACAAGCGGTGCGGTTCCAAACCACACCATTTTGGGCAGGAAACGATCGTTCGCGTCTTCGCCGTGCCCGGCGAGCGCCTGCACGATCGGCCACCGCGCATCCGCCGGCAGCACCGGCAGCGACGAGGCGAGCGCGAGTCGTACGGTCGGTGACGGATCGCTGGCCGCGAGCCGGGCGAATTCGGCGAGTGGGAGCGCGACCGCCCTCGGTCGCTGGTTTGAAGATGCGAGCGAGGGCGGTCGCGCTCCCAGGTCGGCTTGCGGCCGATCCGTTGCGAGCTGGATCGCCCACGCGCGCACCACGTCGGCCGGATGCGCGAGCGCCGCCGTCAATTGCACGGCGTCGAGCGCGCCGATCAGGTGCAGCGTCCAGAAGCTGCGCAGAAACTGCGCCACGTCCCCGTCCCGATTCTCCATCGCGCGCAATGCCGCGATTGCCGCGGCATCGATCGGCCGCGTGGCCGCGCGTTCCTGGAGCAGCCGGCGCGCAGTCCGGACGTACCACTCGTTGCGGTGCGTGTGCAGCGCGACGAGCTCGCGATCCGATTTCGATGCGAGATCCACCTTCGCCGGGCGGTAGGTCTCGGCCCAGGCGACGCGGTACAGCCGGCCATTCGTGCGGTCCCAGATTTCCTCGCGAGGATTGTGGCAGTGCTGGATGTCGCTCCAGTCGATCACGTAGGCAGCGCCGTCGGGCCCATATTGGAGATCGACCGCGACGTACGTCGACTCGGGCGCAAACAGCATGTCGTAGCCCCCGTGAAACGTCTCATAAGCGGAGCCCTGCCGTTCGTTGCGCTGATGGTTGATTTGGTGGCCGTGGAGATTGTGGGTGAAAAGATGATCGCGGTAGATCTCGGGCCAGTTGTCGCCGAGATAGATCATCGTGCCGACATGCGAGTGACCGCCATAGACCGCGGTCGTGCCGGGCTTGCCCGCTCCACCCTCGCCGCTGTCGTAGCGCGCCGAGGCGAGCAGGTAATTCTTCAGCTCCGGCGCAAACTCCGGGCCGCGATTCGAGATGAAGGGCGCGTAATCCGAATTCGCCTGATTCCAATAATGGCCGTTGCGAATCATGTAGCTCGTGCCGCCCTGCCCGTGCGCGCTGCGGCAATGCGTCATGAACAGCGCACCGACTTCGTTGAAATCGAGGCCCCATTGGTTGCTGCCGCCCGCGGCGAACACCTCGAATTCGTGCCGCACCGGATGGTAACGCCACACGCCGGCGCGGATTTTCTGCCGCTGCTCGGCCGGTACGCCCGGCTTGCCGACCAGCGAATGCGTGAAGACGCCGTGGCAGCCGTAGAGCCAGCCGTCCGGTCCCCACGTGAAACTGTTCAGCGTCTCGTGCGTGTCCTGGTAGCCCCAGCCATCGAGCAGCACCTGAGGCGCGGCATCCGGCACATCGTCGTGGTTGCGATCGGCGATGAACAGCAGGTGCGGCGCGGCGCCGACCCAAACGCCGCCGAACCCCACCTCCAGCCCGCTGACCAGATTCAGCTTTTCCGCGAATGTCTTCTTCGTCTCGAACGTGCCGTCACCATCGCGGTCCTCGAAAATGAGGATCCGATCCTTTCCCTGCCCCTCCGGCTGCCGCTTCGGATATCCGTAGGCTTCGGCAATCCAGACTCGGCCCCGTTCGTCGAACGCGAACGCGATCGGCTGGTGGAGGTCGGGCTCGGCGGCGAGAAGCTCGGCCTGAAAACCCGACATGAGCCGCATGCCGCTGACCAGCTTTTGCGCGGAGGCATTGTCGATCTTGGAGGGCGCCGCCGGATTTGGCCGCAGATGCCACAGCACGCCGCTTTGCCGGCCGCGCGCGCTGTCGTCGATTGTCGCCAGCCGCCGGAGCGGCGGATCATTGCGCGGCCGCGGTGGGGGCATGCCCGGGACCGTCACGGGCGCAGCTGTCGGTGGCGCCGCCGCGGCCATCGGCGGCGGCAGCGTCGTCCGGCCGAGGTTGGCCAGTTGCAGATTGCGAAACTGGATCTTGGCCGGGCCCGGCCCGCTGTGCAGCTGGAGCCCGAGTACGCCGGAATAGTCCGCTGCCGCACTCTCGTGATCATCGAGCACGGAAACGCGAACTCCATTGATCCACACTTCGACATGCGGGCCGGTCGCAAGGACGCGATAGGTGTTCCATTCACCCGCGGGTTTCGGGAGCGACTTGAAATCCTCGGGCTTGGCGAACACCTCGGTCCAACGCCGGCCATCGGGCGCAATCGAAACGCGCGCGCCGCGCTCCACGAGCAGCGCGCGACCATGTTCGTCGTAGATTCGCCCCAGCCACAAGGCACCTTGATCGAGGTCGGCCTGGTAGCCCTCGGCGTGACCGTCGGGGTGGCGCTTCGACCTGAACTGAATCCCGGAATTCGCGCTCGGTGCTCCGCTGATCCGGAATTCCGCCGTGAGTTCGAAGTCGTGCACCTCACCCGCGGTCCAGTAGATGAACTGGTTTTTCCCGAGCCGCGCGCCCGCCTTGATTTCGCCCGTGATCGCGCCGTCCTCGACGCGCCAGGATTCCGCGCTGCCCGACCAGCCATCGAGCGTGCGGCCGTCGAAGATCGGCTGCGGCTTCGGCGGGCCGGCGCGCACGATAGCGACCGCGACCAGCGCGACCAGCGCTGTGCCCAGAAATGCCGGGATGATGCGCGACCGTGCGCTTGGGAGCGCAGGCGCGTCCAGTCGGCGGGCATGAAAATTCGAACTCGGGAAAACAGGCATGATCATGGACGGGGCAGGGTTTTCAGAAAGCCGGCCGCGAGCCAAACGGCCGATAGTGGCCGGGGCAATAAACACCTGAGAATTTTTTCGGCTCCACGTGCCCGCCCGCGTCATGCCGCCGCAGGTCCTCAAGTCTCCATTTTCGTTCGATCCCTCGCCCACCCCAAGTCAGCCCGCGAATTCCACCCCATCCACCGGAACGGCGGTGGCCAGTGGCGGCGGGGCAATCGAAGCCTCAGTAGGAAAGCACGCGTAACCCAGGCACCAGCGAAAAAGCGGCGTCACGCGTGACGAAGAGGACGCGGCGGTGTCTTTTGCCGGTCGCGCAGCCGGCGACGCGCCGCCGGCGTCATCATTCCCTTGCCGCCGAAATCACGAAACAATTCGGCCAAGTGACCTTCGATATCCACATCTGCCGCCACTTCGGCAAACACCCGGCGGACCACATCTCCATACGATTCATGAGGAAGTTTCGCCCGCCGGAGCAGCTTGAACGCTTCCAAATCGACACTGACGGTCTTGAGCTTCTTCACGCCGAAACCAACACACGAAAAACACACGAGATCAACTTGGACGAAATAACATCCCCCCGACCAAGAACCCATGCGCCGTCGGCGAAAAGGGCTTACGCCACCTTCGTGGCGCGCCTACTTTACCGCCGGTTTCTTCGCCTTGGCCGCCGGCGTGTACTCCGGGCGCGCCGGGTTGTGCTTCGGGTTTGACGTCGGCATCTGCGCGCCGACCTCCTGGCGCCACGCGTGCAACCGGCGTCGCAGCTCCTCGACCTTCTTCGGCTGGGCTGTGGCCAGGTCGCGTTCCTCACCGATGTCCTCGCGAATGTTGTAGAGCTCCACGTGCATGTCGTTGAAGAATTCCACGAGCTTGAAATCGCCGGAGCGGACCGCGCCATACGGCATCGCGCCGCCGAGCTGGTAGTGCTGGTGGTGCGGATAGTGCCAGAACAAGGTGTCGCGCGTCGCCTTCGCCGCCGGATTGCGCAGGATGGAGGCGAAGCTCACGCCGTCGACCGCCGTGCGCGCCGCACTCGCGGGCAGGCCGGCCATTTCCACGATCGTCGGAAACAAATCCATCGTGATGACCGGCGCGTTCGAGACACTCCCCGGCTTCGTGACTCCGGGCCAGTGCACGATCATTGGCACGCGGACGCCGCCCTCGTAGGCCGACGCCTTGCCCAGCCGCAACGGCTTGTTCGATGTCGTGGGAACGCGACCGCCGTTGTCCGAGGTGAAAATCACAATCGTGCGCTCCGTGAGCCCGAGTTCGGCGAGCTTCGCGCGCACCCGGCCGATTGCCTGATCCATCGCTTCGGTCATCGAGGCGTAGGCGGGATTTTTGTGACGGAGCGCGGAATTGGCGCCGCCTTTCGCGGCGAGCTTCTGCTCATATTTCGCGGTGAGATCGGGACGACCTTGTTGGGGCAGATGCACGGCGAAGTGCGGCAGGTAGAGGAAAAACGGCTTGTCCTTCACGCTCTCGATCCACTTCACGGCTTCCTCGCCGAGACGGTCGGTGAGATACTCGCCCTCTTTGCCTTCGGGCGAGAGCGTGGGAATTTTGTACGGGGCATAATAGGTCGGCGGCTGGGGTTTGTCGGTGCCGGCAATGTTGAGGTCGAAACCCTGCTTGTCGGGGTAATAGGTGACGTTGCCGGCCATCCCGAGGTGCCATTTGCCAATGCTGGCCGTCGCGTAACCGGCGGCCTTGAACACCTCGGCGACCGTCACCTCCTCCAGCGGCAGGTATTTCGTCCAGTCCGGCACGAGCAGCTTCGGGTTGTCGGGCATCGCGCCCGGTATCCAGTCCGTGATGTGTAAGCGCGCTGGATACTTTCCGGTCATCATCGCCGCCCGCGTCGGCGAGCAGACCGTGCAGGCGGAATAGTTCTGGGTGAACTTCATTCCCTCGCGCGCGAGCCGGTCGAGGTTCGGCGTCTCGACCAGATCGCTCCCGAAGCACGCGAGATCGGTCCACCCGAGATCGTCGGCGAGGATGAGCACGACGTTGGGTTTTGAGGGCGCGCCAGCGTGGGCGGCTGCACAGGTCAGCAGACCAGACAGCAGGAGCAGGCGAACGATGAAACGCGGGAGCACAGGCAGGGGGTTGGTTCTCCTCATGGGAAGGCAGGGAAGCTGCGACCGTTGTGTCGGGAGGCGGCGGCGCATGCGATGGTTTTTTCGCGCGGCGCGAGAGGGGAAGGTCCTCCGTGACCTCGGTGCAGCCTCCGTCTGACTATTTGAGCGTGGACACCAACATGTTTGTCGTAATGAAGCCCGGCGGTAGGTTGCGACCTTGTGTCGCAACGACGACGTGGGATTCCGAACGTCGTTGCGCGGCAAGCGCGCAACCTACTGCTGCGCGCGCAGCGCGCCTCTTTTTTCGAGCGCAGTCTCGGGAAAAGGCCGTAGATCTGCCGATCTTTCCCGTTCCTCTTTCTCTTTCGTCAGGAGTCTCGTCGGCGGAAGAGAAAGTTTACCCGCCTTCGGCGGCGCCGGAGGCGACCAGGGATTAAGAGAAAGAGGAAAGCGTACCGAGCGAAGCGACATCAGCCAAGATTACGAGGAACGAGAACGACTTTGACACTGCCCCGGGATGGCGCGGAGGAAACAGATGGCGGTGCCGGATTCACTCCGGGCGCGGTGCCGTTGCAACGCCCTGCTGGAAAATGGCCACGCCGTGCGGAAGGACGATTTCTCGCTGGAGAATTGGGACGAAGTGCCGGCGGCGGTGCCGAAGTGAGGGAAGGGTGGGCTGGACGGACGAGGGCGTGCGGCGATAGCGCCAGCGAGCACGCGGAGCCGTGATTCGACTCTCCCGGTCTGAGGCTCGCCGAATATGACTCAGCGTCTGTAAGCTTCCAGGTCATACTCCGCTGCGCTCCGCGAACGCGGAAAACCAAGGCACGGGAGCTGGTGCAGTTCGGATCGAACGTCCGAAAACTGCACGAGGCGAGGGACCGGGACGCAGGAAATCAGTCGTTGCCGGGCGGCTGCAAGAGTCGCCGTGCCATGTCACGTGCTCCATGCATGACGCGTTCCACGAAAACGCCATCGTCCACTTGGCGGTAAAAAACAAGGTGCGCACCGAACGGCGGCATCACTCGGAGCGAGCGAATCTCGCGCAAGACCGGCGAATGAAATTTCCGGAGTCGCCCGACCCGTGGATTTGCCCCGATCATCCGCAACGACTTTTCTACCGCCGCAAGATATCGCCCGGCGATGCGCTCCCCCGCTTCCTTCAAATACCACCGGTATTGCAGATCGAAGTCTGCGGTGAACGCGTCGGACCGCCGCGGACCCGCGCTCATCCCGCGCGGCGGGCCCGGTGTTCACGCAGCGCCCTTCCAGCGATCGCTCTGAGTTCACCCTCCGCCAGCGGCGAATGCGGCCCCTGCACCGCCTTGAGCAATTCAGCCTCCAGTTCCGGACTATCCTCCTCCAAATCGAGCGCCACCCGCGGCTCCAGCGAAACTCTCTTTTCGCCATCCGTAAGCACGATGCTCTCGCCGCGATGGGCCGCGGCAATGAGTTCTGGAAGCTGGTCCTTGGCGTCCCGAATCGTGAGTGTCTTCATGCCCGTATCGTAGGGGTGTCCGCCGCCCGAACAAGCCTCGTTTGCTTCGGCAACGGATGCATCAAGTCAGCAAATGCTACTTCTATTCCGTGTTCGCATAGTCGGTGCGCGGCTATGCTCAGCGGAAAAACGGCCACGCCGTCCGAAAGGACGATTTCTCGCTGGAGGATTGGGACGAAGTGCCGGCGCCGGTGCCAAAGTGAAGCAGTCGGGAGCGGATGGCAGACTGTGGCGTGGGGAAGCACAGGAACGTCCGGGGGATGACCAGCGTGGCTGGCCTTTTTTGTGAAGGGTAGATGAGAAATGAGACTTAAAGTCCGTGGTCCTATAGTCATCACATCGGTAGTCTCGGCCGATGCCACCTCCAGATCCGGCCCTGAGACGGTTTGGCGCCAACGTACGCGCACGCCGCGAAGCGCGAGACCTTTCCCAGGAAAAACTCGCAGAGATCGCTAATCTCGATCGCACCTACATCAGCAGTGTCGAACGGGGAACCCCGCACTCAACCAGATTCAGTCTACCGATGAAAACTCCGGTTATTCGTCGGTGGTTTCCGCGAAGCGAGGTATCGCTGATGCATCAGAATGGAACACAACTTAGCCCGACCAGCACTGGAGTCGAAGTTGTCCTTCACGTTCGCGAAAATGAAAGTGTGCCGTGGTGTGCGGAGATCGTCAGCGGAGAACACTACGCTGAGATTGGTCTTTGGTTCAATGGCACGACCCTGGCGGACTACGACGGCGTTTTCTTCCTCCCGCGCGACGTGGCAGAAATGTTGATGGCCGCCGGTTATGCCGTACCGAAGGAGTGCTTCGCGTGATTCCGGTTCGATGGAGGTGAAAGAAAGTGAACGTTCGCCTGTGAACGCACCCAAGAAGCAGGCTTCGGGCATTTACCTACAGCGCCGTGCGCGGCGACGCATGATGTGTTTGTTTTGGTCAGCCGCTATCCGTCGTTCTTTCACGCTCAAACACGACATCGCGATGAAACTCCAGATACCGGCATGATTCAGGATGAATTGTGCGCAGGTGCAGGTCGGGTGTGATGTGCATGCGCAGCTGGTCGTTGGCTCGCCAATCGTCTGACACCAGCATCCGACCGTCATCCCGAAAGGAGATCAACCCTTCGTTGAATAGCGCATCGAGATTCGGGATCAGCAACAGACCGTTATAATGGTCCACTTTCTCCTGCACATTGGAAATCGTCCATGGCTTGATGTGACTAGAACGAAGCACACGTGTTTCCTGAACGCTCGTCACAGCGCAAGAGCCCTGCCAGAGACGTAGCAAATTGCCACGGAACACTCGTTGTGCGATGCCGCGGCTTTTGGTTGTCACCGCGCGGTCGATACTGTTCATCCCGGCCTCACTTATGATGGCATAGTCGGCTGGTTCCTCAGCCACCTGAATTGACTCGGGAGAAATGAATGTGGCCGCAATCGATACTACGTTGAACACGAACTCACTCGGGCGATCCGTGAATCGGCTGCAGCGGACCATAACCACCTTACCGTAGTATGTGAATGGAGTCAGTCGGTGGTCACGGTAGAATAGGTGGATCTCTTCGCCGTTGCGGGATGCGCTTGCGATACGGTCGTCCGAGCCGTGTCCTTTCTCGCCGTCCCAGAACAACAAGTCATCGTCCAGAAAGTTCTGATACGGCGTCATCCAACCCAGCCTCTCGCGCGTAACAAACAGAAATATCTGCCCGACGCCCTTTGGCGTAAAAACTCCGCGACCGATGGCTTGGAACCCAGCGAGACCCCAGAGCAAGGCTAAGACCTTACGATCGTAGCCCCTGCCGATTTCCAATGGGGCTGAAAAACGTGACATTGAAATGCGGGTCAAATCGATACGCCAGCGACTCGAGTCACGAGCGGAACTGCGTCATGTTTTCAAGTCGCGCACTCAAGACAAGCCCACGAATCCATGAACCCGCGTCCAGAGCGCGAGTCGTTCGAAGTTGGTGCGGTCCACGCGCGAGGTTGTTGCCGATGTCGAATTGCCAGTCGGACGAGACTCGTCTTACGCCACGTCCTCAGGCAATACGCTGTGGAGCGTGCCGTGAATTTCCAGCAAAGCCTGACCGCCTTACTCGGGCGCAAGCTTGGGATGCTTCTTTCGCAACCACGCCAACACGTCCGCGCGCAATTCGTGACCGAAGGCAATTAGCTGCCCGGCATCGCGGCGCGTGGCGCCGCCGGCGTAGTCGTATTCGACTGTGTTTCGTTTTTGTCGACAGCCTTCCAGGTAGTCGGCATCGCCCTGACGGCTGGCGCCGAGAATATGCGGCAGGGCGTGGAGGGTGCGCGAATGAGCCATCGCGCCTTTGGCGGGTTTGTAACCCTCGGCGTAGAGCAAAATGGTGCAGAGCTTGAGCGCGGCGTTGTAGGCAATGCCGTATTGCCAGTCGGCGGAAATGCCGCCGGATGCCGCATCATTGAGATCGCGGCTGACGATCTGCCAGAGGTCGCGGATTTCCCCGGGGCTGGTCTTATGCGGTTGGAGCCAGCCGGCGGCCAACCAGGTGGGTAAACTCATTTTCGTCGCCGATGATGAAGAGTTTCGGTTTGGCGATGACATTGCCGAGGAAGTGATCTTTGGCCGCCAGCCGCCGGGTCAGCTCGGCCGGCTCGAAGAAGTGCGGGTTGATTTCCCGGCCGATCCGCTCGCCGGCCGCGCGCAGGGCCGAGGCGAGTTCGCGGTGGCGGGCCGAGCCGATGATCATGAGATCCACATCGCTTTCCGCGCGCTCGCCTTCACTGGCCACCGAGCCGAAGACAAAGGCAAAGGTGATTTTCTTCCGCGAGAGAACCTCCGCCAGGATGTCCTTCAAGCCCGAGGTTTTGAGCACGATCTTGTGCAGCTCGGGGTAGAGGGGATGCGTCCGGTTTGCGGAGAAGTAGCGGCGGTTGCCGTCTTTGACCGTGGTGAGCAGCTCGAGGTCGACGAGCTTCTGCAGTTCCTCCTCGACGGAGGCCTGAGCGAACGGGGTGTGGCCGATGATTTCGGCGCGATACATTTCTTTTTGACGGGCACCGAAAAGCAGCCGCAGGAGCTCGGCGCGAATTTCCGAATGAAATAGGAGGGCCAGTTTGTTCATCTTTCGAGTAACCGGTAATGTCGGGTAGGCCCGGTAAAACCAGGGACTACCCTGGTAATACCGGGGATGGCGGCAAGATAATTTTCCCCCAGCTTATTCCGTCGCTTTTCTTCATGCCGGCGAGGCGCTCCTCGCGAGCGAGCCGATGTCCGACGTCTTTTCCAAACGAAAGCGCTCCGCGTGAGGTCGCTCATTCGCGGCTCCGGAAACAAGGATACCGAGCTGCGGTTGATCGGGATTTTCCGGACGCACGGGATACGAGGCTGGCGACGACGGCACCGGATCGCCGGCAAACCCGATTTCGTTTTTCTGCGCGAGAAGCTCGTCGTCTTTGTCGACGGGTGTTTCTGGCACGGCTGCCCGACGCACGCGACCTGGCCGAAGAACAACGCGGAGTTCTGGCGGACCAAGCTTCTCGGCAATCGGCGGCGGGATCGGGCGGTGAACCGGCTGCTGAAGAAAGCGGGCTGGCGCGTCGTTCGGATTTGGGAGCATGCGCTGGCGCGGAAGCACGAGGCGCGGACGGTGGCGCGGTTGTTGCGGGTGCTGGGGCGGCAGTCGGACTAACCCGGTAATTTCATAGCCAGACGAACCAAGGCCTGGGTCACAGAGGACACAGAGCTCGGACACAGAGGCAGCAGGAGGCCACAAGGTGTTTGGACGCGCCTGATGCGAATGGGCAGGCATTCCAAATTGGACCGAAGGGTTTTCCTCTGTGAACCCTGGTCGCCTTCGGCGCCGCCATAGGCGGGTAAACTCTGTGTCGGCGCTCTGTGCACTCTGTGACCAAAAGGGGTTTTTCCATTCAGCCTGTGAACGCGGTTGGCTTTCCAGTGGTCGGTGCCATGGTTTGGCCGTGCTCGATCGGATCACATCTCAAGTGCTCCCCTGACTATTTTTCTGCCTCAATTTTTCTGACCCTGTCTGTTCGGATCAAGCCTTTGCACCGCAGAGACGGGAAAGACGCAGAGAAGCTGGCGGCAGTTCCAGGACGGATACTTGCCCACGGCTCAGGCGGTGAGGACGAACTTGTCGCGAAAGAGAGCAGTCGGATCGATTCAGTGGACAACCGCGAATGAACGCGAATGGACGCAAATTCCAGAGGAGGATTGCTCGAGCGCGACCAAAGTCACCGTTTGGTTGATCGTTTCCAATGTCCCCAAAGACGCCCTCTCCATTCGCGTGAATTGGCGTCTATTCGCGGTTGAACTGAATTGTTCCGGCTGGTTGAAACCGCAGAAGCCCGCCGCCCCCCAGCAGATCGCGAGAATCTTTGGCGTGGTAGACCGCGACCTGCAGGATTCGAGGCAGTGGGCGCCGTTGACTCAACGTAGCGCGGGCCTAATTTCCGACCCATGAAGACAGTTGCCACCAAGGCCCGTCGCACTGCGGGCGAGCCCAGCCGCCGGGCCGGCAAAACCGCCGCCAAGCTCACGCTTTACGAACAACTCAAGGTGTTCGACGGGCGCGCGGATGACTTGCCAGTCGACCTCGCCCGCCAGCACGACCATTACCTCTACGGCACAGCGAAGCGGGCGCGATAATGACTCCTCTTTTCGCGGACACTTTTTATTTTCAAGCCATCTTCGCGTAACAACAACACCGCGTTTGCGTGAAGGGGTGGCCCGCGAATCACGCGAATGTCCGCGAATGAAACACGGGCCGGCGAGCCATCCTCCGGAGATTCGCGTCCGTTCGCGTGATTCGCGGGCGATCAGACTGCCATTCTCGGCAATCAGCGGCGCGATCGTGCGGTCAACCGGCTGCTGAAGAAAGCGGGCTGGCGCGTGGTTCGGATTTGGGAGCATGCGCTCACAAAGAAACACGAAGCGCGCACCGTGGCGCGACTTCGACGGCTTCTTGGATAACGGTCCAGAGAAATTCCGCCTCAGACCAGTAGTCAGAAAAATGGGGGTAGAAAAATGAAAGCTCTCCGAGCCGTAGGCTCTACGGAGCCGGAGGCCGGTTTCGAGTGCTCCTCTGACTATTTTTCTACCTCAATTTTTCTGACCCTGTCTGTTCGGACCAAGCCTTTGCACCGCAGAGACGGGAAAGACGCAGAGAGCTTTGCCGGCTCCTTGCAGCAGTGGACAACCGCGAATGAACGCGAATGGACGCGAATTCCAGAGGAGGATTGCTCGGGATCGCATTAAAACGTTCCCTTCACCCCAAAGGTCCACAACGCGCCGAAGCGTTCGCGCTGGCGGAACTGGGCATGGGCCGGCGTGCTCGGGCCGGCGAATTCGAAGTCATCACCGGTGTCGCCGATATTGCGGAGGTTCGCAAACGCCGCGAAACGCTTCCAGAAATAATATTCGCCGAGGATGTCGGTGTAGGTCTGTCGCGCACCCCACATGTAGGTGCCGGGCTCGATGCTCGCGCCGGCGGCGACTTCACCGCGGCGCTGACGGCCGCGATAGTTCCAGTTGACGCGCAAATTGTACTTCTCGCGTGTGAGACTGATCCCGGCGTTGCCCACCTTCGGGCTGATGAACGCGCCCGTGAAGGCGCCGAGCCGCGGCCCGGTCGCCCGCTGCCGGCTGCCATTGGCAAAGACCTGCACGCCCCTCGCCCAGTGCGGTAGAAAAGTCAGCGCCTGCCGGTAATTCACCGATACACCCGACATGCGAACCGTGCCCTCCACGTTGTGCTGCGTCACCACGTCATAGGCGCCGTAAATGTCCGGATCGAGGTCATAGAGCGCGAGGAATTCGGGCGTGGCCTGAAACGTCGTGCCGCCGAAGAAATCCTCGATGTCGCGCCGAAACGCGGTGACGGAGATCTGCCCGACCTTCTGGAAGTAATACTCGAGCCGCACATTCGTCGTGCGCGCGCTCCAGGCTTTGATCCCGACGTTGTTCACCTGGATCCGCGTCGTGGGGCTGACCGGCACGCCGGTGTCGGGCAGGGTCACGCCGCCGGCGTATTGATTGAAATCCGGCCGGCCGACCGAGTAGTAATGGGCGGCACGCGCGATCAGATTCTCCCGGACGTTGTAGCTGGCATTGATGCTGGGGAACAGCCGCAGGTATTCCTTCTCGGCCTTGTTGCCGCGGCTGAGGAAGGTGAGCCGTGAGATCGACAGCGGATCCGACGCGATGGTGAGTGGCCGTCCATTCGGGCCGGGGATCGGCTGGCCTTGGGCGTTGCGCTGAAAGTTTCGCGATGGATCCGTGAGCGGCCCCCACGCGGTCACATTCGTCTGCTCCGCGCGCAGGCCGCCGATGAGCTTCAGCCGCCTCTCCATCAACTGCACGTCACCGCGAATGTAGCCGGCGGAAATGATTTCCTCGGCGCGCTTGTTGACGCTGATCTGGGAGCGGTATTGCGCGTTCGGATCGAGCGTGAAGCCGGCAGGATTCTGCTCGAAGTAATCCCACAGCGCCTCGTTGCTCAGCCATTCGATCTTCGGGAAACCGAACGGGCCGTTGCGCGTCGAGTAACTCGCGTCGAGAAACGGCGCGGCATTTCCCGTCAGCGTCATCGGCAGCGTCCGGTCGGCGCGGAGATCGCGGACGCTCTGGCGGACATCGACCCCGGCTTTCAACGTGAACGGAAACCGGCCGTAGAAATCGCGCCGGATGTTCGCGTAGGCATCCTTCTTGATGTCGTCGGAGTCGTTCTGCGTGTCGTTGACCGACTGCATCGTGAACGTGGAGAGCCGGTAGGGATCGACGGGGGCGCCGGTGGCGCCGTCGTTCACCGTGATCGTGCCCGGCCGCAGCGGGCCGATGTCGGCAAATGCAATGGTCACATTCGGGCGCTGCGCCTGGGCATTACGAAACGCACCATAGTCCGTGCCGCGATTGTGGTTGATCGCCTGGGAGTACGAGACGCCGGATTCCATCTTGTAGATCGGGCCGTCGTGACGCCACGTCAGCGTGGGCATGAAGGTACGGTGAACCCGGTGGTTGCCGGCGTTGACGAGCGTGAGCGTGCCCTGGCCGGGCGCGCCGCGGGTCATCCGCGAGGTGAAATCGCCCGGGTTCACCCGGTTGATGATGAAATTCAGGTTCCGAAACATCCACTCCGCCTCGAAGGTCGACATGGTGAACCCGAACGAGAGCCGGTCATTGGGCGCGAGCCGGTAATCCAACGTGATGCCGCCGGAATTACGCGTCGTGTATTTCGCGCCGTCGCGCACGGTGTATTGCGTCAGATAGGGCTGGTCGAAGCTGGTGTGGGGAAACGCGACACCGTTGGTCGCGAGATTCGTGCCCCGCCAGAAGTTCTGCATGAAATCGAGTGAAGAGTAATTCGTCGAACTGCTGCCGCTGACGGTGAAGCCGAATTTCCGGTTCACGGGCACGACGGCGGAAAACTCGAATCCCGGGTGCACCTTCCGCGTCGACTCCTTGCGCGGTCCAGGCGTCCGGTTGAAATCGAGGACATCGTCGCGCATCATCAGGAACACGCTGCCGCTGTAGACCGGTCTCGCGCGCTCGAGGGAGCTGCGCGGCACCATGTTCACGGAACCGGCGAGCGCCGAGCCCTGCGACTCCGGCGTGGGCGAGTGGATGACCTCGATGCGCGACATGTTATTGATCGAGACCATGTCGAGCGCGACCGTCCGGCTGGTCACCGACTGCCCGGCGCTGGCGAGGCTGAAACCGCCGATGGTGACGGGAACATTGGTGCCGGGCACGCCATCGATTGAGATCTCCCGGGCGTTGCCACCGCTGTAGGTGATGGTGACGCCGCCAAAGTTCTTCAGGAACTCCGCCACGTTTCCATCTGCGACGCCACCGAACTCATCGGTCGACGCGACGTTCTTGAGGTTGGCCGCGAACCGCTGCTCGTTGATCGCGATCGCCGCGCCCTCCATCTCGCGCGAGGTGCTGACGACAAACTGGTCGAGCTTCACCGTGCCGTCGGCCGGGGCGGCAGCCGGTGGAAAACCCCCGAGCGCGAAATCCTGCTTCACCGTCTGGCCGGCGACGACCAGCACGGATTGGGCCGGGGAGCTGCCGCCCGTGTGAAATGCTTTTATCCGCGCCTCGCCCGGAGGAACGTTGGCCAGCCGATATTGGCCCGCAGAATCGGTGAAGGTTTCGAGCGAGGTGCCTTCGACCGTGATGCGGGCGAGTTCGACATACTCGCCGGTCGCGGTGTTCGACACCACGCCCTCGATCGTGCCGGTGGAGGACGACTGCGCTGCCGCCCGCCCGAAGAAAAGCAGCAGGCACGGCAGGAGAAATCGGACGTACGCGCGCGCAGGGCTTGGGCAGGCTGGAGTTTTCATGGGGTAAGTGGGAATGCGGTCGTCGCGCCGCCGCGCATAACTGTATCCGGTTCGCGGATTATTTCCGCGTCGCCGGCTTCTCCGACACAAAAACAAACGCGCCGCGCTTGTTCGCCGAGACGATGTCCGGCCGCTGGTCGCCATTCACATCGGCGACGATGAGCTGCACACCGATGCCGGACGCGTCGTCGATCAGATGCGGCTCATAACTGGCCTGGCCGCTGGCTCCGCGGCGCAGCAGAAAGGCGTAGATCACCGGTGCGGCGTCCGGTTCGACGTCGCCCTTGGGCCCGTGAGCCCACCAGCGTTTCCCCGTCACGATGTCGGGCAACCCGTCCCCGTCGAAGTCGGCCAGCGCAATCGCATGCATCTGCGCGAGCTGGACGCCCGCGATTTTTTCGCCCTTCAGGAGCGGCGTGATCCGGTGCTCCTTGAAGGAGATTTCGCCGCTGGCGCCGCGCGCCTGCTCGAACCACGAGAGCCCGTAGCCGTGCGCATCGCGGCAGGTGATGACGTCGGGCAGCTTGTCGCCGTTCACATCGAAGACGTGCATCTGCGAGCCGCCCCGCGCGCCGGCGGCGAACGCGAACTTGTGCTGTTTCCAGACCGGCTTGCCCGCGAGCGACACCGGCTGTTCCCACCAGCCGTCCTTTTCCAGGATGTCGTTGCGACCGTCGCCATTCACGTCACCGAAGCCAAGCCCGTGGGTGAACCGCTGCCAGGGTCCCTGCGGGCTGATCGCGGTGAACGCCCACGGCCGCACGGGATCCTTCGGATCGCAGGTCGCGTACCCGATCTGGCCGCGACTCATGCACAAAATCACCGGCTGCCCATTGCCGAAGAGATCCGCGAACGTCGGCGACTCGTTGTCCACGGGCAGGAACACGACATTCCGCCGCCACTTGTCGCCCGACTTGCCCGGGTTCAGGAACCACGAGGCATCCACGCCGGGAAAACCGAGCACGAGGATGTCGTTCCAGCCGTCGCCGTTGAAGTCGTGGGCGTACGAGAAGAAGTTGTCCGAATAGCGCAACGGATCGAACGCCACCGCCGGATAGAATTCGTGCCGCTCCTTGAAGTCCGGACCGGCATACCAGTAGGGACCGGCAATGGCGTCGGCATGACCATCGCGGTTGAGATCGCCGAAGGTCGCGCCCTCGGCGAAAAATTTCTGCTCGAGATGAAGCTTGCGATAACTGGCGACGGAGCCGCCGGCCGCGAGCACGGCACAGGGAAATGCTAAAACGAGCAGGAACGGAATTTTCATGGGGTGGGCAGCCCGTCCGAATGGCGGCACGCGTGCGTGGCCGGGTCCGGACCGACCGGCGAAGGCAAGCGGCCCGCCACCGCGGATGCAATCCTTTGGCTTGGGTTAGCTCCGACCTTTCCGCAAATCGTCCCAGTGACTGATTGGTCCCGGTGCCGTATCGATTCAGAGGACAACCGCGAATGAACCCAGAGCGGCAGTGCCGCAACCAAACACAAACCTCGGATGGGACACAGAGCGCACAGAGGCCAATCTGGAGGACACGGAGCAAGGCATTTCTCTGTTCACTATCCCTGAAAATGCACGCAAGCCGCGGGCATGAGTTAACCGCAAGGAACGCAAAGAGCGCAGAGAAACTGCTCCTCTGCTCCTTTGCATTCCTTGCGTTCTTTGCGGCTAAATCCATCTCCATTCGGTTGCGGCTGCGCCGCGCTGGGACCTCTGTTTGTTCTCTGTGCCCTCTGTGACCCGCCTGAAGTTTTGCTGAGAAAACAACATTCTGAAGGATCGTGGTACGAATGGACGCAAATTCCAGACGAGGAGGGGGAGGATTGCCCAAGTGAAACCATGGTCACCGTTTGGCTGATCGTCTCCATGCTCCTCAGGGACGCCCTCTTCATTCGCGTGAATTGGCGTCTATTCGCGGTTGAACTGAATTGTTCCGCTACGAACCAGCAAGCCGCCCCACCTCGACTCCGTCGATCCGTCTCCACCGTGAGCCGCCCGGCGCTATTTCTTGGCGACAGCGGCACGCGTGGTCACAGTGCCGCCATGCGCATCGCCGTCATCTCCGACACGCATGACCGGTATCCGTCCTCCCTGCCCGCGCAGCTGCGCGACGCGGACGAAATCTGGCACCTCGGCGATGTCTGCCGGCCCGACACGCTCGTCGGGTTCGAACAGCTCGGGCCGCCGCTGCGGGTCGTGATGGGCAATTGCGACGCGAACCCGTGGCCCCTCACGCTCGACCTCACGCGCGAAGGGGTCCGCTTTCACCTCGTGCACATTCCCCCGCGCGACCCGCCGAAGAAAGCCACGGTGATTCTGCACGGGCACACGCACGTGCCGCGCGATGAAACCGATCCGCTCGGGGTCCGATGGCTGAATCCCGGCTGCATCACCCGGCCCAACCGGGGGGCCCCGGCGAGTTATGCCTGGCTCACGGTCGAGGCCGGAAGGTTGACGCGCTGGGACCTCGTGCGACTGTAGCCGCGCACCTTCCATGGCTGCCCACCTGCCATATTTCCGGGAGCTCGCGCTCCGCGCCCCGTGGCCCGCCGACGTGCTTCCGCGCGGTGCCGGGGCGGCGGATTGGTTTGTCATGAGTCCCCCGATGCGGCGCCACCGCGGGATCACCCCGCCGGCGCAACCTGCCGCCGGTCCCGGCGGCGCGGTGTGAATCGAAAACGCTGGCCCAACCTGCTGAGCGCGCTGCGCATCGCCCTGATGCCGGCCGTGCTGATGTCGGCCATCGCCGGCTCGCGCGTGTGGTTTGTCGTGCTGGTGGCGGTTTCGCTCGCCACCGATGCGCTGGACGGATTTCTCGCCCGCCGGCTCCACGCGTATTCAGATTTCGGACGCAAACTCGACAGCGTGGCCGACTACGTGACCATGATCACGGGCCTGGCCGGCATCGCGCTGCTGTGGCCGGATATCATGCGCCGCGAACTGACGTGGGTCGCGACCGGTCTCGGCGCGTTTTTCGCGGTGGTCGTCTACGGTTTCGTCCGGCTCGGTCACGCCCCGTGTTACCACACCTGGGCGTCAAAACTGCTCGCGATCCTCACGGCGCTGTCGCTGATCCCGCTGCTAAGCGGCTGGTCGGCGACGCCGTTTCACGTGGCGATTGTGCTCCAGGTCATCGCCGCGCTGGAGGAAATGGCGATTGCCCTGCTCGTGCCGTCGCATGGGGGTGAAATGCCGACGCTGTGGCATGCGTGGCGGGTTCGCCGCGAGAGCATGGCCCTGTTGACGCCGCGCCCGGGTTGGCGCAACTCGAAGTCGCGATGAACGAGAACGCCCAGCAGACTTTCCTGGAGCTTTTCGCGCCCACCCCCGGCGTGCATCTGCCGTCACCGCGAAATTCGTGGGCCAACCGGGTTCCGCCCGCTCCGGCGCCACCGCCCGCCCTGGAACCCAACGATGCCGTCAACTCACGGCCGCAGCCGCCGGCGCATCGCGCACCGTCCGGGCACGGCGGGCGCGGTGACGTCGTTTTTGAACGCAGTGCGCGGGCGCGGCACTATCGCCTCACGCTGCGCCGCGACGGCACCGCGGTCGCGACGATTCCGGCCCGCGGCTCCGAACGCGAAGCCGTGCGTTTCGTGGAGCAGCATCGCGAATGGCTCGACCGCGCGCGCGAACGCCAGCGCCACCGGCCGCGCGCCGCCGAGGTGTGGACCGTCGGCACGCACGTGCTCTGGCGGGGCGAGATGCACGCGGTGCGCATCGCCGCGGCCGGCGAACGTCCCCAGGTCTGCCTCGCGGCCGATGTGTTCCGGGTGCCGCGACTGGACGGCGATCTGCGGCCGACGCTCGAGGCTCATTTTGCCCGCCGCGCGCGGATCGAATTGCCGGCCCGCACATGGGAGCTCTCCGCGATCACGGGAGTGGAAGTGAAGCACGTGACCGTCCGGAACCAGCGCTCACGCTGGGGCTCGTGCTCCGCCAACGGCACGATTTCGTTGAACTGGCGGCTGGTGCAGACGCCTGAATTCGTACGCGACTACATCGTGTACCACGAACTGATGCACCTGCGGGAGATGAATCACTCCGATCGGTTCTGGGCTCGCGTCGAGGAAGTGTGCCCCGGCTGGCGCGAAGCCGAACGCTGGATCAAGCGCAACGGGGCGCTGGTCGGTTTGTGAGGTTTCCGCTGCTGCGGAAACCTACCGCCAATCGATCAGCTCGACTTCGAAGATCAGCGTCGCGCGCGGCGGGATTTTTCCGCGGCCTTTCTCGCCGTAAGCCAGCCAGTGCGGGATGATCAACGTCCGCTTCTCGCCTTTCTTCATCGTGCCGAACGCGTCGTCCCAGCCACGAATCACCGCGCCCGTGCCGAGTCGGAAAGTGAACGGTACGCCGCGGCGGTAGGAGCTGTCGAACTCCGTGCCGTCGAGCAGGCGGCCGGCGTAGTGGCAAATCACCTCGTCACCGAGCTTCGGCGTCGCCTCTCCCGTGCCCGGCGCACGAACCACATACCGCAGCCCGGACGGCAGCTTGTGTGCCGTGCCGTACATTTTCGCCACCAGCATTTCATCATCGGTCGAGAGCTGCGGCGACTGCGCGTTCAGGGCCTCGCGCATCGCACTGTTAATCGGCCGTCCCGGATTCTTGCGCCAAAGCAAACCGGAGCGCGTGACGAGAGCGGCCGTGAGCAGGAGGGCGGCGAGCAGGAGAAGATAAAAGATGTTGCGCATCGGGATTCCGGGCCACGCGATTACCTGCGCCCCCCCGGGTTTGCAAACCCGCAAGCGGCGAATCGCCGGCGCGCACGTGGCACTTCAGACGCTCGCCCGCCGATTGCGTTTTCCGCTCACGACGCTCCACGCGGTGATTTCGCGATGGCGGAATTGACCGATGACACCAGTGCTTCCGCCACGAACGGTTTGGCGATGAACTGCGCCACGCCGCGGCCGACAAACCGCTGCACCACGCTCTCCTCGGCATGCCCGCTGGTCAGGATCACCGGCAGGCTCGGCGCGAGCATCCGCAGTGCCATCAAGGTGTCCTCGCCATCCAGCTTCGGCATCGTCAGGTCGAGCAGGACCGCGTCGTAATTCGTCGGCGCCTGCCGCAGTTTTTCCACCGCCTCTTCCCCATCGTTCGCGGTCACGACCGTGTAGCCGCCGGCACGCAGCGCGGTCGTCGCAAACGTGCGGATCGTTTCCTCGTCGTCCACCACCAGCACGGTGGCTTGCCCCAACCCCGACGGCGCCGGGACGATCGCCGGCTGGGGCCGGGCCGGGGCGGCCGCCACCGGCAGGAACAGCTCGAACGTGGTGCCAGCGCCGGGCTGGCTGCTGACCCGGATCCCGCCCCGGTGGCCGTGCACGATCCCAAGCACGGCGGCGAGCCCGAGCCCCCGGCCCACGAACTTCGTGGTGAAAAAGGGCTCGAAAATGTGTCCGATCGCCTCCGGCGGAATGCCGCATCCGGTGTCGCGAACTTCCAGGCAGACGTAGGGCCCGGGCTCCATTTCGGCGGCGACATTAAGCGTGAGCATCTCCATCGCGGTCAGCGTCACCCGATTCGTGTGCAGCGTGACGACGCCGGTGCCCGCCCCGATTGCCTCCGCGGCGTTGGTGACGAGGTTGATCAGCACCTGGTTCATCTGGCCCGGATCGCCGCGGAACGGAGGCAGCCCGCGACCAAGCTGAAGTTCCAGCCGGACCCTTTTGTCCATTGAAAGCTGGAGCAGTGGCACCGCCTGCTCGACCGCGAGATTCAGATCAATCAACCGCACGACAAACCGGCCCTTTCCGGCGTAGGCGAGCAACTGCCGGCAGAGATCCGCCGCGCGCTGCGCCGAAAGCTCCACCTGGGCCAGCAGGGGATCGATCGCGGTCGACCCGCGGGCCAGTTCGGCGCGCGCAAAATTCGCGTGCCCGAGTACGCCGGTCAGCAGATTGTTGAAATCATGGGCGATGCCGCCGGCGAGCACGCCAATGCTCTCGAGTTTCTGCGATTGCAGCAGCTTGCGTTCGAAATCGAGCCGCTGGCGCTCCGCCTGCTTGTGGGCGGTGATGTCCTGGAGCGTCGCGACGCAGCCGAGGACATTGCCCCGCGGATCGCGAATCGGCACGGCATTGGCGAGCACCTCGATCACGACGCCATCGCTGCGCGCGATCGTCTGCTCGAAGTCTCGCACCGGCGCGTTCTGTGCGACGGCCCGCGCCATGGGCAGTTCGTCACTCTTCAATTCACGCCCGTCGTGCAGCACGCGAAAAGTTCCCGGCCGCGCGAAGGGCGAGGTCGTGAAACAGTCGTTCTCCTCGTGCGGCTGGCCGAAAATATCCGCGAAGGCCTGGTTGATGCGGATCCGCCGGCAGTCGGGCTCCGTGGAAATGGCCACGCCAACGGGCAGCAGCTTGAAGAGGGACTGCAATTCCAGCAACCGCGCCTGAAGTTCCGCATTGAGACGGCGCACCTCGGCTTCGGCCTGCTCGCGCTGCACCGCCTCGCTCCGCAGCTGCGCGTTGGTCGCCAGGAGATCATTCGTATGGGCGGACGCCCGTTCCTGCAGCAGCACGTTGAGCCGCTGGAGCTCGGCCCGCGTGGGCAGGGCAATGGCCGCAGGAATTACGCGCACGATGACCACGGCGGCGGCCAGGGCGACCAGCGCCGCGATCAGCTTCGCGAGTCCACTGATCCAATATTGCGGCTGCCAGATCGTGAGCACCTCGAACAGGTGCGCCAGCCCGGTGGAGACCACGATCAGCGCGAAGGCGAAAAAAACCCGGCGAAACACCAGGCCGGGCCGGTTGCGCAGGAGGTAAAGGATGGCCGCGCCGATCGCGAGAAAAGCGGCGGCGATCAGGCCGTCCGCGAGCGCATGCAACCCAAGCAACGCCGGCTCCCAGTGGAACGCCGCACCTCGCGGCAACATTGCCGCGCCACTTTCGACCGCCGGTAAAATGCTCATGCCTGCCACCGCGTAAACCTACGACGGTGATCCGCGGGTTCAATGGGTCCGGGGTAAAATTCCGATGAGAAAGCCCGCGGAGCCGGCAACTGGACCAATCGGCCGGAGGCGTTTGCTTCCGATGACCACCGCCATCCGGCCTGCCGCCGGCCCGCCGGCATGACCGGGTGCAATCAACCTGCCCCGGTTCATTGCCGGCCCGGTCCGACGGGGCCGGCGACACCACGAGGCCGCACCGCCGCCGACGCCCCCTGTATCTGAGACAGCCCTACAGACCGTAGGTGACCGTTCGCGCGCCGGCGATCCCGCTGACGGTAATGGGCACGCCGGCGGTGAAGCCCGTCGGATAGGTTTCATTCGCCGTCGTCTCGATCGCCTTGACGTAATTGCGCGGGCCCACGAGCGCGGCATAAGCGACGAAATTCACGCCGTGTTCCATCATGTATTGATCGGCCGCGCTCGCGAGCTGGCGCGCGTTGTTCAACACCGCCTTGTCCTGCGACGCCGTCCGCACTTTCTGAAAGCCCGGGATCGCGATCGCCGCGAGCAGGCCGATGATCACGACGACAATCATGATCTCGATCAGGGTAAATGCCTGGCGGGGAGTCGCGGTCATGTCATTGGCGAGTGCCGTTTACGGCATAAGGGGATTCCCGGTAAAGGCGACGATATTGTCCGCGCGGATGCGGCGTCGGGCCTGCATCCTCACCGCTTCGCCAGCAATTCGAGCGCGGCGGCGGTGCTCGCGATCACGCCGGCCTTGATCGTCGGCTCGGGCACCGGTGCAAACTTGCTCGAGTGCAACGACGGCAGGGGCGCGCCCGTCCGCCGGCTTTCGGCCACCTGCTCCGGCGCCACCGCCCCTACGCGGAAAAGGCAAATCGGCACCTTTTCCACGGTGCGGCCAAATTCGCTGAAGTCCTCCCCGCCCATTTCCGGCTCGATGCTCGTCACGCTCTCCGGGCCGACCCAGCTGACGAACGCTTCGCGCAACCGGCGCGTCAGCGCCGGATCGTTGAACGTCGCCGGGGTGGCCTCGGCCTCCATCAGCTTGACGATTGGCATCCGGTTCTCGGGAACGCCCGCCGCAATCGCCTCGCCGCGGCAAATCCGCCCGACCGCCTCAATCGTGTGGCGCCGCACCGCGTCGGAATAGGAACGCAACGTCAGCTGCAGCTTCACTTCGTCCGGGATGATGTTGTGTTTCGTCCCGCCGTGAATCGAGCCGACGGTGACCACGGCGGGATCCACCGGCCGCGTTTCGCGGCTGACGATCGTTTGCAGGGCGACGACGATCCGCGCCGCGAGGACAACCGGATCCTTGGTCGCGTGCGGATAGGCGCCGTGGCCACCCACGCCGCGCACCGTGATGTCGACGAAATCCACATTGGCCATGGCAAACCCCTCGATCGTTCCAATCGTGCCGGCGGGCAGCGTCGCGCTGTCGTGCATCGCGATGGCGAAATCCGGCCGCGGGAACCGGCGATACAACCCGTCGGTGAGCATCGCGCGCGCACCCATGCCACGCTCCTCCGCCGGCTGTCCGATCAACACGATCGTGCCCGACCAGCCGGCCTTGACCGCCGCGAGCATCCGCGCGGTGCCAACCAGCACCGTCGCATGGATGTCGTGACCGCAGGCATGCATCGTCGGCACCTCGCGTCCCTCGAGATTTTTCACCCGCACCTTGCTCGCATAGGGCAGCCCGGTTTCTTCCTCCATCGGCAGCGCGTCCAGATCGCAGCGAATCAGGAGCGTGGGGCCGGCGCCGTTTTTCAACACCGCCACCACGCCGAAGCCGCCGATCTTCTCCGTCACCTCGAAACCCGCGGCCCGCAGCTCGCGCGCGACCACGCCCGCCGTGCGCTCCTCCATCAGCGAGAGTTCGGGATGCGCATGGAAGTCCTTGTACAACGCATCGAGGGACGGGTAGTCGGCGTTGAGTCGCTGCGTCACTTTCTCGCGCAGCGCGGCATCCGGAGCCGCGGCGAGAGCGCAAAAACCAACACTGAACAACAGGAAGAAACGGCAGTGGGGCATGGCGCGAGCATGCGGCCGCGGACGCGGCGCGCAATCCAGCAGGCGTCCGCGAGACCCGGCCGGCGTTCTGGTTCTCCGTTCTCCCGTATGCGAGGACGAGGATTGCTTACGATTCGACTCCGTTGCCTCCGGTGAAATGGTTTGAGGTTTGGTCCTGCTCCGGGCTTTGCACGCGAAGGCGCGAAGCCGCGAAGGACTTGAATTACTTGTGCGATCACTCGGCCAGCCGCAGCGCAAAAACGAATCGCCAGCCATGGCTGAAGCCGGCGCGAACGAGGGTCACGAGGAACATGGCATCGTTCTCACCGGTTTGGGGGGCGGAGTAACCATTTTTCCGCCGTGCCGTTTCTGACGTCTGACCTCTGACCTCTGACGTCTGGCTTCTGGCGTCTGACGTCTGGCTTCTGGCTTTGTCCTCTGTCCTCTGTCCTCAGCCGTCTGGCGTCTGGCGTCTGACGTCTGTCCCCCTCCCACCTGACTAAAAAGTAAGCCGGCGCGCCTTGTGCCGGCGCGGGCAATGCTGCAGCACTCCGGCAGCTGAAGCGGTTGCTGCGAATTTCCGCTTTCGGTCAAGCCGCCGGTTCCAAATCGACGGCTTCCCCAGCTTCCTGACCTCTCATGACCCGGCGCATGAATCCATGCTTGGCCGCGAACCGCTGCGCTCTGCTCCACCCCGGGCGGTTCAGCGGGTGACGCAACTGTACAATTGTCCATGTTAGCGGCGGTCCCCCTTTCGATTTATGCCACCCCGCGTGCCGTCACGTCCGCGCCGCCCGCTCTGCGTGAAGATTTTCCCCGGCGAATTCACCGCGTCGTAATCGGGGTGCGTTACACGCTGCGGCGCTGGACGCCGATGGCGGTGGCCGTGGCGGCACTGCTCGCCCTCTATGCCGCCATGGCCTGGACCGCCTCATGGTCGAATGGAGCGTCTCCCGCCGAGGGCCTGCAACTCGCGGCCGGCTACAATATCTGGCGCCATGATGATTTTCGCATCGACGGCGCCAACGGCGACCTGGTGAAGCGGTGGGCGACGATCCCCTACCTTTTCACGCGACCGAAGTTCGTCGGCGAGGCCGATCCAGCCTGGCGCGAAGGCCGCGGACACGAGCTCGCCAACCGTTTTTTCTTCGAACTCGGCAATCCACCCGATTCCCTGCTGCGTCAGGGTCGGGCGATGATCACGCTGCTCGGCGTCGTGACGGGCCTGCTGGTCTTCTGGTGTTCGCGGGAAATCTTTGGCGCGGTCGGCGGATTGATTTCGCTCGCGGTCTTCGCGTTCAGTCCGCCGATGCTAGCGTTCGGCGGCATCGTTTCCACGGACATGGCGATCACGCTGACCTTGTTCGCCGCGACGGTATGCATGTGGCGCCTGCTTCATCTGATTACGCCGGCGCGATTGGGCGCGAGCCTGGCGGTGACGGGACTCATGGTACTCGCGAAGCCGACCGCGCTGGTGATCGTGCCGATCGCGGCGGGGCTGGCCGTGGTCAGACTCATCGCGGGCGGTGCGCTGATCGCGCGCTGGCGCAGGGCGAGCTGGACGACGGAGAGCCGGCGGGCCCAACTCGCCATCTTTGCGGCGCTCGGTTTCGCGCACCTTCTCGCCGGATGGGCCGCGATTTGGGCGCATTATGAATTTCGATACACCGCGAGTCCGCGTCCGGCGGATGCGACGCTGACGTTTCTGACCCGGCCCGCGCGCGAGGGCGTGCCGCAGCCGCTGGCCGGGGCGATCGACTGGATCGAACGCGCCCATTTCCTGCCCGAAGGCTTTCGCGCCGGCATCGACCAGCGTTTGAGCGCCGATGACGACCAGGGGAGATTCATGAAAGGGAAGTGGAAAACCGGCGGACCGGCCCCGACCTTCCGGTACGCGATTGGGGCCAAGGCCCGGCCGGCGCTTTTCCTGCTGCTGGCGTTCGGCGCGATCGGGTGGTGGTGGACCCGGTGCAATTCCGGGATCGCGTTCTGGACCACGGGAGCGGAATTCGGCGCTGACTCGCCCTCACTTTACGCGACCACTCCCCACCTGGCATTGATTGGCTGCTACCTCGCGGTCGCGATGACGGAGGGGCTCGGGCACCGCCACGTCCTGGCGAGTTATCCCGCGCTCTACGTCTTGGCGGGGGCCGTCACCGTCGCCCCGTGGCAGCGGATGCCACGGCTGAAGTGGGCGGTGCCGGCGCTGCTTGGCTGGCTGGCGGTCGACTCGATTGCCATCCGACCCCACTACCTGGCGTATATCGATCAGCCGGCCCGTGGGCCGGCCATCGTCGACAAGCAACCGGTCGATCGCTCGATCAGGGCAGAGGGCATGGGGCAAAGGGCAGAGGGCAACGGGGAGCGAATGGGGACCGTCGAACAGAGCCATCAACACCTCCCCTTTAACGCCTCGGCTTGGTCGCAACGCCTCAATCGAAGTGCGATTTTCGTGCTGAATCCGATTCACCCAACCGTGAATGGAACCGCGGGGCCTACATCCCTCGACAGGCCTTTCGACAAGCTCGAGGCCTTTCAGTCGAAGCAGCCTATGGCCGTGAGCCTGTCGAATCGGCTCGAGGCCTCGCCTTCGACGAAGCATTTTGAAACCGCTAATCTTCGCTGATGCTGTCGGTGGAACGCGCCTGATAAAGGCGCGCGTGCCTCGCCTTATCGGCGACGCTCGACCGCGGCAGGTCGTCGCGACGCATTTTCATTAGGGCAGATTAGCGGTTAAGAGAATTTGGTTCTTTCGGTTGCGGCTGCGCCGCCCGGCGCCTCTGTGACTCACGCGAGGTTCACCAGGTAAATGGTGCGCAAGCGCGCGATGCCCCCCGGGCCTTCGGACTGCACCGCCACCGCGCGAAACGCATCGCCTTGCGACGCGATTACGCGTTTGTAGGACCGACTGGATGTAAACCGAGGTCCCAATGAACGTGCGTCTCCGTCGTCCCCAGAAACCGGCGTCACCAAAATCTTCGGACACTTTTGCGAAGCCGCAATCGAGCCGACCTTCCCACCGCGAGGCGGGGCGACTTCACCCCTGGGCAGCGAGGATGATTTCAGTGGATTCGAAATGACGCGTAGGCGCCTGCTTGCACGCGGTTTCACCAGATAAATCGCGCGCAAGCGCGCTCCTACAAATGCGGCACCTGCGCCGCAGCGCGCAACTGCCCGCAGGCGGCATCGATCTCCGGCCCGCGCGAGCGGCGGAAGTGCGCCACCACACGCCGGGCACGCAGCTCGCCGGCAAATGCCGCCGCGGCGTCGTCCGTCGTCGGCGCGTAGGTGATTCCGCGCAGGCTCAATCCGGTGGGATTGTACCGGAGCAGGTTCACATGCATCCGGCGGCCGCCGAGAACGTCCGCGAGCAGATGCGCGTGCGCGGGTGAATCGTTCACATCTCTCAGCAGGCAGTACTGGATCGTCACCGGCCGGCCGCGACTCGCCTGGAACCGCTCCGCCGCCGCGAGTATTTCCGCGATGGGAAAACGTTTTCCCATTGGCAACAGCTGCGCGCGCGTCGCGTCGTCGGGCGCGTGCAGCGAAACCGCGAGGTTGAAATTCAATCCCATGGCGGTCAGCGCCTCGATGCCCGGCACGATCCCGACGGTGGAGATCGTCACCTGCCGCCAGCCCAGTCCGCCGAGCCGGTTGTCGGCGATTCGCGTCACGGCCGCGAGCACGGCATCGAGATTCAGCAGCGGCTCGCCCATGCCCATGAACACGAGCGTTTGCAGCCGGCGGCCGCCGGCGTGGGCCTCGCGGCGCAAGGCAATGAACTGGTCGACGATTTCGCCCGCCGTGAGGTTGCGCTCGAAGCCGGTCTTCGTCGTCGCGCAAAAATCGCAGCCCATCGCGCATCCGACCTGGGACGACACGCAGCCCGCGGCGCGATCACTCCGAAAATCCGGCATCAACACGGTCTCGACCGTGCGCGCATCGCCCAGCCGCAGCAGCAGTTTCGTCGTGCCATCCGCCGCCACCTGCCGCACGGCAATCTCCGTTGTCGACGGAGTGAAGGTTTCCAGGAGCCGTTGTCGCAACTCATCCGGCAGCGTGGAACTGCGGGACGTCATCCGGTCGGTCCCGCCCGCATAGAGCGAGCGCAGGACGCGGGCGGCATGCAGCGGCTTGAAGGCCCAGCCCGCGAGCTGCTGCTCCAGTTCCGCCAGCGCAACATCAGTCAATGCCCTCCGCATCGGAAGAAGCGAGCGACCGGGCAGGTCGAACGCAAGCGCTCCACTAAATGCCGCATGAACGCGGCAAACCGTTATCGCACTTGCGACCCGCCAAGGTGCACGGGACTTCACTTGCGGCTTCCCGCGCCAAACGCGGGGACCAGCAATCTCTCCTCGAGCGTGTTCTCCCATTCAGGGTCCGACTTTTCACCGCTCCTCACGACTTTGATCTCCGCCCGGTCCGTTCCCGCCATCAATCGGGCGGAGAAGGAGCAGCGGTCAACGTTCACCTCCCTGGCGCCGGCCTTGATGGCGAAGACGGAACCGTTCGCCGCCCGCAACCCGCGCACGAGGCCAATGACTTCGCCGCGGAGGATTGTGATTCGGGCCTGAGACACCGAGGGCTCCATCGTCATGTCGGCAATGGTCACGGTGGCCGCGAACGGTTGCTGGGTGAATGTCTCGATGCGAAGGGCGGTGGCCGCGGACAAGGAAAGCACCGCGCCATTGGAAAACACGAGGACCGCCCCGCTTCCGCTCGTGTGATCGGTTTGGATTAGTCGGCCCACTGGCACGCTGTCGTTGACGCGAAGTGGGCGCGCCTGGCCCGCACCTTTCTCAGTGAGCCCGCTCGCTCGCGCCACCAGCACGAGGCCCGGAGGAGGTTCCTTGACCTGCTCGGCTGCGCTGCAGGTCACAGCCACGAAGACGAAAGAAAAAAGGAACAGTCTCATGGTTGTCAGGCTGCCAGGTGCGCGGTCGCAGGCAATGCTCCCATGGGCGACGGGAGACTGGAGACGGGGGACAGGCGCGGACGCTCGGCGCACGAAAAAAGCCCGTTTTCCGACCTTGTCGTCGAAAACGGGCTCATAAATTGGTGGAGGTGGCGGGAGTTGAACCCGCGTGCCCCTGACCTTCGCGCACCGCGTCTACCATGTTTAGCGTGACTTTGATCTCGCCGGTGCCACGCCATCACGCGCGCTGAGACACCAGCCAGTCCCCGGATCGAAGATACAGCGCGCGGTCCGCGGACCGCTCCACGCGCCATGCCTGCTGTCGACGTTAGTTCCAGCTAGCAGGTGTCGCTAGACCAACGTGGCTGCACTTAGGCTGCCAGGGGCATTTCTTCAGTTTTGCCGTTTATTTGTTTCGCAGGGGAGTTAACGAGAGACCCACGACTCTCGACAGGCAGCGGCGCACTCCAACCAAGGGTAGAATCCAGAACACCCCCAGGTTTTCGCTGCGCGAAAACCTGGTTTGGGAACCAGATCTTGGCGGAGCAAAAACCTGCGGATTGGTGTGCCAACCAATCAAAGAACACCCGGGAAAATGCCGCCCCCCGCGCCGATTGCAAGCAGCGCGACGGTGAATTGGAAACGACGGCGTCAGTTCCAGACAGCGCCGCCACCGTCAGGTCGTCAGCCCAAGCTCGCCGCGGGTGAGCTGAAAATCCACGAAACCGTGCGCCATCGACGCCGGAATCCGTTCGCGCGTTGCCACCGCGGTGATCCACTCCAGGGCGGCGCGCGCGTCGGCGATCGAATCGCCGCTCAGCATGAGATCGACGTCGTCCGCCGCCATCGCTGCGCTGCGGCCGGCTTCGACGGCCTGAATCACGGGAATCAACGGGTGCCCCTGTTGCGCGTGATCGGCCACGATCCCGACCGCAAGGTGCGCGCCGCACGCGGCCAGGCCCGTGACGTTCTCGCTCCAGTGCTCCGTTTCCGTCGCCACGACGTGCAACCCGCGAAGTTCGAGCGGCTGGCCATACGCGAGCGTCGCGTGCGGCGCGGCTTCGCCCAGCAAAGGTTTTCGGAATACGGCCGCCGCGAGCAGTGCGTCGCTCTCGGGCAGCAAGACCGAGCCACCGGCATCGAGAATCTGCCGCGCCACGGACGCGAACGCCGCGGCCGTTTCCGCGCTCACCGTTCCGGCGCTCAGCAGCGCGACATTCAGCGCGCCGAGATCGCAGGCCGCCAGCGGCGCGCCCGGCAGTGTAGTGACGGCGTGATCGAACCAGGCCTCGACCTTGCCAAGAACCTTGTCGATTCCGCCGTCCAGCTGGACGCTGGCCCAGCCAAACCGATCCAGCGGCAACCCGCTCGCTTCGAGTTGCCGGCGCATGATGTCATTCGGAATTTTCTCGCAACCGTGTTCGAGCAGGAGCGCGGCGGCGACATTCGGGTGCGTGACGAACCCGCGATAGGTGCGTTGCAAAAGCTGATACATCGTCTCGCCGCCGAACCCGCAGCCTTCGCTGTGCCCAAAGGCGACGAAACGCGAAATGCCCTGCTCGCCTCCAACTTTGCTCGCGTTCAACCGCTCGGCCGCCAGCCGCGCGATCTGCGTGGAGCACATGCTCGTCGGCAGCACCAATCCGACGCGCTCGGTCGCGAAACGACCGCCGCTGATCGGATAGCCTTGGAAAACGGCAGCGGGTTCCGTGCCGTGCTTTGTTTCGGTCTGCGGCTCGAGGCCGCTGCCACGGGCGGGCAACGGCATGCCGTCCGGCACTGGGCGCGCCTTCAATGCCGCGAGCCGTGAGGTGTCGGTCTGCCGCCAGTCGCGCCAGAGCGAAACCTGCGAGTGGCCCGCGTGCTCGCCGCGCGTTTTGCGGCCTGACGCGGTGGCGATGACGAGTTCGAATGTTTCCGTCGTGAGCGCCGCCATCGACTCACCGTCGAGGTAACGCCCGGCATTCACGTCCATCTCGTGAATCAGCAGCTCGTGCCGCCGCGTCGTGGTGGTGATCTTCAGCGTTGGCACGAACGGGAAATTCGTCACCGAGCCGTTGCCGGTGACGAAGACCAGCAGGTTGCAACCCGCGCCGACCTGGCCCGCGATGCCCTCGAGATCGTTGCCCGGCCCGTTCATGAAGTAAAATCCGGGCTCGGTGAGCGGCTGCGCGTAATCGATCACGTGGTCGAGCCGCGTGCGCGGATCCTTCTTGTGCACGGCACCGAGCGACTTCAGCGCGATGTTGTAGAGCCCGCGGAACCGGTTGCCGGCCGAGGGATTGCTCTCGGGCGTCAGCCCGTGCCACATGAGCTTCTCGCGGAACTGGTCCAGTCGCGCCACGAACGCGCGAGCGGTCGCGAGATCCCGCACGTTCTTCAGCATGTAGCCCTCGGCGCCCATCGACTCGTCCGTTTCGGTCAGCACGCCGATCCCGCCGTGGCGGATGACCTCGTGCACCACGGCACCGGCGAGTGGATTTCCGGATACGCCCGAAAAAGCGTCCGAGCCGCCGCACTGCAATGCCACGCGCAGTGCCGAAACCGGTTCCTCCGTGCGGCGCTGCGCCGCCACCTGCGGCAGCCAGCCGCGGACAATCGATTCACCCTCCGCGAGTCCGCCCGCAAGTCCGCCGCGCAACGTGAGAAAATGATGCGGCACCTGCTCGAGCGGATAGCCGGCGTCGCGCATGAAGTTTTGCAGCCGTGCGTTCGTGATCGGTTCGACGCCGTAATCGATCGCCAGCACCGCGCCGACATTGGGGTGCACGATGAAGCCGGCGAGCGCGCGCAGGATCTCGGCCGTATTGTTCGGTTCAGCCGTGCCGCCGCCCTCCGTATGCGCGACGGCGACGATGCCATCGATCGAAGGATGGACGCGCGCCAGTGGCTGGAGCCGCGTTGCCAGCTGCCGCGCGAAACTCGCGGTGCGCGACGTGGTGCCCAGGATGACAATCGTGTTGCGCGTGCCGATACCGCGTCCGCCCGGCCGCCGGTATCCGGCAAAGCTGCGCGGCAGGGCGACGCGCGGCACCGCCGGCGTCGGCTGGAATTTTCGTTCGTCGAAAACAAAACGCTGCAGGTGATCGGCAAAGTTGGGCCCCGCCGGAAAAGAGGCACCCTCGACCCGGCGCACCGCAAGCGCCTCGAGGATGGAGGCATTGCACACGTAATCCCCCGGCTCGATGTCGACGAGAGCGACTCCGAATGGCAGCCCCCACGAGAGCAGCGAGTCGCCGCGGCGAATCATCCGCAGCGCGAACCGGTGTCCCTCGAGGACGGTGTGCGGAAGTTCGAGCGCGCCGCCCTCGAGCACGATCCGCGTTCCCGCATCCAGCCGCCGGGTGGCAATCGCGACGTTGTCATCCGCCGACGGGAGCCGGCAGACGGAATCGAGCGGATGCGGCGCGGTCGGCATCGGCCCATTCAAGACGAGCGCACGCCGCTGTCGAGTGGCAGATGGTGGCGATCGGGCCGGCGGCTTGGCCGCCCGTGCCTGTAGCAGCCGAGGTGACGAGGCTGGGGCTCCCACTGGATGACAGCCTTGTTACCTCAGCGGGCGGATTGCTCCTTCTACCGGATGGGCCAGCCTCGTTACCTCGGCTGCTACGGTTCGGAGGCTCGACCCGGGAGCGCGGGCGTCCCGCCCGCATGGTCTAAACAGGGCGTCACAAATAATTAGACATACGATGGAGGGACGACCTCCGCGTCGTCCGCTGCCGGGTCAACCCACGTTTCGAGTTTTTCGAAGAGAATGTTCTTCGGAATGCAACCGGCCCTGCCAAGGGCAGGCAAGCCGCGCGCTTGCCCGCCTGCGGCGGGGAGGCGGGCCCTCCATCTATGTTCGAAATTTAACGACGTTGTATCCAGGAGCGGACCGAGCCCCCACTCTCCGAGCAAGTTGCGATGAAGGTGTGGGTGGCGATACTGGGGCGCATCGCGATCCTTGCTCTCGCGCGTGCCCCGTCTTGCCAATGAACACTCCCGACCCGGAAACCTCGGTCATCGACATGTCGCGGATGAACGAGGGGCAGCGCGCCGCATTGCAGGTGACCGAGGCGGCGCGGGAGTCCCACGATGACCCAAGCTTCGTCGCACAGCTTTTCATGGGCCGGTTTCGGATCGACAAACTTCACCCGCTCACGGATCTCGAGCCCGAGGAGTCGGCGCGGGCGGAGAGATTCCAGGCCGGGCTGGCGGGATTTCTTCGCGAACGCGTCGATGCGGATCGCATCGATCGCACGGGCGAGATTCCGGACGACGTAATGGCCGGGCTCGCCCAGCTCGGGGCGTACGGCATCAAGGTGCCGCGAGAGTACGGCGGGCTCGGATTTTCGCAAACGACGTATTGCCGCGCATGCGTGCTGATCGCGAGCCACTGTATGAACACGTTCGCACACGTGTCGGTGCACCAGTCGGTGGGGGTGCCGCAGCCGTTGCTGCTTTTTGGGACGGAGGAACAGAAGCGGAAATTTCTCCCGCGCGTGGCGGGAGGCGAACTGTCGGCATTCGCGCTGACGGAGCGCGGCGTCAGCCACAATGCCGACGAGCACGGATATGCACTGGCGCAGCAGGTTGTCGCGGGTGAGCACGAGTGGATCGAGCGGGGGATTATCTAAATCTGCGGCTGGAAGCCGCAGCCACTTTGGGCGGCAGCCGCGAGCGATGCTTTGAACGCGGGATGAGAGAAAACCCGCAGGCTGAACGCGCGGTGATTTCGTTCGCGAGAAAGTTCCAGCCTTGTCGCCCCCGGGCTGCACGAAATTCAGCTCAGCCTGATAACGTGGCGCGATAACGCGCGACCACCGGCCAGTCCGCCGGCGCGAGATCGATCGTATTGATTTCCTCCAGCGTAACCCACCGGACGGCGACGTGCTCGTGCGGATGCGGCGGCGGGCTGCCGGGGACGAGGGCGCAGATGAACGGGATCATTTCAATCAGCACGGTGCCATAGTCGTGCGTGAAAGCGGGCAAGTCGCCCGCGATGCTGATGTCGCAGCCCAGTTCCTCGCGGATTTCGCGGATGAGCGCGCTCTGCGGTTCCTCGCTGGCCTCCACTTTTCCGCCCGCAAATTCCCACTTCAGCCCCAAATGTTTGTGCGCCGGACGCTGCGCCACGAGAACCCGGCCGTCGGCGCTTTCGATCACGGCGCAAACCACCGGAACTGTCGGTCGGGAACTCATCATCGGATCAACGTGGACCATGGCCGCCGCTGGCAAGGGCAGAGCGAATGGGTTCTGGGTTCTGGGTTCTGGGTTCTGGGTTCTGGGTTCTGGGTTCTGGGGTTCTGCGGTGCCACCTGTCTCCTGTCCCCTGTCCCCTGTCTCCTGTCCCCTGTACCCCGCGAGCATGTCGTACCCCGGCGGCAACAACGCCGCTGCTACCGACGCCCGAAACGGCAAACGCGATTTCGCCTGCAACTTTCGAACATCTTCCGGATTTTTCTCCGTAATGAAGACCTTTCTGAAGGTACTGCTGCTGGTCCTGTTCGCCCTGCTGGCGCTGAAACTGCTGCCACTGACACTCGCCATCGGATTCCTGCTCGGGTTGGCGATCGTCGCCGTTGCGGTGCTGGGTTTGTCGCTGCTCGCCGTAATATTGGCCGCGGCGATTTTCATGGGCGCGGTGCTGTCACCGATCTGGCTCCCGGTGCTCGCGTTGCTCGGGTTGATCGCGCTGATCAAGCGGACGAACCGCACCACGGCTTGACGCGTCATTTTCGGGCTGGGCAGCCCGCGGCTCGGGCGCTTTTCTGGACCGGATGCCGGCCCAAGTCCCCTCCCGAATTGTCGCCGGCATCAGCTTTGTCGGACGCGGGGGTGGCGCAGTAAAGACTCTGGCCGGATTCAAAAAGGGCCATCACAGCGTTCCGGATGCGGCCAACGCGACGACGAACGCGTTCCTCGGCAAACTTTGCGCGAGCGAACTGGCGGACGACGCGGAAAAGCTTTTCCAGGACGTCCGGACCGCGCTCGGCTACAAGCGGAAGGACATCTCGCTGAGCGTTGCCAGCCCCGCGGCGACACTGATGGCGAAGGACTTTGTCGTGGAGTTGTCCTACGCGCTGGAGGCGCGTGATCCCCGGCGTTACATCGTCACGACGACGTTGCATCAGCTGGCCAGCCACGACCTGGCGCAAACGGAGAAATTCTCACGCGTGTTCGCGGCACGGTTCACCGAGATCTCGTTCGCACTGAAGAAAGCCGCGCGCGTCGAAGCGATCATCGACGCGATCGAGGCGCTCGACGGCGAAGACGGGCTCGGTGTCACCTACCCGTCGGATTACGCGCAGTGCCTCATTCGCGTGGACGGAATCGACGCGGAAGTCCGCTGCACGGGAGCGGCACTGGACATGGTGTTCCGGCGAGCGGCCGCCCCGGCGGAGTTGATCGACGCGTTCGCGGAGGTGCGGGAGGCATTCCAAATCAGCAAGCCGCTCGCGGGGTTGATCGACTGAAACGGAGTTCCGGCGGGCGTTCGAGCCCACGAGGAAATTGGAGCAGCGTGTGGTTTGGCGGCACGAATCTGCGGCAGGATGCCGCCGCCAC
>JAUSID010000126.1 GCA_030648295.1 Opitutaceae bacterium | reverse complement strand
CCTTCGAGATGGGTGTCCCGGAAAAGCTCCGTCACCGCCAGGGTGTGAACGTCCACTTCATAGAAGCCCTCCTCCATCGTGGCAAAGTAGACCTTGTTCGCGGGATCAGTGAGGTGCCGTGCGTTCCCGGTCAACCGGCCATACATGTCTTTCGGCGCGATGACGCGCACCCGGCGCTGGGCATCGATGACATAGGGGCCGATGAACAATTGCTGCGATTCGCGGTGAATCATCCGGTTCGCCGGAGTGCCGCCGACGCTTTCGGGGCGAATGACGACATCCAAGGCCGCATTGATCTCGTATAATTTGTCGGTCGAGCCCTTCGGCTGGTGCGGTCCGTAGGTGATGACCCACAAGCGGTCCGCCCAGGGCACCACCGCCCCCGTGCCGCACTCGCCGTGTGCATTGACATAGCTGAGATGCGGATAAATGCCGCTAATTTCGAACGGCGCGGTGGCGGCTGCAGCGGCCAGCGCTCCCAGGCACCCGCTCAAGGCCAAAGATCGGACTGGAAAGGTCCTCATGCGTCTGAAGATGTCGGAACCATGATGCACAGGGAACAGGTGAGGTTGACGAGATTTCCTTGGCGCGGTGGTCGCAGCGTCGTTCCGGGCAGGCTCATCAATGGGTGACAACCCCGCGAATGGCGTCGAGGGCGGCGGGCTTGGTCGCGATGTTCTTCCAGTTGAAGATGCACAAGAACCGGCAGCCAGGTTCCGCCAGCGTGCGCTCGAGTGAGCTGCGCCAAGCCTCGGTCGTGTTCGGACCCTGGTGCAGCCATTCGACGGCTGCCCAACCAGGGGCGTCACTCCTGGCCAGCGCGCGTTGCACACCGGTATCGGCCGAGGGGTTGCGGGCATGGCGATAAAAACTCCAGCCCGGCGAGGAGAACTCGTTCACCGCGGCATCATAAAGCAGTTCGTCATCCTTCCAGCCGGCAACGTGCGTGAACAGTCGCTCGCGCGGTACGCCGAGCTGCGCCGCCACGGAGGAGAGATCGGTCACATGCCGCCGCACGACTTCCACCAGATCCTCCTCCGTAATGGATCCGCTGGTACGCAGGCCTGAGGTCTTTAACGCCGCATACCCAATCTGCACGACGCCGCGGGCCGGAATCTCGGTGGCCTTGATCCCGGTGCGGGGATCGTCCGCCGCGGGTCGGTCGAGCAGCGCGTTGCCATCGGGATAATAGAATTTGTTGACGCCAATCGACGACTCCCAGCCGACCTTCAGGCCGACGAACAAATTCTTTTTCTCCGGCGGAAGACGCTTCCACCAATGGGTCACGATCGGCACGAGTTCGCGCATTTGTTCGTGGCAGGCGCCACGGTACCGGGGACTCATCAGGTTCGGCGGCGGCAGGACACGAAGCTGCTGTCCCCAATTCAGCCAGGCGATCTTCAACGCATCCGCCGAATCCCACGAGGTCCACTCGACGTTCTCGCGGTTGGCCGGATTGTATCCCGGCCGCTCCGGTTGCCACCAGTTCCACAAATCCGGCCGGTCCTCCCACCAATACTCCCCATCCAGGGCCACGAGCACCGGCAGGTCGTATTTGACGCCCAAATCCAAAAATTTCCGCAGTTCCTCTTCGAGCCGATCCCGCCCCCGGCCAAAGTACGAGAAGATGCGCCCGATGCCGACGCGCACGGGATTCCCCGGTGACGACTTGAATTCGCGCGCGATCCGCGCGATCACCGGCTCACGATCGGCAGCGGAGAGATTGATCAGGATGAATTGTTCGCCTGGCCTCCTTGGCGCGCGAACGGACGGTGTCATCGTCGCCGGGTTGGCGGGGGCGGCCCGAGGCGCCGTCCTGGTTTCGGCGAGCAACGCCTCCAACCGCGCGGCCAACGCCTCCGTCCGCTGCGGCTCCCGCCCTGCCAGATTCGTGGATTGCCCGGGGTCAACCGCGAGGTCGTAGAGTTGTTGCGCCGCGGCCTCGGACCTGATTTTGCCCCGTTCATCCACGTCGCCGTTGACCAACCCCAGCTTCGCGTAGGGTTGGCCCCACTGCAGGCCGGGAGGCATCTGCACGGTCATCCCGCCCGAGCCCTGCTTGGGGAGGAAAAGCCAGTTCTCCTGACGCAGAGCGTAGCCACCCGTGCCTTGCGCGAGCATCTCATGGCGGACGCCGGGTGCGTGCCGTGGCTCGCGCAGCACGGGCAGTTGGTTCAAGCTGTCGGGCGCGGTGCCGGCCGGCAACGGGACGTTGGCGGCGGCGGCGATGGTGGTCATCAGGTCGGTCAGGCCAAGCAGTTGGTCACTCTGCGTGCCGGCGGGAATGTGACCGGGCCAGCGGGCGATAAAGGGCACGCGATGGCCGCCTTCCCAGGCGTCGGTCTTCTGGCCGAGGAGCGAGCCGTTGGCGCGGTGGCCGGCTTCGAGCGCGTCGCGGTGCAGCACCGCCCCATTGTCGCTCGTGAAAATGACGAGAGTGTTGCCGGCGGCTTCACTCGCCTGCAACGCGTCCAGCACCCGACCCACACACGTATCGAGCTGCTGGATGAAATCACCATAGCGCCCAGCCTGGCTGGTGTCCTGAAACTCCGGTGCTGGTGCGATCGGCACGTGCGGCGCGAGAAACGCGAGGTACAGAAAGAACGGCGTGCTCCCCGGGTGCGCGATGAATTGCACGGCTTTGTCGGCGAGAATCAGATCGATGCGATCCTTCGGTCGCGCGGCATGAGCCTTGGCGGCGCCGGTGCTGATCCCATGGCCATATCCCTCCTTCGTATCCGCGGCCGGGACGATGTGAATGGGATCGGCGGGATCGAGTCCGACCACCCGGTGGTTCTCGACAAATACGAACGGCGGCTCGTTGTGCGTGCGCGGACAGCCGAAGAAGGAGTCGAAGCCGATCTCGAGCGGCCCCGGTTTCAACTCGCCGTTGTAGTCCGGCTCAGCGCCGCGTCCGAATCCGAGGTGCCACTTGCCCAGCGCGGCGGTCCGGTAGCCCGCCGACTTGAGCAGCGCCGGGAGCGTCACCTGGCCTTCGTGAAAATAGAGCGTTTGCAGGCCCTTTCGCTGTGCGCGTCGAAAGTAGGTTCCGCTGAGGATGGCATAGCGCGACGGCTGACAGACGGCGGCAGGCGCATGGGCGTCGGTAAGCCGCACCCCGGCGCCGGCCAGCCGGTCGATGTTCGGCGTCTTGACCTTCGTCGCGCCGTAGCAGCCGAGATCGCCGTAACCGAGATCGTCGGCCACGATGAGCAGGATGTTCGGCCTGGCGCCGCCAGCGTCCGCGGCGCCGGCCAGGTGCGCAGCGACCAGCGAGACAACAAGCGCAAGGCGGAGGGGGATCATCCAGGAGTAGATGTCTGGTTCAGCACAAGAAATCCGCGGAGTTCCGCTCACTGCGCGCGCAGGAGCCGCACCGGACCGAGCAGTCCCATCGGACGCGCCGGCAATGCCTTCGTCCACCTCTGAGCGGTTTCATTCGACGTGAGCGACTTGGCGTAATTGCCGGCGACCGTCGTCACCCGAATCTCCAGCTCGTTGCCGTCGGAGCGCAGCGTTGCCGGCAGTTCGTACAGGTGCCGTCCGTACCAATGGGCCCCGAGCGCGCGCCCGTTGAGCGTAACCTCGGAGATTTCGCGCACGACACCAAGATCGAGATAGCGATGGCCTTCCGCGGCGGGTGCGCTGAATCTCACCCGGTATACGGCCCGGCCCGCGAAGCCAGCCAGACCTTCGAGCTGGCCGAGATTGCGCAGCGTATCCAGCGACACCTCACGCCGCGATCCGTCGAGATGGGTCAACTCGACCTTCCAGCTGCCGGTGACGGCCTGCGCTCCTGCGTCGGAGGGCACGCTTTCCCGCACCGGGGCCGCGGCCGCGGCCTTTTCGAACACGATCAAGCGCGACGCCGCGGGCTCGAGGCGGAGCGTCAGGGCGTTCGGGGCCTCGTCCCAGGGGAGCAGGCGGCGCGTGCCGGTTTCTGCATCCCAGAGCCAGGGCGTGCGGCCGGCGGTGCGAAAACGCGCCCGCACGGTGGCGGGCTGTTCCCGGCTGCTGTTGACGAGAAAAAAAACGTCGCGGTCGCCCATCCGGTGGAACGTCTGGCTCACGTGCGGGCTGGCGGAGGCAAAGGCAACATCGGGCACGAGACCGCATTGCTCGCGAACGCGTTGAAACCACGCCAGCAGGTCCTCGTCCTTGGCTGGCGCCGCCACAATCCGGCAGGTGGCAGGATGGTCCGCCACGAGTCGTTGCATGGTCGCGCGCACCTCCTGATCCTGCACACCCCGGGCCATCAGCCCCGGTGCAACCGACGGGGTGCGTCCGATGAAAACGATCCGCCCGCCACCGCGGGCAAAGTTTGCGAGGGCGCGCGCCGTGTCCGGCCGCATCGTATCCACTCCCATCAGCAGGAGGGTGTCGTAACGGCGCGAATTGAAGACGGCGGCGCCATCCTGCATCTTCGAGCGGCAGAGGATGTTTTCGGAGGTGTAGTCGCAATTGTGTCCGTTGCGATGGAGCGCCTGCCAGAGGCGGTGGGCGTACTCCGGCAGCACTTTTTTCGGGTAGGGATCGCGCTGCATGCCCCATTGTTTCCACAGGTCGGCGAGCGGATGCAGGATCGCGATGTTCGCCTGGGGCTCGGCCTGCTGGAGCAGCCAGGAAAGCCGGGCCTTGTAATCGGTCCACCGTCGCATGAACGGCCACCAGGGATTCTGCTCGCTGAAATAGGTGCCGTAACGGACCCAGCCCGGAAAACCCGCCGCCGGCGGCGAGTAGTTGAAGCCATGCAAGATGGAGTGCGTCACCCCCGACAGGTTGCTTTCGTCGCCCGCAATCTTGACCAGCTCCAGCGGGGTGAAGAAGACGTTGCTGGTGTTCGTGATCTCCTCGCAGCTCACCAGCCGTTTGCCGGCGAGGCGGGCGCCCGAGGCGGTGAACTTGTTGTTGATCGACTGCGCGCCGTTCGAACGCGGCGACCCCGTGTGCATGTTGAGCCACGTCTCACACTCGGGGATGTCGACGAGCATGCTGCTTTCCAGCGGATCATAACCGTGGCCATAGGCCTGCACCCGCGATTGCACTCCCTGCTGCCGGCACCACTGTATATAGGGTTCCAGGAAACGCTCGCGGAAGAGTTCGATCAGCGTCGTCCAGTAGTCGTGGCGCACGCGTTGGATCTGGTCTTCCAACTCCGGACCCGCCCGCACGGTGTCCGCGGATTCAACGGCATCGCCCATTCTGCCCGTTTTCTGGAGCAGGTAAGGCAGCCACGGCAGGAGATCGTAGCTCCGTCGCCGGTTGAATTCCTCGAGCAAGTCCTCGGTCCAATTCGCCCCCTCGAGTTCCAGGCTGTCGCAGAAAAATGCGCGGAAGTGGTCCCGCAGATTTCCCAGGTGCGGTTTCATGCCCTCGGACATGTGACTCAGATAAAAATCCGTCGCGGCCCGGCTAAAGTGATTCAGCACGGAGCCGTCCGAGCCGGGTGCGCCATTAATCACCGCCTGAAATCCCTCCTGCACCACGAAGTAGTGCAGAAAATATTCACCGGCGGGGACGTCGACCGTCAGCCGCCCGCCCTGCAACCGGCCGGTGACGTCGGTGCCGGGACTGAACCGATCGAGGGCGGCCGGCGTCAGGCGGGCAAACTTCACCGTCTGGAAAATCCGATCGTTCTTCGAGTGCAGCGTCAGATCGACGCCGTCGAACATTTCCTGTTCGCTCAAGCTGACCGTCGACGGACCTGTCACCTTGCGGCGTCCGACCGACAGAATCTTGGTCTGGTGTTCACGTGGCAGAAAGCGCCCACCGAACGGCCAGCCGGAACCGACGATGATGTCCGCCGTGAGGCCACGTTCACGCGCCCCCTCGGTGGCGGTCCGAACCATCGCGCACCAGGCCGGGCTCAGCCAGTCGAGCGCGGTGATGTTCAAGGGATCGCGCTCCGCCGGAAACTTGATGGAGTTTATTTCCACGCCACCGATGCCGGCGGCCTTCATCACGTCGAGTTCGCGCCGGATCTCGTCGGCCGAGAGCTTGTCGCCGTTCCACCACCAGCGCACAAACGGTCGCACCGTCGCCGGCGGCTCGACGAATCCCTCGAACAACGAATCACGGGTGTGCCCGTCGGCCACGGCCGCTGCCGCCGCCGGCTGCGCAGCTCCGAGCGGGGTCATTCCGAGGCAAATGCTGCCGACCCCCGCGAGCACCGTCCCCATCCGGAACGCGGGCGTTAAACGACGCCACCGAGCTGGGGTGGCCGGCAGTCGCGGCACCGAAGATTTCAGCCACGTGGACCGGGGTGTCATCGTCGGATCAACTCCACCGCCGTGGCGGGCGGTTGACGGCGGACGTGCTCACTTTCATGCCCGAAAGCGGCTAACCAGGTTTGCCGGCAGAAACAAGACCGGTGGCACGAACATCGTTTCATTCGGTTGGGCCGGTTCATCTCCCCTCACCGCTTCGCGCCGGACATCCCGGCGCCCGCGACCGTTTCATCCGCGGCGACAATCTCCGCCAGCCTCTGCCGCATCTGCGCCACCCTCTCGGGGTATTGCGCCGCGCAGTTACGCTCCTGGCGCAAATCCTCGCGGAGATTGTAGAGCTGGGCATCGGCGATCGTCTCCGACGGAGGTGCGTAACGCGCCTTGCGTTCATCCCCGTCGCCCGCGCCGTGCAGATACATCCAGTCGTCCTGCCGCAGCCCATACATGCCTTGTCGCGAATGGATAACCATCGCGCGTCCGGGGTGCAGGTTCCGGCCTCCCCGAAAAGCATCGAGGACATCATGTCCGTCCGGGCCCTCGTCGGAACGCAACGGCTGCTCCAGCAATCGGGCAAAGGTGCGCACCAAATCAGAAAAAATAACGAACTCATCGGAGACCACGCCAGCCGGTGCCTGCCCGGGCCAGCGCACGAGGAAGGGCATCCGGTGGCCGCCCTCATACAAATCCCCCTTGTCGCCGCGCAACGGACCACTGGGTCGGTAATGATCTTTGACCGCCCGGCTGTTGGGTTCCGACGCGCCGTTGTCGCTCGTGAACAGAACCAGCGAGTTATTCTCCAGATTCAGCGCGTTCAACTTGTCCAGTATCTGCCCGACCGCCCAGTCCATTTCCTGGATATAATCGCCGTAGGCGCCAACCGGATGCCCGGAGAACGTGGCGCTGGGCGTGAGGGGATCGTGAACACTCGGGGTGGAAAGAAAGAGGAAGAAAGGCCGGGCTTTGTTTTCCTCGATATAGGCCAGGGAATGGCGAACCAGTTCGGGTGTGACCTGGTGCGGATCATAGCTGTAGCTCTTCCCGCCCTTTTGCTGGCTGCCGACGATGGCAATCGGATCGCTCGCGTCGTAATTCACGACCCGGCCATTCTCGAGATAGATGTACGGCGGAAAGAAATGCCCAACCGGCAGCAGGAAACTGTGGGTGAAGCCAACCTCATTCGCTCCCGGGGTCACCGGCTGCGCATTGTAATCAACGTCCTTCCCGGCGGTGAAACCCAAATGCCACTTGCCCAGGATGGCGGTCTGGTAGCCGCGCTCCTTGAACACGGACGCCACGGTTGTTCGCCCGGGCTCGATCAGCGCCGGACCATTCGCGACGACATTCTTCTTCAAAAATGTCCGCCAGCAGTACCGACCCGTCAGCAGCGAGTAGCGCGAAGGAGTGCAGAGTCCGCTCGTCGTGTGCGCATCCGTGAAGCGGATTCCGTCGCGAGCCAGCGAGTCGATGCGCGGCGTACTCACCTTTGGATTCCCATAACAACTCAGGTCACCGTATCCCAAATCGTCGGCCAGGATGAGAATGATATTCGGCCTGGAACGAGTCACGGGAGACCGCGAAGCGGCCGGCACCCATTGCACCAGCAGTGCGCCCAGCAGCGCGGCTTCCAGGCTCAACTTGAATTGGCGGGTCGCGCGCAGAACGGGGCCGCACCACGCACCGTTCGAACTTTGCCGCGGGATCATGGGCGCCGTTTTCGTGCCCATCAGAAGCTGAACGTATTGGTCAGATACCACCGGCGCTCGGGTCCGAGCCGGACCACCGCGGGCTCACCCCACGGCTGCGAAGTAACCGGGATCAGTTCGTCGCCCGCGATCAGGTTGCGAATGTTGAGCTGGAGCTTCCAGCCGATCCGATCGCCGAAGAGCTTTCGCTCGTACGAGGTGAAGAAGTCCACGTTGGTTTCGGCCGGCGCGTAATAGGGGTGCTTGAGATCGATGTTGACGCTGCCGTCCGGATTGCGGGTGGACGGGTAGCCGATGCCCAGCCGGTCCTGCCAGCGGACGGCGCCGCCCACGCTCACACCCTTCAACCGCTCGCCGAATATCGAGCCGCGCTTGAACGAATAATTAGTCACGAGGTTGAACCGCCAGCGGCGTTGCTCCGGACTGACCGACCCTTCGGTGGCCAAGGCGGTCGCGTAGGGAACGAACACCTGGCTGTCGAGGTAGTCGCCGTAGGTCTGGACATTCGGCGGTGAAGCCGGTCCGGAGCCCAACGGGTAAGCCGAAAGGGGAAGATCACGCATGCGAACGGTGACGCCGGACACCGGATCGGTGATGCTCGAGTTCCAGACCGGCATCATGCGGGCGACAATGTCCTTCAACCCCGGATACGAGTTGCTCTGCACCGTCTGCTGCTTGGCGACGTTCATCATGAAGCGCCAGTTGGGGGTCGGATTGAAGACGAGATCGCACTCCATCCCCTTGGCGGAGTAGTCTGTGGTGTCCGTGACGTTCGGGATGTTCACGTATGAAGAGGAAAGGTTGGGCACCGTCCCCACGACGGTGAGCTTGTGCAATTCAGCATAATTCGATGGCAGCGTGCTGAAGAGTTTCGCCACGGCAGCTTGCATGAACGGCACGTTGCCGGGATTGAAATTCGCTTCGGTCAGCCACCGTCTCGCCGTGTCGACGATCGCGTTAGCGCGCGCGACGGTGAAAACGCTCGTATTGGATGACCGCCCGACGACGTTCGTCTCGAACCAGTTTAGACGCAGACTCACGCGGTCACGCCAGGTCGCGAGGTTGAACCCGATTTCCTTCGTCTCGCCCTTGGGTGAAGCCAGCGGCTGACCGTAGGCGTTCACGCGTGCGGCGGACGGCGTGAAATTGCCGGAGGAATTGTAGAAGACGCTGAAATCGCTGCCGTAGGGCAGACGCAGGAGACGCTGCGGCCACTTCAGCACCGCGCTGTAACTCTTGGTCTCGCCCGTCGCCATCCGCGGCGGCGTGCGGGGAAAATCGAAATCGCCGAAACCGTAGTGCACCTTGCCGGGATCGTTCGGGTCGTTCGGATTCGGCTCGAACGTGATCGCCCGATTCGCAAAAAAGTCTTCGTCGCGCCGCCAGCCAACCACGGTCACCAGGTGTTCGCGCAACCAATAGCTTTGCAGGACCGCCGCCTGCGACTTGATGACATCACGCTGGGCGGCGCCGCCAATGTTGACCTCGACGAGCCGGGTGGGAGCGTCGACAAACGTGCCCGGATCCGTGGCATTGCCTCCGCGGACGAAGGTGCGCATCGCGATCGTCGGCCCGGCCACCAGTTGCGGAATCCGGATCGGCTCCAGCCTCAGCGGATTGTTGTTTCCCACGATCGACGGACCCATGTACGCCACGATGATCGCGCGACGGGACGACGCATTCACGCTGGGATTGACGAGTGTCGCCGCCGGGCCGTCGGTGGCAAGACGGTGAGCGTAGTTGATCGATTCGGCGGCGTTTTCCTCGTAGAGACCCGTCACGGTGTGACGGCCAAGCCACCCGCCCCAGGGTTTTTTCAGGTCCTTGAAATCATAGCGCAGATAGCCGGTCGCACGCACCGCCTCGCGCTCCGCAAAGGAATTGCCCCAATTCGAGTAGCCAAAGAACGCGAACGGCCGGCCGAGGTTCGGATTGAGCTGGCCGTCGAGCCGCCTGACTGCCGGATCAATACGCACGTGGGCGGAATTGCCGCTGGAGAAAAAAGAATTCCGCGAACGGCGCTCGCTGGCCTGCCGATCGTAGGCGAGCTCCACTCCGACCCGGTCCTGCCAGGCACGCTGCTCCAACGCGACGTTGAAGGAACGGAAGCCGTTGCTCTGCCGGGAGGTCTCATCGAGCATCCGGTTCTTGAAATCGAACGCGCTGAAATCGGTGAACCCCTGGTATTTGATCCCCGCCGGAGAGAACCCGGATTGCTGCCCGGGCAGCACCCGCGAGCCCGTCCAAAAGGTACCGGGCACTTCACCGATGTTTTGCGTCATGATCGCGCGCAGGGTATCGCCGGCGCGATCGCGATTCACGATGGGATTGAAAAGCGAGCCGAGCACGGCGTTGCCCACGGCACTGTTGGCCGTGGTTGGAATCTGACTACGATAACCCATGTCGGGCGTCTGGGCGGAGGAATTGGAATATATAATCTGCAGCGAATCGCCGAAGGCCGCTGGTCGCACCAGCGGGCCTTCGAAAGCGGGCGGCTGCTGCGAAGCCGCGGACGGATTGAGGGCCGGATCGTCGTAATACCTCCAGTCGAAGCCCTGGCGCGCCTCGAGCCACGCATCCGTCACACTTCGAAACGGCAGCACCGTGATCGGCCGATTCGCGACGGTACGGCCAGCTTCGTAATTGACGCGCACCGCCGTCGACTTGTAGGGCTCGAACGTCAGCGCGCCGTAGATCCGGCGGTTTCTTTCAAACGCGGGGCGTTGATTATAGCGCTCGTTCTCATGCAGCGCCGCGATGCGCAACGCGAGCCGGCCAGGTGCAATCACGCGGTTGATGTCGATCGCCTGGCGCACGGCGTCGTTATTGCCATAGCGGAGTTCCACCTTGCTGGAATCGCGCCGGAGATGGGGGCGCAACAGCGCCGCGTCGACGACTCCGGCCGCGCTGCCCACGCCGAAGAGCGCGGCATTGGGTCCCCGATTGATCGTCACCCGCTCCGTGTTGTAGCTGTCCATCGCGATGTCCGACGCAAAGAATCCGCGGGTGAAGTTGGGCGCATCCAATCCGCGGGTACGCGTGGCGCCCTGCGGGTTGACGCGCGAGTTTTCGCCCACCACCTGGTTCGCGTTGATGTCTCCCGTGCTGCCGGAAAAGTTACCGCCCGGGCCGGCCGCTTCCATGCCGGCCGTGAAGATCAGCAGATCCTGAATGTTGCTCGCGCCCAAATCGTTGATCAGATCCTTGGTCAGGATCGAAATACTCGCGCCGAGATCCTTCACCGGCGTGTCGAGTCGCGTGCCCGCCAGCGTACTCGTGGCCGCGTAACCCGTATCGCGGTCCGCCGCCACCTCGAAGGGCGAGAGCGTGACAACCGATTCGGCTTGGGTCCCGCTGGCGGGTGGAGTCGGTGCGACTTGCGCGGCGGCCATCCGGAAGGAGAGGAGAAGCCCGGCGCAAGACGACGCGAGGAGTCGGTGACGGCTCATTATTCAGGGGTAAGTTGAAGGTTGGATGGCCGGGGTTTGTTGACCGTCGGCTACCGCATCTTATCCAGATTGCGTTGCAGGGTCATCATCACCTTGGCCGGGTAGATGCTGTTGTTCATCCAGAACGGCATCGGGTGTTTGGTGAAGAATGTCGGGTAATCCCCGTTGTGCTCCTTCTGCACCCGGGTGAAGTTGTTCGCGATCGACACCGCTTTCGCGAGATACACCTCCTTCTTCGTCGCCACATACGCGTCCCAGTAGGTGTCGATCATCAGGCCGGTGTTGCGGGCGGACGGCATCCAGAACCCGTATTGCTCGTGCACGGCGGGGGTCAGCCAGTTTTTCGCGTAACCGCCAGGTCCGGTCACGGGCACCTCAGGCGGAGGCCGCAAGGTGCCGATTTGCGCCCCGACGACCACGTCTTCCATTTGCTCCCAAGTGAGGAACTGATCCTCGGCGAATCGAATCAAGTCCTCGGCCAACGCCACGTACTCCGGCCGATCGGGGTACCGGCGGAAAAGGTAAATGGCCAGATCGCACGTCTGCTCCCGGCTCATCCGCTCGTAAGGGGCGAAGAATCGCATATCGACGTCTTCGTACTGCGCGAGCCAGTGGGACGTCTTGACGGGGTTATCCATGATCCACGCGAACGCCCGGTCGATCGCGCGATCGAGGCCTTTCATCCCGTAGTCCTTTTGGAGGCGCTCCAGATAGTTGATCGTCGAGGTGGGGATCGCCACCCCATCCGCAGTTCGCTCCCCAGTCTGGTTGTTCAGGTATAGGTACCAGCTGCCGGAAGGCAGTTGGGTCTTCAGATACGTCCGGGCGATTTTTTGGGCCGCCTCGAGGTAACTGGGGTCGCGGGTCAGGTCATATAAATCGAGATAGGCATGGCCGGAGTCAGCCGCCACAATGGTCATGTAATTTTCGAGCTGGGCATGCGACTTGGGATTCTTCGCGAGCCAGACGCCATGGTAGGTCGGCGGAAAATTCTCCAGCACCGTGCCGGGCGGGAAACTGATGCTGATCAAGTAGTCGGCGACGATCCGGCCAAGTTTGATGGAACGCCCGGCCTCGCTCGTGCCGGGTTTGAGCCGGGCGTGCGTGACGGCGCCGACGATCACCGAGCCGAACATCTTGGCGGCGTATCGATACAGCGCGTACTCCGGATCCGGCGCCTGGTGCTTCAACCAATACTCCACGTAGCCCTTGTGCATCACCTTATCGAGCGCGAGCAGTGCGCTCTCGTCATAACGCATGAGCGGCTCGAGATACGGGCCGTCGAAAGGCGCGGCCCGGAAATAGTGCCCCTCGCCGGCCACGCCGAGCCGCTTCCCCTCGGCGGAAAGTCCGATCACGCGAAGCTGGAAGTTTCCCACCGGAACCGAGGCCCACACGGGACTGAGCGGGGCATACGGCACGTCGCTCTCAAAGCTGTGGTTGCTCCCGTTCTTCTGGCTCCAGATCTCATACTTGTACTTCACCGCGTTTTCGACGCGCCGGTAGTCGAATGCCGGCGCGAAGATGAAGCGCTTGGCAAACGCGTTCCAGAAGGGCGCCTTCCCCGGTTCGCCCGGCCGCACCGGCACGGTCGAGCGTTCCCACTCCGCGGCCCCGAACGGCCCGTGAAAGGCGGGAGCGGTTGCGCCGCGGGACCCGGAAAACGCAACGGCAAGGAGCAATGCGCAAGCGAAAACAAGACGTGGCTTCATGGTTGCTGGAGTCCTGCAAAAACTAGTTGGTGAAAGGCTCTCGACTTCTTCGCTCGTGGCTTTGGGCCTCGGTCCCTGGTCCCTGGTCCCTGGTCCCTGGTCCCTGGTCCCTGGTCCCTGGTCCCTGGTCCCTGGTCCCTGGTCCCTGGTCCCTGGTCCCTGGTCCCTGGTCCCTGGTCCCTGGTCCCTGGTCCCTGGTCCCT